>NZ_JAFBDQ010000010.1 GCF_016908315.1 Halanaerobacter jeridensis | reverse complement strand
ACACCTGTCTCCCATCTCGAACACAGAAGTTAAGTCCTCCAGCGCCGATGGTATTGTAGGGGCAGCCCTGCGAGAGAGTAGGACGCTGCCAGATTCCTAATTCATTTAGTTCCGTAGCGGATTCGTTACGGAACTTTTTATTTTTTGTTTATTTATTTAAAAGGTATTTTGTGAGTTATATTTAAATAAAATAAGTAAAGAGTAAATATTATTATAGGTTATTAATTATTGATTAGATAGATTTAGTTTTAATAATTTATAGGGAGGTTTAAATTTTGGAATTAAGTACTAAAAAGATATTTATAGGTTTTTTAGTGTTTGCTTTATTATTTCTGATTTTTCTAGGTATTGTTGGTGGATTTTTAATCACTAAATCTTTTGGTTCAATGGGCAATAAATCTAAAGGGAAAGATAATATCGCAGTTATTAATGTAACTGGGCCAATTATGGCTGGCAGTAGTGGTGGAGTATTTGGTGGTAATGAAATGGCTAGTTCTCGTGATATAATGAAACAAATTCAAAAAGCTAAAGATGATAAAAGCATTAAAGCTCTTTTATTACGAGTTAACACTCCTGGTGGTAGTTCAGCTGCTTCTGATTCAATCTATAGAGAATTAGATAAGTTTAAACAAGCAACAGAAAAAGCAATTGTTGTGTCTATGGGAGACGTAGCAGCTTCAGGTGGTTACTATATTTCTGCAAATGCTGATGAAATTTTCGCTAGCCCTTCAACGATTACAGGAAGTATTGGGGTTATAATGAAATTTACTAATATGCAGGATTTATATGATAAAATTGGAGTAGATTCTGTAACTATTAAGAGTGGTCCTCATAAAGATATCGGAAGTCCAAATCGTGAGATGACTACTGAAGAGAAAAAGATGCTGCAGGATATGGTCGATAATGTTTATCAACAATTTGTAACTGCAGTAGCTGAAGGTAGAGATATGCCTAAAAAAGAAGTAATGGAGTTAGCAGATGGAAGAATTTATAATGGTGCTAAAGCTAAAAAGTTAGGGTTAGTAGATAAATTAGGTACTTTTTATGATGCTGTAGATAGAACAGCTAAATTAGCTAATATTAAAGGAGAGCCTAATTTAGTTTATTATAATGAAGCTTCACCAATTGAAAGATTACTTGGTTCAATTAATAAACTGCTAACAAATGTTTTGTTTAAACGCGCAATTGAGGGACAATTACCGACTAATAACAAGCAGTCTCAGATAATGTATCAGCAGTTAATTCAGCAAAGAGAGAAGACTAATTTAGATAATTTAAAACTTCAATACTAATAAAAGTTAAAAATGTAACTTGAATTTAAGTATCCCATCATATATAATTAACTTAAGAAAAATGATTAACATTAAAATCAAATAAACTCTAAACACGATGAATAGGAAGAGTAAATTTTCTCATTATTTAAGAGAGTCGACGGTTGCTGAGAGTCGATATAATGGAAGATTGAATCCGCCTAGGAGTGGGTGGTGATTTAAGCCATTCCGGTTTAATACCGTTATCATTACTAATTGAGTGGGTCAATTGATCAATTAGGGTGGCAACGCGAGCAAGTAATTCTCTCGTCCCTAGCAATCTTTGTTTAGATTGTGAAGGAGGAGAGTTTTTTATTTGTAGTAAGTAGTTTGAGTTGAGAATTGAGAAGGGGGTAAGAAAATGAAAGAAAAAAGAACTTTGATGTTACCTGGGCCAACACCTATTCCTGCATCCGCTAGAAGAGCAGGAGCAGATGAAATAATTGGTCACCGGGAGGCAGAATGTGACGAGTTGATTGAGGAAGTGACAGAGGGATTAAAGTATGTGTTTCAGACTACTAATGATGTATTAATTTTAACGTGTTCTGGAACAGGAGGATTAGAAGCTTCAATTGCTAATACTCTATCTGAAGGTGATAAGGTATTATCATTATGTACAGGTGCTTTTGGAGAAAGATATGCTACAATTGCTGAAAGATACGGAGTAGAAGTAGATAGAATTGACTTTGAATGGGGGACTGCAGTAGACCCTGAAGTAGTAGAAGAGAAATTAGCTGCTGAAGATTATGAAGCAATTTTGATGACACATAATGAAACTTCTACTGGGGTAATTAATCATCCTCAGCCAATTGGTGAATTAGCTGAAAAGTATAATGCTTTATTGTTAGTTGATGCAGTTAGTTCCTTAGGAGGAATTGAATTAAAGACAGATGAATGGGGAGCAGACGTAGTAGTTACTTCTTCGCAAAAAGCATTGATGACTCCACCAGGATTATGTTTAGTTAGTGTGAGTGATAAAGCATTAGCAGCAACTGAAGATTCTGATCTACCAGCCTTTTATTGGGACTTCAACCGTGCTAAAGATCGTTATGACCGTGATTCTCAAACACCATCTACGCCAGCATTATCAGTACTATATGTGCTCAGAGAAGTACTGCAAGAGATTAAAGAAGAAGGATTAGAGAACGTATTTAATAGACATAAGGTAGTTGCTAAGGCAATTAGAGAAGCAATGCGGGCAATTGGATTAGAACCATTTGTTGATGATGAGATAGCTTCTAAGACAGTTAGTGCTATCAAATTGCCGGAAGAAGTAGAGTTCTCAGCTTTAAGTAGTAAATTAAAAGAAGATTATAATGTTTATGTGACTGGTAGTAAAGGACATTTAAAAGGGAAAGTGTTTAGAATTGGTCATTTAGGAAATGTTAGTAGAACAGATGCTTTATCTACTGTTTCAGCTATTGAAATGGTTTTAAAAGAAGAAGGATATGATGTTGAATTAGGTACTGGTTTAGAAGCAGCCCAAAAAGTATTCGAGGAGGAGAGAAAATAATGACTAAAAAAGTATTAGTAAGTGATCCGGTTTCAGAAGCAGGAAGAGAATTATTAAAAGAAAATGGTGTTGAAGTGACGTATAACACTGAATTATCTTATGAAGAATTATTAGAAGAAATCCCTAAATATAATGGTATTGTGTTGCGAAGTATGACTCCACTAAATGAAGAAGTATTAGGTAAAGCAGAAAATTTAGAGGTGATTGCTCGAGCAGGTTCTGGTTATGATAATATTGATATTGATGCTGCTTCTCAAGAAGGGATTATCGTTTTAAATACTCCAGGAGAAAATACTATTTCTGCTGCAGAACAGGCAATGGCCTTAATGTTAGCAACTTCAAGAAATACTGTGCAGGCCAATAATGCTCTAAATGAAGGCATTTGGGACCGCGGCAAATATCAAGGAGTAGAATTAAATCAAAAAACATTAGGAATTATTGGTTTAGGTCGAGTTGGAGGAGCTGTAGCTAAAAGAGCGCAGGCCTTTAATATGGAAGTTATAGCTAATGACCCTTATATTCCAGAAGAAAGAGGGGAAAGATTAGGAGTAGAATTAGTGAGCAAGGATGAGTTATATGAACGCTCTGATTATGTAACGATTCACACGCCATTAACAGATGAAACTAAACATTTACTTAATGAAGATACTTTTGCTAAAATGAAAGATGGAGTTTATATCATTAATGCTGCTCGTGGTGGGTGTGTAGATAGATTTGATTTAGAAGAAGCTGTAAAGAATGGTAAAGTAGCAGGAGCAGGACTAGATGTGCACGAAGAAGAGCCACCAGGAAAAGATTATAATTTGATTGATGTAGAAGAAGTTATTTTAGCACCTCACTTAGGTGGAACTACCGTAGCAGCTATGGATAATGTAGCAATTGAAGCTGCTAAACAGGCCCTAATGGTCTTTAATGGTGAATTGCCAAGGACTCCATTGAATGTACCACGACTACAGCCAGAAGAGCTTAAAGAAGTACAACCGTATATTAAGTTAGCTGAAAAGTTAGGTGGATTTTATGCTGGTTGGACTGGCGGTAGAATCGAAAAAATAGAAGTTGTTTATCAAGGTGATATTGCTAATAAAGAAGTAGAATTAGTTACTCCAGCTATTTTAAAAGGATTATTAGATCCAGTAGTAGAAGAGAAACTAAACTTAGTTAATGCTGAAGTATTTGCAGAAAAAAGAGGTATTCAAATTGCTGAAACTACAAGTACTACTACTGAGGAGTTTGCTAATTTAATTACTATAAAAATTAATGATGGAGAAGAAACACGAGAATTATCAGGAACTGTATTCCATCAAGATGAATTAAGAATTGTAGATATTAATGGTTATGATGTAGATATTCTTCCGCAGGGTAATATGCTAGTAACTGACCATCAAGACCAGCCTGGTATTGTAGGAGAAGTAGGTACATTATTAGGAAGTAATGATGTTAATATTGCTAGTATGCAGTTAGGTCGTAATCAAGCTGGAGGAAAAGCAATTATGGTAATTAATATTGACCAGCAACTTGATGAAGAATTAAAGAATAAATTATTAGAAATAGAAGGTATGAATGACTTTAGTTTGTTGAGTTTGTAGGTAATAAAGGAGGAGAATCATGTTAGATTTAGGATTTGTGAGAGATAATATTGATGTAGTTAAAGATGCTCTAGAGAAGAAAGGAACTTCAGCGCCAATAGATGAATTTGAAGATGTAGACCACAAAAGAAGAGAATTAATTCAAAAGGTAGAGCAATTAAAGCAGGAACGAAATGAATCTTCTCAAAAGATAGGTGAATTAAAGCGGGAAGGTAAAGATGAAGAGGCCCAAGAAATTATTGACCGGATGCAGACAGTAGCTGATGAGATTAAAGAGTTAGATGAGCAAGTAAAAAAATATAATCAGCGTTTAGAGGAAATCATGCTGCAGTTACCTAACATTCCCCAGGATGATGTTCCATTAGGAGAAGATGAATCTGATAATGTATGTGTTAAGACTTGGGGGGAACCTAGAGAGTTTGATTTTTCCCCTCAGGCTCATTGGGATTTAGGTGTTAATTTAGATATTTTAGATTTTGAGAAAGGTGCTAAAGTATCAGGAGCTAGATTTACCTTTTTAAAACGTGCTGCAGCTAAGTTAGAGCGCGCTTTGATTGATTTCATGATTGATGTGCATACGAAAGAGCATGGTTATGAAGAGGTTTTTCCACCGTTTATGGTCCATGAAAAAAGTATGTACGGTACAGGGCAGCTACCTAAATTCGCTGAAGATTCGTATAAGGTAGAAGATACGGATTATTATTTAATTCCTACTGCTGAAGTACCAATTACTAATATGTATCGAGAAGAAATTTTAGATAAAGAAGATCTTCCGATTCATCATGTTGCTTATAGTGCTTGTTTTAGAGCTGAAGCTGGAGCGCATGGTAGAGATACACGAGGAATTATTAGACAACATCAGTTCAATAAAGTAGAGATGGTTAAATTTGTTGAGCCAGAAAAGTCTAAAGAAGAATTTGAAAAGCTAGTTGAGAATGCAGAGACTATTTTGCAAAAGTTAGAATTACCATATCGAGTCATGGATATGTGTACAGGAGATTTAGGATTTACTGCTGCTAAGAAGTATGATTTAGAAGTGTGGATGCCTAGTTATGATACTTATCGTGAGGTGTCTTCTTGCAGTAATTTTAAATCATTCCAAGCTCGAAGAGCTGAAATTAAGTATCGCCCAGAACCTGAAGCTAATACCAAGCATGTTCATACTTTAAATGGTTCAGGCTTAGCAATTGGTAGAACAGTTGCTGCAATTATGGAAAATTATCAGACTGAAGATGGAGAGATTGTAATTCCAGAAGTCTTGAAAAATTATATGGGCGGTAGAGAAAAAATAACTTATCAAAAGTAGAGAATAGGCTATAGCCTATTCAGTGACAAGTGATGAGAAAAGAGTAACAAGTTAAAAGAGTAAATCAAAATCTAAAAAGTATAATTTTTTAATAAAGAAGACTCCCAGTCAGATGACTGGGAGTCTTTGTATATAGTATATAAGTTATACTGTAAACGTTGGAGTTTGTTCTTTATCTCTTGCAGCAGCAAATAATTCTACAGCACGATTAACATCATCTTGATCGAACTGAGTTAAGTCGCCACCTTCATGAATTGTTTCATGAATTGCATCTAATGTTTCATAATCAAGACCAAATTCTTTTTCGTCTCGGTCAGTTTCGTCTCCACGGCAGCCGCCAGTTGGAGGACGATCAATAATTTCTTGCGGTACACCAAGCTGTTCAGCTAATTCCCAAACTTCTGTTTTATATAAATCGCCCATTGGACGCAAGTCAGTAGCTCCATCACCATGTAATGTATAATAACCAGCAAGGATTTCACTCTTATTACTAGTTCCTAATACTAAATAGTTTTTCTTTTCAGCAATATAGTAAAGAGTCATCATTCTTAGTCGAGTTTGAATATTTTGTGATGCTGGATCTGGTGTAGGAATTTGAGTCTGCGGCCAATGTTTTCGTTCAGTCTTTTCGATATCAATACTTTCAAATGTATCTACAAGTGCGTTGTTAGCATCTTCCATGTTAACTTTAATTGTATCTAGGTCAAATTCATCAGCTATCATATTGGCATATTCAACATCTTTAGTAATTGTTCCGTCAGCAGGAAGTAGAACTCCTAAACTGTTTTCTGGAAATGCTTTCTTACCTAAAGCACCAGCTACAGAAGAATCAATTCCACCGCTAAGTCCAATTACTACGCCATCAGCATCTCTTTCTTCAACTTTGTCTTGAATCCATTCTACAATGTCCTCTTCGAGATTGTCATCAATCATTAGATAACCCCTCCACAAGAGTTTTTTAAAAATTATTTTTTTACTATTTCTACTTAGGAATTATATATAGATAAACCCCGATTGTCAAGAAATTATGGGGACTAATATTAATTAAAATTAATCCTTGTAATTGGGGCTTATTTTGATACAATTTATAATCTTACTGGTCGTTGAAATTAAATTTTAAAATTTCTTGACAAATCTATCGTTGGGGTATATAATAGTCAGTGGACTGTTTACATGGAGGGGTGTCCGAGTCCGGGTTATGGTGGCAGACTTGAAATCTGCTGTGCGTTCCGACGCACCGTGGGTTCGAATCCCACCCCCTCCGCCATTTTAATTTTATATTGTGGAGAGATACCCAAGTTGGCTGAAGGGGCGGGTTTGCTAAACCTGTAGTAGGACATACTGTCCTAGCGAGGGTTCGAATCCCTCTCTCTCCGCCATTTAATAAATATCCCTAGCGGGATGTTTTTTTATTTTTTGAAATTTAATATATTTTAATTGTGAGAAAATTTTAAATAGTTCTGCTTTGAGATTATGATTGTAGGAATTAAAGAACTATGATATTATATTAACAAAGAGTAGATAATATTTTTTTAGCGGTTATTGTTAAAAAAATCACAAAAGAGGTTGATAGTTATGAGAAAGATTACAGTGTGTGTTGGTAGCAGCTGTCATTTGAAAGGAGCACCTAGAATTGTAGAGAAATTAAAAAGATTATTAAAAAAGAATCATCTTGAAGCAGAAATTGAATTAGGAGCCTCTTTTTGCTGTGGGCAGTGTACTGAAGGAGTAATTGTTGAATTTGATAATCAAATTGTCAAGAATGTTAGTCCGAATAATATTGAAGAAATTTTTTACCAACAATTAAAGGGGGAGCAATAATGGGAATTATAGCTTTAAGTGAGTCAGATTGTGAAGATTGTCACCGTTGTGTAAGAAATTGTTCTTTAAAAGCAATTGGGATTAAAAACGGTCAAGCAGAAGTAGTAGAGGAAAAATGTATTTATTGTGGACAATGTATTGATGTTTGCCCCCAAAATGCAAAGGAAGTTAGTAATCAGTTAACTAGTTTAGAGCAGAAATTAAATAATAATAAATTAGTAGCTAGTTTAGCGCCTTCTTTTGTAGCAGCATTTGATGCTGGTCCTGCTCAAATAGTAGCTGGACTAAAAAAGTTAGGATTTAGTGCTGTAGAAGAGACTGCTGTAGGGGCTGAAAAGATAGCTGATTACTATCAGAAGTTATTAGAACAGCGAAGGAAGCCGGTAATTTCAGCCTGCTGTCCAGCAGTAGTTAATTTAATAGAAAAACATTATCCAGATTTAATTTCTTATTTGGCAGATAGTGTATCACCAATGGTGGCTCATGGTAAGTTAATTCAAAATAAATATGATGATGCAGAAGTTGTATTTATTGGCCCCTGTATAGCTAAATTAGATGAAGTAACTTGGCAGGTTGCAGAAGAAGTAGATTTAGCTATTACTTTTAATCAATTAGAAGAATTGTTTGCAAAACATAATATAAATTTGCAGCAATTAAAAAGTAGCAGTTTTGATGATGAATTATCCTCTTGGGCTGCTTCTTTTCCTGTTCAAAGTGGAGTTTTAAAAGCTGCAGATATTGAATCTACTTTTAATAGTGAAATAATAACAGTTTCAGGTTTAGATGAGTGTAAAAATACTTTTGAAGATATTTTAGCCGGAGAGATAGAACCTCAATTTGTTGAAGCAATGATTTGTTCAGGAGGTTGTATTAATGGACCGGGATTATCTTCAGAATCAGGCGTACATGCCCGCAAAGAAAAAATAATTAATTATACTAAAGCTTTAAAAACTGAAGAGAGGGCTGAGAGAAAAATAGACAGTGATAAGATAGAAATTAATTTAAAACGTGATTATAAAAATAAAAAAGAAACAGAGGAGATGCCGAGTGAAAATCAAATCAGGTCTATTTTATCACAATTAGGTAAATTTAATCCCGAGGATGAATTAGACTGCGGAGGTTGTGGTTATGATACGTGTCGAGAAAAAGCTATAGCAGTTTATCAAGGTTATGCTGAAAATAAAATGTGTATTCCTTATATGAAAGGAAAATTAGAGTCGTTAGCAGATATTATAGTTAAATCTTCTCCTAATGCAATTATTGTAGTTGATAAAGATATGATAATTCAAAAGTTCAATCCTAAAGCTAATGAATTGTTTAATTTTCGCAAGGAATATCCAATTGGAAATAAATTAGAACGCTATATAGACCCTGAAGACTTTATTAAAGTTTGGGAAGACAAACGCCGTATTTCTCAGAAAAAAGTAGAATATGAGCAGTATGATGTAGTTGTAGAGAAATCTATTTTACCTTTAGCAGACTATGAATTGGTAGTTGGAATTTTAACTGATGTTACAGATCGAGAAAGACAAAAAGAGAAAGTGGCTGAAATGAAAGAAGAAACATTAGAAAAAGCTAATCAGGTGATTAATAAACAGATGAAGGTAGCCCAAGAAATTGCTAGTTTATTAGGTGAATCAACTTCAGAAACTAAAGTTATTTTACATGAACTAAGAGAGTTGATGAAAGAAGAGGGGGTTTAATCATGCAGGTAGATACAAAAGTTGCTAATGTATCTAAAAAAGGAGAGGAATTATGTGGGGATAATGTAGAAGTAGTTAGTAATGAACAATCCACTATTATAGTTTTATCTGATGGTTTAGGGAGTGGAGTTAAAGCTAATATTCTAGCTAATTTAACTACTAAAATTGCGAGTAAACTTTTAGAAAATGGTATTTCTATTGATGAAGCAGTAGAAACAATCACTAAAACTTTACCAGTTTGTAAAGAACGTCAACTAGCTTATTCTACCTTATCTGTGTTACAAATTTTTAATGATGGTAGTTGCTATTTAGTTGAAATAGATAATCCCCCTTCCTTTTTTATTAATAATAGTGGTCAAGTTTCTCAATTAGAAATGAGTGAGCGTCAAGTAGGAGATAAAGAAGTTAGAGAAGCAAATTTTAAATTAGAAGAAGGAGATATGGTTATGTTAGTGAGTGATGGAGTAGTTCATGCTGGTATAGAGGGATTACTTAATTTTGGTTTAGGTTGGTCAGGGATTAATGATTATTTAAAGCAGTATCTAGATAAATATGGCACTACTCCTGAACTTGCCCAAAAAATTGTTGATTTATCTGAAGCTTATTATTGTATGGAACCTGGTGATGATACTACAGCAGTTATTGCCCAATTTAGAGAAGAAAGAGCAGTAACTTTATTTACTGGTCCACCTAAAGATGAAGCTAAAGATAATCAAGTAGTCCAAAAGTTGATTGAGCAAGGGGATAAAAAAGTAGTTTGTGGCGGTACAACTGCTCAAATTGTGGCTCGAGAATTAGATAAGGAGTTAGAAGTGAAGTTAGAGTATTATGACCAAGATGTGCCTCCTACTTCAGAAATTGAAGGAATTGATTTAGTAACGGAAGGATTATTGACACTTAATAAAACTTTAGAAAGATTAGAAGAAGCTGAAAGTGAAGAAGATCTGCCGGATAAAAAAGATGGTGCTACTAAATTAGCTGAATTATTATTGACTAGTGATGATGTTAATCTGTTAGTTGGTCAGGCAGTTAATTCAGCCCATCAAAGTTTGAAATTACCAGAAGAAATGTCAATTAGAAATCAGATTATTAAAAAGTTAGTAGCTAAATTAAATGATAAAGGGAAAGAAATTAATCTAAAGTGGTTTTAATAAAGAGGGGGGAAAAAATGAAGGTTAAAGTTTGTATAGGAACTCCATGTCATTTGATGGGAGCACAAAATCTAGTTTCTGCTTTGGAAAAATATAAAAGCAAACATGAAGTGGAATTAAAAATTGAAGCAGTCAATTGTTTAGATAATTGTAATCAAGCTCCAGCAGTAGAAGTAGCTGGTGAAGTCTATGCTCCTGCAACACCGCAAGAATTGATTGAAATAGTGAAAAGTAAACAGTCTAGCAAGAAATAAAGTATATAAATTTAAATTGGAGGGTTGAATTATGAGTCAAGAGGTATCTGGAATAACAAAACTAAGGAGAAAAGTGTTTAGTAAGGTAGCTGAGTTAGCATTAGAGGGAACTATTAGAGAAAAAATAAATAATTTGCCTAAAGAAATAATTCCGGAAGAAGGTTTAGGGTATAGATGCTGTGTCCATAAAGAAAGAGCTATTGTGAATGACCGCATCAAATCTGCTTTAGGATTGCAGCCGAATAATCAAGAAGATAATTTGGAAGAACTAGTAGGGGAGGCTTGGAATTTAGATGAAATAGAAAAACCAGTAGTTGATGTACTAGATATTGCTTGTGATCGCTGTCCTTTAGATAAGTATCGGGTTAGTGATGCCTGCAGAAATTGTGTCGACCACAACTGTATTAATGCCTGCCCCCAAGATGCTATTGTTACAGTGCAAAATAAAGCCTATATAGATCAAGAAAAGTGTATTGAATGTGGTTTATGTAAACAAGCTTGTCCCTATAATGCCATTTTAGAGTTGAGTCGTCCTTGTGAAACTGCTTGTGAGGTTGAAGCAATTAAAGCTGACAATGACCGTCAAGCTGAGATTGACCAGGATAAATGTGTTGCCTGTGGTTCTTGTATCGAGAGTTGTCCTTTTGGAGCAATTACTTATAAATCGCAAATCATACAAGTAATAAAAAGGATTAAAGAAGAGAAAACTATTGCTGTCTTAGCTCCATCTTTTGTAGGACAATTTGGCCCGCAGGTGACTTCTGGACAAATAAAAAAAGGATTAATTGAGTTAGGGTTTGACGAGGTTCGTGAAGTGGCTGTAGGTGCAGATATAGTAGCTAGTGAAGAAACAAAAGAATTAGTATCTAAAATACCTGAAGAACAAGATTATTTAACTACTTCTTGCTGTCCTTCATTTTTGAGTTTAATCAAGAATCATTTTCCGCAATTAGAAGAGAATTCTTCTAGTCTTGTCTCTCCTATGGTAGCTATTGCTAAAGTGTTAAAAGAGCAACAACCTGATAGTAATGTAGTGTTCATTGGCCCTTGTATTGCTAAAAAAGATGAAGGTGCTGCTTATGAAGAAGTTGCTGGGGTTCTTACGTTTGAAGAATTAGGATCTATTTTTGTCGGTGCAGGAATTAATTTGCTTGATCTTGAAGAATATAATAGACAGGACTCTGTTTCTGATGCTGGGAGAACTTTTGGTCGTAGTGGTGGATTAGTTAAGGCAGTTATGGGATCAGCTGCTAAATTGGATTCAGAGCAAGAAATTAATAAAACTCAAGCTGAAGGATTAAAAGAGTGTGTGCAGACTCTAAATTTAGCTCAAGCAGGGCAATATAAAGGATGTTTTATAGAAGGTATGGGCTGTGAAGGTGGTTGTGCTGGGGGGCCAGCAACGTTAATGAATGTAGAAAAAACAACTCAAGCCATCAATCAATTTGGTGCAGAAGCAGAAGTTAATGAAGCCGTTGAAAACAAAGAAGTACAAAAACTAATTAAAGAAATAGGGCATGAGCAATTTCACAGATTGTGAGGGGGAGATGAGGATGACAAAAGAAACTGATGAATCAATTATGGTTCCTGCTGCAGTAATCAAGAGATTACCTAAATATCATCGCTATTTAGAAGAATTATTAAATGAAGGAAGAGAAAAAATTTCTTCGCAGCAGTTAGGGGAAATTGTAGGAGTTTCAGCTCCACAGTTGCGGCAGGATTTGAACTATTTTGGTAATTTTGGTCAGCAGGGTTATGGTTATAATGTAAAAAAACTGTATAATTCTTTAGCTGAAGTAATGGGCATTCAACAGAAAAGTAATATGGTATTAGTAGGAGTCGGTAATATTGGTCAAGCTTTAGTCAATTCGAGAGATTTTGAAAAAAGAGGATTTTATTTATCAGCTATTTTTGATACTAATCCTAAATTGATTGGATTAGAAATTAATGGTTTAGTTGTTAAAGATGTTGTCGAGTTAAAAGATTATATTGCTGAAAATGATATTAATATTGGAGTAATTACAGTGCCAGCTAGTTCAGCCCAAGAAGTTGCTAATCAAATGATTAAAGCTGGGATCAAAGGCATTTGGAATTTTTCCCCAGTAGATTTAAAGACACCGCCTAATATTCAAGTAGAAAATGAACATTTAACTGAAGGATTACTGCGATTATCTTTTAAAGTTAAAGAAGAATAACGAAATAAATTAGATAAAAAGACTATTTATCCTTGACATTTGTCCGTATAATATATATAATCTTTAAGTGAGTCACATTCGGAGGGGTGTCCGAGTCCGGTTGATGGTGGCAGACTTGAAATCTGCTGTGCGTTCCGACGTACCGTGGGTTCGAATCCCACCCCCTCCGCCATTTTAATTTTATATTGTGGAGAGATACCCAAGTTGGCTGAAGGGGCGGGTTTGCTAAACCTGTAGTAGGACATATTGTCCTAGCGAGGGTTCGAATCCCTCTCTCTCCGCCATTTACTTGTGCCCGTAGCTCAACTGGATAGAGTATCTGACTACGAATCAGGGGGTTGGAGGTTCGAATCCTCCCGGGCACGCCATATTATTATATATTTTTTTATTAACCTGCCGTTTAGGCAGGTATTATTAATTTTTGTATTTAAGTTAATTATTAAAAAGGAATTTAGTTTTTAATATGGAATCAATACTTATAGCTTATTATAAGGGGGCTTAACTATGGATATCAAAGATTTAAATTTAGATGATGATTTGTCAATTACTAAGGCAATTATGCATTTAGAAGATGAAGACCAAGGTATTTTTAAACATGAAATAGTAGGAAATTGGAGTATTGATGAATTAGTGGAAGCTAAAACGTTTTTGAATCAATTAATAGATGGCAAAATTAAAGAGAAATTATCAGAGGAAGAAGAAAAAGAGCTAAATCTGATCAATATGAAAGAGGAGGATTATAAGACTGAGTTTTTGAAAACTTTGCCTAAATATCAACAGGAATTATATCGCTTAGTCAATCCTGAAGTGGATTTGATTAATATTAGTGATTTAAGTGATGAAGAAGCAGATGAATTATTAGACTATTTAGACCAGTTAGTAGAAGAAGATGAAGCTGAGGGAAAACCAGCTATCAAACATGATTTAGAAAAGTTTGTTAAGGAACTGGAAGCACAAGAAGCAGTGGTTGAAAATAATAATAAAGTAATTAATTTAGAAGATTATCGATAAAATAAGGAATTATTGCTATCTAATTGTAGAAAATAAGTATTTAATCGAAATTTTACTTGACAATCTCTTGTAAATATTATATAGTCTTAAGGGCAGGGTTGATTGAGCAGTTGTTTTAAACTAAATATTTATTAAGATGATGGTGAATAATTGTGAGTGAAAATGATGAACAATATATGGAAATTGCTTTAGAAGAAGCCCAAAAAGCATTCGCTAAAGAAGAAGTGCCAATTGGAGCTATTATTGTTAAAGATAGTGAAATAATAGCTAAGGCTCATAATTTAAAAGAAAGTAATCAAGACCCTACTGCGCATGCAGAAATTTTAGCAATCGATCAAGCTGTAGAAAAGTTAGGTGGTTGGCGGTTGTTAGATTGTACAATGTATGTAACTATTGAACCTTGTGTCATGTGTGCTGGAGCTTTAGTAGAATCTCGTGTAGAGAGATTAGTATTTGGTGCTCCAGAACCTAAAAGTGGTGCAGCAGGTAGTGTATTCAATTTAACTAATAATGATAGATTAAATCATAGATTAGAAGTAGAATCTGGTGTTTTAGCTGCTGATTGTAAGCAGTTGATGAAAGATTTCTTTGTGAAATTAAGAGAATCTTAAGTTTAAGTATGAGCTTAAGTTGTTAAATAAAGTTTTAAGATTGAGTTTTAATTTTACTTAAACTTAAACTTAGACTTAAACTTATATTTTATTTGTTTTTAAGCTTTTGTTTTTAACTGTTAAATATAAACTGTAAATTGTAAACTGAATTTATTGTGGAGAGGTGTCCGAGTCCGGTTTAAGGAGCTCGCCTGGAAAGCGAGTAAGGGTTAACGCCCTTCGAGGGTTCAAATCCCTCCCTCTCCGCCATTTAAAATTAAAGTTTTGATAGGAAAATTTTGTATGGTGTTGACTAAGTGATTATTTAATGTTAAAATAGAATGTGCAGTTTAATTTAATATTGGAATAAAGGCAATTTGCCTTTATATAAATTTGGTCGTGCTAAACGGGGTGGTAGCGGTGCCCTATAACCTGCAATCCGCTTAGCAGGGTTGAAGTCTACTTTAGCCTATTTCTTTTAAGGTCTGGCCTAGATAAGTGGTGTTGACGATCGGGTCCTACGCAATGAGGCCTTACGAACCCCGTCAGGTCCGGAAGGAAGCAGCGGTAAGCAAGTGTCCTCATGTGCCGTAGGGTTACCTGGTTCGAGCTAACTGTTTAGGTAACGCTTGGGAGAAATAGGTGAGAGTAGATGCACGGCCATTTACTATATAACTATAGTTTTTTATTTATAAATAATTTTGAATAAATATATGAAATACTTAATTTAACTTGAGTTTTTTTGATTTTTTTCGATAAACTAGCAATTGTAAAATATTATGATTTGATTGGAGGTCCTATTTTATATGGCTTATGTATCTTTGTATCGTAAATGGCGACCCCAGACTTTTTCTGATATTGTGGGCCAAGATAATGTAGTTAAAACCTTAAAGAATGCAATTAAATTAGACCGGATTGCTCATGCTTATTTATTTTGTGGGCCCCGGGGGACTGGTAAAACAAGTACTGCCAAAATTTTAGCCAAAGCACTAAATTGTGAAGATGGACCAACAGTAGATATTTGTGGTGAATGTTCTGCTTGTAATAAAATAACTAATAATAATTCGATTGATGTATTAGAAATTGATGCTGCCTCTAATCGGGGGATTAATGAAATTAGAGAGTTACGGGAAAAGGTTAAATTTTCTCCGACCGAAGGTAATTATAAAGTATATATTATTGATGAAGTACATATGTTAACTACTGAGGCTTTTAATGCTTTATTAAAGACCTTAGAGGAACCACCGGAATATGTTATTTTTATTTTAGCTACAACAGAACCTAATAAGTTACTATCTACTATTTTATCACGCTGTCAAAGATTTGATTTTGGTCGTTTATCTATTAATGATATTATTGAACGTTTATCATATATTTCTGAACAAGAAGAAGTAGAAATTTCCCACAAAGCCATGTCAGCAATTGCTAGAAATGCTGGCGGGGGAATGAGAGATGCCATTAGTATTTTAGATCAGACTATTTCTTATGCTGGATCAGAAATTACAATAGATGATGTTAGTGCAGTATTAGGAATGGTAGATCGGGATATTTTAATTGGACTAACTAAAATCATGATTGACCATGATGTAGAAGAAGCATTAAATTTAGTGAGTGATATTATTGGACAAGGAAAAAATATCTCTCAGTTTGTAGATGATTTAATTCATCATTTTCGTAATTTACTGTTATTGAAAGAGTGTACAGATACTAATAAATTAATTGAAGTAGGTGCAGATGAAAAAGAAGAACTAAAATCCTTAGTTGGTGATTTATTAGTTGGTCAAATACTGCGTTGGATTGAAATTTTAAACGAAATGAGTTATGATTTAAAACAAACAACCCAACAACGTTTGATTTTGGAAATGGGAATTATAAAATTAGTTAAAAGTGAAACAGATAAATCAATGGATACTATTTTGAATCGTTTAACTAAATTAGAAGAGCAAGTTGCTAATGGTCAAATAGTATCTCAGCAACAAGACCAAGCTAAAGATGAAGAAAAAAATAAAAAACAGCAGCAGGTGCAGCAAAGCAGCAAGTCAACTTCTCAACAAGCGAAGCAAGCTAACTCCACTACTCCTAAACAGAATGATGAAAAATCGCAAAATCATACAGAACATGAACATAAAGACTCTAAAGTAGCTGATTTAGATGCACCAGAAGATGTAGAAATCGATCAAATTAAGAGTCAGTGGAATGAATTTTTAGACTACTTAAAGAAACAGGATATGAAACTAGCAGCTTTTTTAAGAGATGCAAAACCATTTAAAATAGAGAATAATAAACTGCTGTTGGCATTTAAGCATGAGTTTCATAAAAATCAAATTGAAAATAAAAAACAGGTGGTTGAGAAAGCGCTAAAAAAGCTTTTAGGAGTTAGCTTGCGGATTGAATGTATTGTTGCTGATAATAATAAGCAACAAGAGAAAAGTGAAGAAGAAAAAGTTAGAGATCATCCTTTAGTTAAGGAAGCATTAGAATTGTTCTCTGGTCAAGTTGTAAAGGTAGAAAAGCTAGACCAAAAATAAATTTAATCAATTTATTGAAAGGGGAAGATAATTATGGATATGCAAAAAATGATGAAGCAGGCTCAAAAGATGCAGAGTAAAATGGAACAGAAGCAGGAAGAATTAAAGAATGAAACTGTAGAGGCTTCTGCTGGTGGTGGCGTAGTAACAGTAGTTGTTAATGGTGGTCAAGAAGTAGTAGATATTGATATTGATCCTGAGGTTTTAGACCCAGATGATATTGAAATGTTAGAAGACTTAGTTCTAGCTGCTACTAATGAAGCTATGAACAAAGCCAAAGATATGATGGAACAAGAAATGGGACAATTGACAGGTGGAATGAATATCCCTGGTATGTAAGGAGTTTTGCCGATGGACTATTATGCTAGGCCTTTAGCACAATTAATAGGTCAATTAACTAAATTACCTGGGATTGGTAAAAAAACTGCACAGCGATTAGCTTTTTATATTATAGAAATGGATCAAGCTGAAGTTAATAATTTAGCTAATTCTATTTCAGAAGTGCAAGAGAATTTAACTTATTGTTCTAAATGTCATAATTTAACACAGAATGATCCGTGTCATATTTGTAATGATCCAAAGCGAAATGAACAATTAGTTTGTGTAGTAGAAAGTGTTAAAGATATTGTAGCTATGGAAAAAACCGGGGAATATAATGGCCTCTATCATGTTTTACATGGTGCTATTTCTCCAATTGATGGAGTAGGGCCCGATGATATAGAGATAAAAGATTTACTGCCGCGAGTAAGAGAAGATGAGGTAGAAGAGATTATTCTAGCAACTGACCCTAATGTAGAAGGAGAGGCTACTGCTGCCTATATTTCGCAGTTGATGAAGCCTTTAGGAATTAAGGTAACTAGAATAGCTCATGGACTGCCCGTTGGCGGAGATTTAGAATATGCTGATGAAGTTACTTTATCTAAAGCCTTAGAAGGGCGACAAGAAATTGAATAAATGATCTTTCAAACTCAGCTGCCTCATTGAGGTAGCTGAGTTTTTACCTTTTTATGGTTTAAAAAATAATTGTCTGAAAATTATGTTATTTGACTACTATCAATCCCTTTAGTATACTAGAATTATTACACTTTATTTTAATCAGGTTTTATTCTAAAAAATGGGAGGAAAATTAATTTATGACGAAAAAAATGAAAACTATGGATGGAAACCAAGCTGCTGCGTATACTTCTTATGCGTTTACTGAAGTAGCTGGTATTTATCCTATCACACCATCATCTCCGATGGCAGAGTATGTTGATTTATGGGCTTCAGAAGGAAAAGAAAACTTATTTGGAATGCCGGTTAATGTAGTTGAAATGCAGTCAGAAGCAGGAGCTGCTGCTACAGTACATGGTTCTTTGCAGGCCGGAGCATTGACTACTACTTATACTGCATCACAGGGTTTATTATTAAAAGTTCCTAACTTGTATAAGATAGCAGGTGAATTATTACCAGGTGTTGTTCATGTAGCGGCAAGATCAATTGCTTCTCAAGCATTATCTATCTTTGGTGACCACCAAGATGTAATGGCTGCACGTCAAACTGGTTGTGCTATGTTAGCTAGTGGCTCAGTCCAAGAAGTTATGGACTTAGGTGGAGTTGCTCACTTATCTGCTATTGAAGGCAGAGTACCATTCATCCATTATTTTGATGGTTTTCGTACTTCTCATGAAATTCAAAAAGTTGAAATGATGGATTATGAAGTATATGATCGGTTATTAGATAGAGATGCTGTGCAGGACTTTAGAGATAATGCTCTAAATCCTGAAGATCCAGTAACGCGTGGTTCAGCGCAAAATGATGATGTTTATTTCCAGGCTAAAGAAGTTCAGAATAAATATTATGATCAGTTACCTGATATTGTAGCGGAATATATGGAGGAAATTTCTGAAGAAACTGGTCGAGAGTATGCTCCATTTGTTTATTATGGTGCAGAAGATGCAACGGATGTTATTGTAGCAATGGGTTCAGTTACTGAAGCTATTGAAGAAACAGTTGATTACTTAAATGAGCAGGGAAGAAAAGTAGGTTTGATGACGGTTCATTTATATCGTCCATTTAGTGCTAAATACTTCCTTGATCAATTACCAGAAACAGTAGAAAGAATTGCTGCTTTAGATAGAACAAAAGAAGCTGGTTCTACGGGAGAACCATTATACTTAGATGTACAGTCAGTCTTTGCTAATAAAGAAGATGCGCCATTAGTAATTGGTGGACGTTATGGATTATCTTCTAAAGATACTAATCCGGCTCAAATTATTGCTGTTTATGATAATTTAGTGGGAGAAGCTAAAGATAACTTCACAATTGGTATTGAAGATGATGTAACTAATTTATCTTTAGAAGTTGAAGAAGATGTTAATGTATTATCTGATGATGTTACAGCAGCATTATTCTATGGTTTAGGTTCAGATGGTACTGTTGGTGCTAATAAGAATACAATTAAGATTATTGGTGACAATACTGACCTATATGCACAGGGATATTTTGCTTATGACTCTAAGAAGTCTGGTGGAGTAACTCGGTCTAACTTGAGATTTGGCCCAGAACCAGTACGCTCTACTTATTTAGTATCTAATCCAGATTTCGTAGCTTGTTCTACTGATTCTTACTTAGGTAAGTATGATATGCTAAGTGGATTGAGTGAAGGTGGAACTTTCTTATTAAATACAGTTTCTGAGGCAGAAGAAATTGTAGAAGAAATGCCTAATAGTGTGAAGAAAAAGTTAGCTAAAAAAGATGCTAAGTTCTATATTATTGATGCGCTTACTTTAGCTCAAGAAATTGGCTTAGGTCATCGGACAAATACTATTATCCAGTCTGCTTTCTTTAAGTTAAATGAACAGATTATGCCTTATGATGAAGCACAAGAATTAATGAAAGATTATGCTGAGAAAGCATACGGACGTAAAGGGCAAGAAATTGTTGAGATGAACTGGGAAGCAATTGAGAAAGGTGCTGAAGGTTTAGAAGAAATTGAAGTTGATTCTGCTTGGGCAGATTTAGAAGTAGAAGAAGAAACTTCTGCAGATGAAGATCGTCCTGATTTTGTTAAAAATATTGCTGATCCAATTAATGCAATTGAAGGTTATGATTTACCAGTTTCAGCATTTGAAGGATATGAAGATGGAACAATGGTTAATGGTACTGCTGCTTATGAAAAGCGGGGCATTGCTAATTTTGTTCCTGAATGGCAGCCGGATAATTGTATTCAATGTAATCAATGTTCTTTTGCTTGTCCTCATGCGGTAATTAGACCATTCTTAATGGATGAAGAAGAAGTGGCTAATGCTCCAGAAGGTACTACAACTATTAAGCCGCTTGGTAAAGGATTAGATGGATTAGAATATAGATTACAAGTTTCAACTTTAGATTGTACTGGGTGTGGAGTTTGTGAAAATGTTTGTCCTGCACCAGAAAAAGCATTAGAAATGGTTCCAATTAAAGAATCTCTTGATGCTAATGAAGATGAAAAAGCAGAATATATGTTCAATGAAGTAACTTATAAAGATGATAAAATGTCAATTTCAAATGTTAAAGGTTCACAGTTCGCTAAGCCATTATTTGAATTTTCAGGAGCTTGTGCTGGTTGTGGAGAAACTCCTTATGTTAAATTAGTGACGCAGTTATTTGGTGATAGAATGACAATTGCTAATGCAACAGGATGTTCTTCAATCTATGGTGGTTCTTATCCATCAACTCCATTTACTAAAAATGATAATGGACGTGGACCAGCTTGGGCCAACTCATTATTTGAAGATAATGCTGAGTTTGGTTTCGGAATGCGTATTGCTTCTGAAACAATCAGAGATCGTATTGAAAATATCATGAATGAAACTATTGATGATGTAGAAGATGAATTAAAAGATCTATATCAAAAATGGATGAAGAATAGAAATAGTGGTGCTAAGAGTAAAGAAATAAAAGCTCAGTTAGTTACTGCTTTAGAAAATACATCTTGTGCAGATGCTAAGCAGATATTAGAAGTTAAAGATCATCTTATTAAGCAGTCTAATTGGATGATTGGTGGCGATGGATGGGCTTATGATATTGGTTACGGCGGCCTAGATCATGTAATTGCTAGTGATGAAGATGTTAATATCTTAGTAGTAGATACGCAAGTTTATTCTAATACAGGAGGTCAATCCTCTAAAGCTGCTCAATCTGGTTCTATTGCTAAGTTTACTGCTTCTGGTAAAGGTGGTAATAAGAAAGATTTAGCTGCAATGGCAATGGCTTATGGTCATGTATATGTAGCTCAAGTAGCTCATGGTGCTAGTCAATCACAAGTATTAAAAGCTATGATTGAAGCTGAAGCTCATGATGGACCTTCCCTTGTAATTGCTTATTCTCCATGTATCAGTCATGGTGTTAAGGGTGGATTGACAAAAGCAGAAGAGCAAGCTGAAATGGCTGAAGAATGTGGATATTGGCCAATATTCAGATATGATCCTTCCTTAGCTGAAAAAGGAGAGAATCCATTACAACTTGATTCTAAAGATCCTGATTGGGATAAGTATCATGACTTCTTAATGACTGAAAAACGTTATTCACAGTTAACTAAGATTAATCCAGAGCAAGCTGAAAAATTATTAGAGGAAAATAAAAAGCAGGCTCAATATCGTTGGAGAATGTATCAGCGTTATGCAGCAATGGATTATTCTGAAGAAGCAACAGAAGAGTAATAATTTAAAATTGAGATTTAATCAAGTAGCGGGGCTTTCCCCGCTACTTTGTTATTTTTTGCTGAACTAAGTGCTTGTTTATAATTTGATAATTATTGTTTATTAAAAAATCTACTAATTTTTTAAAGCTTGTCATGTTTAGGTTTTCTTCTTACTCTTAATCTTTTCTCTTTTTGCTCTTTACTCATCACTAATTACTATTCACTAAATCGGTGTTAGCCCATTTTTTACTTCTTAGCACGAATTTTTTGTAATTGATTGGATAAGCTAATAATAAACTAATAAACATAGATTATATCATTGAGTTTGTTCTGTTTTAAATAGGGGGGATTATTATTAATTATCATAGGTTAGAATTTAAAGAGCCTGAAGAATTTAACGAGTTACAATTAGAAGAAAAGATTGAAAGGGCTAAAGAAGAGTGGCAAGAAGCTAGAAAATATTTTGATTTAGTTTCTGACCCTGAATTGGTTGATTATGCAATTTATTTATTAGGGGCTGCTGAAAGAAAGTATCAATACTTACTAAAAATGAAACAACAAGAACGAGAATAAACATCAACTAATGACAAAATTAGTCAAAAAGTCTGAAAATTAAAACTTACTAGAAATTTGGAGGAATTATTGTTATAATACAGAATGTAGTTTGTAGTGACTATATAGTTTAATCAATTTAAATTTAATTTAAAGTATTTTCTTAGGCACAGTCACTTAAAATCTTATTTTGTGAAAGGAGGAACATAGATGGCAAGCTTAACTGAAGTTAGATGGCATGGTCGTGGTGGACAAGGTGGAAAGACTGCTTCTATCTTATTAGGAAAAGTTGCAGCTAAAAGTGGTAAAAATATTCAGGCTTTTCCTGAGTATGGTCCAGAAAGAATGGGGGCTCCTGTTTTAGCCTACAACAGAATTTCTGAAGATGAGATCACTCTACATTGTCAGGTGACAGAACCTAGTATTGTAGCAGTTTTAGACCCGACACTATTAGATGTTGTTGATATAACTGAAGGTGTTCCTGCAGATGGAACGATTGTGGTTAATAGTAAAGAAGATGCTAAAACTATAAAAGAAAAATTAGACTTTGAAGGTGATGTTTGGACAGTAGATGCTTATGGAGTAGCAGAAAAGGAAATTGGAAGACCTTTCCCTAATACTCCAATGTTAGGTGGTTTAATGAAAGCTACTGGTCTAATCGAATTCGATAAATTCTTAGCAGGTATTGAAACTGAATTAGAGAAGAAATTTGCTCATAAGCCAGAAGTTATTGAAAAGAACTTGGCTGCTATTAAACGAGCCTATCAGGAGGTGGCTAATTAATGGTTAAACCTGGAGATGGATATAAAGAAATTCCTGAAGGTGGATTAATTTTAGAGTCCGGTAATGCCAAAAGATATGAAACTGGCGGTTGGAGAACTCAAAGACCGGTTATTGATCTTGATACATGTATTAATTGTTTTAGATGTTGGGCATTTTGTCCTGATTCTTCTATTGAGACGGAAGATGAAGAAATTGTTGGTGTTGATTACGACCATTGTAAAGGATGCGGTGTTTGTGCGCATGAATGTCCAGTAGATGCTATTGCTATGGAACAAGAATAACGCAAAGATTTGAAAGGAGGAGATAAAATGTCAGAACAAGTTGCCTTAACTGGTAATGAAGTAATGTCTCAAGCAATGAGACAAATTAATCCAGATGTTGTTGCTGCTTATCCAATTACCCCGCAGACTGCAATTGTGCAGACTTTTTCTCAATTCGTAAATGATGGGGACGTAGATACTGAATTTGTACCTACTGAAAGTGAGCATAGTGCTATGAGTGCAACTGTAGGTGCTTCTGCTTCTGGTGCTAGAGCTATGACTGCTACAGCGGCTAATGGTTTAGCTTTGATGTGGGAGGTTCTTTATATTGCTTCTGGTACTAGATTACCAATTGTAATGCCTGTAGTTAATCGAGCTTTAAGTGGTCCAATTAATATTCACTGTGACCATAGTGATGCAATGGGAGCTCGTGATTCAGGATGGATTCAATTATATGCTGAAAATGCTCAAGAAGCTTATGATAATGCTATTCAAGCTGTTAAAATTTCTGAGAATAAAGATGTAATGTTACCTACTATGGTCAATATGGATGGATTTATCATCAGTCATGCTGTAGAAAATCTTAATCTATTAGCTGATGAAGATGTACAAGACTTCGTAGGGGAATATCATGCTGAAAATCCTCTATTAGATTCTGAAAATCCAGTGACTGTAGGACCATTAGATCTACAAGACTTCTATTTTGAACACAAAATGCAGCAGGCTGTAGCTGCAGAAAATGTAAAAGATGTTGTGTTAGAAGTTGCTGAAGAATATGAAGAATTATCTGGACGAGAGTACGGATTATTTGAAGAATATAAATTAGATGATGCTGAAGTTGCAGTAGTGGCTTTAGGTTCTACTACAGGAACTGCTAAAACTGCTGTTGATAATTTAAGAGAGAATGGTGTCAAAGCTGGTCTATCAAAGATCAGACTATATCGTCCATTCCCAGCAGAAGAAATTGCTGAGGCTTTAGCTGATCTTGAAGCAGTAGCTGTTATGGATAGAGCGGAAACATTCTCTACAACTGGTGGCCCTGTATTTGCTGATGTAAGAGCTGCTCTATATGATATGGGTGCTGATGTTGAAGCAGTGAACTATATCTATGGTCTAGGTGGTAGAGATCTTAAAGTAGAAGAAATTGAATCTGTATATAAAGACTTAGAAGAAATCGTTGAAACTAATACTGTTGAAGACCGAGTACAACATCTTGGTGTAAGAGAATAGGAGGTGGAAATGATGAGTTTAAAAGATATTGCTAAAGGTGAAGATAGATTAAGTGGTGGACATAGATTGTGTTCTGGTTGTGGTGCAGGAACTGTAACACGTTTGATCATGAATGCTAGTGATAATCCAGCTGTTGTTGGTGCAGCAACTGGTTGTTTAGAGGTTTCTACTACTATTTACCCTTATACTGCTTGGGAAGATTCCTTTATTCATAACGCATTTGAAAATGTAGCTGCAACAATTAGTGGAGCTGAAGCTGCTCATCGTTCTCTTAAAAAACAAGGCAAGTTAAAAGAAGCAGATGAAGATAAAGACTTTATTGCTTTTGGTGGAGACGGTGGAACATATGATATTGGTTTTCAATCTTTATCAGGAGCTTTAGAGCGTGGCCATGATATGGTATATGTCTGTTATGATAATGGAGCGTATATGAATACAGGGATCCAACGTTCTAGTGCTACACCTAAAGGAGCAAGTACTACTACTTCTCCAGCCGGTGAAGAAGTTCCAGGTAAGGAACAATATCGAAAAGAAATGACTGATATTGTAGCTGCTCATGGAATTCCTTATGTTGCTCAAGCTTCTCCATTTAAGCCTAATGATTTAATTAGAAAGGCTAAGAAGGCTTTTGAAGTAGATGGACCAGCTTTCATTAACGTGTTAGCTACTTGTCCACGTGGTTGGAGAAGTAAGACAGAAGAAAGTATTGAAATTACTAAAGTAGCTGCTGATACTTGTTTCTGGCCGCTATTTGAAGTTGAAGATGGCGAGTGGACTCTAAACTATAAGCCAAAAGAAAAGAAGCCAATTACTGATTGGTTAGAACGACAAGGTCGATTTAAGCACTTATTCAAGCCTAAGAATAAGCATATGATTGAAGAAATTCAAGAGCATGTTGATAAAAGATGGAATGAAATCTTGAAGAAGTGCGGCGAAGCTGAAGAAGAATAAATAAATAAAAAAATAAATAATAAATCATATAAAAAAAGCTACCCTGACGGCAGGGTAGCTTTTTTTATTTTGTCTCTAATAAAAAAGGAAAAAATTTCTTTTTGTTTAATTTAATATAATAGCTACGTGTTAAAAATTTGAAATATATTTAAAGTTTTAAGGAGGTGAAGTATTTTATGTTGGGGATAGAGAATGTAGAAAAAAACGGAGGATTTATTATAAAGTGTAATTTAGAAGGCTATATTACTGAGGTTATATATAATACCTTAGATGTGGTGAATTTAAATAAAGGTGGGTTTTTTTCTTTTCTTGTGAAAGAGGGAACTTATGAAAAAGGGTTAAATTTTATGAAAAAGATTAAAACTGAAGAAATTGTTTTTGATTGGGAGTTAAATGTTGATTTAAAAAATAAAGTTTTACCAATGGAATTTCATGGTATAAAAATAGAAGAGGAAAAGTTATTAATCTTAGCAGTTGATAATGTAGAAAGTATTTTGCTTTATTATGAAGAAATGGCAAAAGTAAATAATAAATATATTAATTATATTCGAGAGTTGATTAAAAAAAGACTGTTAGATGGGAAAAATGTAATTAGCCAAGAAATTGATTTTGATAATAAATCTAATGTTAAATCTTATGAAGATATGAGTAAATTAAATAATGAATTAGTTAATTTACAGCGTAAACTAACTAAAAAAAAATAAAGAATTAGAATTTTATTCTAAAAAATTGGAGGCGAAAAATGATAAATTGCAGCAGACACAAAAGAGATTAGATGAAGAATTAGCTAAGGCTGCAAAATTGCATGAATCTTTTTTTCCAAATGATTCACCTGAAATATCTGGTCTTTCTTTTGGGACTTATTATTCTTCAGCTCATGAATTAGGTGGTGACTTTTATAATTTTATTGAATTAGAGGATGAAGTTTTGTTTTATTTAATTGATGTTGCAGGTCATGGATTAGATGGGGCATTGTTAAATGTGTTTTTACGTGAAACAATTAATAATTATTTATTAGATAATAAAAATAATATTTCACTTGTGGAATTATTAGAGTATATTAATTATAGTTATCGTGGTGAAGCATTTCCTGATGACTATTTTTTCTGTGTTTCTTTCTTTTTATTAGATAAAGAAACAAAAGAGATCACTTTCAGTAATGGCGGGTTTCATATTACTCCTTGTTTGATTTCTTCTCAAGGTAAAATTAATGATTTAAAAGTACATGGTTTGCCAATTTCTAAGTCTATTCCTGTATCAGTTTATGATTTTTCGACTTCAACTATAAAGTTATTGCCTGGTACTACTTTATTTGCTACATCTGATGGATTGATTGAAGAAGAAAATGAAACTGGTCGCTATGGGAAAGAAAGAGTAAAAGATCTTCTTTTAGCTAATAAAGAATTAAGTCCACAAAAATTATTAGATTTAATAGAAGAAGACCTAAAATCTTTTATTACTAATGATAATTTTCAGGATGATATAACTTGTTTAATATTAAAAAATACTTAGAAACTAAAGGTGGTGATAATAATGACTAATGACTCTTCTATAGTGAGTAAAAAAATCATAGCAGCTAAAGATGATTTGAGTAAAAAGTATAATACTATTAGAGGGGAGATTCGTTCTGATGAATCATTACCGAATATTGATGAATGTATTATTTATTTAGCTGAGACTATGAAAGTAGGGAGTATAGAGTTATTTAGTGATTATATAAATTGGGCTGCAGAATTATTTACTAGTCGTTCCTACTCTATTAATAATTTGAAGAAAGATTTAGATGTTTTAATAGATATTGCAACTCAAAAATTTAAAGAAGAAGAAGTAGAGATCATGAAAGAATATATTGATGCTGCTTTAAAATAATTGAATGTAAAGGAAACTAAGCAGCAGAGTTTTTTACGGCAAAGAAAACCGTATTATGATTTAGCAGTTGACTATTTAGATGTTCTGTTAACTGCTGATAGAGAAGAGGCATATCAACTAATTAAAAATGCTATAGAAGAAGGATTAGGAGTTAAGGATATTTATCTACATGTTTTTGAACCTGTGCAAAAAGAAATCGGAAGACTGTGGCAGTTAAATGAAATAAATGTAGCTACTGAACATTATTGTACTTCTGTAACTCAATTAATTATGGCTCGGCTATATCCATATATTTTAAATTCAGAAGAAACTGGTTATAAAGCAGTAACTACTTGTGTAGGTAATGAATTACATGAGTTAGGAGTTAGGATGATAGCAGATTTATTAGAGATGGAAGGTTGGGATACTTTTCATAGTGGAGCTAATACTCCGAAAGAAGATATCATAGAAACTGTAGTTGAAAAAGAGGCAGATGTAGTTTGTATTTCTGTAACAATGGGAAATTATTTAGAAGAAGCTGTTTTATTAATTGAAGAGTTAAGGTCCAATGAAAAAATTGAAACTAAAATTATAGTGGGGGGATATCCTTTTAATGTGCAAGTAGATTTATGGAAAGAGATAGGTGCTGATGCTTATGCCCCTGATGCAGAAAAAGCTGTAAAAGTAATTCAAAACTTAATTCAAGATGATTAATTTTGAGGTAATCCTATTAATCACTTATTCTTGACATTAATTAAGATACTTGATAAACTTAAGAAAATCATAATTGAATATTTTTTCGTATAACTTCGGGGATCCGGCTCGAGAGTTTCTACCAAATGGCCTTAAACCATTTGACTACGGAATTTCTATTATTAAGCCTTACTATACCCAGATTAATTACATTTTTTGCAATTTATTTTATCCCCTGGTTATAAGTAAGGTTATTTTTTATAGATTAAAAATTAAAATTATAGTTTAGTAGAGAGTAGGGAATAGATATAATTTTAATATAAATCGAGTTTTATCTCTGTAGTAGTTTACAAATATTAATAATAAGGAGTGATAAAATGGATAAAGTTGTAAAAGAAGGTTTAACTTTTGACGATGTATTATTAAGACCAGCTCATTCGAATGTATTACCTAAGGAAGTTGATACTTCTACGGCTTTGACAAGAAATATTGATTTGAACATTCCGGTTTTAAGTGCAGCAATGGATACAGTTACTGAAGCAGAATTAGCAATTACTATGGCTCGAGAAGGCGGCATGGGAATTATTCATAAGAATATGTCTCCTGAAGAACAAGCAGAAGAAGTAGATAAGGTAAAAAGATCTGAAAATGGAGTAATTGTTAACCCGTTTTATTTAAATCCAGATAATAAGGTTTATGAAGCTGAAGAATTAATGTCTCGCTATCATATTTCTGGGGTGCCAATAGTTGATGATAATATGACTTTAGTTGGAATCTTAACTAATCGTGATTTAATATTTGAAAAGGACTATCAACAAGAGATCAGTAATATAATGACTTCTGATAATTTAATTACTGGTTCTGTAGGAACTACTTTAGAAGAAGCTAAAGAAATTTTACAAGCTAATAAGATTGAAAAGTTACCTTTAGTTGATGAAAACAATAAACTAAAAGGCTTAATTACTATTAAGGATATTGAAAAAGCAGAAGAATATCCTAATGCTGCTAAAGACGAACAGGGTAGATTATTAGTTGGTGCAGCAGTAGGATTAGGAGATAAAAGTTGGGAGCGAATTGAAGCATTAGTAGAATCAGAAGTAGATGTTCTAGTAATTGATACGGCTCATGGTCATTCGCAGAAAGTAATTGATAGAGTTAGTAATGTTAAGGAAAAATATCCTGAATTAGATATTGTAGCGGGTAATGTTGCCACTGGTGAAGCTACAAAAGCTCTAATTGAAGCTGGAGCAGATGCAGTTAAAGTTGGAGTTGGCCCTGGTTCTATTTGTACAACTCGAGTGGTAGCTGGAGTTGGAGTGCCGCAGATAACTGCTGTTTATGATTGTGCTCAAGCGGCTGCTGAATCTGATGTACCAGTGATTGCTGATGGTGGTATTAAGTATTCTGGTGATGTTGTAAAGGCTATTGCTGCTGGTGCTAATACTGTGATGTTAGGTAGTTTATTAGCAGGAACTGAAGAGGCACCTGGTGAGAAAGTGATTTATAAAGGAAGAAGTTATAAGGTCTATCGTGGTATGGGTTCTGTTGGTGCCATGCAGGAAGGAAGTAAAGATCGTTATTTCCAAGAAGAGAAGAAGAAATTGGTTCCTGAAGGTATTGAAGGTCGAGTAGCTTATAAAGGTGAACTGTCTGATACTTTATACCAATTAGTAGGTGGATTACGATCAGGAATGGGATATTGTGGCACAGCAGATATTGAAAAATTAAGAACTGAAGCAGAATTAGTGAGAATTACTAATGCAGGATTAAAAGAAAGTCATCCGCATGATGTAAATATTACTAAAGAATCTCCTAACTATAGTGCAGATAATTAAAAGCAATTGTTATTTGGCCCTCCTTGTGGGGGTCTTTTTTTATTAAGTATGAGTATAAGGCTAAGTAAAAATTAAAGTATGAATCAGAGTTTAATTTTGAATCTTGGACTTAATTATTTTGTTTTAGTAAAGGAATTTTTTATTACTATCTAGAAGAACATAAAATAAGATTATAAAATTAGTTGGAGGAAAATTTATGCATGGTAAATTTATTACGTTAGAAGGTGTAGAGGGTTCAGGTAAATCGACACAATTACAATTAGTTAAAAATTATTTGCAGGACTTGGGATATCAAGTTATAATGACTTATGAACCAGGTGATACAGAAGTTGGTAACAAAATAAGACAGATATTATTAGATCCTAAATATGATAAATTAGTACCTAAAGCTGAATTGATGCTTTATCTTGCTGATAGAGCTCAACATGTGCAAGAAGTGATAATTCCTAATTTAAAGGATGGAAAGATTGTGATTAGTGATAGATATATTGATGCTACTTGGGCTTATCAAGGATTTGCTCGTGAGCTTGATAGTTCAGTAGTAAAAAAGTTAAATAGCATAGCTACGGATAATTTAACACCAGATTTAACTCTTTTATTAGATCTTGATCCTGCTGTTTCACTACAGCGGGCCAAGGAGACAACAGCTAAAACTAATGAGGCTGGTGACCGTATTGAAGCAGAAAAAATTGAATTTCATCAGCAGGTTAGAAAGGGTTATTTAGAGTTGGCCGAGCAGGAAGAACGGATTGCAGTAGTAGATGGAAATAAAGCTAAGAAAGAAGTTTTTGGGCAAATAAAACAGATTCTAAAAGAGAGGTCGATAGTATGCCCAGAATAAAAGTTGATAATAAACCGCAAAATAAGGTAAATACTAAAGTTAGTGGTGCAGAACAGTCTGCTAAGACAAAAGAAGTTGAAAAATCATTTTTGCAGGAATTAAAACAGGTTCATGGTGAAAAGATAAAAGCAAAATTAGATGATTTATTAACGATGATTGACCAACAGGGAGATAAATTAGCAAAGCATAGGACTTTTAGTGAATTATTAAAATATAAAAATATGGTGCAAAATTTTGTGGAAGAAGCTGTGGAAAAAATGTATCAAGTGGAAGATGATTATAGTCCCACTCAGGGGAAGGTGCAGAGTTTGGTTAAATCTATTGATAGTTCGTTAGAAGATGTAACTAAAATGATTGTAGAAGACCAAAAACCACAGTTGGATATTTTGGATAAATTAGATGAAGTACGAGGTATGTTGGTTGATTTGTATAGATAGAGCGAAAGGAGTATCGAGATGTCTTTTGATAATGTGCTAGGTCAAGAAACAGTAATTACTATTTTGCAAAATGCTCTAAATAAAGATAGATTGAGTCATGCTTATATATTTACAGGTAAGCAAGGGGTAGGAAAAGGTACGACTGCTTTTGAATTTGCTAAAGCAGCTAATTGTCATAACCAGGTGGATGATGCTTGTGATGAGTGTTTATCATGTCGTAAGGCTAATAATGATAATCATCCTGATATTAAAGAGATTAAAGCCGAAGGTGCTTCAATTAAAATTGAGCAGATTAGAGAATTACAGCAAGAAATCATGTATAAGCCTTATGAAAGTAAGAAGAAAGTATATATCATCTATCAAGCTGAAGATATGACATTATCAGCTGCTAATTCATTATTAAAAACTTTAGAAGAACCCCCTTCTTATGCTATAATAATCTTGTTGACTAATAATTTGAATCAATTATTAGCAACTACTATATCACGCTGTCAATTAGTTAGGTTTAAGAGAATTCCTTATGATTTAATTAAGGAAAATTTAATTGAAGACTATGATTTGACAGCTGCTAAAGGACAATTAATTGCTTCTTTAGCTGATGGACGTTATGATTATGCCTGTCAGTTGATTGAAGATGAGGAACAGTTAGAAAGAAGAGAAGATGTAATTGAATTTTTAGTTAATTTTCCTAATATAGATAAGGTACAGTTGTTTGAAAAAGTACAGGACTTATTAAATTATAAAGATGAAATTAATCAAATTTTAGAAGTAATGATTACTTGGTATCGTGATCTATTATTGCTTGATTTAGGGCAAGAGGATAAAATTATTAATGCTGATTATTTAGATGAATTAAAGCATAACTTAGTAGAATTTGAAGCAAAAGAAATTGAAAAAATAATAGAGGTTCTAGAAAATAGTAATGAATTGATCAAAAATTATAATGTTAATTTGCGTTTATCATTAGAGGTTATGTTGTTGAAATTGAAGCGGGTAAGGAGGTTCTAATTATAAAATGACTAATGTAGTAGGAGTTAGATTTAAACCAGTTCATAAAGTATATTATTTTAAACCGGCTGGAGAGAATTTGTCTGTCGGTGACCAAGTAGTAGCAGAGACGATTAGAGGAATTCAAATTGGTGAAGTTGTAATAGATTCAAAAGAAATTGATGAATCTGAACTTGATTCACCATTAAAAGATATAAAGCGACGAGCGACACAGAAAGATTTGCGTAAAGCTGAAAAGAATGAAGAAGAAGCTGATGAGGCTTTTGATATTTGTTTAGATAAAATAGACGAACATGGTTTACCGATGAATTTAGTCGGTTCAGAGTATACTTTAGATAAAGGGAAATTATTATTTTATTTTACTGCTGATGGTAGAGTTGATTTTAGAGAGTTAGTGAAAGACTTAGCAGCTATCTTTAAAACTCGGATTGAGTTAAGACAGATTGGAGTTAGAGATGAGGCTAAGATGCTAGGAGGAATTGGCCCTTGTGGGCGAGAATTATGCTGTAAAACTTTCTTATGTGATTTTGATCCAATTTCTATTAATTTAGCTAAAGAACAGGATTTAGCTTTAAATCCTAATAAGATTTCTGGTATTTGTGGGCGCTTAATGTGTTGTTTAAAATATGAAGTGCAGAATTATCGCAACGCTAAAGAAGAAATGCCTAATATAGGGCAAGAAGTAGAAACAGACTATGGTCAGGGAGAAGTGACTGATTTGAATATTGTGAAGCGAACTTTAAAAGTAGATGTTAGTGATGAGCAAGATAAAGAAGAGGAGTTAGAAGTTAAAGCTAAAAACGTGGAATTAACAACTAAAAATGATGAATAATTAGTAGTGGAGGGGTTATGGTGGAAGAGATTATTGGATTATTAGCTCATTTTCAGGAACAACTGCAGGGCATGAATAATGACTTTCAGAAGATTAAAGATACCGTTTATGATTTATATAAAGAAAATAAAGATTTAAAAGAAGAAAATAATAATTTAAAGAAATTATTATTTGAGAATCAAAATGAGGAAGTTAGGGAAGAATTACAAATTGAAGACCATGATAATTTAGAGCAACTTTATAATGAAGGATTTCATGTTTGTCATTTCAATTTTGGGGAAAGTAGAGAAGGGGATTGCCTATTCTGTATGGGAGTTTTAGAAGAAAATGATGAAGAAAAAACAAGTTAAAGCAGAAAAAATAGAATTAAAGAGTGGAGAAAGAATTGATGATTTATTAATTGATAATTTAGAGTTAATTCAGCATCCAGACCATTTTTGCTTTTCTCTGGATGCCGTTTTATTGGCTAATTTTATTAACCCTAGCTCAGGATCTGAAGTACTAGATTTAGGTACAGGCACAGGTATAATTCCTCATTTGATGCAAGCAAAGTATGAATTAAATAAGATTTGTGGGATTGATATTCAACCTCAAATGATCGACATGGCTAAAAGAAGTGCTCGTTATAATGGATTAATAGAAGAACTTGATTTTTTAGAATTAGATTTAAAAGATGCACTAGATCATTTTGGAACGGAAACTTTTGATTATATTGTAAGTAATCCGCCTTATTTAAAAGAGAATAGCGGTCAGGTAAGTCCTAAAGAGAGTATTGCTATTGCTCGGCATGAATTGAAATCTAAGCTAGAAGATGTAGTTAAAACAAGTAATCAACTTGTTAAATATGGTGGGAAAGTTGCTTATGTATATCGTATTCAACGTTTGAATGAGTTAATGTCATTAATGGAAAAATATAATTTAACCTGCAAAAGAATGAGAATGGTTCATTCCACTATTGATAGCCCAGCAGATTTAGTATTAGTAGAAGCTAAGAAAGGTGGAGGAACTAATTTAGAAGTTCTTCCGCCTTTATTTATTTATGACCACGAAGGTAATTATACTACAGAAATAAATGAGATTTATAATGTGGAGGAATAGACAATGAGTCACTATGTATATATTGTAGAATGTGCAGATGATACTCTGTATACAGGGTATACGACTGATATTGAAAGAAGGATTGCAGAACATAATCAAGGACAAGGAGCTAAGTATACTAGAGGTAGAACGCCAGTAGAACTTTGTTATCAAGAACAATTTAAAAGTCGTAGCTCAGCTCAAAAAAGAGAATATAAAATTAAACAACTGACTCGCAAACAAAAAATCGAACTAATTAAGGATGATAAAGATGAGTAAGGGCAAACTATACATTTGTGGTACTCCTATTGGTAATTTAAAGGATATTACGTTACGTGCATTAGAAATTTTAGAGGAAGTTGATTTAATAGCAGCAGAAGATACAAGAAGAACGCAAAAGTTACTTAATTACTATGAGATTGATACTAAGTTAACTAGTTATCATGAACATAATTCAACTCAGAAGAAAAAGCAATTATTGTCTAAGATTAAAAATGGAGTGGAGATAGCATTAGTTTCTGATGCTGGAATGCCTACTATCTCTGACCCTGGTTATGAATTAGTTAATTTCTTTAGAGAGCAGAAAATAGAGGTGATACCAGTTCCCGGGCCAACTGCTATGACTAGTGCTTTAGTAGTTTCTGGTTTGCCAACTGATAAATTTACTTTTGAAGGTTTTTTACCGCGTAAAAAAGGGGAGCGAAAGAAATATCTTCAGCAGTTGGAGAATGAAGAACGGACTATGATTTTTTATGAATCTCCTAAGCGCTTAGTAAAGTCATTGCGTGATATTCTTGATGTTTTAGGTGATAGAGATGCAGCAGTCTGTAGGGAGTTAACAAAAAAATTTGAAGAAAAAAAGAGCGGTTCAATTAGAGAGTTATTATCCTATTTTAAGACCGAATTGCCTAAAGGAGAATTTGTGATTGTTCTTAAAGGTGGTAGCAAAGATGACTCAGGTGTTAATTGGCATGATTTATCTATTTTAGACCATGTAAAGTTAGAAATGAAAGAGGGAGCAACTAAAAAAGAGGCAATAAAAATTGTTGCTACTAAAAGAGGTTTACCTAAAAGTGAAGTTTATCAGATTGCAACTAAAATAAGAGTCAATAAATAAAAAGCAGGTTCCTAAGAAATTAGGACCTGCTTTTTATATTTCAGCCATAATGTTTTTTTGTTTAAGCACTTTCTGCTTCATCAGCATCTTCGTGAGCAGTTTCAGAAATATCGTCTAAACAACTAGGACAGATATTTTTTCCTTTGAAATTGATAACATCTTCAGCATCACCACAGAAAATACAAGCTGGCTGGTATTTCTTGAAGATTATCTTCTCTTCATCGACATAAATTTCTAAAGCATCCTTAGTTTCAATATTCAATGTTCTTCTCAACTCCACTGGAATAACTACTCGACCAAGCTCGTCCACTTTTCTTACAATACCTGTTGATTTCATATATATTCCCTGCTTATAAAAATCTATGCAAAACTATACATAGACCACAATCATACAGGATTAGATTGTGTTAGGTATAATCGCTTGATTATAATCTTCCCTGCTGCCCTTAATATCTACAATATCAAGGTACTAGAAAGATACAGGTGTTACCTTGTCCCTAAATTTACATTCTAGGCAAAGTCCTTTCTCTACGTGGTGCTTTGCCCTATATAAGCTATTTGAACATTGATTCTTCTTATTAGGTTATAATTATTAAGCGATTTCCAACAACCTTTTCCTGTATCTAGAATATGCATAGTCTTTGCTATAAGCAGGATTTTCACCACCTTCCTTTTTAATATTTTTGATTAATTTTTTATAGCTTTTAAAATATTTCATTCTATCACCTCCTAAATATAGGATGCCCTATATTTAGGCAACAAATCAAAAAGCTTTTTACCTTGATTTGAATAATTTTACATTATTATTTTGTAACTGCTTCAACTGCCTAAATTGATTTTAATAGAACCACAAACATATTTTGTAATTAAATAATACCATAAATTGCAATTGAAGTCAACAGATAGAATATTTTTTTATAAAAAAACTTTTTTCGACATCTCTAAATAGTTCTTTTTCCGCTTATAATGTCGTATTTAATAAAAAGTATTATTTTGAATGAATAATTACTATGAATTAGAAAAAAATGAAACTGTGTCATGCAGGAAAGATTTTTATTTTAGAGAATTTATAAAGCATGAGGTGATAGAATGTTAGAAATAACATCTGAATTAAAAGAATCATTGCAGGATTGTAACCAATATCTAAAGGAAAAATATGATTATAAATCAGAGATTGATGAATCTAAATTACGCCAATTGATTAAAGATGAATTAGGTCAATTTAAGATATTAAATGATTTAGAACAAGAAGAATTACAGCAGTGGACTCAATCAGGTTCAATTATTGGAGTCGACGGTTCGATTAATACTTTGGGCAAAATTTATCCTCATTATTTAAGTGTGCTGCAGGGTTTGGCTAAAAATACTATTAAAAGTGAGGATGAGGTTGTAAATCATACAGTATTTAGTCCGTTAATTGAGAGTGACCGGGATAAAGTTTTTAAGAAAATGAAAAAAGAAGAATCAGATAATGCTCAAGAAGTAGCTGGAAAAATAACTTCTTCATTGTTAGCTGATTTAGAAATTAAAGTAGCTCAAGAGAGTATCAGAAAATGGCAGCCTAAATTAATTATGATGGATGGTTCGCTGTCGCGTTATAAATTCCAAGCTGAGGAAAGTTGGGAACAGTTAGTAGAGTTAGCTTTGCAGGAAAAGGTTTTATTAGTAGGAGTGATTGAAGAGATAGGAACTCATAAAATTAGTGAAAATTTAAAAGATTTTTTGCCTGAAAAAATGCAGAATATGTATGATCGTGAATTGTTATTTGGCTTATTAAAGCAAAGAGAAATAATGAAAATAGATGATATAACTTTAACCCATGGCTTTAAAAAATCTTTTTTTCGTTCTTCACGGGATCCAGGGGTAATTGGATTAGATATGCTAAAAGAGCAACAAACTGAGCTTGATTTTGTGGCCAGAGTTGTGTATGCTTTAACTCCCCAAGATAGTCGTGGTATACCAATCTGGTTAGATATAGTAGATAATGAAGTACGGATTAGTAATAAAATGTTAGATGCAATGGTTGATAATTATATTGATGCTGATTTAAAGCAAAAGTTGTTTCATTCAAAGCGGAGTGATCGAATTTATTAAGTGGTACTTGCGGGTGGGAGATAAAATTGTTTCTTCGCTCCTAAATTTAGTTTGATTCGTCTAAACTCGTAAAAAAGAAGTAAATTTAGCTTAATTAAAAGAAATTAAGCAGTACAAAATCTACTTCTTTTTTACTTCGTTAAGACTCATTAGCAAACTAGATTTAAAGTCGCTGCGAAATAATTTTATCTCCCACAAATGCAGTCGTACTTTTAGAGTGGGGCAGGAACTGTACCAACTTTTTTTGATTGTGCATTTTGGTTTTGATTTTAATTGGTTCATTGTTTTACTTAACCTTAAACTTGACCTTAATATTAAATTATATATAGATGAAGGAGTGTTTAAAAAATGCAAGTAGTCGGTTTAACAAATCAACAAGAAGTATACGTTGCTTCTAAAGAACATAAATTTCGGATTAATGAGATGCTTAAAATTTTAGATCAATCTTTAGGTAATCCATTAGGGGAAGTGATTGAAACGCAGTCATATAATCGCTTTATTCCTCTCTCTGTGAAGGATAGCTTTGTTGATAAGGGAGTAATTGAATCTTTAGAAAGTATTGGTTACAATATCTCAGAAGATGAAATTAATATTGCTAAAGTTAGATTATTAGAAGAAGCACCTTATCCTATTCGTACAGGAGTAGATGTTGAAACACCTAAATTTAGTGAAGTGAAAGATTTATTAATTAAAGAAGAACCGGAAGATAGTTTAGTTTTAGGAGTGATAAAAGGAACTGAAGAATTAGCCGGAGAAATGGATGATAATTTAAAGGATATCGCTCCTTTATTAAAAGGAGAAGAAATCAAAGACCAAGATGGGGTACCTTTTAATTTCAAGGTTAAAGCTATGCATCAATATCCTCATATTGGTATTATCGGTGGTTCAGGGTCGGGAAAATCATTTGGGATGAGAGTAATGTTAGAAGAAATGATGAAATTAGAGATTCCAACTCTCGTTTTTGACCCTCATTTTGAGATGGATTTTAGTAATTATTATCCTGGATTAGATAAAGAGTATCAAGATGATTTTGAGAATAATTGTGAATTGTTTCAGGTAGGATATGATGTAGGAGTTAATTTTGCTGATTTATCTACTAAAGATTTAATTGATTTATTGTCTGCCTCTAAAGATTTGAGTGAATCAATGGTCAATGCAGTGCAGAAACTACATCAATCTAAAGATAGTCTATTAAGTTTTAAGGGACGTATCAATGATTTACAAGAAGCACAACAAATTGGTAGGAAGAGAATTGAAAGAAAACTTCAGTCAGGAGATTTGAATAATACTCAACAAGAAGAGTATAAACATTATCGAAATTTACTGGATGATTATGGGGATTTGCCAGCTAGTACTGTTAGTGGATTAGTTTGGCGTTTAGGTCGCTTAGAAAGAGAAGGATTATTTAGTCATAGTATTGATCAGATTGAAGAAGGAATTCGAAATCGAAAATTAGTGGTAATGCAGGGCCCAATTTGGCTGCTGCAGGTATTTGCAACTTATGTCTTAGGAAGTTTATATCGTAAACGACGTGATTATAAGGATGCCCAGTATCGTCAGGATACGGCTGAATATTTTCCTCCTTTTGTAGTAGCTACAGATGAAGCTCATAATTTTGCTCCTAAAGGCTATGATGCGCCAGCAAATAAGATTATTAAAGAAATATCACAAGAGGGGAGAAAATATGGAGTCTTTTTAATTTTAGCTACCCAACGACCAACTTTATTAGATGAAACAGTTACGGCCCAGTTGAATTCTAAATTTGTTTTTAGAACAGTTAGAGCTACAGATATTGATACAATCAAACAAGAGACTGATTTAACCCCTGATGAAGCAAAACGTTTACCTTATTTACGTTCAGGAGATGCATTTATATCTTCAGCTATTTTTGGGCGGACAATGTCAGTTAGAATTAGAGTTGCTAAAACTACTAGTCCTCACCGAAAAAATCCATTTGAGGAGTTAGAAGAAAAGAGTCAAGAGCAGGATGAAAAAATTTATGAAGCGATAGCAGAATTTCTACCGATTGGTGAAGAGGAAGTACTGCATAAACTCGTTGATATTAATGATAACTTAGAAGGTAGTCTGGATCGTAGTGAATTAAAAGAGCAGTTAGATAAATTTGTAGACAAAGGAAAGTTGGTAGCAGAAGAGTCACCATTGGGAGGAAGAATATATAAGGAAAAAGAATAATATATAGATATAATTAATGACTAAGTAAAAAAAGAGCAATTAAGGGCCACGAAGAGTCTTGCTCTTTAAGACTCATAGAGGAAGAATATATAAGGAAAAAGAATAATATATAGATATAATTAATGATTAAGTAAAAAAAGAGCAATAATAATTTTGGCAGTTAATTTCAGTTATTGTATGTAGAGACTTGGCATTGCCAAGTCTAGGTTTGAGGTTTATTATGGCATCGCCAAGTCTAAATGTTGCATTACCGATAATAATATTGCAAATGAATAATTATATGTGATTTTATGTTCTGAATTTGAATTTGATTTTGGTGTTGATGTTAATTATCTATTATCAATTTTCAATTATAAATTAAATAAGGGGGTATAAAAAATGAGAAGCCATGAAATTGATTACGAATTATTAGGGGATGATATTCAAACTGTTGAAGTAGAATTAGACCCGGGAGAAACTGTAATTGCAGAAGCGGGAACGATGAATTGGATGGACCAAGGAATTAGTTTTGAAGCGAAAATGGGTGATGGTTCTGAGACTGATGGAGGCTTTATGGGGAAGATATTTGGAGCAGGTAAACGAATGTTGACAGGTGAATCATTGTTTATGACACATTTTACTAATCAGGGCCAAGGTAAGAAAAAGATAGCTTTTGCAGCACCTTATCCAGGGACTATAGTACCACTTGATTTAGCAGAGTTGCCGGGCAATAAATTCACTTGCCAAAAAGATGCTTTCTTGTGTGCTGCTTTAGGGACTAAGGTTGATATTACATTAAATAAGAAAATTGGATCTGGATTTTTCGGTGGTGAAGGATTTATTTTACAAAGTTTACAAGGCGATGGGTTATCTTTTATTCATGCGGGTGGAACGGTAGTTAAGAAAGAACTAGAAAATGAAACTCTAAAAGTAGACACTGGTTGTTTAGTTGGTTTTACCGAGGGAATTGATTATAATATTGAACGAGCTGGGAATTTGAAATCAATGTTCTTTGGCGGAGAAGGTTTGTTTTTAGCAACTTTACGCGGGACAGGGACAGTTTATTTACAAAGTTTACCGTTCTCTCGCTTAGCGGACCGGATTATTGCTAACGCACCTAAGACTGGCGGACAGAGACAGGGAGAAGGATCTATGCTAGGTGGATTAGGGGATATGATTGATGGAGATTAATTAGTAAGGAGAATTATGAATACAGTTTGTATAATCAAAATAAATAGTAAATAGTGAAAACAGATTAGGTCATTTTGGGCTTAATCTGTTTTTGTAATTATATAATTAATTTCACTTTAGAATGATTTAATTAGTTTGTTCTTTTCTTTGATTTTGGATATAATAATAATTGTCAGGAGGGAGCTAAGATGGCTAAAATTCCATATGGAGTTAGTAATTTTAAAAAGTTAAGAAAAGATAATTATATTTATATGGATAAAACAAAATATATAGAAAAGATAGAAAGTTATGGAGAACCATATATATTCTTCTTAAGACCGCGTAGATTTGGAAAAAGTTTATTTGTATCTACATTAGAGCATTACTATGATTGTAATAATCAAGATGATTTCAATGAATTATTTGGAGATTTATATATAGGAAATAATCCGACAGATTTATCTAATAGTTATTATGTCTTGAGTTTTGATTTTTCAGGGATCAATACTGTTACTAAATCTGATTTACTAGAAGGATTTACTCAGAATGTACGTGAGGGATTAGATGAATTTATAGATAAATATAACCTTGACTTGAAATATAGAGAGGCTAAAATGCCTTCAATAATTTTTTCTTCATTTTTAAAGAAAGTAAAATTTGAAATTGATAAAAAAATTTATGTATTAATAGATGAATATGATCATTTTGCGAATGAACTATTAAGTTTTCAAGTTGATACCTTTGAAGAAACAATTAGTAAGACAGGGTTTGTCCGCAAATGGTATGAAGTTTTAAAGCAGGGGACAGCAGATGGAATAGTGGATCGAATTTTTGCTACAGGAGTCAGTCCAATAACTCTTGATAGTTTAACTAGTGGTTTTAATATTGCGTCTAATGTAAGTCGTGACCGCGGCTTAAATGAAATGATGGGCTTTACTACAGAAGAAGTTAAGTCTTTAATTGATAAGTTAATTGCTGAAGATGTTGATAAAGAAGAACTAATGAAAAAACTAAAAAGATATTATAATGGTTATTTGTTTAATCAGGATGCAGAAGAAAGATTATTTAATAGTGATATGGTACTCTATTATTTCAAAAGCTATTTAAAGGAGAACAAAGAGCCGAGTGATTTAATTGATACTAATATTTCTAGTGATTATGCTAAAATGAGAGAACTATTTACATTAAAGAACAAGGAAAGAAATTATAAAATATTAGATGGAATCTTGAATGAAGAATTACAGCAGACTTCAATTACTAGAGAATTTAGTCTGGCTAAGGAGTTTACTGCTGAGGACTTTCTATCATTATTATTTTATTTAGGTTTTTTAACTATTGATAGTGCAGTATTGAATTTAGTTAATTTAAGAGTACCTAATTATGTAGTTAAAGAGCTTTATTTTGATTTTTTTGCTAAGATAATTAAAGATGATGCAGATTATGAAATTGAAACTGTTGATATTAAAAAGAGTATAGTGCAGTTAGCTTTAGAAGGAGAAATAAGTGACTTTGTAAATATTGTAGAAGAAACTTTACAGCGTTTATCTAATCGAGATTATATAGATTTTGATGAGAAATATGTTAAGTTAACAATGCTTAGTTATTTAATGTTGAGTCGAGTTTACTATGTTAAAAGTGAGTATGAAGTAGAAGATGGCTATATTGATATAGCCTTATTAGAACGAAGTGGAATAGAGCCAGATTATGAGGCAATAATTGAATTGAAATATATAAAGAAAAGTGACTATGATGACCAAGGTGAGTCTGTAGTTCAAGCTAAATTCGAAGAAGCTAAAGAACAGATATTAAAATATAAGCAGGCAAATGAACTAAGGGAAAGAGAAAATTTGAAAAAGATAGTGTTAGTGTTTGTGGGGGCTAAGTGTGTAAAGCAGAAAGAAGTGGGATAATAAGTTGCTAGAAGTAGAAAGAATTTAGAAATCAAATTAATTAATTAATCTTTTTATTTTTTTGTTAGAGTATTATTTTCAAACCTCTTCCTTGACAAAGTTAATAGTATCTTGTATATTTTAAGTTGTAGTGTCAAATAATACTTGATAAATGTAACAATACTATATAATTTAAAAGCTGTGAAGAGAAGAGTAGGTATACAAACTGTTTACAGGAAACTGGAGCAATTGAGAACCAGGACAGGGAGTAGGCTAAAGATGGTCTTGGAGCTGGGTGATTGAAAGTTAGTAGGTTGCCTCGAGTAGCTATCGTTATTAGCTTAGAGTGGCTGTGTTTACAGCAACTAGGGTGGTACCGCGAATTCAAACCTCTCGTCCCTGGCTTTGGGATTGAGAGGTTTTTTATATAGCTGAGAGATGATATCTTAATACTAAAAGCTAAATTATAAACAGGGGGTTTTTTAATGAGTAACAAAGATACTTTTTATGTCACAACGCCGATTTATTATCCAAATGATGAACTGCATATTGGTCATACGTATACAACTACTGCAGCGGATACGATTGCTAAGTTTAAAGAACTGCAGGGCTATGAATCAGAATTAATTACAGGTTCTGATGAACACGGTCAGAAGTTACAGAAAGCTGCTCAAGAGCACGGACAAGAGCCATTAGAATACATTAATGATATTGTTGATACATTTAAAGATTTATGGTCTGATTTAGAAGTAGACTATACTGAATTTGTGCGAACTACTAGTGATGAGCACAAAAAAGATGTACAGCAGATATTTAAGAAAATCTATGATAAAGGAGATATCTATAAGGATAAGTATGAAGGATATTATTGTACGCCGTGTGAAACTTTTTGGAAAGAAAGAGAACTAGATGAAGACGGTAATTGTCCAGATTGTAATCGTCCTGTAGAATGGATGGAAGAAGAAAGTTATTTCTTTAAGATGTCTAAGTATGAAGACCAGTTACTAGAATTTTTAGAAAATAATCCTGATTTTATCCAACCAGATAAGAGACGGAGTGAAATGATTAATTTTATTGAAGACGGCTTAGAAGATTTATGTATTTCGCGAACTAGTTTCGATTGGGGTGTGCCGGTTCCAATTGATGATGATCATGTAGTCTATGTGTGGTTTGATGCCTTAATTAGTTATCTAACAGGCATTGAATACCGTAGGAATGAAGATAAATTCAATGATTATTGGCCGGGAGATGTACACATTGTAGGCAAAGATATTTTACGCTTCCATACTGTTATTTGGCCGGCAATTTTGATGGCAGCAGATTTAGAACTACCGGATAGAGTCTTTGGTCACGGATTTTTATTAGTTGAAGGCGGTAAGATGTCTAAGTCAAAGGGTAATGTAATTGATCCTAAGAAATTAATTGAAGACTTTGGTGTCGATGCAGTAAGATATTATCTATTAAGAGAGATTGCATTTGGTACCGATGGTTCTTATTCTACTGAATCATTTATTAGAAGAATAAACTCTGATTTAGCTAATGATCTAGGTAACTTACTAAACCGAACTGTTGCTATGGTTGATAAGTATTTTGATGGAGAAATTCCTGCTAATAAGGTAGAAACTGAATATGATGCAGACTTAGAGCAAGTAGCGCAGGAAAGTTTTCAAGCTGTAGAAGAAAATATGGAAGATTTACAGTTTAGTAATGCCTTAGAAGAACTGTGGACTTTAGTGCGTAGAACTAATAAATATATTGACCAGACTACACCTTGGGTGTTAGCTAAGGATGAAGATAAGAGAGATGAGCTAGGTACTGTACTGTATAACTTATTAGATAACTTAAGAAGGATTGCAATTGCTTTAACTTCTTTCTTACCAGAAGCACCTGCTAAAATGTGGGAACAGTTAGGAATTGAAGCAGAATTAAGTGAGCAGACTTGGGAAGATGCTAAAACTAAAGGGGGATTAAAAGCAGGTACTGAAGTGCAAGATGGTGAGCCGATTTTCCCTCGCATAGATGTTGAAGAATACTATGAAAAGTTAGATGAATCAGATACTGATAATACAGGAGATAATAATGAGGAGGAAGATGAAATGAGCGAAGATTATATTACATTTGATGACTTTGGTGAAGTAGACTTAAGAGTGGCTGAAATTATTGAAGCAGAGAAGATTGAAGATAGTAATAAACTATTAAAATTACAGGTTGATTTAGGAGATGAGCAGCGGCAATTGGTAGCAGGTATTTCTAAGCATTATCAGCCTGATGAAATTATTGGAGAACAGATTGTGATTGTTGCTAATATGAAGCCAGCTGAAATCTTTGGTGTGAAGTCTAATGGTATGATTTTAGCAGCTTCTGATGATGAAGGTAATATGAAGTTAACTACTGTTCAAGACTCTATTGCTAATGGAGCGGAAGTTAGTTAAGAGTAATTATAAATTGTATAGCGAGGTGAGATAGATGCTAATAGATACACATGCTCATTTAGATTTTGATCGTTTTGATGAAGATCGTGACCAAGTAATTCAAAATGCTTATGATGTGGGTATAAAAAAGATAATTAATGTGGGTGCAGATATGGAATCTAGTCGCAATTCGGTGCAGTTAGCCAAAGATTATGATTTCATCTATGCTAGTGTAGGGATGCACCCTCATGATGCTGCAGATTTTAATCAAGAATGTTATGATGAGCTAAAAGAATTGGCTAAAAACGACAAAGTAATAGCAATTGGAGAGATTGGTTTAGATTATCATTATGATAATTCACCACGTCAGCGGCAGCAGGAAGTCTTTAAAGAACAGTTGAAATTAGCTAAAGAACTTGGATTACCTGTTGTAATTCACAGCCGTGATGCTAAGGAAGATAGTTTGAGAATTTTAGAAGAACATGCTGCGGATTTAACTGGGGTGATGCATTGTTATGGATATGATCTACCTACTGCCAAAGAAGTTTTTGAGTTAGATTTTTATCTTTCCTTTGGTGGTTTAATTACTTTTAATAGTACAACTAGTATGCAAAAGATGGTTAAAAAACTACCGTTAGAGAGAATAATTTTAGAAACTGATGCTCCGTACTTAACTCCTGAACCACATCGGGGCCAACGTAATGAGTCAAAGTATGTTAAAGAAGTAGCTGAAAAGATGGCAGAAATTAAAAATATGTCAGTTTCAGAAGTCGCCGAAATCACAACTAAAAATGCAGAACAATTGTTTGACTTAAGTTAGTTTTAATCTAAGGTGCTAATTTTTTATAAATTGGCACCTTATTTTTTTATCTTAGCTAGTACAATATAAAATAGGGGGAGATAAAAATGGCAATTACTTATCCGTTAGGTTCTAAATTATATATCAATTTAACTAATCAATGTAATAATGATTGTAAATTTTGTGTCCGAAAATTTAAAGATGGTTTAGGTGGTTACAAATTATGGTTAGACAAAGAACCAAGTGTGCAAGAAGTTATTAATGACCTTGAAAATCCTGAAGATTATAAAGAAATAGTCTTTTGTGGTTTTGGTGAGCCTCTAATGCGTTTGAATGCTGTTAAAAAAGTAGCTGCTTGGTTAAAGGATAATTATCCTGAGATTCCTTTGCGAATCAATACAAATGGTCTAGCCAATCTAGTATATCAAAGAAATATTTTGCCTGAACTAGAAGAACTAATTGCAACTATGTCAATTAGTTTAAATGCTTCTACTGCAGAACAATATCAAGAAGTTGCTCAATCAAAGTATGGGAGAAAAGCGTTTGAAGCAGTAATTGATTTTATAAAAGAAGCTAAAAAATATATTTCTGAAGTTCAAGTTTCAGTTGTCACTTATCCGGGGGTAGATGTAGAAAAGTGTAAAAAAATAGCTACAGACTTAGATGTTAAATTTAAGATAAGGGAGTTTTAATTGGTATAGATATTTATAATTTCAAAAAATATAAAAAAAAGTAAATTAAAGAAGGAATTATCCAAAAGATCTAGAAATCATTTTATTAGGAATATTGTAAAAAAATAGATTTTTATAATAGTAATAAGGAGATAAGGGCATTATAAATTAAATTTCAGGGGGGATAAAAGGATGGAAGAAAATTTTAGTAAGACAGTGATACTTATTTTGGTCTTTTCATTATTATCTTTTGGATTTGGTTTTGCGACTAAAGGTTGTATGTCTAATGATAAAGCTCAAAAGGTGATTCAAGATTTAAGTAAACATGTAGAATCAATTGATATGCCAAAAGATGAGCAAAGAGATGTTATTGATAGTAAAAACGACAAAGAAGTAGTTCAAAATGAAAAAGAGGCTAAACAAGAGCAACAAGTTGAAGAAAAAGAAACTCAAGAACAGAATGTGAAAACTGCTGGAGCTGGTTATGATTTAAAAGAAGTTAAGAAATCACTCAAGATTAAATTTTGGGAAAAGCATCCACCAAGTATAGACGAAACTTTGGATGAATATATTGATAAATTTGAAGCTAAATATCCAAATGTGAATATTGAAAGAACTCATATGGGTGTAGAAGATTTGAGAGAAAGTACTTTAACTGGTTATATGGGGGGAGCTGGACCTGATGTTATATTAAGCCCATTTGATCATATTGGACCTTTCTCTGAAATGGGAATTGCCCAATCAATTGGTGATTTAATGAGTTCTGAAATGAAGAATATGTATTTAGATAATGCTTTACCAGGTATGACTTTAAATAATAAAGTTTACGGTGTTCCTGATACAATGGGTAATCACCTAACTTTATTATACAATAAAAATATAGTCAATAAAGTTCCTAATACTTGGGAAGAATTAGTTTCAATAGCTAAAGATAAAACTGAAGATAGTAATGGAGATGGTACTCCTGAACAATATGGTTTAGTATATAATCTTAATGAACCATTTAATTGGATGCCTTTCTATACTGGATATGGTGGCTGGATGTTTGATAAAAATTATAATCCTACTCTAAATAATGAAGCAGCTAAAGATGCATTAACATTTGTTCATGACTTAAAGTTTGAACATAAAATTGTGCCTAAAGAATGTGGTTATAGTTTAGCAGATAGTTTATTTAAACAAGGTAAAGCTGCCTTTATTATTAATGGAGATTGGTCTTTTAGTTCTTATGTTGAAGCTGAAGCAGTAGATTTAGGAATTGCTCGCTTACCTAAATTCCAGAAAAGTGGAGAATTTGCCCATCCATTAACAAGTGGTTCTGGTTATATTATGATTTCTGAACGCTCTAAAGAAAAACAAATTGCTATTATGAAATTCATTAAATATATGACTAGTCAGAAAACACAAAAGGCTATGGTGGAAAATCATAAGACGCTACCTAGTAATAAAAAGGTATATCAATTACCAGTTATTCAAGATGACCCAATTATGAGAGGATCTGCTGAACAATTAAAAGTAGGTAAACCAATGCCGATAGTCCCAGAAATGAGAGCGATTTGGGATGGAGTTCGTCCAGTATTAGAAAGTGTGATGGCAGGAAACTTAGACCCGACAAAAGCTCCAGCTAAAATGCAGCAGAATGCCGAAGAAAAAATGGAGAGTATCAAATAAAAAGTTATAGGTAATAAACTTATGGAGATAATTATCTCCATAAGTTTATTTTGTAAAGGAGGAACTTATATGAGTCAACCAACGAAAGCAGATATTCAAAAAAATAGTTTACTAGACTTTTCACTTCGGAAATTTTTAAAGCGAAATGGATTTTCTTATCTAATGTTAATGCCGGCTTTTATTATAGTAGCTCTTGTAATCATTTATCCATTTCTTTACAATTTCAATTTAGCTTTTACTAATTTAAGTAGAAGTACGTTAATTGATTTTTTAAGAGAAGGTAAATTACATTATATTGGGTTAAATAATTTTGTCGAAGTGTTAACCCAAAGTACATTTTGGACAGTTTTGCTAAGGACTTTAATTTGGACTATAGTTAATGTTTTTTGTCATGTGACTTTTGGAATATTTTTTGCTATTTTATTAGACCGAGATATGATATTTAAAGGAATTTATCGGGCACTTTTGATTTTACCTTGGGCAATCCCCCAGTATATTTCAGTCTTAGTTTGGAAGGGAATGTTTAACTATAATTATGGCGCAGTAAATATTTTATTAGAACGCTTAAGCCAAATTTTTGATTTTACCTATGAACCTATTGCCTGGTTAAGTAATCCTACTACTGGTTTTATGGCTGCTATTATTGTTAATGTATGGGTAGGAATTCCCTTTATGATGATGATTGCTTTAGGAGGATTACAGAGTATTGATCCTAATTATTATGAAGCTGCTGAAATAGATGGTGCTTCTGGATTTCAACAAGTTAAGCATATTACATTGCCTTTATTAAAGCCAGTGATGATGCCGGCGGTTATTTTAGGGGTTATTATGACATTTAATAACTTGAATGTAATTTATTTATTATCATTTAAGAAGTTAACTGAAAAGATAGATATTTTAGTAACTTATGTCTATAAAGCAGCCTTTGGATACTTTAGATTAGGTTATGCAGCTGCATTTTCAGTAATCATTTTTCTTATCTTATTAGGATTTAGTACAGTATTTATTAAACAAAACGAAAGTCATTAAGGGGGATTTAAAATGTCTGTTAGAAGAGATGGAATAATCAAACGTACGTTAATTCATTTAATTTTAATTGTCTCAGCTATTATAGCTGTTTATCCGGCCTTACGGGTATTTGGAATATCAATCAGACCTGATGATATTTTATACAGCACTAGTTTAGAAATTATTCCTGATGGTGCTACTTTTTCGGCTTATATGCAGTTGATTTTCGAAGAACCTTTTTTAATTTGGTTAAAAAATAGTTTAATTGTCTCTTTTTTTACTGTGGTATTAGGAGTAACTTTAGCAGCTACTGCAGGTTATGCATTTGCCAAAAAAAGATTTCCTGGTCGTAAACCAGGGTTAATTTTCTTTTTAATTGTGCAGATGTTTCCGTCGACTATGTTATTGTTACCTATGTTTTTACTATTGCGAAAAATTAATTTAACCAATAGTCATTTAGGGTTGATTATAGCTTATACTACTTTTGTGTTACCTTTATGTGTGTGGCAGATGCGGGGTTATTATGAGACGATCCCCGATACTTTAGAGGAGGCAGCTTTGGTTGATGGATTAAATCAATTTCAAGCTTTTTATAAAGTTATACTTCCGCTAGCTAGTCCTGGTCTTGTAATTACTGCTTTATTCTCATTTATGAGTTCTTGGAATGAGATTATGATAGCTAAAGCGTTGATGCAGGACCCTGATATGTATACCTTACCGCGGGGAATACTAAATTTATCAAGTCGCTTTAATACAGAGTGGTCAACTTTTGCAGCGGGATCGATTATGATTATGATTCCTGTAGTTATTATGTTTTTGATTTTATCTAGTTATTTGGTAGGAGGATTAACATTAGGAAGTGTGAAAGGATAAATAATATTATAGTAACTGAGGAAGCCATGGGCGAGAGCCTGTGGTTTTTTCTATATAAAGTGGCACTTTCAGTGCCACTAGCTAGTAGATAAAAGCTAGTAGCTAGTAGTAAATTCAAAACCATAAAACAGTCCACAGCTTTGAATTTGATTTTATGTTTTTAACTACTAGCTCCTAGCTACTTACTTCTAGCTATAAAGCTTCACTGTAAAGTGAAGCTTTATATTGCTTGTTTTTTATTAGATTATAAGATACAATAAAAATGGTTAGAATACAGACAGTAAAAAAAGGTTAAGGTGGTACTTTGATTAAGGAAGTGATTGTAGTAGAAGGTAGAGATGATTTAGAAGCTGTTAAACGAGCTGTAGATGCTGAACTGATAGTAACGCAAGGATTTTCTTTAAGTGATGAAGTATTAGAACAAATAAAATTAGCTCAGCAAAATAAAGGGGTAATAATTTTTACTGACCCTGATCATGCAGGTAATTTAATTCGCAAACAAATAAAGAAGAATATTTCTGGTTGTAAGGATGCTTATTTATCACAAGCTCAAGCTATTGAAAATGATGATATTGGTATAGAAAATGCCAAGCCGGAATCAATTAGAGAAGCTTTATCTAAAGCTAAAGTCAGTTATCAAAAGCAGAGAAAAGAGTTTAAAAAACAGAATCTAATTGAATTAGGTCTCTTAGGAGCTCCTGGTTCTAAAAAATTGAGAAAAAAGTTGGGACAAGAGTTAGGGATTGGGTATGCTAATGCTAAACAGTTTTTAAATAGATTAAATAATTATGGAATTACTAGGCAGGAATTAATAACTGCCTTAGAAAAAGTGACTAGAGGTGAGAGTTAATAATGGATATTGCAAAGCCAAGTAAAACGAAGGAATTATTGAGACGACATAATTTAGAATTGAAAAAAAGTTTAGGACAGAATTTTTTAATTGATAATAATATTTTAGATAAGATTGTTGATTTAGCTAATGTTAATGAAGAAGATACTGTTATCGAAATTGGCCCGGGGATTGGGAGTTTAACACAAAAATTAGCAGAGAAAGCAGCTAAAGTAGTAGCAGTAGAAGTAGACCAGAGATTAGAAGAAGTTCTAGAAGAAACTTTAGATGAATATAATAATATAGAAGTTGTTTTTGACGATGCTTTAGAAGTTGATTTTGATGACTTGGTAGATGGTGAGTATAAAATTGTAGCAAATCTACCATACTATATTACGACGCCAATTGTGATGAGGTTATTAGAAGAAGGATTCAATGTAGAGCAGATAGTATTTATGGTACAAAGAGAAGTTGCAGAAAGAATGGTTGCTGACCCTGGAGGTAAGGATTATGGAGTTTTATCAATTGGGATTCAGTTTCATACTACAGCTGAGATATTATTTGATGTACCACCTGATGTTTTTATTCCTCAACCTAAAGTTCATTCCTCTGTAGTTTCTTTAGATGTATTAGAAGAAGCACCAGTAGAAGTAGTTTCAGAAGAGTTTTTCTTTAAAATTGTTAATGCAGGGTTTCAACAGCGACGCAAAACAATTAGAAATTCTTTGAGTAAAGCAGCAAATATAAATTTAAGTCGTGATTTAGTAGATGAAGCTTTAGAATCTGTTGCTATCGATTCAAGAAGAAGGGCAGAAAAATTAAGTTTAGAACAATTTGCTACTTTAAGTAATAAAATATATGAACTATTCCATAAATAGTTATTGACATCTTAATTTGTTTTTGGTATAATTCATATCTTGACATAGTAATATCGTTGTGATATAATGAGACAAAGTAATTTGAAATGAAAGGTGGGCTGAAATGGGAAATAATATTCTCACCCAAATCAAAAGTGATCTCGATTCTTTTGTAGGTAAAGAAGTGGAATTAAAAGCGAATCAAGGGCGCAGAAAAATTATTGAAAAAGAGGGCATCTTATTAGAAACTTATCCCAATGTATTCGTAGTTAAAGTAAACGATGATCAAACCCCACGTAGAATGTCATATAGTTATGCTGATGTACTAACTGAAACTGTTGAAGTAAAAATTAAAGAAAATAATATGAGAATTGGCTGCATTAGCGTTTAACTCCTCCTTGCGAGGGGTTTTTTAATTTTTTGTTGCTTTCCTTTCACGAACTGGAGTAGTGATTGAATATACTGCAGTAAGTGGAAGGAGGGATAAAGTGGAAAAAATCAAACAAATAATAGAGAAATATAAAGAAAAAATATTTGAGTTAGATAATGTTGTGGGAGTAGGATGTGGCTATAAACAAGTTCAAAATAAATTAACTGATGAAGAGAGTATAGTAGTATTAGTAGAGAAGAAGTTAAGTGAAGAAGAATTGGCTCAAGAACATATTGTACCGCAGAATATTGAAGAACAGCAAACAGATGTTATAGAGGTTGGAAAAGTTGAACTCTTAGCTGCTGGAGACCAGGTTAGAACTACTGAACTTCGTCCAGCTCAGCCAGGTGTTAGTATAGGTCATTATAAAATTACAGCAGGTACATTTGGGGCTGTAGTTAAAGATAAGCGAACTCAAGAAAAACTAATCTTATCCAATAATCATGTTTTAGCAAATATTAGTGATGGAAAAGATGGTCGGGCCCAAAGAGGAGATGCAATTTTACAGCCGGGAAGTTATGATGGGGGAGAAAAAGATAATAGTATAATTGCTCATTTAGAGAGATTCATTCCTGTTTATGATCAACGAGCTAATAATTGTCCCTTTATTGCTGGAGTAGAAAAAGTAGTGGGCGGCTTAGGTTCTGTTTTCAACTTGCCATATCGAGTAAAACCAATTATTTTAGAGAATAAAGTAGATTGTGCTGTAGCTAAACCAAAATCAGAAGATTTGATTACAGAAGAAATATTAGGGATTGGATTAGTGACTGATATTTCTCAGGCACAGCCAGGTATGAAAGTTAAAAAGAGTGGTCGAACTAGTGGGATTACAACTGCTAAAGTAAAGGCGGTTAATGCTACTATAAATGTGCAATTATCTGAAGATGATACAGCTTTATTTACTGACCAAATAATCATTGAACCTTTTTCACAACCTGGAGATAGCGGAGCTTTAGTGGTTGATCGCCGTAACCAAGCAGTGGGACTATTATTTGCAGGGTCAGAAAAAAGCAGTGTATGTAATAATATTAAAAATGTAATTAATGCTTTAGAGATTAGTTTTTGAAGTTAAGTCGCCGTAAGGCGGCTTTTGTTTTTTTGATATCTATTAACAGTTTTATGTGATTAGTCATATTATATAATAGCTAAGAAATAGAGAGGAGGGCCATTTATATGGATGAAGAAATTCAAGTACGAAACGAGAGCTGTGGTTGTGGCTGTGAAGATGGTATTTTAGATTTGTTAGAAGAATTTGAATGTGAAACAGTGATCATAATTTTAAAATCTGGCGGTGAGTGTGATGACTGTTTTTGCTGTTGTAAGCAAGAAGGAATGGTTTGTGATGTAAATAAAAAATGTGGAATTATTACTTTATTAGATGATAAAAATAAAATATTCATTCCTGTTGATGCTATAGCAGCAGTTATTAAGAAAAATTGTTGTTGCTAATTTAGATAATAACTGAGGAGGTTTATTTTTTCTCCTCAGTTATTAATTTTCTTATTGGAGGGGGAATTATGAGTAGTAATCAAGTTGAAGAGCATTTTTTAGAAAGCTTTGTGGATGTAGCTACTGAATTATTAACTTATAGCAAACAAAAGTCTAATCCACCTACTCCCTCATTAAATGATTTTTCAAAATCTGATTTAAATGACCAAGAGATAGTTATTACTAATGAAGAAGCAGAAGAGATTTTGAATATCTTAAGTGATTTACAGGAGCAATTAGAAGCTAGGGAAGATAAAATTAATCAACTACAAACTAAAGTAAAGAAAAGCAAAAGTGAAAGTAGTCCTCAAAAGAAAAAAGTAAAAAGAAATTTCAAATCTGATTTAAGAGAGCATGCTGAAACTTTAGATTTAATAACTGTTTTAATTCAATCTGGTAGTAATTGTTGTGAGTTAAAAGGTAATTTATTTAGGGTTTATCATGATTTTATAATTTTATTAGATGAAAATAATGATTTAATTAAGATTAAAATTAATAAAATTGCTGCTATTAAGGTAATCAATAATGAAAAGAAAAATAAAAAAGATATTAAGCGAAGTGATAATGATTCTAAAGTGAATACTGAGCCCCCAAATAATAAAGTGCTAAAAGAAAAGAGTGAGAAAGAATTGCAAGCAGTTTAATTTTTTTATTATATTTATTTTATTAGTTACATATGATAAGAAGTAGGATAAAGTTTAATTACTTTTTAAAATAATATAGGCAATTAATTTGCAAAGATTTATAAATTATAATACTTCTATTAGAGGGGGATGTTAGTGAAACTATCAAGAGAGGGTCAAAGTAATGTCAAAGATTATAGTGTAGGGATAGAACAAGCTGAAGCCAAAATAGGTATTGGTCATTTGCCTGAAGAGAATACCAATCAAATTCCAGGATATTTGGCGGTTAAAATTAATAATTGTCCTCTGCAAGCTAAAGATGTTAAATTTTTTGGTGTTAGTAAGCCTGGGGATACTATTTCGGGGCAAGGGGTAAGAGCGGAAAAGGTAGCTAATCCAAGTCGGCAAGAAATGATAGCGTTATTTGATATTAGCGATTTAGTGGGAAGTGGTCAATTTACTGAAGAGACAGTAGAAGGTATCATTACTGCAGGAAGTCAAGAAATTAGTAGAAATAAAGTTAATGCTAATTCTGAGTTTTATTTAGGTTAATTCCAAAACTCATTTAAACGCTAAAGACATATCTGAAATTATAATTTCAGATATGTCTTTTTAATAAATTAAGATATTAAACTTTGTAAAACGACATATTTACTTAGAGTTGAATAGGCCCTAGTCTATTATCAACTACTTCACACTAATCAAAATAAGATTTAAATGGAGTTTTTTTAAGATGTTTTAGATAAAATTATGAACATTTTTTGTTTAGCTTGCATATAGTATAAATAAGAATGTTTTTTTGCTTAGAAAGGGGGAAAAAGTTTGGGAATTCATGTGACGAAAGAAAAGGTTAAGGTCAAATATGTTGTAGGTGAAGGTTCAATAGTAGAAACTGTGAGTACAACTCTTAATGTACCTAGCAATAAACCATTTATTGAACGTGTATTAGATGTAACACCTGAGTTGACTGCTCCAGTATCAGCTACAGTAGGAGAAGATGGAATAATTGAATTTGATAATAATAATGGGGGCCAAATTAGTTTAGGAGTTACTTATGTTGCTGCTGAACAGGATCCTCCACAGCCGGTGCATTATTTTAGTAGTGCTGATACAGGTGAATATATTAATCTTAGTGACTTAACTAAAACAATTACTATTTTAGATGCTGAACCGGGTATGGATGTAGAGGTAAATGTTGATTTTGTTAAAGTTGATTATGAAGCTATGGCTAGTGATACTGCTTTAGACCAAGTTATGGTTGAGTTAACTATTAAAGTGACTGTGAAAGTAATTGACCATAAAGAATTTGAAATAATCACTGGTATTGAAGGGCTTGATCCTAGTTCAATTATGACAGAAAATTTGCTAGTAGAAGATATAGTTTCAGAAGAATCTTATCATCGTCAATCTAGAGATAATATTTTAGAAATTGATGAAGAAGTAGAGCGAGTTTTAAAGGTAGATGGAGCTATTATAAAAACTAAAGAACCTGAAATTAATGGAGATGTAGTTACAGTAAAAGGTGAATTTCAAGTACGAGTACTTTATGTTGCTGGAGGTAGTGATCAACCTGTTCATGTAGCAACGGGAACATTTGAAATTACTGAAAATATTACAGTTCCTGAATTGTCAGAAGATAATCAAGTTTATGTAGATTTAACTCTTAAAGATTGGACTTATGAATTAAGCTCTACTAATGGAGGACAGCAAATAGAAGTCGATGCTATGGTGCAGATTAATATTACAGTTACTGAATTGAAAGATATTACAGTTGTTACAGGTGTTGATTGTAAGAAGATTGAAATTGAAACAGAGTTGCTTCGCGTAGATGAGATTATTGAAGATAAGACTATTACGCATACATTTACTGCTACTGCTGATGTACCGCCAGAGAAACCTGAAATTAAGACGGGTGGTATTTTAGAAGCAGATATTAATTATTTAGCTTTTGATTGTGAAGCTGAAGAAAATGAAGTGAAAATCTTCGGAACTTATAATACTGGTGTTATGTATATAGCAAATCAAACTATAGATGATAATATTAATCCAGTTCATTATTTCCATAACACTATCAATTACACTAAATATATTAATGTACCTGGGGCAAAGCCAGGGATGAAATGTGATGTAGATGTAAAAGTTAAGAGAGTGACGGGTCGTAAAGTAGCAGTAGACCAAGTTAGATTATCAATTACTCTACAAAAGGATATTAGAGTAACTGATTTAAAAGAACTAGAAATTATAACTGATATAATTGAGGTTTCTTCAGTAGTTGATGAGCCGGATTGTGAACAGCCAGCTAAGATTGTCTATATTGTACAGCCGGGAGATACTCTATATAAGATTGCTTGCCGCTATAAAACAACAATTGAAGCTTTAGCACAGTATAATAATATTGCTAATCCTGATTATATTGAAGTGGGGCAAAAGATAATAATTCCACGTAAAATAATTGGAGATTGTAAAGGCTAATTTTTAAGGCTGTAGGATTTCCTACAGCCTTTTAATTTATTAAATAAGTAATACTAATCGCCATTAGGCGATTTTTTTATTTTTTACAAAGGAATTTTTAACTGTTGACCAGGATAAATTAAATTTTTGTTTTCTAAGTTATTAATTTTTATGATATTAGCAATAGTGGTTTCAAATTTACGGGCTAAGTGATAAAGGCTATCATTAACTTGAACTGTATAGATAAAATATTCAACATTTTCTTGTGCAGTAGTTGTTTTAATTTGGACAGTAGTACCGATCGATACTTGCGGGAAGATATATTCTACGTCTCGATTATACATTCTAACACAGCCCTTTGATACTGCTTGACCAATCAAATGAGGTTGATTAGTGCCATGAATACCGTGCATTCTAGATGTGAACTGCAGCCATCTAGTTCCTAAAGTGGGATTATAAGGATTCTTAATTTTATTAATGATAGAAAAGTTTCCTGTAGGAGTAGGTGTGTTCTGTTTACCGACTGCTACTGAAAAGCTCCTATCTAATTGACCATTGTTATAAAAATGCAACTGTTTTTGTTCTAAAATAATTAATATTTTATTAGCCATTTTTATTCACCCCTGTATTTAATATATTCACTGCTAGTTTAAGAAGTTCTTGCCAAGAATAATTATCCAAAATATGGTTATAATAATTTAGGAACTAATTAATTAAGGAGTGAGGTTATGAAAGAAGTGAAGGGGTTAAAAAATAATAATATTGATTATTCTTTTTCTAATAATGCTAAGTTATTAATGAAAGTTGCTAGGGAAAATCAAATCCCTATTTTAAAATTAGACCCAGAGCATGATTTATTCCAATTAGGTTATGGTAGATATAGTGTTCTATTTAAGGGATTGGTAACAGAAAAATCATCAGGAGTTTTTTCTAGTTTAAAAAGACCAGCTATAATTAATAGCTTATTAGATAGTTTAGAAATTAAAGTTGATAATCCATTAAAAGTAGAAAAAAATTATAAATTATTAGTAGTTAATCAGCAACTGAAAGCTGTATTAGAAGTTGGCAGTTCTAGAAAAGTCAACAGACTATCTCAATTAACTAAAGAGAGTAAAGAGTTAATTGAGAAGTTAACCCAAATATATAATTTGAATCTCGCAGAAATATCTGTGTGGACAGATGATATTACAATGCCAGTAGAGAATTGGGGTGAGATTAGTGATATAGAGATCACCCCTGACTTAAGTCAATATCGAAAACTGATTGATTTAGAAAAAATGAGTCGAGAATTAATAGATTATTATGCTCCAGCAAGGATACCAATCATTACAGTAGTAGGTAATAATCATGAGGTAATTGTAAGTTTAGTTGATAGTATTTTACAAAAGGTAGGACTCAAAACTGGAATTGCAGTTAATAATGTTATTCATAATCAGGAAGGAATTTCCCAAAGAAGTTATAACTTAAGTTTATTATTACAAAATAAAGAAGTTGAGATAATTGTTCATGGTATTATGCAGCAGGATTTAACAGAACAGGATTTACCATATCGCGAGAGTGAATTGCTGATTATAACAGAGTTAAGTTCTGAGCAAGATTTAACTTTTGCTAATTCGCTGCTAAAGTTAAATGAATTAAATAGTAATTTAATAGCAATTAATATTGACCAAAGATCTAATCTTAAATTATTGAATCACTGCGAAGAAAAAGAGATAATTTATTGCAGTTTAAATCCGGAGAATTTAGTTTTAAAACATCAAATTAAGTCCCATCAACCAGCAGTTTTTACGACTGAAAATAATTTAGTAATATTTGATGGAGTAGATCAACTACCAGTGATTGCATTAGAGAGACTAACTCCAATGATAAAAAAAGATTCTGAACTTATGTTAGGATTATTATTTACTGTTGCTGCAGCTTTTGTATTTGAAATTCCTGTTTTTGTAACGAGGTCTATTTTAGAAAATTTAACTACGGTATTATCAGAAGAGTCTAATAGGTCAAATATGCCGATTAATTAGTTGTTTTGATATTTAAAGCTTAATAATAATTCAATTATTTCTCTTTAATATAAAGGATTTTTAATTTGAATGAATAAATAAAGTAATGAATATGTTAATTAGAGGTGAGATTAATGGCAGATAAACTACAGTTAAAGTCATACGCTAAAATAAATTTATTGTTAGATGTACTAGGTAAATACGAAAATGATTATCATCAAGTGGAAATGATAATGCAAACTATTGATTTATATGATAAACTTTTTTTTACTAAAATTGACTCAGGGATTAATATTGAATGTAAACATCCAGGAGTTCCAAGTGGAGAAAAAAATTTAATCTATCAAGCAGCATCATTATTAAGGGATGAATTTGCTGTAGAAAGTGGATTAAAGGTCAAAGTAGAAAAAAACATTCCTGTTGCAGCAGGATTAGCGGGAGGCAGTAGCAATGCTGCTGCTACACTAGTAGCAGTTAATAAATTATGGGGGTTAGGTCTTAATACTAGTGAATTAGAGAAGAGAGGTGCTGAATTGGGTTCTGATATTCCCTTTTGCTTAGCTGGAGGAACTCAATTAGCTACAGGAACAGGAACAGAATTAGAAAAATTAGAGCTTGACCCTAAATTAGATTTAGTAGTTGTTAATCCTCCTTTTGAAGTGTCGACGGCTGAAATTTATAAGAATTTGAATTTAGCTGAAATTAATTGCCATCCCCAAGTAGAAAAATTAATGATGGCTTTAAAAAGAGATGATTATCGAGATATTTTATCTAATTTAGAAAATTTACTTGAATTAGTGGCGATTAATCGTTATCCTAAAATAGAAGAAATTAAAAAAATTGTTGCTGCTGAAACAGACCGAGTTCTAATGTCGGGTAGTGGACCTACTATTTTAGGATTTGTCAATAGTAAGTCTAAAGCTCAAGAAGCTGCCGCAAGTTTAAAGCAGAAATTAGATACTAACTATAAAATAGTTAGTGCTACTACAGTTAATACAGGAGTAGAATTATTTTAATATAGATTTATTAGTTTTTTGTAGTTTTTTTGAAGGAGGGTTTAAGATGAAGATGCGTCGCAGTTCAAGGATTGTAGCAATTACTAAATTTTTATCAGATAAGCCTTATAAATTGATTTCTTTAAATCAATTTACTGAACGATTTGATGCTGCTAAATCAACTATTAGTGAGGATTTAGCAATTATTAAAGATGTTTTTGAACAAGAGAAGATGGGCAAGATAGAAACTGTTTCTGGAGCAGCTGGTGGAGTTCGTTTTATTCCTTATAAAGGAAATAAGGATATTCGGGAAACTATTATAAATTTATGTAATCAACTATCTGACCCTGATAGAATTTTAGCAGGGGGATATGTTTATATGACAGATTTGATCTTTGATCCTAAATTAATGTCTGAAATAGGAGAGATTTTTGCGACTAAATTTGCTGATTTAGATGCTGAATATATTATTACGATGGAGACTAAAGGAATTCCTATTGCTTTAATGACTGCTCGGGCTTTGAATTTACCGCTAGTAAGTATTAGAAAAGATAGTAAGGTCACTGAAGGTTCTGTGGTTAGTATTAATTATATTACTGGATCTTCAAAGAAAATTGAAACAATGTCTCTATCTCGTCGTGCTTTACCAGAAGAGTCTAAAGTTATAATTATTGATGATTTTATGAAAGCTGGTGGTACAGCTAAGGGAATGCTTGATTTAATGGGAGAATTTAAAGCAGAAGTATTAGATATAGGAGTTTTAATCAAAACTGCTAATCCAACGCAAAAGTTAGTTGATGATTATACTTCATTAGCTGTTTTAGAAAAGATTAATGAAGAAGAGGAAGAAATTATCGTTGACCCTAGCGATTGGGTTATAAATTTATAAAAAAGTAAAGAGTGAACAGTGAACAGTTAAGAGTGAAAGTAGAGGCTTGGCAGTGCCAAGTCTGTCTAATAATAAATCAAAACCAAGTAGAAGAAAAGGAGTGATAAAACATGGTTGATATAGATCCAGATACTCCAATTTATTCAATAGGTGCTGTTAAAGAAGAAACTGATTTATCTGGTCGGCAGATTAGATATTATGAAGAAGCTGAATTGATTAAACCAGCTCGTACAGAAGGGAATCAAAGAATTTATTCAGAAAATGATATTGAGAAGTTGAAAAAAATTAAAAACTTACTGGCTGAAGGTATGAAAATAGCAGGGATAAAAAAACAGCTAGGAACTGCCGAAGAGGACCAAGCTAAAAAATCTAAAAAAACTGAAGAAGCTAAGAAAGCTGTAGAAAGTGCTTATGATGGTCGTCCCTTAGATAAATTTAATCGTGGATCAGAAAAAGGGCTATCTTCTCTCTATCCAGTTTCTAATCGGGCTCAATTAGTAAAAATATTAAAAAATAATAAAGGTGAAAATGATAAATAATTAAGATATTAAATTATATATTTGACATTATCTTGACAGCAGATATACTGTTTGTTAAAATAGCTGTGATTGTGTATAAAATTGCCTGTTTTTATAAAAATATTTAATTAGGGATGGGGCAAGTATGAAGATTTATCTTGATCGTGATGAATTATATCAAACTGAGTTGTACGAACATAAATTAGCTGTTATTTTAGGTAGAGGAAAGAGATTGAAGAGAGTTCTGCAGGAATTTCCAACTAAAAATAGTTTTAAGCAGAGTTCGATGCAGAAAATTGCAGATGTTATTGGAATTAATAACCAAGAATCCAAGATATTAGAACAATTAAAAAGTTTAGATGAAACTTATGAAGAACTGACTAATCCTCAATTTAGTAAAGAGCTAAGCTCATATCCTGAAGCCCAATCCATAATGTGTGTTGATACTGAATATTTGCAGAGTGATTTAGACTCCATTCAATATGCTTATAAAGAGGCAGATGAATGGGAAGTTGGAATTATATTTACTAATTCTGATTTAGCACCTGCTGTTGATATTCAAACAGGAATTAAACATTTAGAAGATTTAATTGCTCAGTATGATCCGGATATATTTGTCGGGCATGACTTTAGTTGTGATATTAGAGTTTTAGAAGATAATTATAGAAAAGATTTACCTGCACTGCATAATTATGATGACACTTTAGATATGGTTAAAAAAAGTAATTTAGAAAATATCATTCGCGGAGCTAGTTTAGATGATATAATTACTAATATATTTTATGATGATACAATTGGATTGTTTAATGCTTATCGTGATTTAGATTTGTTTGTAGAATATGGTTTAAAAGATGCTATTTACCCTATTTATGCCCGAGAATATTTTATGACAGGTAAATTACCGCAAGTAAAATCGGAGTTAACTATAGATAAAGTTGTTAAAGAGAAGGCTCAAAAAGAGATTAGTTTTAATTCAATTTTGTTGAAGGAGGATGTAAATGACTGATTTAGCGGTTATTACTTTAGCTGCTGGTAAAGGTACTAGAATGAAATCTGAACTACCAAAAGTACTGCATCAAGTAGCAGGAAAAAGTATGGCGCAGCATATAGTTGATACTGCAGCAGGATTATCTCCTGTACATAATGTAGTAGTTGTTGGTTATAAGGCTGATAAGGTAGAAAGTAGTATTACTGGTAGTAACTTAGATTTTGTTACTCAAGAAGAACAGTTAGGAACTGGTCATGCTGTAATGCAAACTCAGGAGAAATTAGCTGACTTTTCTGGTACTGTTTTAGTATTATATGGAGATACGCCATTATTAACTGAAGATACTCTATCAGAATTAGTAGAACAGCATCAGCAAGAAGATGCTGCAGCTTCGATCTTAACGACTAAATTAGAAAATCCTAGTGGTTATGGTAGAATTGTTAGGGATGAAAATGGGTCAGTGAAAAAGATTGTTGAAGATAAAGATACTACTCCTACCCAAGCAGAGATTCAAGAGATTAATACTGGTATTTGCTGTTTTGATAGTCAATTACTGTGGTCTGCTATAGATGATTTAGATACTGATAACGCTCAAGGAGAATATTATTTAACTGATGTAATTGGTATTCTAGCTAGGGCTGGACATTTTGTAGCAGGTGTAACTGCTAATTCAACTCGTGAAACTATTGGTGTCAATACTCGGTCTCATTTAGCTGAAGCAGAAAAAACACTGCGTGCTAGAACTTGCGAAAAGCATATGGCTAATGGAGTTACTATTATTGACCCTGATAATACTTACATTGATAGTACTGTTCAAATTGCTAGGGATACTATTATTTATCCTGGAACTTTTTTAGAGGGAGATACTAAAATTGCTTCTGATGTTGTAATTGGTCCTCAGAGTAGAATCATTGATTCTACAATTGGTGAAGGAGTAGAAATAGAACATTCTACAATTAAAGAAAGCGAAGTTCAGTCTGGAACTGTAGTTGGCCCTTATGCTTATATTAGACCAGGTACTACAATTGGCAAAGAAGCTAAAGTAGGAGATTTTGTAGAAATTAAAAAGTCTACTGTAGGTGATGGTTCAAAAGTTCCACATTTGAGTTATATTGGTGATACAGAGATTGGTGAGAATACCAATGTTGGCGCAGGTACTATTACAGCTAATTATGATGGAGAAAATAAGCATCAGACTAAAATAGCTGATAATTGCTTTATTGGCAGTAATTCTACTTTGATCGCTCCACTAAAATTAGCTAAAGGTTCTTGTACAGGTGCAGGAGCAGTTGTAACAAAAAATGTGGCAGAAAATGAAGTAGTAATTGGTGTTCCAGCTAAAGCAAGAGATAAAGACAAATAATTTATTTTATCATTATTAGGAGGTTAATATTTAATGGGAACACAGGGGGAGAGCTTAAAAGTAATCACTGGTAATTCAAACCCAGAATTAGCTGAAAAAATTGCTGATAGTTTAAATATTGATTTGGTTAATACTACAATTAATAGGTTTAGTGATGGAGAAATTGGTGTTGAAATTGATGAGAGTGTAAGAGGGGACCATGTATTTGTTATTCAACCGACATGTCCTCCTGTAAATGAAAATTTGATGGAACTATTAATTATAATTGATGCTTTAAAAAGAGCATCTGCGGGAGAAATAACAGCTGTAACACCTTATTATGGTTATGCCCGTCAGGATAGAAAAGCTAAAGCTAGAGATCCAATTACAGCAAAATTAGTAGCTAATTTATTAAGTAAATCTGGAGCAGATAGAGTGGTTGCTATTGATTTACATGCTCGTCAAATCCAAGGTTTCTTTGACTTACCAGTTGACAATTTATTTGGAGCTCCATTGTTAAGTAATTACTTTGTGGAAAAAGAATTAGAAAATACTATTGTAGTTGCTCCTGATATTGGAGGGGTCAAAAGAGCTAGAGATTTCTCCGAAAAGTTAAATACTTCTATTGCTATTATTGATAAGAGACGACCTAAAGCTAATGTTTCTGAAGTAATGAATATTATTGGAGAGATTAAAGGGCAAAATGTTATTTTAGTTGATGATATGATCGATACTGCTGGGACAATTACTCAAGCAGCTCATGCAATGGCTGAAGAGGGAGCGCGAGATATTTATGCTACTTGTACTCATCCATTGTTTTCTGGACCAGCAATTGATAGGATCGAGGAATCTCCAATTAAAGAGTTAGTTGTTACAGATACTATTCCATTACCAGAAGAGAAAAAAATAGATAAACTTACAACCTTATCTGTAGCACCATTAATTGCTTCTGCAATTGAGAGAATTTATGAAGCATTATCAGTAAGTGTATTATTTGACTAAGTGGATTGATACTTCGAAGTAAAGATGTTATAATTTAAATTATGAGAACAATTTTTTAAAAAGGAGAGGGTATGATGCAACAGCGTTTAGAACTTGATGCTGAAGTAAGAGAAGGAAATGGTAAAGCAAGTGTAAAACAACTAAGAGAACAAGGCATAGTGCCTGGTGTTTTATATGGTCGTGACAGAGAAACAGTTAGTGTTAAAGCTGAAGCGACGGAAGTTGAAGATGTATTAGGTGGTAATGCAATTATTGACTTGACTTTAGATGATGGAAGCACTCAACCAGTAATGGTTAAAGAAGTACAGAGAGATGTAATTACAAGAGATCTATTACATATTGATCTCTATCAAATCGCTCTTGATGAAGACATTATTGTTGATGTTCCTGTTGAAGTTGTCGGACAAGCAGAAGGTGAAAGAGAAGGTGGCTTATTAAATCAGATTTTACGTGAAGTTGAGATTGAATGTCTACCAACTGATATTCCAGAAAAGATTGAGGTAGATGTATCAGAATTAGGTATTGGAGATTCTGTTGATGTATCTGATTTAGATGTTGGTGAGGATATTGATGTTAGAGTTGATGCTAGTGAAACAGTAGCTACTGTTGTTCTTCCTGATGAATTAGATGAGGAAGAAGAAGAGGAAGAAGAAGAATTAGAAGAACCAGAAGTTATCGGCGAAGAGCCAGAAGAAGGAGAAGAAGAACTAGAAGAAGGAGAAGAAGGAGAAGAAGAGTTTCAAGGATAACTGATAGAGTAAAGGCGTAATCTTAGTTGATTACGCCTTTTTTTATTAATAGGGGGTAAATGTATGAAATTGATAGTAGGTTTAGGTAATCCAGGTCGTAAATATAAAGATACAAAACATAATGCTGGTTTTATGGTAGTCGATAGATTAGCGGATAAATATAATGCTAGATTAAGTAAAGAAGAAAAAAAGTCAGTAGTGGCTAAAGAAAGAATTAAAGGTGAAAAAGTTATTTTAGCTAAACCGCAAACCTTCATGAATAAAAGTGGTGCTGCAGTACAACCATTAGCTGATTATTATAATTTAGATATGAATGATATTTTAGTTATTTATGATGATTTAGATTTAGAGATTGGTCAATTAAAGATAAAACCTAAAGGTGGTCATGGTGGGCATAATGGTTTGAGGTCTGTAATTAATCGCCTTGGTGCTAAAAATTTTGCCCGGGTTAGAATTGGTATTGGAAGGCCTGAGCATAGATCAGTTAAAGATTATGTATTAAGTAAGTTTAGTGCGGATGAAAGAGATGAAATTGATGATACTTTGACCAAAGGAGTTAAAGCAGCTGAACTATTTATAGCTGATAATCTTGATAAAGCAATGAATAAATACAATTAAATTTGAGCTAACATAATTCAGTCGCCGACTAGGCGACTTTTCTTATTTTTTGTGTCTTAGATTTTGATTTTACTCTTTACTCTTTTCTCATTACTAATTACTAAATGGGCGTTAGCTCATTTTCTTATTTTTTGTATATAAAATTTAAATTGGTTAATAATATTAATAAAACGGGAGAAAAACATGATTAGTATATTAGCAGGATTGATAGCATCAATGTTAGCTTTTCTTTTCAATAGATTTCTATTCTCTAAGTTAGGGGATTGGACTATTGTTTATTTAGTTCCGATAGGAGAAGAAATATTTAAAAGTGGTTTTGCTTATTATTTAGGGGCCAATTTAGTTATGACTCATCTGATTTTTGGTGTTTTAGAAGCTGGGTTTGATTTTTTTCACAGTAATAAGTTAGCAGTAGTATTAGCTGTGTTAACCCATTTATTATTGGGGAGCTTAACTTTTTATTGTTGGACATCAAGTAATAATCTAATAATAGCGATAGTAATAGCAGCTTTAGTTCATACAGTCTGGAATTATTCAATCAGGAGGGTAAATTATGAAATTAATCTATAGATGTTCTGAATGTGGAAAGGTAATTGATTATTTGGAATTAGCTTCCTTTGATGAGCAGGCTTTAGGGTTCAATATCTTGACTGAGGAGGAAAAAAAAGATATAATTGATGTCAAGGAAGAAGAAGTTTATATTAATTTAACTTGTAATCAATGTTTAGAACAGTATAATTGGGAAGAATTAATATATATGAAAGAAATCCACTGAATAATAAGAGGTCTTAGGTTAACCTGAGACCTTTTTTCTTATGAAATATTAAGATTATATTGATGTTTAAGGAGTAGATTGAAAATGGGCAATAGTTTAACTAATATCTTAAAAATACCGCAGGTGTCATCTGAAGCTGATGTTGATAGTGGACAATTAATAGGATTAGAAGATAGTAGTAAATCGTTTGCAATAGCTAATATATCAGATCAGACTAAAGAGAATGTATTAGTAGTCACTTCTAATTCTACTAAGGCAGACGAGTTGTATGAAGATTTAGTCCGGATTACTGCTGAAGATAAAATTTCTCTTTTTCCGAGGTTTGAAATTTTCCCCCATGAAGCTTTAGAAATTGAGGAGGCAGTTAAGGTAGAAAGATTACAAACGTTAGAGAGTATATGTAATGCTAGGGGCCAAATTATTTTAGCTCCCATTCAGGCTTTGTTAGAGCTGGTTATTCCCTGTGAACTTTATAGTCAATATAGAATAGAATTGAGTTTAAATGATCAATTAGCCTCTGAAAAATTCAGTACTCAGTTAGTACAGATGGGTTATGAGAGGGTAACTCAAGTGCAAAATAAAGGACAGTTTAGTATTCGCGGCGGGATTATTGATTTTTTCTCTCCTATTGCTGATAAGGCTGTCAGAATTGAACTATTTGGGGATGAGATTGATTCTATTAGGAAATTTAGTATTGTTGATCAACGTTCTGAAGAAAGATTAGAGCAAGTAATTATTCCTCCCGCTACAGAATTCATCTTGCCTCAAGATAATTTTTTAGCATCAATTCAAGAGATTAGAAAAGATTTACAAGATACAATACAGGATCTTTCTTCTAAGGCAGCTGATAAATTAAAAGAGCAAGTGAACTATGATATAGAAAGATTAACGGAGGGAATAATCTTTCCCACTATGAGACAGTATCTAAAATATTTTTATAATGCTAATAGTTTATTTGATTATTTTAAGGGGACAGTTGTATTTGATAATTGGCCGCGGGTAGAACAGCAGGCAATTGAATTTAGTCGAGATATATATGAAACGATTAATACTTTAATTAATTCAGGAGATACCTTAAAAGGTTATCAGGAACATTTTTTAGATTTTAATAAAGTTATTTACCAATCTAAAGATCTGAAACTCTATCTATCGCCGCTACAGAAAAAATTAGATAAGATTGATTTAGATTTTAATCAAGAAGTAGTTGTTCGTAAGCTAGAGAAATTTAATGGCAAAATTAAAAAGTTTATTAAACATATAAAAAAATATTTAGCTGAAGATTATCGAATTGTAATTGGTTTAGATAATATTAGCAAAGCTAAAAGATTACAAAAACGATTAAGAGAAGAAGATTTACCAGCTGTTGTGGTGTCAGAAATTAAAGACCAAATTAAAGTTGGTAATATTATTTTAACGGCAATGAATTTAAGTAATGGTTTTATATTACCAGAGGACAAATTTATTCTCTATACTGAAAATGAATTATTTAAGAAAATGAAACGGAAACGAAAGAGAACTAAGAATATTGAACAAGGGGTAGAGATATCTTCCTTTACTGATCTAAAAGAGGGAGATTATGTAGTTCATGAGAATCATGGAATTGGCCAATATTTAGGTGTTGAAACCCTAGAGGTTAATGGTAATCATAGCGATTATTTATTAATCTTATATGCTGGTGATGATAAGTTATATGTCCCTACAGATCAAGTTGATTTAATACAAAAGTATGTAGCCTTAGAAGACAAAACACCTCGTTTGCATAAATTAGATAGTGATAGATGGCAGAAAGCGAAGGCTAGGGCCAAAGAATCAGTGGAGGAAATGGCTGAAGAGTTACTTGATTTATATGCTAAAAGAGAAATGAAAGAAGGTTATGCTTTTAGTGAAGATAGTGAGTGGCAACAGAAGTTTGAGGCGGCGTTTCCTCATGAGGAAACACCTGATCAATTTAAAGCTATTGAAGCTGTTAAAGAAGATATGGAATCTAAACAGCCTATGGATAGACTGATTTGTGGAGATGTAGGTTATGGCAAGACTGAAGTAGCAATTAGAGCGATGTTTAAAGCAATTATTGATGGTAAACAGGTGGCCTTTTTAGTGCCTACAACTATTTTGGCCCAGCAGCATTTCAATAACTTAGTGGAGCGTTTTGCAGATTATCCGATTAATGTAGGCATGTTAAGCCGGTTTAGAACTGCTAGTCAACAGAAAGAAATAAGTGCTGGATTAGAAGAAGGTACAGTAGATTTAGTAATTGGGACCCATCGTTTATTATCAAAAGATATTGAGTTTAAAGATTTAGGTTTAGTAGTAGTTGATGAAGAACAGCGTTTTGGAGTAGCGCAAAAAGAACGGCTAAAAGAGTTAAAAGAGAATGTTGATGTATTAACTTTAACAGCTACTCCAATTCCACGAACCTTACATATGTCTTTAGTAGGGATTAGAGATATTAGTTTAATTGAGACACCGCCGGAGAATCGTTATCCAATTCGAACTTATGTAGGAGAAGAGGAGGATGAATTAATTAAAGAAGCCCTGCAGCGGGAAATAAAAAGAGGCGGTCAAGCTTATTATGTTCATAATCGAGTTAAAGATATTAAAAAAGTAGCTGCTAAAATTAAGAATTTGCTTCCTGAAGCTGAAGTAGCAGTGGCCCATGGACAAATGAGAGAAAAAGAGCTAGAAAGATTAATGATGAGCTTTTTAGATGGTCAATATGATGTATTGGTCTGTACTACTATTATAGAAAATGGAATGGATATTGCTAATGCTAATACTATTATTATTGATCAGGCAGATAAGATGGGTTTAGCTCAATTGTATCAATTGCGAGGTAGAGTAGGAAGAAGTAGTCAGATAGCTTATGCTTATTTATTATACAAACAGGATAAAGTATTGTCAGAAGTGGCTGAAAAAAGATTAAAGGCTATTAAGGAGTTTACTAATCTAGGTTCCGGTTTTAAAATTGCTATGCGGGATATGGAGATTCGTGGGGCAGGAAATATTCTTGGCCCTGAACAGCATGGTCATATTGAAGCAATAGGTTTCTCATTGTATTGTAAGCTCTTAGAAAAAGCAGTTAATAGATTAAAGAATGAAGGGGTAGAAGAAGAGGAAGATATTGCAGTAGAATTAGAAGTTAATGCCTTTATCCCTGAAGACTATGTGCCTGATTCTAAGCAGAAAATTGAAGTCTATAAAAAGATGAAAAAAGTTTCTAGTTTAGAGGAAGCTACAGAGTTAGAAGAAGAATTAGAAGATCGTTTTGGAGCCTTAGTTGAACCTGTGAGTAATTTACTAGAAGTAGCTAAAATTGAAGTTTATGCAGCACAATTAGCAATTACTAAAATTAAAGAAAAGAAACAGGCGATTATGATTAAGTTTTCAGAGCAGCATTCTCTCTCTGGAGAACAGGTCTTAGAATTAGGCTCTGAATTTAAGCGCGTTAAATTTTCTGCTGATAAACCACCGACTATTAAGATTATTACTTCTAATCTGACAGATAATGCTAAACTAAGGTTAATAATTAGATTATTGAAATTTTTAAAAGAATAATTGCTTTCTTTGAAGCCATTAATTGCTATCCTAAGAATAAATTTTTTAAATTAACTATATACTAATAATGAACAAGATAGTAATTTAATTTATTCTTAAGGAGGTGGTTAATTAGTTAATATTCTTCTGGATATTAACTAATAAAATATGAAAGCCACAGGAGTAGTAAGACGTATAGATGATTTAGGTAGAGTAGTAATTCCTAAGGAAATCAGACGAACAATGCGCATTAGAGAAGGAGAACCACTAGAAATTTTTGTAGACCGTGATGGAGAAGTGATTTTAAAAAAATATTCTCCTATTGGTGAATTAGGAGAATTTGGACAGGAGTATGTAGATTCTCTAACGGAGGTCACAGGTCATATTGCTTGTATTTTAGATAATGATGCAGTAGTAGCTGTGTCAGGAACAAAAGAGAGCAAATTTATCGATAAGCCAATTAGTGATATGGCCCGTAAAGTGATTGATGAGCAAGAAATTAAAATTATTAATCAAGAAACTGATAATATATTTTGTGAAGGGATTTATGATGAAGAGGACAGTAAATTTTTTGCTCAAGTGTTAGCACCAATTATTGTTGCTGAAGAGGCTATTGGAGCGGTAGTTTTAGCTTCGCAACAAGAAAGAGCACAAATGGAACAGCTGGAAGAAAAATTAGCCAATACAGCTGCTGGATTTTTAGCTAAGCAAATGGATAAATAAGACAAGTGGTGGGCATAATGCCCACCGCTCATTATGTGAGAGATAAATCTTCATTATTGACTCATAGTTCACAGTTAAAAGCTTGCCATTTTTTTATTAATAAAAAAGGGTAGAATATTTTTTTCTTTTTTGATAAAATTATTAATTGAAGTGTTTTTTAAGGGGGCAGACTTGTGGGCGAAAAGAAAGATACATTATTGAAAGGAACTTTTATTTTAGCTGCAGCAGCTTTTATTAGTAAATTTCTAGGTTTAATCTATAAAATAGTATTATCGCGAACTATCGGAGATTTAGGTTTGGGATTATATGAGAAAGTATATCCGATTTATACTATGATTTTAACTGTAGCAATTGTAGGAATTCCTGTAGCTATTTCTAAGTTAGTCTCAGAAAAAAGAGCAGAAGATAAGGCTGCAGTAGGGGATTATATTTTTAAATCTGCTTTAAAGATCAACTTTGTATTTGGATTACTTGCTACCATAGTATTAATTTTATTAGCTAAACCGATAGCTCGTTATGGTTTAGATGATATTGATGTTTATTATTCAATTATAGCTATTGCTCCAGCTATATTTCTTGTTTCTATTATGGCTAGTTATCGTGGTTATTTTCAAGGGCGTAGAAATATGATGCCAACAGCAATTTCTCAAGTAGTAGAACAATTAATTAGAATGACTACCATGATTGCTCTAGCTTATTTCCTTTTACCATATGGAGTAGAATTTGCAGCTGCTGGAGCTGCTTCTGGTGCTCTTTGGGGGGCAATAGGTGGATTAATAATTATTTTAATTATATATTATCGCTATCAAAAAAATAACTCTCCAGCCCAAGAAACTAGTCCAGAAAATTTTCCTGATTTTAAAAAAGTGATGAATAGAATCTTTTCTCTAGCTTTTCCAGTGACAATTGGGGCTTTGATTTTGCCTTTGATGAGATTTATTGATGCTTCAATGATTACTAGGCGTTTAAAGGTAGCAGGTGTTGGTCATGAAGTGGCGACTAGTCTATATGGACAATTTAATGGTATGGCTATGACTTTAGTGCGTTTTCCTACAGTAGTTGCTACTTCTTTAGCAGTTAATTTAGTACCTGCTATTTCTGAAGCTTATACTTTAGATAAAGATAAGCTAGCTAAGCGGAGGATTCGTAAAGCTTTTAAATTAGCTATTTATGTCTCTTTGCCTGCGTCTATGGGATTATTCATTTTAGCTAGACCTTTGTGCGTAATGATTTTTGACAATGCTAATGCTGCTTTATCTTTGCGTTATGTGGCATTAGGTGTAGTAGCAGTTAGTTTGCAGCAGATGACTGCAAGTATCTTACAAGGTTTTGACCAACCTAAATTGCCAGCGCGGAATTTATTCTTTGGAGCATTATTAAATGCAGTATTAAATTATTTTTTAACTGCTAATCCAGCCTTAGGTATTCGAGGCGCAGCTTTAGGGACATTAGCTGGATTTACTTTAGCAGCAGTTTTAAATATAATTTCTGTTTTTAAGATTACAAAACCAGAGTTTGATTATAAAGAGTTATTATTATTACCCACTATTAGTGGTGGAGTGATGTCTGGATTTGTGTTACTTGTTTATTATCGCTTAAATAAGTTAGTAGGACTGCTAACTAGCACTTTAGCAGCAGTTTTGGCAGGAGTAATTAGTTATTTTTTATTATTGTTAGTGACGGGTGGTTTAAAGGAAGAAGATTTGCGATTGATTCCTAAAGTAGGAAATCAGTTAGCTGATGTATTAGTTAAACTAGGTTTAGTGAGGGGATAGATATGTTAAAGATAGTAGGATTAGGTGCTGGTGATTTGGATTTGTTAACTTTGCGAGCTTATCGAACTTTGAAAGAGGCTGAAAATTTATATTTAAGAACAGCTCATCATCCCGCTGTAGATGATTTAAAAGCAGAAGGGGTTAATTTTGAATCTTTTGATGAACTTTATGAAAGTAAAGAACAATTTGCTGCTATTTATGAAGAAATAGCCAGTAATGTTATAGATTTAATGTCAGAGCAAGACCTTGTTTATGCTGTACCGGGTCATCCTCTTGTAGCTGAAGATTCCGTGCAACAGATTATTGCTCGCTTAGAGGATGATGAATATGAAATTATTGCTGGACCCAGTTTTTTAGATGCTATTTTTGCTAAGTTGAATTTAGACCCGATTGAAGGAGTCAAAGTTTTAGATGGTTTAAATTTCCGTAGCCGTGATTTAGAACCAGGAGTTGCAACGATTATTAGTCAAGTTTATAATAAGAGTGTGGCTTCAGAAATAAAGTTAGAGTTGATGAAGGTGTATCGTGATGAATTTAATATTAAAGTTCTTAGAGGTATAGGAGTAGCAGATGAAGAAATTATAGAAGAGGTGCCGCTTTATAAATTAGATCGCTTAGATTATTTAGATCATTTAACTACGGTTTATATTCCAGCCGATGAATCTAATCCAACTCAACTTAATAAATTAGTAGAAATTATGGAAATATTGCGTAGTGATCAAGGCTGCCCTTGGGATCAAAAACAGGATTATGATTCCTTGAAAAAACATTTAATTGAAGAAAGTTATGAAGTAGTTGAGAGGATAGAATCAGATGATTACTTTGGGTTAGCTGAAGAGTTAGGTGACTTATTGCTGCAAGTAGTATTTTTGGCCCAGATTGGGAGTGAAGAAGGACACTTTGATATTTATGAAGTGATTACTCAAATTGTAGAAAAAATGATTCGCCGTCATCCCCATGTTTTTGGAGAAGAAGAAGTAGAAACTGCTAAGGAAGTTATGGAAAACTGGCGGCAGATTAAAGACAGGGAAAAATCAGAGCAATCTCATAAATCAATTTTAACAGAAGTGCCTAGTGAATTCCCGGCCTTATTACAGGCTCAGAAAGTACAAGCTAAAGCAGCAGAAGTTGGTTTTGATTGGCCTGAAATTGAGGGTGCTGTAGCTAAAATTGAGGAAGAATTAGAAGAATTGAAAGTAGAAATTGAGACAGGTCAATCCCAGGCTGCTCAGGAGGAATTAGGAGATCTATTATTTGCTGTAGTTAATGCAGCTAGATTTTTAGAGGTTGATGCTGAAACAAATTTAAGAGAAACTATTAATAAGTTTAAACAGCGGTTTAAATATATCACAGACCAAGCCCAAGAAATAGAAAAAGCATTAGATAAAATTTCATTAGAGCAGATGGAGCAATGGTGGCGTGAAGCTAAAGAATTACAGGAGGGTGAAGATAAAAATGCTTAATTTGAAAAGAAATATAAGTTTATTATTAATCGTCTTAATATTATTTTCAACTAATGTTGTATTTGCACAAAGTCAAGGTTTTGATGTAGAGGCTAAGTCTGCAATACTGATGGAGTTTGAAACTGGACAAATTTTATTTAGAAAGAATGAAAATTTAGAATTGCCTCCAGCTAGTATTACTAAAATTATGACTTTATTGTTAACTGCAGAAGCAATTGAAGAGGGGAAAGCTAGTTTAGATGATCAAGTTGAGGTTAGTTCTTTTGCTGAATCAATGGGAGGTTCTCAAGCTTGGTTAGCCGAAGGAGAAACTTATCCGTTAAAAGATCTATTAAAAGCAGTAGTCTTACCTTCAGCTAATGATGCTTGTGTAGCAGTAGCTGAGCATATAGGTGGTACAGAACAAAACTTTGTGCGGATGATGAATCGTAGGGCTAAGGATTTAGGTTTAGAACATACTCATTTTGTCAATACAACTGGTTTGCCGGTTGAACATGGGGAACATTATACTAGTGCTCATGATATAGCAGTTATGGCTCGAGAATTAATTCAAACTTATCCGAAATTATTAGAGTGGTCTTCTAATCGTGTAGACTATATTAAAAATGAATCATTAAGAATTTATACAACAAATAATCTGGTTGGACATTATCCAGGAGCTGACGGTTTGAAGACAGGGTGGACAGAAAAAGCTGAGTATTGTTTGGCTGGTACTGCTCAACGTGGTGAACGGAGATTAATTAGTGTGGTGATGAAAACAGATAGTCAAAATGCTAGAGTAGAGCAGAGTGCTGAATTGCTAGATTATGGATTTAAAGCATTTTATAAAGCTAATTTAATTGGCCCGCAAAATAAAATTAGTCAAGTAGCAGTTAAAGGTGGTAAGCAATTAGAAGTTCCAGTAGCAACTGCTCAAGGTTTTTCAGCAGTAATTAAACGGGGCACAAAAGAATTAGTTAAGCGTAGAGTAGAGGTAACAGATAAGTTAGAAGCTCCAGTTAAAAAAGGAGATAAGGCTGGTAAGATAGTTTTTGTACATGAAGATGACCCTGAAAATCCATTAGGAGAAGTTGAATTAGTAGCTACTAAAAATGTAGAAAAAGCTAATATTTTTGTTCGCATCTTTAGGTGGCTGAAGGATTTTATCATGGGATTTTTTAAGAAATAAGAGCTTAAAAAACCAGATTTAGATTTAATTCGATTTTATCTATTAGAATAAATTTTAAATTGACTTTTTTCACTATTATTAGTACAATTTAAGTATAGAAATTGAGTTAAAATCCCAGAATAAACTATAAAAAAGTTAGTTTCTTCTGGGATTTATTAATCTTGTTGAAATGTCAGAAAATTAACAATACTATTTAATTTAGGTTTAAATGGAGAAAAAAATATGTATAAACAATTAGAAGATTTTTCTTTAGATGAAGTAATTGAAAAAATGATGGAAGGTATTGAGAACAGTCAACATGAGGTTTTTTCTATTGCTGAAGCAGCTAGGAATGAATATGAGGCGACTAAAGAAGATTTGGAAGAAATTAGAGAGCAGACAATTGAAGTAATTGAAAAGGTGGATCAATTAGAAAAAGATGATAGAGAAGCTAGACAACATTTAATGGAAGTAAGTAACGATATCAGTAATTATAGTGAAGTTGATATTAAAGAAGCTTATGAAAATGCTAAAGATACTCAATTGGAGTTATCTCTGTTGCGTGAGAAGGAGAAAAGGCTGCGGCAAAAGCGGGATGATTTGGAAAGAAGGCTCAAAAAATTAGAAGGAACAGTAGATAAAGCAGAAAACTTAATTTCCCAAATTGGAATTATAAAAAATTATTTAACTGATGATTTACAAGAATTAGGTTCACAATTTAAAGAATTAAAGCAAAAAGAGCACATGGGAATTCAAATTATTAAAGCGCAGGAAAAAGAACGAAAAAGAGTGGCTAGAGAAATCCATGATGGTCCAGCGCAATTACTAGCTAATGTTGTATTTAAGTTAGAATATTTTGATAAAGTAGTAGAAAAAGATGTAGAAGAAGCCAAAAAAGAGGTTAAAGACCTTAAAAGTTCAGTTAAGAAAAGTTTGCAAGATGTCAGGAAAATAATTTTTGATTTAAGACCGATGAGTTTAGATGATTTGGGTTTAGTTCCGGCGTTAAAGAAATATATTGAGGATTTCCAAGAAAAAACAGGTTTAGAGATAGAATTCAAAATTTTAGCTAATAAAACAGAATTGAAGTCATCATTTGAAGTAGCGATTTATCGCATTATTCAAGAGGCTTTAAATAATGCTCATCAACATGCTAAAACTAATACTGTAGATGTCAAATTAGAATTAAGACCTAAAATTGCTAATGTAGTAATTAAGGATTATGGACAAGGCTTTGATGTTGAAGAAGCTCTTGAAGATTCTGCTCAGCAAGAATCATTTGGGTTATTTAGTATGAAAGAAAGAGCAGAGTTATTAGGTGGTTCTGTTAATTTTGTATCTCAAGCCAAAGAAGGGACTAAAGTTATTCTTGAAATCCCTTTAAAAACCTAAATAAAAATCAGGTTTAAAATGTACCTGGGAGGTGAAAAGTATGTTGGAAGTTTTAAAAAGATTAATTCATGAAGAAGAAGGACAAAGTATGGTAGAGTATGGCTTAATATTAGCTTTGGTTGCAGTGGCTGTAATTACTATTTTGACTACCATGGGAGACGAACTTAGCAATATTTTCACAGATATTAAGGATGCAATTAGTGGCAGTGGTGGAGGAAGTTAATATATAATATATGGCTAAGTTAATACGGCGATGATTAAACTTAAAGCCCTACTTGAGTGAAATCAGGTAGGGCTTTAAGTCTAGAACAAGAAAATTAATTTTATGAAAGAGGTTAAAAAATGTTAGATTTAATGCTGGCTTTAATTTTGCTTGTGCCTTTATACTTTGATATTAAAGAAGGAATTATACCTAATTATTTTATTATAATGTTACTAGTAGTTGGACTGATTATTAATATTTATTTAACAGGTTTTTCAGGACTATTAACAAGTATTAGTGGTTTTTTATTAGCTTTGTTTTTATTTTTAATCCCTTTTATTGTTAGAGGTTTAGGAGCCGGAGATGTTAAATTAATAGCTGCTATTGGAGCAGTTAAAGGACCTGGATTTATATTTATTAATTCATTAGTTGTTGCGATAGTTGGAGGGTTAATTTCTGTATTGATTTTATTAAAAGAAAATAAATTAGAGCAGATAACAAGTTTATTTAATAAACTTGTTTATCGAATTCCCTTAGAAAACTTAGAGCAACAAAAAAATGTTAACTCTTTTCCTTATGGAGTAGCAATTGTAATTGGAACTTGGTGTTCTTTGTTGTTAAGTGAATTAAACATGTGGCCCATATGATGGGGTGTTAGAAAATGTTTATTAAATTAGCTAAAGATGAGACAGCGCAGGCAATGGTTGAATTAGCACTGGTATTACCAGTGTTATTGCTGGTTTTATTTGGCATAGTAGAATTTGGTCGTATTTTTCATTCTTATTTGGTGATTGCTAATGCTGCTCGAGTAGGAGCAAGGGTGGGTGCTATTGAAAATAATGATAGTCAAATTGTTTCTGCTGTTAATAATGCAGTAGCACCTAGTAATTTTGATGTTAATCGTTTAAATATTAATATTACTCCTAGTCAGTCAAATCGTTCTAGTGGTGACTCCTTGACAGTAGAAGTAGAATATGGAGTTGATCTCTTTGTCCCTTTAATAACGAATTTATTACCAGATCCGTTTCCCATTAGTAGTACAATGGTAATGAGAGTAGAATAGGATGGGCAGGAAGGTGAAAGTATGAACAGAGTGAATGAAGAAAAGGGAACTGTAATTGTGTTAGTTGCTTTTTTAATGCTTATCTTTTTAGTTCTACTAGCTTTAGTAGTTGATGTAGGAATGCTTTATTTAGAAAGAATTGAATTAGTTAACACATTAGATGCTGTAGTCCTATCTGGGGTGCAGGAGTTACCAGATGATCCCCTAGCTGCTGAAGATATAGCTCAAGAGTATGCAGCTAATAATGGTTTAGATAGTGGACAAGTGACTATTAATGTAATTGCTAGTAATCAGATTGAAGCTACAGGAAAAGAAAATGTTGCTATGAATTTTGCTCCTGCAATTGGAATTGAAGAAGTAGAAATAACGAGTACGTCTAAAGCTCAAATCAGTCAGGTCAACGCAGTAACTGGAATAGTCCCCTTTGGTATAGTTCAACAGAATTTCGTTTATGGTGAAAGCTATTATTTGAAGTATGGTGCAGGAGATCCAGCTAATGCGCAGGGGTTAAATGGTAATTTTGGTGCTTTAGCTTTAGATGGAACGGGAGCTAAAAATTATGAAGATAATATTAAACACGGTTATGATAGCCAATTAAAAGTAGGGGATGAGGTTACAACTGAACCGGGTAATATGTCTGGTCCGACTAGAAAAGGAGTCGAATACCGAGTTGATCAGTGTAACCATGTGCCGGGGTGCAGTTATGACACAGTTAAGCCTGACTGTCCTCGCTTACTCTATGTACCAGTTATTGATGACTTAGGTAATGGACGTAGTACCTCTGAAGTTGTAGGTTTTGCTGCTTTCTTTTTAGAAGGAATGGATAAGGAACAAGGAAATTCATATGTAGAGGGACGATTTATTAAATGGTTAGCTGATTCTGCTGAAATGGGGTCCGATGGTCAAAATTTCGGCTTGCGTAAAGTAAAGTTAATAGATTAAAAGTAGATATTGCTTGGGATGAAGGAGATGGTATTTTATGAAAGCAAAAGTAGTAGTTGCAATAGCTATTATTTTAGGCTTGATTACTTCAGTATTAGTCTATACGATGTTAGGTACTCCAGATCTTCAAGAACAAGAAGCAAAAAAAGTTGTAGCAGTAGTAGTGGCTAAAGAAAATATTAACCCGCGTCAAAAGATAACTGCTGAAATGTTAAATGAAAAAGAGATACCTGAGAAGCAAGCTCATTTCGAAGCTTTTAAATCTGTAGATAAAGTTAAAGGGCGCTATGCTTCTGCTAAAATTGTTGCCGGAGAACAAGTTTTAAAGTCTCGCTTATATAGTAAGGAAGAGACGAATTCAATGTTAGCTCTTAACTTAGGTCCTAAAAAAAGAGCTGTAACTGTAGCAGTTAATGAAGTAATTGGAGTGGCAGGATTTTTAATGCCTGGAGATTATGTAGATGTAGTAGCAGTCTTTTCTGATGCAGATAATGCAGTAGCTAAGGCGGTGTTGCAGAATGTAAAAGTTTTAGCTGTGGCTCAAGATATGACAACTAATCAAGGAATGAAGCCAGAAGTTAAAAAGAGTGTTACTTTAGCAGTGGGACTTGAAGAAGCAGAAAGATTAGCTTTAGCTGATAGAGAAGGTGAAATTAGATTAGCTTTACGTTCTCCTAAGAATCAAATAAAAAGTGGAAGTACTGGTTTTAGTTTAAATAAACTATTAGGACGTAAAGAAGAAGCTACAGCAGATAATTCTGATGCAGAAGAAACAGAAACAACAGAGCAAGAGAGTACTGAGCAGGATAAAAAGACGGTAATAAAAGAAAAAGAAGAGCAGACAAAAAAAGAAGAAATAAGTAAGAAGGTCGAGATTATTAGAGGGACTAAAAAGGTCTATGAAGATATATTGATCAAGGAAAAGGAGGGACAGGAATGAGAAATAATAATCGCCTCCTCACAGTTGGATTATTAGTGTGTTTTGTTGTTACAATTGGAACTATAAGTTATGCTAAAGAAGTTAAGAGATTGGAAATTCCTAATGGGGAATCTCAACTAGTTAAAATAGATAATTTAGGTCGAGTAGCAGTTGGGAATCCTAAAATTGCTGATGTAATTGCGATTTCTAATCAAGAGTTATTGATTAATGGTCGTAGTCCTGGAGCAACAACAGTTCATATTTGGGACCAAAAAGGACTTAAACTTTATAAAGTGAAAATTACTAAAGAACAATCTACTGTCTTAAATCGTTTGCGACAGTTAATTAATTATAAAACAGTACAAGTAGCTAAAGTGAATGATACTATTTTATTAAGTGGAAAACTTGATAATCGAAATAAGAGTCAACGCGTGGAAGAGATAGCTAAAGTATTTGGTGAACAAGTGGTAAATCATATCCAAGTAGAAAATTCACTGCAGGTGCTATTAGAGGCACAAGTATTTGAAGTTGATAAAACAGTTGATAATCAATTAGGAATTGATTGGTATGGTGTTGGCGCTCAAGCGGGAACTAAGTTAGAGTCAGGAACTGCAGTTTTTGATGAAAATTTACCACAGGGAACTAAATTTGGTATAGGTTCTTTTGAGAGAATTAGTAAAATTTAAAGTAAATTACAGGCTTTAATAGACCAAGGAGATGCTAAATTATTAGCTAAACCTAAATTAGTGACTAAAAGCGGAGAAGAAGCTAAATTTATTGTAGGTGGAGAAATTCCAATTGTGACTACTGATGCAGAAGGGAAACAGACTGTAACCTGGCGTCAATATGGAGTTAAGTTAACAATCAATCCTCAAGTCACAAGAAACGGAAAATTAGATACTGCTCTACATCCACAAGTCAGTAGATTGGATTGGGCCAATGCAGTGGATTATGGTAATGGTCAATTGCCAGCAATTAAAAGTAGTGAAGTTAATACGAAAGTAGTGATTCCAGATGGAGCTACAGTAGCTATTGGTGGTTTAATCCAAAGTTACAAATCAGAAACAATTAAAAAGATTCCTGTTTTAGGTGAGATACCTATTTTAGGGTCTTTATTTAAAAGTAAAGCATATCAAGAGCGGAGATCAGAACTGTTGGTTTTAGTGACGCCTAGAATTATAAAATTAGATCAAGGAGCAAAAGATTTGATGGATGTTGATAATGTATTTAAAAAGAAGAAAAAATTAGAGTTCAATTTAAAATCAAGAAATAAAGGAACTAATAAATAAGTAGTGGTGAGGGAAAGAGAGGTGAGTTGTTAGTGGCTGAAAAAATAGAAGTTTTATTGGCTGATGATGTGGCTGAAACAAGGGAGAATGTACGCAAATTAATAGAATTAGAGCAAAATATAGTAGTTATTGCTGAAGCGGTTGATGGAAAAGATGTAATTGAGAAGGCCAAAAAGTTAAAGCCTGATATTATTTTAATGGATATTAATATGCCTAAAATAAAAGGGATTAAAGCTACTGAAATTATTAATCGAGAAGTTCCAGAGTCTTCAATTATTATGATGTCAGTACAAGAAGAACAGAATTATTTACGTAAAGCAATGATGGTTGGGGCTCGAGAATACTTAATTAAGCCTTTTAGTGATGATGAATTAATTAATGTAATTAAACAAGTGTATGAATTAGATGCTAAAAAAGAGCAAAGCCTTCTTGAAAGACAGGGGCGCCAAGAAAAAGTTGTATCTGTCTTTAGTAGTAAAGGGGGAGTAGGCAAGACACTACTAGCAACTAATTTAGCTGTTGTTTTACAGCAGCAAAAAGATTTAGATGTTGTGTTAGTTGATTTAGACTTACAATTTGGAGATGCTGATGTTTTATTAGACCTAAGCCCCAAAATAACTATCGCTGATGCAGTTAAGGAATTAGCAAGTTTAACACCTGACAATATAGATGATTATTTATTGAGTTATGATAATGGGTTGCATGTTTTAAATTCTCCCTTGCGCCCCGAGGAAGCAGAAATGATTGGGGGGCAAGAATTTGAAGCTTTAATAGATATTTTAAAAGAAAAATTTAACTATATTATTATTGATACTCCACAGTCTTTTTCTGAACCAGTATTGACTGCTTTAGATAATTCAGATTTAATTCTACTAATTGCTATGTTAGACTTATCTACAATTAAAAATGTAAAACTATCTTTAGAAGTAATGGAAGAATTAGATTATCCTAAAGATAGTATTAAGTTAATTTTAAATCGTTATTCTGAAAAAATAGGAATTAATATTGAAGATTTAGAAAAAACTTTAGGCTATGATGTTGATTTAAAGATTCCAAGTCATGGGGAAATGACTGTTAATTCTATTAATACTGGGCAACCATTTGTAGTTTCTAAACCACAGTCTGACCTAGCTCGGCAAATAATTAAATTAGCCAATTTAGTAACAGGAGATGAAAATAATAAAGCTGCGGGAAAAGAAGGTTGGCTAGATAAAATAACAAAATTATTAAAATGATTTTAAGGTGGGGATGAGTTATGTCTTTAAAAGATCGCTTATCACAGAATAAAGATAGTGATTCTAAAAAAGAAGAAGAACGGAAAGAAGATAAAAGCAAAGCTAAGACTAAGTCTAAAGCTAAAAAAACCACTACTGTAGATACAGACCCTCATCGTGAATTAAAGACTAATGTCCATAATCGTTTAATTGAAAAGCTTGATTTTGATATTTTTTCTGATCCAGAAGAACAGGCAGATAATGAAGAGTTAAAGCGAGATATTAAACAGACGGCGCAAGAAGTAATTGAAGAGCAAGATGTAGCTATTTCTCCTGGAGAACAGAGACAAGTCATTAAGGATATCATTGATGAAATTATTGGTTTTGGACCGATTAATGGTTTGTTAGAAGATCCCGATGTTTCAGAGGTGATGGTTAATGGACCAGATCAAGTTTATGTAGAGAAAAATGGTCGCTTAGTTTTAACAGATGTTAAATTTAGAGATGATGAACATGTAATTCATATTATTGAAAAGATAGTATCTCCTTTAGGGCGTCGGATTGATGAGAGTAGTCCTATGGTTGATGCTCGATTGCCTGATGGTTCGCGGGTGAATGCTATTATCCCTCCTTTAGCGTTGAATGGTCCTACAATTACGATTCGAAAATTTTCTGAAGATCCTTTTACAGTAGATGATTTAGTTGGTTTTGGTACCTTAACTGATGAAATGGCCCAATTTTTAGAGGCTTGTGTAGAAGTGCGATTAAATGTAGTCGTTTCTGGTGGTACTGGCTCTGGTAAGACAACTACTTTGAATGTGTTATCATCATTTATTCCGGGGGATGAAAGAATTATTACAATTGAAGATGCTGCTGAGCTGCAGTTGGCCCAGGACCATGTAGTTTCTTTAGAAACTCGTCCACCTAATGTAGAAGGCAAAGGTGCAGTTACAATGCGTGAATTAGTTAAAAACTCCCTGCGGATGCGTCCAGATCGAATAGTAGTGGGGGAGGTAAGAGGTGGTGAGGCTCTTGATATGTTACAAGCGATGAATACTGGTCATGATGGGTCTTTAACTACTGGTCACGCTAATAGCCCGCGAGATATGTTATCTCGATTGGAAACAATGGTTATGATGGCTGGAATGGAATTGCCAGTCCAAGCTATCCGAGACCAAATTTCTTCTGCTGTAGATTTGATTGTACAGCAAACGCGACTTAAGGATGGTAGCAGAAAAGTAGTTAAAATAACTGAGGTACAAGGCATGGAGGGGGAAGTTATTACTTTACAAGATTTATTTGTTTTTGAAAAACAAGGACGGGATGAAGAAGGTAATGTGATAGGAGAATTCAAAGCAACTGGTATTCGACCTAAGTTTATGGATCGTTTTAAAGAATCAGGTCTTGATTTGCCGTCAGATTTATTTATGTCTTATTAAAGTAGTGGTTTTGCTAAAAGGGGGGGCATCAGCTATGATATATGTAGTTATGCTATTAGTATTTTTAACTGTAACTTTTCTGATTATAGGAATTTATAGTTTATTAACTTCTGAACAAGATGTAATTAATAATCGTTTAGATAAGTATTTAGATGATGATAGAGAAACTATTGCTTTAGAAAGGGTCTCTACTACAGAAGATGAAAATGAGGATAATAACAGTAGGTTAATGTTACGGTTAAATCAATTTTTCACTTCTTTTTCTGTAACTAATAGCTTAGATAAAGAGTTAGATAAATCTAGTTTGCCATTTAAAGCTTCTGAATTTATAATTTCAATTATAATGATTTTATTATTAATTGCTGTAATAGGAATTTTGCTACTTAAAAATATAGTATTAACTGGAGTAATGTTATTACTTGGATTAATATTTCCTTATTTTTATTTAAAATATAGTCAGAAAAAGCGCATAGATAAATTTAATGATCAAATTAATGATTCTTTAACTATTATTTCTAATTCATTAAAAGCAGGATATAGTTTTTTTCAAGCTTTAGAAATGGTTACTAAAGAGATGGAAGCACCTATTTCGGAAGAATTTGAACTGGTATTAAAGAAGATGAATTTAGGGGCTTCTCCGCAAGAAGCGCTGAGAGATTTAACAGATCGAATTGATAGTGATGATTTGGATTTAGTAGTCACGGCTGTGCTGATTCAGCGGCAAGTAGGAGGTGATTTATCAGAAATTTTAGATAGTATCTCTGATACAATTAGAGAAAGAATTAGGATTCAAGGGGAGATTAAAACTTTAACTGCTCAAGGTCGTGCTTCAGGGTTTATTGTAGCTTTGCTGCCAATTGGATTAGGAGCTTTATTATTTGTAATTAATCCTGATTATATGACTCCATTGTTTACTAGTAATTTAGGAAGAGCAATGCTGATAATGGGAGTTTCTTCGCAGTTGATAGGAATTTTCTTGATTAAAAAAATTATTGAAATAAAAGTGTGAATAGTTGAGAGCTTCTATTTTGCTGGAGGTGGTAATTATGTTTGTCATAGCAGCTTCTTTAGGAGTTATGGTGACTATATTTGTATTGGCTATTATGTATTTATTTAAAGAAGATGAGACAGTTGATGATAGATTAAAAAAGTATACAGGAAGTGAAGATGAAAAACGGCTCAGAGAAGAAGAATTAGACGAATCATTTTGGGAACGAGTACTCAAACCTGTTGTGGAAAAAGTATCTACTTTCTTTATTAAATTTACCCCGTCTGGAATTAAAGATAATTTGCGGCGACGATTAATTTTAGCTGGTAATCCTCTTGGTTTAGGAGTGAAAGAGTTTTTAGCCTTACAGGGTAGTTTGATATTAATTTTACCCGGAGGATTATTTATTACTTTATTTTTTTTAGGGGCAGAAGCTAAAGTCCTTTTCACTTTTTCTTTATTGACAGCTATTTCTGCTTTGATAATTCCTATATTCTTACTCGGTAAAAAGATTTCAGAACGACAATCTCAGATTCAAAGGAGTTTGCCAGATGTATTAGATTTGTTAACTGTTAGTGTAGAAGCTGGTTTAGGTTTTGATGCGGCATTGGTAAAAGTAGTAGATAAAGTTTCAGGGCCAATTAGCGAAGAATTTGAGAGATTACTACAAGAAATTAGAATGGGTAAGCCTCGTCGTGATGCCATGCGAGATTTAGGAAAAAGAACTAATGTAGATGATTTAACTAAATTTATTACTTCTATTGTCCAAGCTGATAAATTAGGAGTTAGTATCGGAAAAGTCCTGAGAGTGCAGTCAGACCAAATTAGACAGCGGAGAAGGCAGCGAGCTGAAGCTACTGCTATGAAGGCACCAGTGAAAATGTTATTACCTCTAATTTTATTCATCTTTCCCACTATTTTTATTGTTCTATTAGGACCAGCTGTGATTAAAATCATGAATTCTTTTTCAGGGATGAATTAAGGAGTTGGGGGTTATGAAAGTAATTAATGCTAGTAAAAATAATATAATAGTTAATGAAGTAAGAGTAGCTAATACATTTTGGCAGCGTTTAGTTGGTTTGTTAAGACATAAAGAACTAAAAGAAAATGAAGGTTTAATTATTAAACCTTGTCAGATAGTTCATACTTTTTTTATGAGTTTTACAATTGATTTGGTCTTTATTGATGGGCACGGACAAGTTTTAGAACTAATTGAAAATTTAAAGCCTAATCGAATTTCTCCCTTTGTAGTTGAATCTGAGCAGGTGATAGAGTTGGCTAGTGGTGTGATTCAGACAAAAGGGATAGAACTAGAAGATGAAATATTGATTAAAAATTAAGCTGTTTCTCTTCTTTTTAAGAAGTGTTGACAAGTTTATTTGATCTCGATATAATGGAGACAATGATTTTGAAGAGTAAGAAATTATTTAATGATTTTAAAATAGAGTTTATAAAAATAAATATCTAGTTGGCAGACAGTAGAGGGGTATGACTATACCAGTCGAATGTAGGTCAACATCATTTAGACTACTTGAGGGTGGTCTATGTGGTGTTGGCCTTTTTTTTATTAGCAATACTGTTGCCTATATTTCAAGCAGTTATAAGCTGCTTTTTCTTTTTTGTTTAGCTTTAATGCAATAATAATACTAAGTTTGGGTATAATATTAATAATTGATTTAGCAGAAAGTACAAAAGGATGAAGGGGGAAAATTATGAGATTAAAAAAGAATTATAGTTTATTCATCTTAATAGTTTTTATAATTGTGGGTTTGTTAGGTTGTAGTCAAAAACAAGAGAGTAAGATGAAAGGGGCTCAAGAGGGCGATAAATTAGAAGACGAGCCAACTATTAGAGTAGAATTAGAAAATGGTCAGACTAAAGAGATGAAATTAGAAGAGTATGTAGCAGGAGTTGTAGCAGGAGAAATGAAAAAAGATTGGCCGGAAAATGCTTATGGAGCTCAAGCAATTAAGGCCCGAACTTTTGCTTTAAGAAAAATCGAAGATACAGCTGATAATACAATTAGTGCTCAGCATGAAGAAGCACAAGCTTATAAGCCGGAAAATATTACAGATGAGATTAGGTCGGCGGTGGAAATGACCAAAGGTCAAGTGGTGACCTATAATGGAGAATATATTAAAGCTTGGTTTCATTCTAGTGCTGGTGGTGAAACAACTAGTGCTAAAGTAGGATTAAACTATAAAAAAGCAGAACCTAAATATATTAAATCTGTTCAATCCCCTGACGATGAAGCTCCAGCAGATATTCAAAATTGGGAACTTAGCATCTCTACTGCGGAGTTAAAGAATGCTCTGCAGAGTAAAGGAGTAACTGCTGAGCAAATTCAAGAACTAAAGATTAAGGATCGGGACCAAACAGGTCGGATTAAGAAATTGGAAATAAATCATGATCAGGGAACTACAGAGATGCATGGAGCGGATTTTAGAATGGCTGTTGGTCCCGATAAATTGAAATCAACTAAAGTAGAAACAATCACTAAGAAAGGTGATGGATTTGTTTTTAAAGGTCAGGGATATGGACATGGAGTTGGCTTAAGCCAATGGGGAGCTTATAAATTGGCCAAGAAGGGAAAAAACCTAAAGAAATAATTAATCATTATTTTAAGGAGGTTAAGATAGAAAAGATTTATTAGGATAATTAGTCATTAATCTGGATCCAGATTAATGACTAATTTATTTTGACTATTATAGATAAATATGAGAAAATAATAGTAACCACCTCTATTTGTTTGTAATGTAAATTAAATGTTTTAATCTCTTTATTTAGGCTATAAATGAATTATTTTATTTGTGGGAAGTGAATACTTACTTAAATTTAGGAATGAATACTTATTTAATGGGGGGATAAAAATGGATTATAAAGAAAAATATCAAGAATGGCTGTCAAATGATTATTTTGATGCGGCAACTAAAGAAGAATTAAAAGCAATTGCTGATGATGAAGAAGAAATTGAAGAGAGATTTTACACTGATTTAGACTTTGGAACAGGTGGTATGAGGGGAATTATTGGTGCAGGAACTAACCGTGTAAATAAATATACTATCCGTAAGGCTACTCAAGGTTTGGCTAATTATATTGCAGAGAATGGTGATAAAGGAAAAGGAGTAGCAATTTCTCATGATAATCGCCGCAAATCTAGAAAATTTGCTACTGAAGCTGCTTTAGTGTTGGCTGCAAATGGAATTAAAGCTTATTTATTTGATGATTTGAGACCAACCCCTGAACTTTCTTATGCTGTAAGAGAACTAGGAACTACTGCTGGAATTATGGTGACGGCTAGCCATAACCCACCTGAATATAATGGTTATAAAGTATATTGGGATGATGGAGCGCAAGTAGTGCCACCGCATGATGAAGGTATTATTTCTGAGGTCAATGAGATTGCTAGTTTCGATGAAGTAAAAACTATATCTAAAGATAAAGCTAAAGAAGAAGGATTATTTGAAATTATTGATTCTAGTTTAGATGATAAATATGTTAAGACTTTAAAAGACCTATCATTAAATGGAGATTCAATTAAAGAAGTAACTGAAGAACTTGATATTGTTTACACTCCTTTGCATGGGACAGGAAGTGTTATGGTGCAAAGAGTGTTAGAAGAATTAGGCTTTAAGAATGTTCATGTTGTTCCTGAACAAGAAGAACCAGACGAAGATTTCTCTACTGTAGGATATCCGAATCCTGAAGAGCCAGATGTATTTGAATTAGGAATAGAATTAGCTGATGAAAAAGGCGCTGAATTAATTATGGCTACTGATCCAGATTCAGACCGGGTAGGTATTGCAGTCAAAGATGACAATAATGAATGGACTTTCTTAAATGGGAATCAAGTAGGGGTTTTATTAACAGAGTATATTGTAAATTCCCTAGAAGAAATCCCAGAAAATGGAACAGTGATTAAAACAATAGTTACTACAGAAATGATTAATCCAATTGCTGAAAAGTATAATTTAGATGTAATGAATACCTTAACTGGATTTAAATATATTGGCGAAAAGATTAAAGAGTTTAAAGCTGGTAAATATGATAAAGAATATATCTTTGGCTTCGAAGAAAGTTATGGTTACTTATATGGAACTCATGCTCGAGATAAAGATGCAATAGTTTCTACGATGTTAATTGCAGAGATGGCTGCTCATTATAAGTCTCAGGATAGCTCTATTTATGAAGAGTTAATGAGAATGTATGAAGAATATGGCTATTATAAAGCTGATTTAGAGGCAATTAGAATGCCTGGTAAGTCAGGACAAGAAAAGATCAATGCTATGTTAGCAGATTTAAGAGAAAATAGTCCTCAAGAAATTAATGGTCAAAAAGTTGTTGTTAAAAAGGATTATTTAGTAGGTGCAAGTTATAATTTAGAAACAGGTGCAGAAAGTAAACTTGACTTACCTGAGTCTAACGTATTACAATTTGAATTAGAAGATAAAACTTTAGTAACAGTAAGACCTTCTGGTACAGAACCTAAAATTAAATTTTACTTCTCTGTAGTGGGAGATAGTGAAGAAGCTGCTGAAAACAAACTAGAAAAAGTAAAAGAATCTGTAATGAATTTAGTAGAATAGAGTTGATTAAAGCTAGCTCGGTTCCGAGCTAGCTTTTTTTTATGATTAAAAAATTCATTGTAGCTTAAAGAATTGAATCTGTATTTCAGATTTTTAATTTAGCCCAAAGCTAATAGCTCATAGCAAACAGCTCAGCCTATTTTTTATTTTTTCTTGATTTTTAAGAATAAGTTTGTTATACTCGTAGTAGAATATAATAAATATAATTTAATATAAGATCTAACACACAGGAGTGTGTTATTAATTTTTAATTTTACTCAAGCGCTTGAGTAAACTTGAGTGGAATTGTTTGAGGAGTTAACAATCCAGTATGACTATTACAATGAAAGACATTGCTGAAATTGTTGGAGTTTCTGAATCAACTGTCTCCCGAGCTATTAATAATAAAGAGGGAGTAGGGCAAGAAACAAGAAAAGAAATACTAAAAGTTGCTAAAAAAAACAATTTCCAACCCAATCGTTTAGCACAAAATTTAGCTAAACAAGAGACTAATGTAATTGGTTTGTTATTGCCTGATATTGCTAGTCTTTTTTACTCTGATGTTGCGCGAGGGGTACAGGACTATGCTACTAGTCAAGGTTATCAGGTTATAGTCTGTAATACAGACGATGATAAAGAGCAAGAAGTCAATTATATGAATTGGCTGCAGAGTAACAAAGTAGCTGGGATGATTTTTCTAGGTGGGGGATTAGTTAATAATCAGATTGTTAAATTAGGATTGACAGATTATCCTATAGTGTTAGCTAATCGTCTTGTAGAAGAAGTACCACTTCCTTCAGTAATTATTGATGATACTATTGGTGCTTTAAAGGCAACAGAACATTTGCTAGATAAAGGTCATGACAGAATTGCTTTATTACTTGGCCCTAATAATAGTTGGCAGGCACAGAATAGATTACAAGGTTATAAGCGGGCTTTAAAAAATAGAGATATAGAGTATGACCAAGATTTAGTTATACATAAGTCTTGGTCGCGAGAAGGTGGCTATCAAGGTTTTTTAGAGTTAATGGAATTAGAAGAACCTCCGCGAGCTATCTTCGCAGCTGATGAACTAATGGCTGCTGGAGTTGTAGAAGCTATTAAATTGGGAGGTTATTTTATTCCTCAAGATATTGCTGTTGTTGGTTTTGATGATACGGTGGTGACTTCTGTAATTGACCCACCTTTGACTACAGTTACAAGACCGATGTATGAATTAGGAGAACGATCGGCTAAAAAATTGTTAAATTTAATTAATGAAGAAGAAATAAAAGAAGAAATTGAAATTTTAGAGAGTGAATTAATAATTAGAGAATCAACTTAAAATCTTAAAGGAGGCTATTTTAATGGCTAAGGTAACTTTAAATGATATTACTAAGGTGTATCACAGTAATGAAGAAGGAGACGTATTGGCAGTAGAAGATGCAAATGTTGATATTAAAGATAAAGAATTTGTAGTATTAGTTGGTCCATCTGGTTGTGGAAAATCAACTACTTTAAGAATGATTGCAGGTTTAGAAGAAATTACTAGTGGTGAGTTATATATTGGTGATAATTTAGTAAACGATGTAGCACCTAAAGATAGAGATATTGCAATGGTATTCCAGAATTATGCTTTATATCCACATATGAATGTATATGATAATATGGCATTCGGTTTAAAATTAAGAAAGTTTGATCCAGACATAATTGATGAGCGGGTTACAGAAGCAGCAAAGATTTTAGATATTGAACCATTATTAGATAGAAAACCTAAAGAATTATCTGGTGGTCAGAGACAGCGTGTAGCTATGGGACGAGCAATTGTTCGAGAACCAAAAGTGTTCTTGATGGATGAGCCATTATCTAACTTAGATGCGAAATTAAGAGTTCAGATGAGAGCAGAATTAAGTAAGTTACATGAAAGATTACAGACTACTACTATTTATGTTACACACGACCAAGTAGAGGCTATGACATTAGCAGATAGAATTGTTGTACTAAAAGACGGTATTGTCCAGCAAATTGATGATCCAATTAGCTTATACAGTGAACCAAATAATATGTTTGTAGGTGGATTTATTGGTAGTCCAGCTATGAACTTCTTAAAAGCTACTATCAAAGAAAAAGGAAACGACTTAGTCTTAGTTGGAAAAGGAGACTTTGAAGTAACTATTCCTGATGATATGGCTAAAACTATGAAAGATTTACAGACTTATATTGATAAAGAAGTAGCTTTAGGTATCCGTCCTGAGAACATTCTTGACCCTGCTGTTCATGATGATGATGAATATGATGCTGATAATTTAATTGATGCTCAAGTAGAAGTAGTAGAACCTATGGGTTCTGAAATCAACTTATATCTTGATGTAGGAGCAGAAGAAAGTATTGTAGCAGTTGTAGATGTAAATAGTGGTGCTGAAGTAGGAGATGAAATGGAATTTGCTTTTGATATGAATAAGATGCATATCTTTGATGCTGAAACAGAAGAAGCGATTATATAAAATATATGTAGATAAAGTAAAGGACCTCAATTGAGGTCCTTTTTTTAATTTGAGAGAATATAAGGTATAGTTTTTGATAAAAAACATATATATGAAGTAAGAATAGTGAAGAGTAAACAGTGAAGAGTGAAGAGTAAAGAGAAAAGAGAAAAGAGAAAAGAGAAAAGAGAAAAGAGAAAAGAGAAAAGAGAAAAAGCAGTGAAAACAGTAAAGATTAAATAGTAAAGAAGTGAAGAGTATTAAGAACAGCGAAAAAATAAGATCAATGATAAAAAATAATAGATCTGAATTGAGCTTTGACCTCTTAGGGGGGAGTTAAATGAGGGATAATGAAGAGCAAGAGTTAAAATTGGTGGATAGAGGGTTATTAGAATTAACAGGGGTGGAAGAGGTAATTGATTTTGATGAAAATAAGGTCAGATTAGAAACTAATTTAGGTAATTTAATTATTGATGGTTCAGATTTAAAAATGAAACATCTGGATTTAGATAGCAAAGAGTTGATTATAAAGGGGCATGTAAGAGAGTTAAAATATGATAAAGTTTTTAAAGCTAATGGATTTTTCAAGCGATTATTTAAGTAAAATCAGAGGGGATGAGAATAATTTCTTTTTCATATTTGCAATTTTTTACCTTTTTGAATATGATATTAGTAGGAGGCATAATTGGTCTTATATTTGATTTTTATAGAGTTTTAAAAAGAAAAATGATTTTTTCGGTCTATTTAAGCAATTTATTTGATTTTCTTATTTTTCTTATTTTTACTTTTATTGTTTTTGTGCGATTGATACAATTAAATGGTGGTCAAGTAAGATGGTATATTTTTTTAGGGGTCATTGTAGGAAATATAATTTATTATTTTAGTATTAGTAAAATTGCTGTTAAAAATATAATGATTATGACTGATTCTAGTTTAAAGGTTTATTATAAAATAAAAAAAATATTTTTAAAAATTCTAGGCTATGTTAAGTTAATAATAACTAAATTGAAGTAATTGCTAAAAAAATTATTTACCACTTGAAAGTGAGGTTTTATTTATGCCTAAAAAGTCTCAAGTTGATACTAAAAAAACTGTTAAGCGAGTGATTACACTTGTTGTTTTAGGAATAATAGTGCTATTCATATTTAATATTTTTAGTAATTTGTATCAAGGTCATAAAAAAGTTGAAAAATTAGAGAGAAAAATGAATAAATTAGATGGACAAATTGCAGAATTAAATAAAGAAACTAAAAAATTAGAGGAAAAGGTTCAGTATATTAATTCTAATCAATCAATTGAAGAGATAGCTAGAAAAGAATTAGGATTAGTAAAAGAAGATGAACTTTTATATGTTATAGTGGAAGAATAAACTGGGGGGTAAAAAATTGAGTTTAGATTTTACAGAACAATTAGCTTCAGAATTAAATTTAGAAATTGGACAAGTAAAAAGGACTATAGATTTATTAGAAGATGGGAATACAATCCCTTTTATTGCTAGATATAGAAAAGAAGTAACGGGGAAATTAGATGAAGTACAATTAAGAGAATTGAAAGATAGATTTGAATATTTAAAAGAATTAGAAGATAGGAAAGAGACAGTTATTAATGCTATTGCTGAACAAGATAAATTGACTACAGAATTAGAGGACAAGATAGAACAGGCTACTAAATTACAAGAAGTAGAGGATTTATATCGCCCTTACAAACAAAAGAGAAGAACTCGGGCTAATAAAGCTAAAAAGAAAGGTTTAAAGCCGGTAGCAGAGTTTTTATTAAATCAAGAGCAAAATATAGATTCACTGCAGGAGTTTGCTCAAAAGTTTTTAAACCCTGAAGAAGAGATAGAAACAGTAGAAGATGTACTAGCAGGAGCTCGTGATATAATTGCTGCTAAAGTGGCCCATGATCCACAAAGTAGAAAGTTAGCTCGGAAAATAACTTTTAGAGATGGGAAGTTAGTTACGAAAGCTAAAGTTGAAGAAAGTACAGATTATGATGTTTATTATGATTATCAAAGTTCTATTGATAAAGTTAAGCCCCATCAAACCTTAGCGATTAATCGTGGAGAAGCCGAAGATGTGCTGCAGGTTAAAGTAAAAACTAAAGATGGAAAAATAATTTCTAGATTAGAAAATAGATTTATTGCAGCTGAATTTAAATTTACAAAACAGATTAAAAAAGCTATTCAAGATGGTTATGATAGATTACTGTTCCCGGCTATTGAAAGAGAAGTGAGGAGTAAACTAACTGAGGAAGCTGAAGAACATGCAATTGATGTTTTTGCTGAGAATTTGAATAATCTATTGCTGCAGTCACCACTGCCTGATAAAAAAGTTGTAGCGATAGACCCAGGTTTTAGAACGGGATGTAAAGTGGCTGCTATTGATCAAGTTGGTGATGTATTAGATACTACTGTAATTTATCCTCATAATTCTCAAGAAGGATGGAAGACTGCTAAAGAAGAACTAGAACAATTGATAGGAGAGTATAATATTAATATAGCTTGTATTGGAAATGGTACTGCTTGCCGGGAGACAGAAAAACTGTTAGCAGAGTTAATTTCTGAAGTAGAGCAAAAATTAGAGTATGTTATTGTAGATGAAGCAGGAGCATCAATCTACTCAGCTTCTGCTGTAGCAAGAGAAGAATTTCCAGATTTAGATGTGGCAATGCGGGGGGCGGTCTCAATTGGGCGGCGTTTGCAGGACCCGTTAGCAGAACTAGTTAAAATAGAGCCAGAACATTTAGGGATAGGTATGTATCAACATGATATTTCGTCTTCAGATCTTAATGAAGCTTTAGAGACAGTTGTAGAATCAGTAGTTAACTATGTAGGGGTAGATCTTAATACAGCCTCTAAGTCATTATTAGAACATGTAGCAGGTTTATCTTCTTCGGTAGCCCAAAAAATTGTAGATTATCGAAGCGAGAATGGTAAATTTAAAGACCGGCAAGAAGTAAAAGATGTTTATGGTGTGGGACCAAAGACTTTTACTCAAGCTGCGGGTTTTTTAAGGATCAGAGATGGTTTAAATCTTTTAGATAAGACTCCAATTCATCCTGAATCTTATGATTTAGCTAAAAAATTATTGAATAAAATTGGACATGATATTAATTCTTTGCAGTCTGATGATGAAATGATGGATTTGAAAAAACAATTAAAAAGTTTAGATATAAAAAAATTAGCTCAAAATTTAGAAGCAGGTTATCCGACTTTAAAAGATATCAAAGATGCTTTATTAAAACCAGGTCGAGACCCTAGAGAAGATCTGCCAAAACCTATTTTTAGAGACGATATATTAGAAATGGATGATTTGGAACCAGGACAAATTGTTTATGGTACTGTAAAAAATGTAGTAGACTTTGGAGCCTTTGTGGATATTGGTGTTAAAGAGGATGGATTAGTCCATATTTCTGAATTAAGTGAAGAATATGTTAAAGATCCCTTGGATTTTGTAGCAATTGGTGATATAATTAAAGTGAAAATACTAGAAATCGATAAACAACGTAAAAGAATTGCGTTGTCTAAAGATTTTTAGTTTAGTTGACACATAATAGTAGATATAGTATAATGTAAGCAATTCATGTAACTATAAAATTCTATGAGGAGGAATTTTTTAAGTATGTCAATTGATGTGGGTAACATTGTAGAAGGTAAAGTGACTGGGATTACTAATTTTGGTGCATTTGTTGAATTAGATGGAGGTGAAACGGGACTAGTTCACATTTCTGAGGTGGCTGATACTTATGTTAAAGAGGTTAGTAACTATTTGTCAGAAGGTGAAACAGTAAAAGTAAAAGTTATTTCTATTGATGATGACGGCAAGATTGGTTTGTCTATTAAACAATTGTCTAAAGATAAGAAAAAGGCTAAATTTACTAAGGCCCCTAAGAAATCTTTTGATGATATGATGTCTGATTTTATGAAAGAAAGTAAAGAACGACAACAAGATTTACAACAGAACTTAGAGAATAAAACAGGTCGTTAATAAATATATATGGCTGAACGATAAGCACCTCCTTACTTGGAGGTGCTTTTAGTATTTAATCTATGTAAAGTGTAACTTGCTCAGGCATCTAATGATAGTTTTACTTTAATAGCAGGAGCAGAGAATGGACCATTATGAAGTTGCTTATTTTTTGATTGTGCTTTTTGTTCTGTTTTAAATTTTTCTCTTTTACTTTTTCATTGTTAATTTATAAAAGAAGGTGAGGGTTATACAGATGATAGATAAAGAAGAAAAAGAAATTTTAAAAAAACAATTAGACCGTGAGCCGAGGAATATAGTTGATATTCCTGTTAGATGTGCGGCAGGATTTCCTCAAGTAATTGTGACTGCTCCAATTTTAGAAGATAGTGATGGTATTTTTCCAACTACTTTTTGGCTTACTTGTCCTGAATTGAATTATCGAATAGCTCAACTAGAAGACCAGGGTTATGTGACTAGAATAAAAGAAAAAATCGATGCAGATGCACAGTTGCAAGAAGAATTGATAAAGGCCCATGAAGATTATGCTAATTATCGAGTTGGCCTATTAACTGATGAAGAATTAAATGAATTGCAGGGTGAAAATCAGGGGCAGTATCGAGTGATTAAAGAATCAGGAGTAGGGGGGATTATGGATTTTGAAGGTATTAAATGTCTCCATACCCATTATGCTCATTATTTAGTAAATCAAAATAATCCTGTTGGTAGATTAACTGAACAATTATTGAAAAATGAGTATGTTGAATTGAATCCAGAACAATGTAAAGAAAAATGTCAATTGGAGGGATAATGATGAATTTTGCTGCTATTGATATTGGTACTAATTCAATCAGATTATTAATTGCTGAATTTAATGAAGGAAAATTAAATAAGCTAGTCAATGAATTAAGGACACCTCGCCTTGGTGAAGGTATTAATAATGGAGTAATTAATTCTGAAGCTCAACAGAGAGCAGTAGAAGTATTAACAGAGTATAAAAAAATGCTTGAAGATTATCAGGCTGATTATAGGGCAGTAGCTACTAGTGCAATTAGGGATGCTGATAATAAGAATGAATTTCTTAGTAAAGCTAAAGAAGAAAGTGAAATTGAAATTGATGTGATTAATGGTTCAGAAGAGGCAAAGTTATCTTATTTAGGAATTACTAATGGTTTAAACAAGACTGAAGATAATATGTTAGCAGTTGATATTGGTGGAGGAAGTACAGAGTTTGTGTTTGGTACCGAAGCTGGTGTAACTGAGTATCATAGCATCAATTTAGGAGCTGTGAGGCTTAAAGAGAGTCTGGGACAAAATTTAGAGGCTATGAATTTTGAAGCGCAAAAACAAGTTAAAAAAATCTTAAGCGATACTACAGCTGAAATGATAATTGGAGTTGGTGGTACGATTACTACTTTGGCTGCTATAGATCAAGGCTTAGAAGACTATCAACCGCATAAAATTCAAAATTATCAACTAAGCATCAGCAAAATAGAGAAAATTTTAAAAAAATTAAAGAATTTATCGCTAAGAGACCGCAAGAATATATCTGGCTTATCTGAGGATAGAGCAGATATAATAATTCCCGGAATAATTATATTATTGACTATAATGGAAAAATGTAGTCTTAAAGAACTAAAAGTTAGTGATTTTGGCATCTTAGAAGGAATAATCTATAATAATCTTAAATAAAGGTTTTACAGAGAGTATTTAATAGTATTTGCCATCTAATTTATTTTAATAGACTATATGACCATTTTTTGAGATTGACGAAACGGGGGTCTTATAATATAATACTAAATGTCGCTTGAGAGATAGGGACCAAAAATAAATTGCCGGAGTGGCGGAATTGGCAGACGCATCGGACTTAAAATCCGGTGGGCTTTCATACCCGTGTCGGTTCGAATCCGACCTCCGGCACCATTTTTATTCAAATTAAGAATTTAATATTAGCGCGGGGTAGAGCAGTTGGTAGCTCGTCGGGCTCATAACCCGGAGGTCATCGGTTCGAATCCGATCCCCGCAACCATAATAAATATATAGTGAGGCGGCGTAGCTCAGCTGGCTAGAGCATGCGGTTCATACCCGCAGAGTCGGGGGTTCGATCCCCTCCGCCGCTACCATATTTATTATTAGACACCTATTTTAATAGGTGTCTATTTTATTTTTTGTATTATCTATATAAAGCTTCACTTTGTAAGTGAAGCTTTATAGTAACAAGTAATGAGAAAAGAGTGATGAGTAGAAAATCAAAAACAAAGTCAAAATTAAGTTCAAAACCTTTCATTTCAAAGGAATTTAAATGGGTTTTGAGGTTTTGACTTTAAGGTTTTTACTCATTACTGATTTCTTTTTACTCGTCACTATAAAGTTGCACTGAAAGTGCAACTTTATATAGATAATTGTCTAAAAATTAGTTACGGCTCTCTTCTTTTTTTGACAAATCTTATTGTTGGAGTAGTATATAATATAACTTAGATTACATTTTTTGTAAATAGAAGGGAGTAGTTTAGAATGAAAGGATTAGATTTACCTATTTATCAGCGGCAAAATCAATTAGAAGGTGAGAAAAATAATAATTCTTCTACAATTATTAATAGTGTAGTAATGATTAGCATTGCCTTAGTTATTTTAGGATGGTTATTAGGTAGAGGAAGCATTTTAAATAATCTAATGCCCTTTGGGATTAGTTATTTTGCTATTTTTCTTTATTTTAGTAATAAAGGACTTGTATCACAAAAGAAATTAGCTTTAATTTTTGTAGCAGTTAATGGAGGGTATCTAAGTTATTTAGGTTGGGGTGGCTCTAATTATTTATTAACTAGTTTATGTTTATGGTTTGTTACAATTAATTATTTATCCAAAGAAATTAAGATAATTAATTATTCTTTAATAGTAGGCGGGGTTTTTTTAATATTCAAAGCACTTAAAATTTATTTTTTTGTTAAAATTAATACTATTTTATTGCTAGCAGAATTTTTATTAGTTTTTTTATTAGTATTATTATTGTTAAGAATGGCTTCTGAAATGTTTGGATATTTAAGTGATAAAAGTGATACCTTTTTAATTGCTTTAATCTCGATTGGACTACTATTTAGTTTGTTTTTAGGGGACCTAGCAATTGAAAATTTGTGGGGGATTAATTTGCTAAGGGTGCTTAGTTCTTATTTGATTATGTTAGTAGCTTTAACTGGAGGAGTTACTACAGCTACAAGTGCTGGAGTTTTGACAGGGATATTTTATAGTTTCTCTCATTTAGAAATGATGCCGTTAGTAGGTAATTATGCTTTAGCAGGTTTGTTAGCTGGTAGTTTTAAAAAGCAGAATAAATTAGGGGTTAGTTTAGGATTTATTATCAGTAATTTGATTTATGTAATATTTTTAATAGAACCTGGATATATTATTGCATTAGTCAAAGAAAGTGTACTAGCCTCATTATTTTTACTGCTAACTCCAAAAAATATGATTTCTTATTTTGATATTTTTGAAAATCAAAATAACTTTGATTATACTCTTGAAGATAGAAAATTGAATTCATTTATTAATCAACGGATTAAAAGATTCTCTCATTTATTTAATGAATTATCTATCGCGTTTACTGAAGTTGCTACTACTAAAAAAGAAGAAGAAAAAAATATTGGAGTTTTTTTAGATTTGATTACAGATAAAGTATGTAAGAAATGTGATCTTTATCAATCTTGTTGGTATCAATCTTTTTATGATACTTACCAAGGAATGTTTGAATTATTAGCTATTGCAGAAAATAGAGGAGAAGTTAAAATTAAAGATTTAGAAAAAGTAATGCCGGGCAGTTGTTTTAGGAAAATAAAGTTGACTGCTGCTATTAATCAGTTTGTTAGAATGTATGAGTTGAATTCTTATTGGGAATCTAAATTAAAAGATAATAAGAAAATTTTATTAGAGCAGTTATCAGGAATGGCAAAAATTATTGATGATCTATCAAATGAATTAACAATTGATATTCATCCGGAGCAAAACCTAAAGACTAAAACTCATACTATTTTAAAAGATGCTGGATTAGTGATAAAGGATATTTCAGTTACTAATTATAATAATGAAAAATTAGAGTTTACTATTAGGAAGAGAAGTTGTAATGGAGGGCGAGATTGTATTAATAAGATGTTACCGCTACTTAATAATAAATTAGGTCATGATTTAGATTTAGTATGGAGCGAATGTGGGTTGGAGTTAGATGAGCCAAGCTGTATTTGTCAGTTAGCTCCAGGGCCTAAATACTGTTTTGTAGAGGGAGTAGCTACTGCTAGTTCTCAAAAAGATATTTCTGGTGATAATCATACATTTTTTAAATTAAAGGAAGATAAATTCATTGCTATTTTAAGTGATGGAATGGGAGTTGGTTCTAAAGCTTTTAAAGAGAGTAAAGGAGCAGTAACATTATTGAAAAATATGCTGCAGTCTGGTTTGGATTATGAATCTGCTTTAAAAACTATTAATTCAATTTTAGGAATTAGATCGGCAGAAGAGACATTTGCTAAGTATTGACCTAGTAACTGCTAAAGCTGAATTTTCGAAAGTAGGTTCAGTTTCTAGCTTTATTAAACGAGGACAAGAGATTAATATGGTTAAATCGACTAGTTTACCGATTGGTATTTTGAATCAAATTGAAGTAGAACCGACGCAACTTCAATTACATGATGGAGATTTTATAATTATGATTACTGATGGGATATTAGAAAGTGCAGAAAATTTAATGATTAAAGAGGAATGGATTATTAAATTATTGAAAAACAATTTAATTGATGACCCTAATTCTTTAGCTCAATATATTTTACAAAAAGCACAACAAAATAGTAATAATAATGATGATATGACGGTACTTGTAATTAGGGTAGATAAATGTTAAGATATAATACAAATAAACAATAAAAAAGAAGGGGGAATAATCCTGTTAGATGAATTTAAGAGGAGCTAGATAGTATGAAATTACTAGAGGTAGTTAAGGATACGATCACTAAGTATCAATTACTAGATACTGGAGATAAAGTTTTAGTAGGGGTATCGGGTGGATTAGATTCAGTAGCTTTAATACATATATTAAAAAAATTAGCAACTGATTACGACTTAGAGTTACATATTGCTCATCTTGACCATCAATTAAGAGGTGCAGATTCAGCTGCTGATGCTAAGTTTGTGGAAAAGATTGCGACTCAATTGAATGTTCCTATTACTTCTATATCTCGTGATGTGAAAAACTATCAACAAGAAAATAATCTTTCGTTAGAAAATGCTGCTCGACAAGTTAGATATGATTTTTTCTTTAATTTATTAGATGATTTAAATTTTGATAAGTTAGCGGTAGCTCACCATGCTAATGACCAAGCAGAGACTATTTTGATGAAGTTTTTGCGGGGAGCAGGTTTAAAAGGATTGGGTGGAATTAAACCTGACCAAGAAAAAATTATTAGACCGTTGATTGAAGTAAAAAAAGAAGAGTTAAAGCAATATTGTTTTAATCATGATTTGAAATGGAGAATTGATGAGACAAATCAACAAGAGATCTGTTTTAGAAATAAAGTCAGATTGAATTTGTTACCTCAATTAATAGAGGAGTATAATGAAAATTTAATTAATAATTTAAATCAAATGGGTCAAGTTTTTAGGGCGGAAAATGACTTTTTAGTAGTTAAAGCTAGAGAAAAATTAACAAATATTATAATTCATAGTTCTAATAATAGACTAATACTTGCCAAAGATGAATTCTTGAATGTACATTTTGCTTTGCAGCGAAGGATAATTAGAGAAATTTATAAAAGATTAACTGAAAGTTATAAAGATCTTTATTTTTATAATGTTGAAGAAATATTGCAATTGATTAAAAATGGAGGAACTGGCACTCAGAAGAAATTACCCCAAGGGGTTTTAGTAAAATTAAGTTATCAACAGATTATTTTTATGTTGGGCACTGCAGAAAATAAGGTAGAATCATTTTCTTATCGATTGCAGGTAGGGGAAGAAAAAGAAATTTCTGACTTGAATATTGTAATAAATTCTAAAGTATTAAATTCAAGTTATCCTTGGCGTCAAGAATTGGATCAAATTAATAAATCTTTTTTTGATTTAAATAAGGTAGGTTTTGAATTTGAGGTTCGGCAAAGAAAAGATGGTGATTTATTTCAACCCTTAGGAATGTCAGGAACTAAAAAACTTAAAGATTTTTTTATTGACGAGAAGATAAAGCGGAATAAACGAGATAAGATTCCTATTTTTACAACTGCAACAGGAGATATATTTTGGGTTAGTCAATTAAGAATTGATGAGAAATATAAAGTAACAAATAAAACAGATGAAATTTTAATGATAGAAATTAAGAATTTAAAGGAGGACTAAATTGTGGTTGAAGAAATTACAAAAGAGATACTAATTGATGAAGCAGAATTACAGTCTAGAATTAAAGAATTAGGAGCAAAAATTACTAAAGAATATAGCAAAAGTGATGATATTATTATGGTTTGTGTTTTAAGAGGGGCTTTTATTTTTATGGCTGATTTAGCTCGTGAAGTTAATTTGCCAGTAGTACTTGATTTTATGGATGTAACTAGTTATGAGGGGGGTACTGAGACTACTGGGGATGTAAGAATTATTAAAGATTTAGAAGAAAGTATTGAAGGAAAAGATGTATTGATTGTAGAAGATATAATTGATACTGGATTAACTTTACAGCATGTAATTAAAATGTTAGAAACTAGAGACCCAGCTAGTATTAAAATTTGTACTTTGTTAGATAAACCTGAACGAAGAACTGAGAAACAAGTAAAAGTAGATTGGAATGGGTTTGAGATTCCAAATAAATTTGTAGTAGGTTATGGTTTAGATTATCAAGAAAAATATCGTAATATTCCATATATTTTTGTCCCTAAGCCAGAATTATATCAGGAATAAGAGTATATTTGCTACAATTAATAAAGTGTGATATAATATTAACCTGCAAAGTTGCTAATAATTTGCAAATAACTGCAAATAGAATATTAGGAAGGAGGCTTATTAGTTGAAAAAATTCTCTAAAAGTATTGGATTTTATTTAATTATTATTGCTGTAGGTGTTTTAATAGCTCAATATGTAATTGGGCCAAATCAAACACAGCAACAGTTAAACTATAGTCAATTTATTGATCGAGTGGAGACAAATAAGGTAAAAAAAGTTACAATTGTAGGTCAAACTGTAGTTGAGGGGACTACAACGACTGGTCAACAGTTTAAAATAGATATCCCCGGAACAATAGACAAAATAGAAACACTTTTAACAAATAATGGAGTGCAAATTGAGACTAAACCTGAGCCAGAACCACCATGGTGGACTGGATTATTTGCTTATTTATTACCTACTGTTATTTTAATTGCTGCCTTAATGTTTATTATGAACAAAATGCAAGGTGGCGGCAATAAAATGATGTCGTTTGGGAAAAATAAAGCTAAAATGCATGAAGAAGATGAAGAAAACCAGGTGACATTTGATGATGTTGCTAATTATGAAGAAGTGAAAGAAGAATTAACAGAAGTAGTAGAATTCTTAAAGAACCCAGAGAAATTTACAAAAGTAGGAGCTGAAATTCCAAAAGGAGTTTTGCTACTAGGTCCTCCAGGAACCGGAAAAACTTTAATGGCTAAGGCCGTTGCAGGAGAAGCAGGAGTTCCTTTCTTCTTTATCAGCGGTTCTGATTTTGTTGAAATGTTTGTTGGTGTTGGTGCGTCAAGAGTAAGAGACCTATTTGAACAAGGTAAGAAAAATTCACCTTGTATTATATTTATTGATGAGTTAGATGCTGTAGGTCGTCAAAGAGGTGCCGGTGTAGGTGGAGGTCATGATGAACGTGAACAGACTTTAAACCAGCTATTAGTTGAAATGGATGGTTTTGAGCCTAATGAAGGTATCATCTTAATGGCTGCTACTAACCGACCTGATGTATTAGATCCAGCATTACTGCGTCCTGGACGTTTTGATAGACAAGTTATTGTTGATAAACCTGATTTTAGAGCTCGAAAAGGAATCTTAGAAATCCATATTAAAGACAAACCTCTAGATGATGATGTAGATGTAGAGGTTTTAGCACGTAGAACTCCTGGTTTTACAGGTGCTGATATGGAGAACTTAGCTAATGAAGCAGCTATTTTAGCTGCTAGACGAGACAAAGAATATATTTCTATGTTAGAATTCGATGATGCAGTTGACCGAGTAATTGCTGGACCAAAAAGGGAAAGTAAAGTAATTAATGAAAAAGAAAAGAATATAGTTTCTTATCATGAGACTGGTCATGCTTTATTAGGAGAGCTTTTAGAACACTCAGACCCTACGCATAAAGTAACGATTATTCCTCGTGGTCGTGCTGGTGGATTTACAATTAATCTACCGGAAGAAGATAAAGACTTTATTACTAAAGAAGAATTAAGAGATAAAATCACTACCTTATTAGGTGGTAGAGTAGCCGAGAAAATCTTCTTAGAAGATATTAGTACAGGCGCTCAAAATGACCTAGAAAGAGCTACTAAAATAGCTCGCAGTATGGTTACTGAATATGGAATGAGTGAAAAGCTTGGACCATTAACTTTAGGTCAGAAGAATAATGACCAAGTCTTCTTAGGTCGAGATATTTCTAGAAGTAGAAATTATAGTGAAGAAGTAGCTTCAGATATTGATACAGAAATTAAGCATATTGTAGAATCTGCTTATGAACGAGCTATGGATATCTTAGATCATAATAAAGAGATGGTTGAAGAGATGGTGGCTCGATTAAAAGAGCAGGAAACATTAGAAAAAGATGATATTAAAGAAATCATCACTCATTACAAGCCTGACTTTTATGATGAGGAAGATGATGAAGAAAAAGACAAAGATAGAACTTTTGTAGCTGAATCTTCATCTGAAGAAGATACTGCTGATAAAGAAACAACAGTAGAAGATTCTTCAAGTGAAGAAAATGAAACTGCAGAGTTAGAGGCAAAAGAAGAAACTTCAGTAGCTGATGTTGCAGAAGATGAATCTAAGAAAGAAGAATAAATAAAATATAAGGTACTATACAACTGGCGGAGCAATATGGAATCAACCATAATGGAGTATAGTGCTGTATTTTAGCCGACCGCCTGGGCAGATAGTATTGATAGTACTATTTGCTCAGGCGGTTTTTTTTATTAGAAATTAGTGGTCAGTGGGTAGTTAAAAGCTCAAATTACAAAACTAATTGCTAATATTGAAATTAAGAATATAGTTTAAAGAAAAGGTCAAGAATATAATATATATAGATTTGGCAGTGCCAAATCTTAATTATAAAATAGGGGGTTACATATAATGAAAGAGGATATTCAAATTGCTCAAGAAACAGAAATGGATTCAATTAAAGATGTGGCTAAAGATTTAAATCTTAGTGCAGATGATATTGAATTATATGGAGATTATAAGGCAAAAATTAAATTAGAAACTTATCAACGGTTATTGGAAGAGAATGAAGCAGGAAAATTAATTTTAACTACAGCGATTAATCCTACTCCTGCTGGAGAAGGTAAATCAACTACTACAGTAGGATTGGGACAAGCGCTGAATCAATTAGATAAGCAGACTGCCGTGGCATTAAGAGAGCCTTCCTTAGGACCTTGTATGGGAATTAAAGGTGGAGCAGCTGGTGGAGGCTATTCTCAGGTAGTACCAATGGAAGATATTAATTTACATTTTACTGGGGATATTCATGCCATTGGAATTGCTCATAATTTATTAGCTGCTACTATTGATAATCATATTAAGCAGGGTAATGAATTAGAGATTGATCCAAGTCAAGTATTATTAAAAAGAGTAGTTGATATGAATGATCGAGCTTTAAGAAATATAGTTGTAGGGTTAGGAGGAAGCAAGAACGGCCAGACAAGAGAAGATGGCTATATGATTACTGTAGCATCAGAAGTAATGGCTATTTTATGTTTGGCTGAAGATATTCTTGATTTAAAAGAACGATTAGGTTCTATCATAGTAGCTTACACGAATGATGACCAAGCAATTACAGCTAAAGATTTAGGGGTAGAAGGAGCAATGGCTGCTTTATTAAAGGATGCAATTAAACCTAATTTAGTGCAAACTCTAGAAAATACTCCAGCTTTTATTCATGGAGGACCATTTGCTAATATTGCTCATGGTTGTAACAGTATTATGGCAACTAAATTAGCTTTACATACTTCTGATTATGTAGTTACAGAAGCTGGATTTGGAGCTGATTTAGGAGCAGAAAAATTCTTTAATATTAAGTGTAGGTTTGCTGATTTAACACCTGATGCTGTAGTATTAGTAGCTACAGCTAGAGCTTTAAAGATGCATGGTGGTGCTAGTAAAGATAATCTAACTGAAGAAAATTTAGAGGCTTTAGAGGCTGGATTAGAGAATTTAGGTAAACATATTGAAAATGTGCAGAAGTTTGGAGCTCCAATGGTAGTTGCGATTAATGAATTTGATAGTGATACTGAAGCTGAAATTGAAATGATTAGAGAATATTGTGAAGAGCGAGGAGTAAAAGTTGCTTTATCACAAGTATGGGCCAAAGGTGGAGCTGGTGGTTTAGAATTAGCCGAAGAAGTATTAGAGATTATTGACCAGCCTAATGATTTTGAATTATTATATGATGTAGAAGATTCGATTGCTGATAAAATAGAAACTATTGCTACAGAAATATATGGTGCTGATAGTATTACTTTTACTAGCGGAGCGCAAAAAGACATAGAAAAATTGGCAGCAGCTGGATTTGATGATATGCCGGTTTGTATGGCTAAAACCCCAGCTTCTTTGTCCGATGATCCAAACTTAAAAGGACGCCCAACTGGATTTGAAGTAACAGTAAGAGAAATTAATGTTTCAGCTGGGGCTGGTTTTTTAGTGGCTCTCACGGGGGATGTGCTAACAATGCCTGGTTTACCTAAAAAACCTTCAGCTGAAGAGATAGATATTGATAAAAATGGAAAAATAACTGGTTTATTCTAATAGGAACTACCTTCTGTGGCTTAAAGGCTGCAGGAGGTATTCTTTAAATTATCATTTCTTGCAATTTGTTACTTGAAATAGTATAATAAAAAACAAATCAAATACTATTCGCTTAGATCCACAATTTGGACTGAGACGAGAGAAATTATTAAGGTTAACTATGTCTAGTTAGCTTTGTAGTCCTTTCCGATTGGGGAAGGATTTTTTGTTTTTTAAGCGATTAGTGAAGAATGATGGAGTGAAAAGATTGCAGAGTAAAGTTAATATTAATAGTTTGCAAAATAAAAAGGATAATAATCAAAAGATTACTATGCTAACAGCTTATGACTATCAATTTGCTAAACTAATAGATGAAGCAGAAATAGATGTTATTTTAGTAGGAGATTCATTAGGGATGGTGGTTTTAGGTTATGATACCACTTTAGAAGTTACTCTAGATGATATGATTTATCATACTCAGGCAGTTGCTAGAGGTAGAGAAAATGCATTATTGGTAGCTGATTTACCGTTCATGACTTATAAAACAGGAAATATAGCACAAACAGTAAAGAATGCGGGGCAGTTAATTAAAACTGCTAAAGCAGAAGCAGTTAAATTAGAGGGAGGAAGAGAAATAGTTGATGAAATTGCAGCAGTGATTAGAGCTGGAATCCCAGTGATGGGACATTTGGGATTAACTCCTCAATCGGTGCATCAATTTGGAGGATTTAAAGTTCAGGGCCAAACTGATGCTGCAGCAGAGAAATTAATTGCAGATGCTTTAGCTTTAGAAGAAGCTGGAGTATTTGCTTTAGTCTTAGAGTGTATTTCCAGAGACTTAGCTGCTAAAGTAACAAATCAATTATCTATTCCGGTGATTGGAATTGGAGCAGGTAGAAGTTGTGATGGGCAAGTATTAGTAGTTCATGATATGTTAGGAATTAATAATCAGTTTGTACCTAAGTTTGTAAGAGAATATGATAATTTAGGTGAAAAAGTGAAGAAGGCTATTAAAACATATAAGCAGGATGTAGAACAAGGGGAATTCCCTACTGCAGGGGAAAGTTTTTCTTAAGGTAAAATTTCCTAAATAAGCAAACTTGAATTTATAAAGGGGATGAATTACAATTAAAATTTATAAAACAATCACTGGGATGAGAGAATTTATAAATAAAGAAGAAGGTAGTATTGGGTTTGTGCCGACAATGGGTTATTTGCATCAAGGACATTTAGCCTTGGTGGAAAAAGCAAGACAAGAAAATGATTTAGTAATAGTTAGTATTTTTGTGAATCCAACTCAATTTGGAGTCGGAGAGGATTACGAAGAATACCCGCGTGATTTAAAGAGAGATACTAAACTAGCTGAAACTGGCGGGGCAGATGCTGTTTTTGCTCCTAGTGTAGATGAAATATATAATCCTGACCATGGAACTGTAGTTAAGATAGAAGGAATTACTGAAAATTTATGTGCTTCTTCTAGACCTGGCTTTTTCGAAGGAATTTGTACAATTGTTAGTAAATTATTTAATATTATTAATCCTGACCGGGCTTATTTTGGCCAAAAAGATGCTCAACAAGTTTTAGTAGTAAAGAAGCTAGTGGCAGAATTAAATTTTGCTGTAGAGATTAGAACTATTCCTATTGTACGAGAAGCTGATGGCTTAGCAGTAAGTTCTCGTAATCAGTATTTAAATGATGAAGAAAGAGAATCTGCAACAGTATTATATCGAGCTTTAGAATTAGCAGAAGAAATAATTAATGAAGGAGAAAGAAGAGTAGAAGTAGTTAAAGAAAAAATAAGCTCTTTAATTAAAGAGGAGACAGATAATATAGATTATATAGAGATTGTAAAACAGAATTCTTTAAAAAATCTAAGTGAAATTAAAGGTTCAGTATTAATTGCTTTAGCAGTTTATATTGGTCAGACAAGATTGATAGATAATTTAATGCTGGAGGTTTAGTGATGAAAAGAATAATGCATAAATCTAAAATCCATCGTGCGGTGGTTACTGAAGCTAATTTAGATTATGTTGGAAGTATTACTATTGACCAAGATTTGTTAGAAGCAGCAGATATTTTGCCTAATGAAAAAGTGCAGGTGGTTAACAATAATAATGGGCAAAGATTAGAAACTTATGTTATTGCAGGCGAAAGAGGTTCAGGTGTGATTTGTCTCAATGGAGCGGCAGCTAGAAAGGCTGAAATAGGGGATGAAGTAATTATTATTTCTTATAGTTGCTTTGATGATAAGAAAGCTAAGCAGCTAAATCCAAAAATTGTAATGGTTAATGATAATAATGAGCTTATGTAAGGGGGATAAAAAATGAATTTTGAAACAAGAGATCTAGCGATTGTGGGGATTTTAGGCGGAATAGCAATTATGTTGAGTTTTACTCCCTTAGGTTTTATTCCAGTGCCTACTGCAGCAGGGTCAGCTACAATTATGCATATTCCAGTAATTATTGGAGCAGTTATCGAGGGGCCAATTGTTGGAGCATTGATTGGATTAATTTTTGGCTTAGCAAGTTTTATTAGGGGAGCGGCGTTTTTTAGTGATCCTTTAGTAGCAATTTTACCACGGATATTAATTGGAATTACAGCAGCATATAGTTATTTATGGACTAAAGATATGATTACTAAAATGGGTTCAGTGATTTTTGCAGCAATTATAGGAACTGTTACTAATACAATTGGGGTTTTATCTTTAGCTTTATGGCGAGGTTATCTACCTAATGTTGAAACATTTTGGGTGACTGCAGTTACTCATGGTTTACCAGAAATTATTGTAGGATCTTTAATCACAGTAGCTGTAGTTAAAGCTTTAAAAAGAGCCGACATTAGTAGTTTATAATTGTTGAGGTTGACTAAATAATAATTTTTAAGGCTAGCGAACTTTCGTTAGCCTTATTATGATTTTAGATATATTTTGTGATAAAATTTTATTTTTGCTAGAGGATATTATATGATATTAAGTGTTGTAGAATAATAGTTAAATAAAGAAGGGGATTTTATGAGAAAAAAATTACTACGGCGGACTAAAGTTTTAGAATTGTTACATAAAAATTCTGCTGATTATTTATCTGGTCAAGAATTAAGTAAGCAGTTAGGGGTTTCACGGACAAGTATTTGGAAGTATATTAATTATTTTAAAGAAGCGGGGTATAAGATAGAGTCTTCTTCTAAATTAGGTTATCGTTTAGTAGAATCAGCGGATATTCTATTACCAGAAGAAATAGATTTAGGATTAGATACTGAATTTATGGGGCAAAATATAATTCAGTATGATGAAGTTGATTCGACTAATCAATTAGCTAAAGAACAAGCAGAGAATAATGCTAAAGAAGGTACTGTTGTGATAGCAGAAAAACAAGTTGCTGCTAAGGGAAGAGTTGGCCGTAAATTTTCTAGTCCTAAAGGTGGAATCTGGTTATCGTGTATTTTGAGACCAGATTTAAAACCTGTATTAGCTACAAGGGCTACTTATTTATCATCTCTTGCTTTAGCTAAAACTATTGCTGAATTAACTAATTTAGATCCTAAAATAAAGTGGCCTAATGATGTACTGTTGAATGGGGCTAAAGTAAGTGGTATTTTAACAGAGATGGGGGCTGAATTAGACCAAATTAATTATTTAATTGTTGGTCTTGGTATTAATGCTAATATTGATAAAAAGAATCTGCCAGTTGAAGTGCAAGATAGAGCAACTACACTTTATCACGAGTTAGGGCAGAAGATAGATAGAATTAAATTTGTTCAGTATTTATTAAAGTTTATTGAAGAGAGTTACCGGCAAATTAATGATTTTAATGCTTTGTTAGAAGAGTGGAAGAAATATGCCTATACAATTGGTAAAAAAGTAGTAGTTAGCAGTGCAAGAAATAAAATCTCAGGTATTGCTATCGATATAGCTGAAGATGGTGCTTTGATTTTAGAAGTGGATGGTCAAGAGAAAAAGGTTTATTCAGGTGATGTCTCGCTGAGGCATCAAAATTAGTTTAACTGAAGAGGACGGTGAAAATATGTTATTAACAGTTGATGTTGGGAATACAAATACTGTACTAGGATTATATGAAGGAGAAGAATTAATAGTTGATTGGCGTATTTCGACTGATAAACAGAAAACAATTGATGAGTACGGGATCTTATTACTTAATTTATTTTCTAGTGAAGATTTAGAGTTGGAAGAAGTAGATAAGATGATTATTTCTTCTGTAGTACCACCTGTAATTAATATATTAGAAGAAGTTGCAGTACGTTATTTTGGTTTGGAACCTTTAATAGTAGGTCCAGGTGTTAAAACTGGAATGGAAATTCGAGTTGATAATCCTAAAGAGGTTGGAGCAGATAGAATTGTTAATGCTATTGCTGCCTATGAACTTTATGATGGGCCACTTGTAATAGTTGACTTCGGGACAGCAACTACTTTCTGTGCTGTTTCAGAAGATGGAGCTTATTTAGGTGGTTCTATCGCCCCTGGAATTAATATTTCAGCTGAGGCATTATTTTCTCAAGCTGCTAAATTACCTAAAATAGAATTAGCAGTACCTGAAAATGTGATAGGGAAAAATACTCATGATAGTTTACAATCTGGAATTATATATGGTTACATAGATTTAGTGAATGGAATAGTTAAACGTATGAAAGAAGAGTTTGCCCCAGAAGCTAAAGTTGTTGCTACAGGTGGTTTGTCTGATTTAATTAGTCCTGCGACAGAAGAAATAAATATTAACCATCAGTTTTTAACATTAGAAGGATTAAGAATTATATCAGAACGAAATTAGATAAAGTATAGTAATTAGTGAAGAGTGAAGAGTGAAGAGTGAAGAAAAGTTAAAATAATAACAATAAGTACAGCAATAGATTTCCAATATTGTATGTAGAGACTTGGCACTGCCAAGTCTAAATTTTGAATTTATGTTTTTGAATTCTAATTTTCAATTATCCATTGGTTATTATCAATTAGTAAAGTGAGGTGATAGGGTTGTTAAAAATAGGAGATGTGAAAGTTGAACCGCCGGTTGCTTTAGCTCCGATGGCTGGGGTTACTGATTTGCCCTATCGGCGTTTAGTTAAAGAACAGGGCTGTGGGTTGGTCTATACAGAAATGGTAAGTGCTAAAGGATTGATCCATGGAAATGATAAAACTAAACAGTTATTAACAATAGCTGATGATGAGCGGCCAGTTGCTCTACAATTATTTGGGGATGCTCCAGAAGATTTGGCTGAAGCTGCTAAAATAGTTGAGAATGAGGCACAACCGGAAATAATAGATTTGAATGTTGGTTGTCCGGCGCCTAAAATTGTTAGTAGTGGTTATGGTTCTGCGTTGATGAAGCGTCCGGAGCTGTTAGGTGAGATTGTTGCTGCAATGGACCAAGCAGTGGATACACATGTTACTGTGAAAATAAGGGCAGGTTGGGATGAAGACCAGCGTAATGCAGTTGAAGTAGCTAAGATTGCTGAAGAAAATGGTGCACAAGCTTTGGCAGTTCATGGTCGGACTAGGGAAGAATTTTATCAGGGCCAAGCAGATTGGGAGATTATAAAAAAGGTGAAAGCAGCATTAAAGATACCAGTCTTCGGTAATGGTGATGTTTTTGGCCCGGAAGATGCAGAGAAAATGTTAGAGCTAACTAATTGCGATGGAATCATGATTGCTCGAGGAGCTAAAGGTAACCCTTGGATCTTTAAGCGAGTAGCTCATTATTTGAATAGTGGTGAAATTATATCTCCACCTCAGCCAGAACAAAAAATCACAACAGCAATAAATCATTTAAAAAAATTAGTAGAATATAAAGGAGAATACGTTGGGGTTAGAGAAATGAGAAAACATGCTGCCTGGTATTTAAAAGGATTAAGAAATTGTACTGTTGTAAAAGAAAAGGTAAATCATGCAGAAAGTTTGGAAGAAATGACTGCTATTTTGCAGGGATATAGAGAACAATTTAAGTAACTTAAGCTTGACAAAATTTGCAAATTTAATTATAATGATGTACTAGCTGATTTTAAAATATATAAAATTTATATAAATTGAAAGTGGGATATTATAATAAAGAAAAGGGGTTTTAAATATGGAAGAAGAAAAAGTTCTTGTTTCTGAAGAAGGATTAAAAAAGTTAAAGGATGAACTACATCATTTAAGAGGGCCAAGAAGGAAAGAAATTTCACAGCGAATTAAGGAAGCTAGGGAGTTAGGAGATATTAGTGAGAATTCGGAGTATGAAGATGCTAAGAACGAACAGGCTTTTATCGAAGGTCGAATTAGAGAATTAGAAGAAAAATTAAAGCATGCTGAAGTAATAGATGAAGATAGTATTGATACAACTGAAGTTAATGTTGGGACTACTGTAACATTACATGATGAAGAATTTGATGAGAAAGTAGAGTATGAAATTGTAGGACAGACAGAATCTGATCCTGATGAAGGTAAAATTTCTAATAAATCTCCAATTGGTAAAGGTTTGTTAGGTCATAGTGTTGGTGAAGTTGTAACTATAGAAGTTCCGGCGGGGGAAGTAGAGTATAAAATTTTAGGTATTAGAAAATAGTATTAATATGGAGGTATCAGTGAAATGACAAATGAAAATACAGAAATGAATGAATTAATGAAAGATCGTCGTAAAAATTTGGAAGAGTTAAAAGAAGAGGGAGTTGCTCCTTACGGTACAGATTTTAATAAAGAGCATAGTACCCAAGAAGTAATAGATAATTATGATCAATTAAGAGAAGATAGTGTGATGGTTAAAGCAGCAGGGAGAATTATGGCTGTGAGAAACCATGGTAAATCTATTTTTGCTGATTTAAAAGATATGTCAGGTGAAGTGCAACTGTATGTTAAAGCATCTAATGTAGGAGAAGAAGGATTTGAAATTTTTGATGATTTAGATATAGGAGATCAAATTGGAATTGAGGGATTAGTTTTTACAAGCGGAGAAGGTGAAATAACTATTCAGGTAGAAGACTTTGATATTCTTGCTAAGTCATTACGTCCGTTACCTGAAAAATGGCATGGTTTAAAAGATGTTGAAAAACGATATCGGCAGAGATATGTTGATTTAATTGTAAATGATGATGTTAAGAAAACTTTTGAAATCCGCAGTAAGGTATTACATAGTATTAGGAGAAATTTAGAAGACCAAGGTTTTCTAGAAGTACAAACTCCTTTAATGCATGAAATTCCTGGTGGAGCTGAGGCTAGACCATTTGTTACTCATCATAATGCTCTAGATACAGAGCTATATATGCGGATTGCCCCTGAGCTTTATTTAAAAAGACTACTTGTTGGTGGATTTGAAAAAGTTTTTGAAGTTGGAAAGAATATGAGAAATGAAGGGTTATCTACTAAGCATAATCCTGAATTTACTTCTTTAGAGCTATATCAAGCTTATGCTGATTATAAAGATATTATGGAAATCACTGAGAATTTAATTAAAGATGTCGCTGAAGAAGCATTAGATACATTAGAAATTGAGTACGGAGACTATGATATTGATCTAAGCAATTGGAAGACCTTAACTATGGTTGAAGCTATAGATGAATATGCAGACGTTGATTTCAGTACTATTGATGATGTTGCAGAAGCTAAAGAAATTGCAGATGAAAAAAGTGTAGAATATGAAGAAGAAGATGAGTTAGGAGTTATTATTAATGAGTTCTTTGAAGAATTTGTAGAAGATCAATTAATTCAGCCTACTTTTATTACTCAATATCCAGTTGAAGTATCTCCATTAGCACGTAGAAATCCGGATAATCCAGACTTCACTGATAGATTTGAATTATTTATCGCTGGTAATGAAATTGCTAATGCATTTTCAGAATTAAATGATCCAATTGATCAAAGAGAAAGATTTGAAGCACAAATGGATCAACGAGAAGCTGGTGATGATGAAGCACATCGGATGGATGAAGATTTCTTACGAGCTTTAGAATATGGAATGCCTCCAGCAGGCGGATTAGGAATTGGTATTGATCGCTTAATTATGTTATTGACAAATTCTCAATCAATTAGAGAAGTTATTTTATTCCCACATTTAAGACCAGAAAAATAGATGCAAAAATGGAGGAGTTATTCCTCCATTTTTCTTTTTTTACAATAATTAAGTCTAATAATCCCCATACAGATAGGATATAATATAAGTACTCTTGTTAAAGAGGGGGATAAAATGAATCGAAAAAAGATAATTTTATTATTAGGATTATTGATCCTGAATTTTCTATGGGGATTCAAAATTTTAGCTGCTGAAAATCTTGGTGTAAAAAGTCATTTAACAATAGAGGATATGTATCTTAAATCGCCTAGCTATAGTTTGGATTATAAGCGATTAAAATCACTTCAGAAAGAATACTCTAAAAATGTAAAAGGAATTTATATTAATTTTTGGACTTTAAGTCATCCTAAAAAGCGTAAGAGAATAATTAAAGCAATTAATGAGAGTAGTTTAAATTCGATTGTTATTGACCTTAAAGATATTAATGGTTATACTCCGTTTGCTTCAGCACCTTTAAAAGAATTTTCTTATAATTTAAATAGCCAAGAACTGAAGACGTTAATTAGTAATTGGCAAAAACAAGGTATCTATGTGATAGGTAGAATAGCAGTTTTTAAGGATGGGGCCTTAGCTCTACAAAATAGTAATTATGCTTTAAAATATATTATTGATGCCGGAGAAAAATTTAGTATTATTGATAGTACTAAATGGACTAATCCTTATTCTGAAGAAGTCTGGAATTATAATATAAATATTGCCCAAGAAATGGCTGGATTAGGATTAGATGAGATTCAATTTGATTATATTCGATTTCCTACTTTAAGTAATAATAGTAAATTGGTGTTTAGGGCTGACCCCAGATTATCGAGGGTAGAAGCTATTGTATCCTTCTTGAAAAAGGCTAAGCAAGACTTAGATAGATATAATATTATTATTTCGGCTGATTTATTTGGTTTAACTACCACTGCTAATGATGATTTAGGAATTGGTCAAGATATTAAGAAAATAGCTAAAGAAGTAGATTATATTTCTCCGATGTTGTATCCTTCTCATTATAGTGAAGGAATTTATGGAATAAAAGACCCAGCTGCTAATCCTTATCAAATTATTTATAATAGTTTAACTGATGCTCAAGAAAAATTAGGAGCCAATACGAAGAAGATTAGACCTTGGTTACAGGATTTTTCTATATATCATATCTATAGTCAGAAAGAAATCAAAGCTCAAATTAAAGCCGTTGAGGATAAAAATATATCAAGTTGGTTATTATGGAATCCAAAGTGTATTTATACTATTGAAGCATTAATGCCTGAAAGAAAGGAAATTAATAATGAATCTTGAATTAACAGAAGAAAGAGTAATTCCTAAAAAAATGCATCCTGAAAATGGGCTATTAATTGAACATATAGCTCGTTATAAATTTGCTAGTAAATATGCTCAAGGAAGAGTTTTAGACTTCGCTTGTGGTGTAGGATATGGTGCAGAAGTTTTATTAGCTATGGGAGAAGGGATTAAAGAAATAGTGGGGGTAGATATAGATGCTCGCAGTATTGAATATGCTCGAGTTACTTATGATTATCCTCAAACTAACTTTTTTGTGGGAGAGGCTACTGATGAACAAGTAATTCAAAACTTAGGTAAGTTTGATACTATAATTAGTATAGAAACAGTAGAGCATATAAAAGATGATTATCAATTTGTTCATAATTTAAAAAAGTTATTAAAAGTGGATGGTACTTTAGTTATCTCTACTCCGTTTGGAGAAGGACGAGATGAAGAATGTTCTAATCCTTATCATTATCGTCAGTATACTGAAGAAGAGTTTCGTGATTTGTTGTCATCGTTTACGGAAGTAGAAATATTTTGTCAACGTGATGATATAATTGAAAAACCTAAAGCGGATGAAAAATATTATTTGATGGTAGCGGTGTGTGAAGAGTAAAGAATAATCTATATAAAGTGTAGCTTCGAGATGGCTGAGCAAGCATTTCTTCGTTAAGAAATTTAGGATGATTAGTCTAAAATTCATTCAAGTAAAATCAATTTCACTTAATTTAAATTGGAAATTAAGTAATACAAAATTGATTTTACTTTCACTTCATTAAGACTCA
>NZ_JAFBDQ010000009.1 GCF_016908315.1 Halanaerobacter jeridensis | reverse complement strand
TTTATTTGCTCCTTTAACACATATTATCCCACAATAGATTATATATTATGTGAATAGTTGTGTTCTTGACCCAAGGGCAAGCCCGTTGGGTTTTTCATACAAAAGCAATAACTAAGTTAGAATCAGATTTTATAGTTCAAGCTCAGGATTTAGAAGAAGTATTTATTATTAATCAAGCTGAAGAGTTCGCCACAGAATTATATAAGTTAGCTCTGAAATATGAAAATCTTAAGCTAAAGAAGTATGCTAAAGAACTGCAGCAAGACCTAGATGTTTTTAACGTAGAAGGAGCTAAAAGCAAAGTAAGTCAATTTGAAGAAATAATTAATGGTTTAAAAGAAAAATAAATTAATTAGAATAGTTTTGCTGAGTTGATTATTTTTGCTATTGAGATTGATATTTAAGTAAAATTAATGAATTGAATTTTTTATTGCATAAAATAATATGTTATGATAAAATTTTTTAAGCAAGGTTAAAATAAAATATTAATGGTAGAGAATATAAAGAAACCATATTTAAGTATTAAACGGGGGACAGCTATACCTTCTTTTAATATCTTAAATATGGTTTTTGCTATTATAGGGGGAATTATTATGGAAGAATTTATGTTAGCTATTGAACAGAATACAAGTAAATCTAAAGCAGTATTATTGGATAGGACAGGAGAAAAAGTTAGTAGTGCTAGTAAAGAAGTGGAAACCATCAATCCTAAATCAGCTTGGGTTGAATGTGACCCTAATCAATTGTGGGGAAATATTATAGGGGTTATAGCTGATGCTTTGGCTAAATCTGATGTTGATTCCGAACAAATTGCAGGAATAGGAATAGCTAATCAACGAGAAACTACTATAGTGTGGGATGTAGAAACTGGTGAAGCTATTTATAATGCTATTAGTTGGCAAGATAAGAGAACTAATAATATTTGCAAGGAGCTTAAAGAAAGAGGATTAGGAGATAAGATTAAAGAAAAAACCGGGTTAATGATTGGTACTTATTTTTCCGCTCCCAAAATAGAATGGATTTTAGATAATGTTGAAGGCGCTAAGAAGAAAGCTAAGGAAGGTAAACTAAGATTTGGGACGATTGATAGTTGGTTGATTTGGAAATTAAGTGGTGGTAACTTACATATTACCGATTATACCAATGCTTCGCGAACTATGCTATATAATATTAATGAATTAAATTGGGATAGCGAATTGCTTGATATTTTCTCTATTCCTAAGACTATGCTACCAGAGGTTAAATCTAGCAGTGAAGTATATGGTACAACTGCAAGCCATCATTTCTTTGGTCATAATATACCTATAGCAGCAGCAGTAGGTGATAGACAAGCTTCTGTTTTTGGGCATGGCTGTTTTGAACCAGGCATAGCTAAAAGTAGTTATGGTCAAGGTGGGTTTGTATTAATGAATACGGGGTCTAAACTAGTTAAATCAAATAATGGATTATTGACTACTATTGCTTTAGCTAAGGATGGAGAAATAAATTATGCTTTAGAAGGAAGTATATTCACTGCTCAATCGGCCCTTGAATGGTTAAAAGATGAAATGAATTTAATTGAAGGAATAACAGATGCTGAATATTTTGCTAATAAGGTCACTGATACTGATGGAGTCTATTTTGTGCCGTCATTTAATGGTTTAGCAGCACCTTATTGGGATTTAGACGCTCAAGGAACAATTGTAGGATTGACTCGGGGTACTAATAAAAATCATATTATTAGAGCAGTTTTAGAAGGTATTGCCTATCGAACTCGTGATATAATTGAGGTTATGGAACAAGACTCAAAAATTTGCTTAGAAAAACTAAAAGTAGATTGTATCTTTGGTCAAGATTTTTTAGTTCCATTTCAAGCTAATATATTAGGCTGTAATATAGAATATAATGAAATTGATACTACTACTATAGGAGTAGGTTATTTAGCAGGTTTAGCAGTAGATTATTGGCAAAATAAAGAAGAAATTTTAGATAGTTGTGGCAGTGATTATCGTTTTGAACCTGAAATGACTGAAAAGGTAAGAAATAAATTATATAAGAGATGGGAAAAAGCTATTTCTAAAGCACGAATTTAAAATTTGATTATAAAAAGTATTGCAATATTTAGAACAACATGTTATTATTTTATCAAATAAAAAATAAATGTTCTAGTTTACATGGTAGAGAAAAAGAACCCTTCTATGTAACTTTTAAGGTATAGGGAAATCTATACCTTCTGAAGTTAAATAGAGGGTTTTTTTAGTTTTTATAATTTTGGGGGGATAAATAATGAAATCATCTGAAAAAGAAGCATTGCAAATAGATGAATTATTAGATTTAGATTTTATTCAAGAATTTCAAGATGAATTTGCCAAATCTTTAGGTATTTCTAGTGTAACTGTAGATTTAGAAGGAAATCCAATTACCTCTCCTAGTGGTTTTACAGAGTTTTGTGATTATATTCGCTCGAGTGAAGAAGGCTTAAAACGTTGTAAGAAATGTGACCGAGAAGGAGGAAGAAAAGCTAAAGAATCTGGAGAGCCTGTAGTTTATGAATGTCATTCAGGTTTATGTGATTTTGCAGTCCCAATTGTGATTGAAGGAGATCAAATCGGTAGTATTTTAGGTGGACAAATATTGCCAGAAGATCCAAACGAAGCTGAATTTAGAGAGATAGCGCAAGAGTTAAATCTCGATCCTAATAAATTGATAGATATGCTTGATGACGTCTATACTTTAGATAGAGCAAGAATTGAGTCAGCAGCTAACATGCTGTATCTTGTTGCAAATACTATCAGCGAAGTTTGGTATCAACAGTCTGAACTACAAAAGATGGCTTCTGCTCTTAGTGAAAATCTATCGGAAATAGCCTCAGCAATGGATGATATTTCTGCCACAGCTATGGAAATAAATGAAAAACAAACTTTATTAAATGATAAGATTGAAAATGTTAATTCCTTAGCTACTGAGATCGAACAATTTGTTAATTTCATAGAAAAGATTGCTGATAAAACTAATATGTTGGGATTAAATGCTTCTATAGAAAGTGCTAGAGCAGGAAAGCATGGACGAGGATTTGATGTAGTAGCAGAAGAAATACGTAATTTATCTCAAGATTCTAAAAAGAGAGTGGAGCAGATTAAAGAGCTTGTACCTCGAATTCAAGAATCAACAACAGAAACTAGCCAAATTGCTAATGAAACACTAGAAAACATAGAAGAGCAATCAGCAACTTTGCAAGAGGTCACTGCTAGTACAGAAGAACTTAACAGTTTATCAGAAGAGCTATTAAATTTGGCAAATAGCAATTAAATTTAACTTTTTAGTATTAATACTTGAAAATTAATAGCGGTTATGTTAGTATACTATTGAAGTTGATAAATATGTAACAATAAAAGAACAAATTTATACATTTTTTCTATTAAGAACTTGCAATATTTATTCTGATATGCTAAAATTTAATTAGAAAAGTAAAAAAAAGAATATAAAAGCTTGTTATATAGGCAGAGAAAAAGAAACCTCCTATGTAGCTTTATCAGGTGTGGAATAACTATACCTGCTGAAGTTAAATAGGGGGGTTTTCTATTTCTTGATTGTGAAAAAAATATCATTTTTGTGTTAAAATAATAACTAGTATTAGAGTTTAGCTGCTAATACTTTAATAAAAACTATAATTCAAGGGGGAGATTAATATGTCAGAGTTTTATGATTATATGTTGCCAACTGTTAATTTTATGGGAGCAGGATGTGTAGAAGTTGTAGGCGAAAGATGTGAAACTTTAGGAGCAGAAAAAGTTTTACTAGTGACTGATAAATTTTTAAGAAATATGGAGGATGGTCCTGTAGACCAAGTAATTGATTATTTAGAAGAAGCAGGTTTAGAATATGCAATTTATGATGGAGTGGAACCTAATCCTAAAGATACTAATGTTTATGATGGATTGGAAGTTTATGAAGCAGAAAATTGCGATATGATTGTGACAGTAGGTGGAGGTAGCCCACATGATTGTGGAAAAGCAATTGGAGTAGCAGCAACTCATGATGGAGATCTTTATGAAGATTATGCAGGGATTGAACAACTTGAAAATGAAACTCCAGCAATGATCTGTGTAAATACTACTGCTGGAACTGCTAGTGAGGTTACTCGACATGCTGTTATTACTGATACATCTCAAGAACCACATGTTAAATTTGTGATAGTGAGCTGGAGAAATACTCCAGATGTTTCGATTAATGATCCAGAACTAATGGTAGATAAACCACCAGCATTAACTGCTGCTACTGGGATGGATGCTTTAACTCATGCTCTAGAAACTTATGTTTCTACCGGAGCAAATGCATTAACTGATGCTGCTGCTTTAGAGTCTATGAGATTAATAGCTAATAACTTGCGAAATGCTGTATATAATGGTGACGATATTGAAGCTCGTGAAAACATGGCTAATGCTTCAGTATTATCAGGTTTTGCTTTTAATAACGGTGGTTTAGGCTATGTTCATGCTATGGCTCATCAATTAGGTGGCTTTTATGATATGCCGCATGGAATAGCTAATGCTATTTTACTACCTTATGTTGAAAAATTTAATTTAGGTGCTAAGTTAGAAAGATTTGCTAAAATAGCTGAAATATTTGGAGTTCAAACTGATGGAATGTCTACTAGAGAAGCAGCAGAAGCAGCTTTAGATGCAATTAGACAACTTGCTGAAGATATTGGAATTCCAACTAGTTTAAGTGAATCTGAATATGATGTTCAAGAAGAAGATTTTGCAGAGATGGCTAAATTAGCATTAGAAGATGGGAATGCTTTAACTAATCCAAGAAAAGGAACAGCAGAACAAGTTAAAGCAATTTTTGAAGATGCTATGTAAATAGCTTTGGAGGTCTAGATTACAATTTAAAATTTAGACCTCCCCCTTGGTAAAAATAAAAAATATTATTTAGATCAGATGCCTTTAGTTACGACTAAAGGAGAATAGGGAATCAGGTGTAAATCCTGAACGGATCCGCCACTGTAACTAGTTACTTAGATTAAAAAAGCCACTTAGATTATATCTAGGGAAGGCAAATCTAGGGTTAAGCTAGAAGTCAGGAGACCTGTCTGATCTGAATCTACTAGATCTTCGGTAATAAGATTAGTGGATAATTTAATTAAAAGTTAAATTGTTAACTATTCTTAGACTGAAGATTTTTTTATTTAAAAATTAAGGAGGGTGAATTGTGAAAAGATCTAAAAGATTTGAAAAACTTGAAGAAAGAGATATTAGCAAAGATGGTTTAGTAAATGAGTGGCCGGAAAAAGGGATAGTTGCTATGGATGGTCCTCAAGATCCAGAACCTAGTATTAAGATTGAAGATGGAGAAGTAGTAGAACTGGATGGTAAAAAGAAAGAAGATTTTGATATGGTCGATAGTTTTATCAGTCAGCATAGTTTGAATATTGATAAAGCAGAAGAAGTTATGGCTATGGATTCACAAGAATTGGCTAAAAAGATTGTTGATGTTAATGTTTCTCGTGAAGAAATTCTTGAATTAACTTTAGCTATGACACCAGCTAAGATTGTAGAAGTAGTTAGTCATATGAATGTGGTCGAAATGATGATGGCGGTTCAAAAGATGCGACCGCGAAAGACCCCGTCTAATCAGTGTCATATTACAAACTTACAAGATAATCCAGTGTTAATTGCCGCTGATGCTGCAGAAGCTGCTTTAAGAGGGTTTGATGAACAAGAAACTACAGTAGCAGTTGGGCGTTATGCTCCCTTTAATGCTTTAGGACTGATAGTTGGTTCGCAAGCAGGTCGAGGCGGAGTAATTACTCAATGTGCAGTTGAAGAAGCAGTAGAGCTTAAACTGGGGATGAGAGGATTAACTTCTTATGCAGAGACAGTTTCTGTTTATGGAACTGAGGATGTGTTCACTGATGGTGATGATACTCCATGGTCTAAAGCATTTTTAGCTTCTGCTTATGCTTCCCGGGGACTGAAAATGAGATTTACTTCTGGCTCAGGCTCTGAAGCTCAGATGGGATTTGCTGAAGGAAAGTCAATGCTGTATTTAGAAACAAGATGTTTATATATCACTAAAGGGGCAGGAGTACAAGGGATTCAAAATGGTGCAGTTAGTTGTATTGGAATTGCTAGTTCTGTTCCATCGGGAGTAAGATCAGTATTAGCAGAAAATCTAATTGCAATGCTATTAGACCTTGAATGTGCTTCTGGTAATGACCAAACCTTTACTCATTCCAGAACTAGAAGAACTGCTCGAATGTTAATGCAATTTTTACCGGGAACAGACTTTATTTTCTCTGGATATAGTGGTGTACCAAATTACGATAATATGTTTGCTGGTTCTACTCATGATGTTGATGATTATGATGATTATAATATTTTGCAGAGAGATTTAAAAGTGGATGGAGGCTTGCGTCCTGTAGAAGAAGAGAAAGCAATTGAAGTTAGAAATAAAGCAGCTAAAGCTATTCAAGCTGTATTTGAAGCATTAGATTTACCAGAAATCACTGATGAAGAAGTAGAGGCAGCTACTTATGCTCATGGTAGTAAAGATGTACCTGAACGAGACGTTACTCAAGACCTAAAGGCAGTGGAAGAAATGATGAATCGCGGTGTTACTGGTTTAGATGTGGTTAAAGCATTAGGTGAACAAGGATTTAATGAGGTAGCCGAGAATTTATTGAACTTGCTTAAACAGCGAGTTTGTGGAGACTATTTACACACATCTGCTATCTTTGATGAAGACTTTAATTGTATTAGTGCTGTTAATGATACTAATGACTATGCTGGACCAGGAACTGGTTATAGAATTAGTGAAGAACGTTGGAAAGAAATTAAAGATGTTAGATTAGCTAGAGACCCTGAAAATATTGGAGAATAATTAATAGATAAAGAAAGAGGTGTGAGTATGCAAACAAGCGTTGATAAAAAGTTAGAATTTTCAGAAATCGGAGTTGCAGAAAAAGGTAAATCTAGTGATGAGGTTGTAATTGGTATAGCTCCAGGTTTTGGTAAACATTTAACTAAAACCATAATTGATCTTGACCATGCTACTGTATTAAGAGAACTGATGGCAGGAATAGAGGAAGAAGGGCTAAAATCAAGAGTAGTTAGAATGTATCAAACAGCAGATGTTGGTTTTGTAGGTCATGCTGCAGCCCAGTTAAGTGGTTCGGGAATTTCGATTGGACTACAGTCTAAGGGCACTGCTTTGATTCATCAAAAGGATTTAGCTCCGTTAGAAAATTTAGAGCTGTTTCCTCAAGCACCCTTATTAGATCCAGAGACTTATCGAGCGATTGGGAAAAATGCTGCTCGCTATGCTAAAGGTGAAACGCCTAAGCCAGTGCCCACTAGAAATGATCAAATGGCGAGACCTAAATATCAAGCAACAGCTGCAGTGATGCACATTAAAGAAGTAGAACATTTAGATTCTGAAATTGACACAGGAATTGAAGAAGAGGTTGAATTCAAATAAATATAAAATTTGGAGGTGGCTTAAATGTCTAATGAAGTTGATGCTAATAAAGACTATCCGTTAGGAACTAATCGCCCAGACCTTGTAAAAACACCAACTAATAAAGATTTGGAAGATATTACTTTAGAAAAAGTATTGGAGGGCGAAGTTGAAGATGCTGATTTAAGTATTACTGAGGAAACGCTTGACCATCAGGCGGAAATTGCTAAACAAAAAGGAAGAGAGCAGTTTGGAAAGAATATGGAGCGAGCTGGAGAACTGACTAATATTCCTGATGATAGAATACTTGAGATCTATAATTCTTTAAGACCAAATCGTTCTACTAAAGAAGAATTATTAGCAATTGCTGATGAACTAGAAGAAGAATATGAAGCAACAACGACTGCTCAATTAGTGCGAGAAGCTGCTGAAGTTTATGAAAAAAGAGATAAGTTAAGAAGTGAATAACTGCTCTAGGTAGGTGAAAATATGGAGATAATTGTGGGAGTAGACATCGGTAATGCTACAACCGAGGTAGCAATTGGCAAAATTGAAGCTGAGCAAGAATTTAATTTCATAGCTGAAGGTGAGCATCAAACAACTGGATTAAAAGGAACAGAAGAAAATATTAAGGGGATTATGAATGCTCTGCAGCAGGCTGTGCAGGAAGCAGATTTAAAACTTGAGGATTTAGATTTAATCAGACTTAATGAAGCAACTCCAGTTATTGGTGACGTAGCTATGGAAACTATTACAGAAACGATTATTACTGAATCTACAATGATTGGTCATAATCCTTCAACTCCTGGCGGAGTGGGATTAGGAGTAGGAAAGACAGTAATGATCACTGAACTTGATTCTTGTTCTGCAGGCGAAGAAGTGATTGTAGTAATTCCAGCTGAAATAGATTTTGCCATTGCAGCTGAGAATATAAATGAAGGTTTAGCAAGAGGCATTGAAGTCAATGGGGCAATTGTACAAAAAGATGATGCAGTCTTAATTGCCAATAGAATAGATAAACAAATGCCGATTGTAGATGAAGTTAAATTTATTGATAAGGTTCCTTTAGACAGAAAAGCTGCTGTTGAAGTTGCTAGTTCCGGAGGGACAATTCAAGAGTTGACTAATCCTTATGGTATAGCTACTGTCTTTGATTTAGATGCTGATGAGACTAAGCATATTGTTCCAGTAGCTAGATCATTAATCGGTAACCATTCAGCTGTAGTAATTCGAACTCCGCAGGGTGATATTGAAGAGAAAAGAATTCCTGCAGGAAAGATAATTGCCTTTGGTGAATCAGGTAAAGAAAAAATTGCTGTGGACCAAGGGGCAGAAGAAATTATGAAGTCAATTGAAAAAGTGCAGCCTTTAAAGGATGTTAAAGGAGAATCAGGGACCAATGTTTCAGGAATGTTAGAGCGAGTGCGGAGTAAAATGAAGCAAGTGACAGGGCAAAACTTGAGTGATATTAAAATCAAAGATATTTTAGCTGTAGATACTTTTGTACCCCAAGAAGTAAAAGGGGGACTAGCTGGAGAACATTCACTAGAAAATGCAGTTGGATTAGCTGCTATGGTAGAAACTAGTCAACTGCCGATGCAGCAAATTGCAGATGCTTTAGTGCAGGAACTGCCAGAAGTTGAAATTGAAATTGCTGGTGTAGAAGCTAATATGGCAATTTCAGGGGCTTTAACTACTCCAGGAACTGATAAGCCGATAGTGATTCTTGATATGGGCGGCGGCTCAACTGATGCTGCAGTATTAACTCAAGAAGGAAATATTCATACAGCCCATCTATCTGGAGCTGGGAATATGGTCTCAATGATCATTGAGACTGAATTAGGATTAGAAGATTTTGATTTAGCAGAACGCATCAAGAAGACTCCGCTAGCAAAAGTAGAGAGTATGTTTAATATTCGTCATGAAGATGGGACTGTTCATTTTTATGATGAACCTTTAGCACCGCAATTATTTTCTAAAGTTGTTAGTTTAGATGAAGGGGAATTGGTTCCAATCCCTACAGATCATTCAATGAAAAGGATTCGGCAAGTCCGCAGAGATGCTAAAAAAGATGTGTTTGTCCGTAATGCGGTCCGAGCTTTGAAAAGGACTATTCCGACGGGCAATATTCGCGATATTGGTTTTGTGGTTATGGTCGGAGGCTCTGCTTTGGACTTTGAAATTCCAGAGTTGATTTCGAATGAATTATCTAATTATGGGGTTGTAGCTGGCCGCGGAAACATTCGTGGAATGATGGGGCCAAGAAATGCTGTAGCAACAGGTTTAGTGCTATCTTATTTAAACAATCCGAGGTGGAATTAAATGACTACCCAAAATATAAATGGAAACAAACCAATGATTTATATATTTATCACTTCTGATTATAAAGATAGTGAATTAGTAGCCCATATAGGTTATGGCATAGAAGAAGAAGGGATTCCATTTAAAACTTTTGTGCAGGAGAAGAATAATAGTCAAGAATTAGCCTATAATGCAGCTCAAAATTCTTCATTAGGAATTGGTCTGGGAGTTACTTCTGAAGACCAAGTGGTTTTACAAATGGCAAAGCTGAGTAAAGAAAATCCAGTTTTTAATAAGACACTTAACAGTAATGAGCAAGCTAAAAAGATGGGTAGTAATGCAGCGCGAATGGTAAAGGGGCTGCCATTTAAAAGCTTTAAATCTGAGGAGTGATGTGATGTCTGTTTATACTGGCAATGGAGACCAAGGTCAGACAGATCTTTTTAGTGGAGAAAGAGTTAAAAAGTATGATACTCAAGTTGAAGCTTATGGAGCAGTAGATGAAGTTAATTCTCTTTTGGGAAAGGCTCGTTCTCAAATAGAAGATGAGCAGATTTCTGAGGTGATTAGTGAAGTTCAGCAAAAGTTATTCACCCTTGGCGCTGAGTTGGCTTCTCGTCACAAAAAACTTGAAACTAAGATTACTGCTGAAGATGTAAATCATCTGGAAGAAAAGATTGATTTCTTCCAGCAGAAAGTAGACTTGCAGAAAGGCTTTAGTATCCCAGGTGATAGTGAGACTGGCAGCACTTTAGACCTTGCTAGAACTGTGACACGGAGGGCAGAAAGAAGAATTGTTGAGCTTAGTGAAGAGGATTATCAGTTGAATGAAGCTGTAGCTCAATATATTAATAGATTATCTGATTTACTCTTTGTTTTGAGAATAGTTGAAGATAGTAAGTAAAATAATTTAAAAATATATTAAAAAATTTTAAGGGGGAGTTAATAATGAAAATTGATTTAGAGACAGCAGAAAGAATGATTGAGGCAGCAAAAGAGGAAGCAGAAAAGATTGAGGTGCCAATGGTAATTTCAGTTGTTGACAATGCAGGGAAGTTAATTGCACTAGAAAGAATGGATAATGCTTTACAAGTGAGTATTGGTTTATCTCAGCAGAAGGCTTATACTTCAGTTGTGATGAGAAATACGACAGAAGAGGTAGGAAAATTAGCGCAGCCAGGTAATGAATTGTATGGCATTGAAGTATCTGTTGATGATTTAGTAACATTTGGTGGAGGAATTCCAGTCTTTGATGGTGATGAAGTAATCGGTGCAGTAGGAGTAAGTGGTGGAGCAGTAGAAGAAGATATGCAGGTTGCACAAGCTGGTGTAGATGCATTATAAATTAAGTAAAAAGCATTAAATTACCGGCAGGAAAAAATAGTAGTTCATTATCTTTAAATCCCTCAATCTTACTGCCGGGGTTGAGGGATTTAATTATATTATGGAGGCATTTAAGTGCAAACTAAGAGAGATATATCAATTATAGATTTAAGTCCAGGTGAATTTTTAGTTATTGCTTGTGATTCATTAGGTGGAATTGGCAGCAAAAAAGAGGATAAAATAAATGTTAATAATAGAGTAGTTGGCAGATTAACAACTCAAGTTGCTTTGATGGAAGTTTTAGCTAGGGGGAGGGGAAAGGATGCCGGGAAAAGTCTATTTAGTTAGGTGTAATGATGAAGGTCAGGGTTTAATGACAGTTAAGGGGCAAGAAGTTGTTGAACAATCTGATGTAATTGTATCTGACCATGTAACTAATAATAATTTATTAGAGTATGCTAAAGACGAAGCTGAAGTTGTTCAGATAGAGGATTATAATCAATTTAGGATCAATCAGCTTTTAATTACTAAGGCTCAAAAAGGGAAGACTGTAACTAGATTAAAAAATGGTGATCCTTTTGTGTTTGTTAGAGAAGGAAATGAAGCACAGCAATTAGCAGAAAAAAATATTGAGTTTGAAATTATTTCTGGAGCAAATTCTTTGCCTATCGAGTCTAATTCTCTTAAGTTTTATATTTCTTTAATCTCTCTAGATTTAGAGCTGGCAATTACCCTTTTGTTACTTTTTGTGCTTAGTACAGAATTTTTATAATTTAAAACTTGAAAACTATTAGTAACTGTGTTAATATAAATTTGTAATTGATAAAAATATAACAATTATAAAAAGCAAGATATCTTTAATTGTTGCAAATAAATTTCACAACTAGAAAGTGAGACCTTGTCAATTAACTACAAATAAAATAGAGATGTTACTAGAGGCAGAGAAAAAGAAACCTCCTATGTGACTTTATCGGGTATTGGCTAATTATACCTGCTGAAGTTAAATAGGAGGTTTTTGTATTTTAAGAAATATGGAGGTTGCATAAGCGGGTTAAGATGTATTATAATAAAGTAGAAACTCAGTATAAAAATAAATAAATAACTAACTAACTAACTAATGTTTAGGTGCCTTTAGTTACGACTAAAGGAGAATAGGGAATCAGGTTTAAATCCTGAACGGGCCCGCCACTGTAACTAGTTAATTAGATTTGAAATGCCACTTAGTTTTTAACTAAGGAAGGTAAATCTAATGTGAAGCTAGAAGTCAGGAGACCTGCCTAAACGTTATCATACATCCTCGGTAGCAGGATTATTAGGAAATGGGTATGGTATATCTAATTTCCCCAATCTTGGTTACCAAGGTTGGGGAAATTTTATTTTGATATATTTTTTGCAGCTTAATATTGGAGGTGATTTAATGAAAAATAAATTAATTCTGATTGTTATAATTTGTAGTTTAGTAATTCCCACTGTGGTACAGGCAAGTGATTATCCGGTAGAAGTAACTGATGATTTAGACAAAGAAATTACTATTCAGCAGCAGCCGACCCGGATTATTTCTTTGGCCCCTAGTCATACCGAAACACTATTTGCTTTAGGAGTAGATAATAATCTGATTGGTGTTACGCAACAGGCTAATTACCCTGCGGAAGCTGAAGAAATAGAAAAAGTAGGTAGCATTAAAGAGCCTAATTTAGAAAAAATGATTGCTTTGCAACCTGATTTAGTTTTAGCAGCGGGAATTACTCCTAAAGGAGTAGTTCGTAAATTAAGAAACTTAGATATAAAGGTGATTGGGCTGAATTCTCAAAGTATAGAAGGAATTATTGATGATATTGCTCTAATTGCTAAAGCAACTGGAGTAGATAAAAAAGGGAGAGCAATAACTACTCAGATGAGAAATAAGCTCTATCAAATAAAAAAAATTGTAAAAGAAAATGTAGAAAGCAACGAGCGACCTAAAGTCTTTTATGAAATTTGGAATGATCCTTTATATACTGCTGGTTCTAATACATTTATTAATGATTTGATTGCTTTAGCAGGTGGAGTGAATATTGCTGGAGATGCTAAAGGAAAATGGCCGCAATATAATTTGGAAACTCTATTAGCTGAGAATCCTGATGTATATATTACTTCTAATCATAATCAAGATAAAAAGACAACTAAAAGTTCAATTAAAAATCGCGATAAGTTTCAAGAGATTACAGCGATTAAGCAAAGACGAATCTTGGTTTTGAATTCTGATCTTGTTAACCGAGCTAGTCCTAGGATAATTATAGGACTAGAGAAGATTGCTGAAGTTATTCATCCTGATTTATTTAAATAAGTGAGTTGATAAACAGTGCAGAAAAAAAGGAAAAGTTGGAATCTTATTTTGTTAGGTTTATTATTATTTTTAGTCTTAATAATTATTACAGCAGTGAGCTTAGGGGCAGTTGAAATTCCTCTGGGTCATGTGATTAAAATAATACTGGCCAAAATTCCGTTTTTAAAAGAATTAACTCAGATAAGTGATGTGGGCGTTCACGAAACAATTATATTTAAAATAAGGTTGCCGCGGGTTTTATTAGCAGGATTAGTCGGTTTGGCCTTAGCTACTTCGGGGACAGTATTCCAGGCATTATTGAAAAACCCGATGGCTGACCCGTATGTGATTGGAATTTCTTCTGGTGCTTCCTTAGGTGCTACTTTAGGATTAGTTTTGGATTTAGAGTTTGAATTTTTAGCGTTGAATACTATTCCTTTGTTCGCCTTTTTAGGAGCAGTAATCACAGTATTTATTGTCTATAAATTGGCCCAAGTAGGAGATAAAATTTCAGTTAGCACTTTGCTATTGGCTGGTGTGGCAGTAGGAGCATTCTTATCAGCACTTGTATCATTATTGATGGTTTTCAATAATGACAGCATGCAGCAGATTGTATATTGGATGATGGGTAGTTTGTCGTCTAAAGGTTGGCAGCAGGTGGAGATGATTTGGCTTTATATTATAGGAGGTTATATTATTATTCACCTCTTTGCTAAAGATTTAAATGTCCTGCTTTTAGGTGCAGAAACAGCTCAAAGTTTGGGATTAGAAGTAGAATTTCTCAAAAAGATTTTACTAGTGACTGCGTCTTTGTTGGCAGGAGCAGCCGTAGCCGGAAGTGGAATAATTGGATTTGTAGGGTTAATTATTCCTCATTTAGTGAGGTTATTAGTCGGACCAGACCATAGAATTTTAATTCCTAGTTCGGCTTTAGTAGGAGCAATTTTTCTGATTAGTACTGATATTTTTGCCCGAACAGTAATTGCACCGACTGAAATTCCGGTAGGAATTATAACTTCATTATTTGGCGGGCCATTTTTTCTTTATTTATTAAATAAGAAAAAGAAGACGGCAGGATTTTAGGGGGGGATAAAATGAGAAGTAAAATAGAAGTTGAAGCACTGAGTTATAAATATGACCAATTAAAAGTTTTAGAGGATATCAATTTTTCTATGCAGCAGGGAGAATTTATAGGTTTAATTGGTCCTAATGGCTCAGGGAAGTCTACTTTATTAAAAAATATAAATTCTAAATTTAAACCCCAGCAAGGTTTAGTTTATTTAGATGGTGATAACCTCCATCAGTTAGATAAAAAAGAATTGGCTCGAAATTTGGCTGTGGTGCCGCAAAGTACTGAGATTAACTTTGATTTTACTGTAGAAGAGATAGTATTGATGGGGCGCACTCCTTATATTGAGAGGTTTAGTAGTGAACAAGAAGAAGATTTTGCAATAGCTAAAGAAGTAATGAAGTTGACGAATACTTTCGACTTGAAAGATAGATATATTAATCAGTTAAGCGGCGGAGAGCGTCAGCGGGTGATTGTGGCTAGAAGCTTGGCTCAAAATCCTGAAGTGTTGTTATTAGATGAACCGACTTCTAATTTAGATATTAATTATCAATTAGAAATAATGAATCTGTTAAAACGGCTTAATCACGAACAAGAACTAACTATTTTAGTTGTGCTCCATGACTTAAATTTAGCAGCCAAATATTGTGATAAATTATTATTGATTGACCAAGGTCAGATTCATAGTTTTGGGACGCCCCAAGAGATCATTACTTCTGAGAATATAAGCGAGGTCTATGGTTCTGAAGTAACTGTTAAATATCATTATCCGGATAACACTCCGTATGTTACTCTAATTGATCAGCAGTATATTCCTCAGTCTAAATTGGAACATAAGATTCATTTAATTTGTGGAGGCGGGACAGGTCGTGAATTAATGGAACAGTTAGTTAAAAAGGGCTATCAATTGAGCTGTGGAGTAGTTAATAAACAAGATTCTGATTGGGAAATGGCTACATCTTATAATATTGAGACTGTGATTGAAGAACCCTTTGCCCCAATTTCTGAAGCAAAGCATCAACAAAACTTAAATAAAATCAAAACAGCCGAAACGGTAATTTTAACAGAAGTTCCTATTGGGAACGGCAATTTATTTAATTTAAAAGCTGCTCTTTGGGCAGCTAAGCAAGGGAAAGAAGTAATTGTTGTTAATGGGCATAACATAGAAGAGAGGGATTATACCTCTGGAGCAGGAAGTGAACTATTCAAACAGTTACTACAGCAAGAAATTAAAGAAGTTGAAGATACAGTTTCGACTTTAAAAGCAATAGATGAAATAATTAAAAATTAAGGGAGTGAAAATTAATTATGAAAAAGTGGATTATTGTTTTAACATTAATCTTAAGTTGTACTTTGATAATAGGTGAGGTGCGAGCTGAAGAAGGAGAAGAAGAGACGTTTAGCTTAGAAGAAATTGTAGTTACTGCTTCTAAATATGAAGAAGAATTATCCGAAACATCTGTTAGTGGTGAAGTAATAGACCAAGAGGATATCAGCAATAAGAATGCTTATAATGCAGCAGATTTATTAAAAGATATTACTGGAGTGCAGATTAATGATTATAGTGGAGTAGCAGGAGTCAAAACAATTAGTATTCGTGGTTCTCAGCCGGAACAGGTTTTGGTTTTGATTGATGGGCAGCCCATGAACAGTAGGCAGAGTGGACAGATTGATTTAAGTCGCTTAAATATTGAGCAAATAGAAAAGATTGAAGTGCTGCGCGGTCCCGCTTCGGCTATTTATGGTGCAAATGCCTTAGGAGGAGTTGTAAATATCATTACTAAAAGCGGGACTGATAAAGCAAGAACTAATGTGAAGATGGGTTATGGTTCTTTTAATACCCAGCAATACAGTTTAACGCAACAAGGGGGAGGCAAAAAATTAAATTATAATGTAGCAGTGACTGCGAAAAAATCTGATGGACATAGAGATATTCCAGATAATAGTGATTTAGAACAGTATAATTTATTTACTAAATTCGATTATCAATTAACTAAGTATTCTGATTTAATTCTATCCCTGCGCTATAATGATTCTGATAAAGGAACTCCGGGGAAAATTACGAATCCCAGTCCTAATGCTCAACAAAATGATGAAGATAAAAATATCAATCTGACTTGGAAACAGCAGCGTGAAGATACAGATACTAAAGTATTAGCTTATTATAATCAACATGAACAGAGTTATTACGACAAATATTATTCTAATCAAGATGATCCAGCAGATTTTAATAATTATTATCGTGACCAAAATGGTGATGTGTACTATTATGATGGTAGTGAAAGAAAAGAAGTAAATAATATTAACTTGACTGAAAATATTGATAGAAGTATTCATGATACGAATCGGATGGGGTTGGATTTTAGTAGAACTAAGTATTATCAAGACCATACTTTAAGTTATGGTACTACAGTTAAGCAGAATGAGATTGATAGTAATAAGAATGGAGAACACGAAACGTTAAATAAAGCTTTATTTGTGCAAGATAAATGGGCAGTTAATGAAGCTATAATAGTAAATCTAGGTAGTCGTTATGACGATCATGAGAAGTTTGGCTCTGAGATTTCTCCACGGTCAGGGATGGTGTATGAGTTCAACCAAAATTTAAAGTTGCATTTATCGGGAGGTCAAGCTTATCGGACGCCGACATTTAATGATTTATATTGGCCTGCTAGTGCTTATACTGAAGGGAATCCTGATTTAGAACCCGAAACTGCTGTCGCCTATGAAATAGGGAGTACTTATTTAACTGAGCAGAGTAAAATTAAGGTAAGTTTATTCCAACGTGATGTAGAAGATTTAATAGATTGGGCTCCAGGAGATGATGGGGTATATCGACCTTATAATGTTAATCAAGCTGAAATTAGTGGAGTAGAATTAAATGCGAAACGAGAGTTGAATGAAAAGATTACAGCTGGATTTAATTATACGTATTTAGATGCAGTGAATACTACTGCCGGAAAAAGGTTAGAATATAGACCTTATCATAAAGCTAATTTAGATTTAAATTATAGGGCAGATGAGTTTGCTACTGCTGTGAATGCTCAATTAGTAGATGGACGGACTGGAGATTTAGCCTCTTATTTTGTTCTTGATGGGAAAGTAAGTAAAGATTATCAAATTAATAATTATGACTTCAAATTGAGTTTAGAAATTAATAACTTATTAGACCGAGAGTATGAAGTGCGCGCAGGTTATCCAATGGCAGAAAGAAATTATATGATGACAGTAATCACTGAATTTTAATCAAGGATATTTCTTCTATGAACTAAGAAATTAATTCAGCTACAACTATAAAAAATGGGGAGTGATCAATAATCCAACAGCCTTCTAAGCCTTTAAAAATATCGTTAATAATAGCATTGCTTGTTCATTTGTGTGTGCTCAATATAGGAGAATGGATGTTTCAGAGTGGTAATTTAATGGCTACTAAAAATTCTACTCCCCAAAAAGTTAGTTTTAATGTTCAGGAGAAACAAACTAATAATTTAGCTGCTGCAAAGGATAAGCAAGAGGATAAGCAAGAGGATAAGCAAGAGGATAAGCAAGAAGATAAACAAGAAGATAAACAAGAAGATAAACAAGAAGATAAACAAGAAGATAAACAAGAAGATAAACAAAAGGATAAACAAGAGGATAAACAAAAGGATAAACAAAAGGATAAACAAAAGGATAAACAAAAGGATGAGCAAAAGGATGAGCAAAAGGATGAGCAAAAGGATGAGCAAAAGGATAAGCAAGAGGATAAGCAAGAGGATAAGCAAGAGGATAAGCAAGAAAATGAGCAAGAAAATGAGCAAGAAAATGAGCAAGAAAATGAGAAGAATGAGCAGGTAGATTTAACGGAGGGGAAGCCGGCGGGAGTGCAGCCGCCTGCGGTAATTAATAACCAACCTCCGGTCTATCCTGAAAAGATGCGGCGGAGAGAAATTGAAGGACGGGTAGTATTGAAAATTTTAGTTAATGACCAAGGAGAAGTTACTAAAACTGAAGTTAAAGAGTCATCTGGGTATCAAAAGTTAGATGCAGCGGCTAAAAAGGCAGTGAAGAACTGGGAATTTAAAGCGGCGCAGAGAAAAGAAAAAGAAGTAGGTAGTTGGATTTTAGTTCCGATTAAATATAGTTTGTAGAGGTGATAAGATGAATTATTTATTAACTAAGGGTGGCGTTGTCATCTATCCTTTATTAGCAACATCAGTAATTGCATTAACAATTATTATTGAACGGGCTTATCAATTTATTAAGGCTTCAGGTTATTTATCTGATCAGGTAATGCAAGATATAAAAAATAAGATTGCAGCGGGAAAGATTCAAGAGGCAGTTGCGTTGTGCGAAACTAACGACCAGCCGATTGCTAAAATTATAAAGCAGGGAATTTTGTATAGAGGCAAAGAACCTGAACAGATAAAAAAGCAGATGGAAGAAGTTAAATTAGAAGAGTTCCCTAAATTAGAACAGCATTTAGGAATCCTCAACTTTTTAGGCAAAATAGCTCCGTCTTTAGGTCTGTTGGGCACTGTTGTAGGAATAATTAAAACTTTTCATGTATTGTCTTTAAATGGGCAGCCCCAGCAGTTAGCAGGTGGGATCTCTGAAGCTTTATTAACAACAGCTATGGGGTTAACTATTTCAATTCCGACTTTAGGAGCCTATTATTATTTCATGAATCGCCTGCATAAGATGGTCTCTCATGCAGAAAAAAGAGAAGTAGAATTAATTAATCATCTTGATGAGGCAGGTGACAATGATGGGGTATGAAGTTAAAGAACCGGAATTAGACTTGAATTTAACTCCATTAATAGATGTAGTGTTCTTATTATTGATCTTTTTTATAGTAACTTCGACTTTGAATAGCCAACAAGTTGAAAAGAATATTCAACTGCCAACTACTACGGCAGAGGAAAAACAACATCAAAACAAGTTGGATATTATTTTAGACGAGCAAGGACAAATTTATGTTGGTGCTAATGCAAAGCAGGTTTCGTGGTCTAATTTAGAGTCGCAGTTAGCAAAAAAATTATCAAATAAGAAAAAAAATAAAGTGACTATTGTAGCAGATGAAAAATCTAATTTTCAAGAAATTGTGAGGCTGATGGATATTACAAAAAAGATAGAGGCAGATAATTTAAGCTTTGTGGTGCAGAAAGAATGATTGAGTTAGCAAAAGAAGAGGCAGAAAAGAATGAGGTACGAATGGTGATCACAGTTGTTGACAATGCAGGGAAGTTAATTGCACTAGAAAGAATGGATAATGTTTTACAAGTGAGTATTGGTTTATCTTAGCAAAAGGTTTATATTTTATTTGTGATGAGAAATACGAAAAAATAAGTAGTGAAATTAGCATAGCCAGGTAATGAATTATATGGCATTGAAGTATCTAGTGATGATTTAGTAACATTTGGTGGAGGAATTCCAGTCTTTGATGGTGATGAAGTAATCGGAGCAGTAGAAGAACCGAGTTTTTATAAATTAAAGCTTGAAAACTATTAGTAATCGTGTTATACTAAACAAAAAGTTGATAAAAATATAACAATTATATAATATTATTGTTACTATAGGTAGAGAAAAAAGAAACCTCCTATGTAACTTTATCAGGTATGGGCTAATTATATCTGCTGAAGTTAAATAGGGGGTTTTTGTATTTTAAGAAATAAGCAGGTTGCATAAGCGGGTTAAAATGTATTATAATTAACTAGAAACTCAGTATAAAAATAAATAAATAACTAACTAACTAATGTTTAGGTGCCTTTAGTTACGACTAAAGGAGAATAGGGAATCAGGTTTAAATCCTGAACGGGCCCGCCACTGTAACTAGTTAATTAGATTTGAAATGCCACTTAGTTTTTAACTAAGGAAGGTAAATCTAATGTGAAGCTAGAAGTCAGGAGACCTGCCTAAACGTTATCATACATCCTCGGTAGCAGGATTAGTAGGAAATGGGTATGCTGTATCTAATTTCCCCAATCTTGATTACCAAGGTTGGGGAAATTTTATGTTAAAGATGTTTTTTATAAGGGAGTTGTAATTAATGAGAGAACAATTGAGTAATAGAAATAAAATTAATAGCTTAGTTAAAATTAGTTTATTAATTGCTCTGGCAGGTGTAGGTTCGTATATTAAATTCCCTAGTCCAGTAGGTAGTATTGCTTTAGATTCTTTATCTGGTTATTTAGGAGTATTATTATTAGGGATCAAACCTGGTGGTGTTATTTTGTTCATCGGTCATCTGTTATCTTCCTTTTTAAGTGGTTTCCCTTTAGGAGCCTTGCATTTAGTGATTGCTGTTTTAATGGTAAGTTGTGGTGGTGTTTTAGGTTATTTGAAACAGAAAAAAAATTATATTGCAATAATTATTACTATTTTATGTAATGGGATTTTATTACCTGGACTACTAGCACCTTTACTAGGGATAGGATTTACTATTGGATTAATACCCGGCTTATTACTATCTTCTACTGCTAATATTTTATTAGCAGTTATAATTAATAGAATATTAAGGGGTAATTCAATTGGATACTAATAGAGATATATCTATTATAAGCTTAAACACAGATCAATTTTTAGTAATTGCCTGTGATTCTTTAGGGGGGATTGGTCAGAAAAGTCAAGATGAAATAAAGGTAACTAATAAACTAGTTGGCAAGTTGACAACAAGAGTTGCTTTATTAGAAGTTTTAGCTAGTGGAGCTAATCCAATTACAGTAATTAATACGTTGAGTGTAGAGCTCAACCCGACGGGAGAAGAAATTATTACTGGCATTAAGGAAGAACTAAAAAAGTTAGATATGAGTAATTTATTAAATGGTAGTAGTGAAGAGAATATAGCTACTGTACAAACAGGAGTAGGAATTACTGTAATTGGCAGAGTAGATAGAAATAGAATAAAGTTATTTTCATCAAAACCTAATGATCTTGTTGTATCTATTGGTATTCCTAAAGTTGGGAAAGAAGTCTTAGAATCTCAGGATGAAATTGTTGATTTAGATTTGATATTGAAATTATTAGAAGTTGATTATATTAATGAAATTATTCCTGTAGGCTCAAAAGGCATGTTGTATGAAGCTAATTTGATAGCAGATAGTAATCAATTAAATTTGCATTTGTTAGATACAAATTTAAACTTAGAACAATCAGCGGGGCCAGCGACTGTGATTTTACTAACACTTGAAGAAAGAAATTTAAATAGATTAAAGAAAATAGTTAATCAACCACTTAATGTGATTGGAAGACTCGAAAAAAATCAAGAATAGATTTAGTTAGTATATAGTAGTAAGCAATTCATAATATATTAGAAAAGAAAGTTGAGGTGAAATGGATGGAATTAACTGTTATTGGTGTAAATCATAAAGAAACTCCATTAGAAATTAGAGAAAAGATGTCCCTAACAACTGCCGAGAGGGAAACTTTGCTAAGAACCATAAAATCTATTGATAAGTTAGACGAAGGAGTGGTAGTTTCAACTTGTAATCGAACTGAGTTATATCTAGTAGCTAAAGATAGAAGTTATGCTCAAGATTTTGCTTTGGAAAAATTGGGTCAGCTTTCAGGATTTAATACTAATTTTTTAGAGGAATATATATATTCTTATTATGGCTTTGAAGCTGTGGAACATTTATATCAAGTGGCAAGTGGTTTAGATTCGTTAGTGATTGGTGAAACTCAAATTTTGGGGCAATTAAAGAATGCGTTTAAAGAAGCTAAACAAGAAAAGGCTACTAAGAAGTATTTGAATAAATTATTTCCAGAAGCTTTTAAAGTAGGGAAAAGAGCACGAAGTGAAACTAAAATCAATCAAAATGCTGCTTCAATTAGTTATGTAGCTGTAGAGTTGGCTCGTAAAATTTTTGGTAAATTATCAGGAGAAACAGTTTTGATCTTAGGAGCAGGTGAAATGAGTGAATTAACATTAAAAAGTTTAGTTGATTATGGAGTTAAAGGAGTTATGGTTGCTAATCGTACTTATCAGCATGGTCAAGAATTAGCTGCAGAGTTTGATGGAAAAGCTATTACTTGGGATGAAGTAGATAACTGGATTAAAAAGGTAGATATAATTATAGGTTCGACGGCAGCTCCCCATTGTGTACTTCACTATGATATGATCAAAGAGGCTATGGAAAGCAGGAGAGGCCCGCTATTTTTAATTGATATTGCGGTGCCTAGAGATATGGAATCAGAAGTTAATGAAATTCCAGGAGTTCATCTTTATGATATAGATGATTTAAAGGAAGTGATAGAAGAGAATTTAACTGAAAGAGAAAAAGAAATAGATAAAGTCCAAAAAATCATCAATGAGGAAGTAATAGAATTCAAGGAATGGTTAAATAATCAACAGTGTGTGCCTGTTATAAAAAAGATGAGGTCACGAGCTGAAAAGATTAAAGAACAAGAACTAAATCGAGCTTTAGCTCAGCTTTCAGATTCGAATAAAGATTCTGAAGAAGTGATAGCAGATTTAGCCAATCGATTAGTCAATAAAGTTTTGCATAATCCGACAGTAGGAATTAAAGAACTAGCTAATTGTAAACAAAATAATCAAAAATTAGAAGTGGTAAAAGAATTATTTGCTTGAATTATAGTTGGCAGGAAAAGCTAATTACTTATAAATTCAAAGTGAGGAAGTGATATTATGAAAATGGCTCATCGTCCGAGAAGATTGAGAAAAAACAAATCTATTAGAAGTTTAGTTAGAGAAACTGAATTAAGCACTTCTGATTTAATTTATCCTTTATTTGTAGTGCCAGGAGTAGAGGTTAAAGAGGAGATCCCTTCGATGCCGGATAATTATCATTTTTCTTTAGATTTGCTGCTAGAAGAAGTGGCTGAGTTAGTAGATTTAGGGATAGAAGGAGTTCTTTTGTTTGGAATTCCAAAGTCCAAAGATGAAATAGGCTCTAGAGCGTGGGCCAAAGATGGGATTGTGCAGCAGGCTTGTCGGAAGATTAAGGATGAGTTTCCTGAATTATTAGTAATTACAGATGTTTGCTTATGCCAATATACAAGTCATGGTCATTGTGGGATTATTGAAGATGGTTATGTTCAAAATGATGCTACTTTAGATAATTTAGCTAAAATTGCTTTATCACATATTGAAGCTGGAGCAGATATGGTAGCGCCTTCTGATATGATGGATGGCAGGATTCAAGCAATTAGGACTAAGTTAGATCAGAGTGGCTATCAAGATAAAGCTATTATGGCTTATTCTGCTAAATATGCGTCTAGTTTTTATGGCCCGTTTCGTGATGCAGCTCATTCTGCTCCAGAAGAAGGTGACCGCAGTTCTTATCAAATGGATCCAGCTAATAGTGAAGAAGCTATGAGAGAAATTAGTTTGGATTTAAAAGAAGGAGCAGATATTGTAATGGTTAAACCAGCGTTACCTTATTTAGATATTATTAGGCGAGCTAGTGATCAATTCAATGCTCCGCTAGCTGCTTATAATGTCAGTGGTGAATATGCAATGATTAAAGCAGCTGCTAAGGAAGGATGGCTTGATGAAGAAGAAACTGCTTTAGAGTCATTGCTGAGTATCAAACGAGCTGGGGCTGAGATTATTATTACTTATTGGGCCAAAAAAGTAGCTAAATTAATACAATAGGAGGTTGGAAATAATGAAAAGGAAAAATATCTTACAAGGATTATTGTTGTTAATAGGAGTAGTCTTTTATTCATCTAGAGCTTATGCTATGCATATTGCTGAAGGATTTTTACCAATTGAGTGGGCTGGAGTGTGGTGGATAATAGCACTGCCGTTTTTGATTTTAGGAATTAGGCGTATTCGTGAGTTAGTAAATGATAAGGGAATAGAAATAAAAATGTTATTGGCAGTAGCTGGTGCTTTTGTCTTTGTTTTATCTTCTCTCAAACTGCCTTCTATAACTGGCAGTTGTTCACATCCAACAGGAATTGGTTTAGGGGCTATTTTATTTGGACCAGGGCCAATGGTGGTACTGGGTACTATTGTACTTATTTTTCAAGCTCTCTTATTGGCACATGGAGGATTAACTACTCTTGGAGCAAATGTTTTTTCTATGGCTATCGTAGGAGCTTTTGTGGCTTATGGAATTTATAGCTTAGCTAAAAAGTTAGGTTTACCTATTTGGGCAGCTGTATTTTCAGGTGCTGCTATAGGGAATTTAATCACTTATACAGTAACTGCAGCCCAGTTATCTTTAGCTTTTCCAGGGCAAAGTGGATTTTTAAATTCATTACTTGAATTTATGAGTGTTTTTTCAATCACCCAAATCCCATTAGCTATTACAGAAGGATTATTAACAGTACTAGTATTTAATTTTCTGCGTGCTTATAGTAAAGATGAATTGCGAGAATTATCAATTATTGGGAGGTAAAAATATGACTTTAAGCAAAAAAAATATGCTGATTATAATAGCCATTTTAATAATTACAATTCTGCCTTTAATTATTAAATCTAATGCTGATTTTGCAGGAGCTGATGGTGCAGCAGAAGGAGTTATCCAAGAAATGAATTCAAATTATAAGCCGTGGTTTAGTAGTCTTTGGAAACCACCGAGTGGAGAAATTGAGAGTCTGCTGTTTGCTTTACAGGCTGCACTAGGAGCAGGAGTGTTAGGGTATTATATTGGTTATAAACGTGCTGTAGGTAAAAAAGTGGAGCGAAACAAAGATTGTTAATTGTTGACCAGTATGCTTATTCTAATCAATTGAGCTCTGTTCATCCAGTAGAAAAAATGATATTTTCGTTAACAACATTATTAATTGCTTTAATTAGTAATTCCATAATTGTTTCGGTTGTAGTTATTTTTGTGATGTCAGGATTACTAGTTTTAAAAGCTAAAATTCCTAAATTGGTGTTTTTAAAATTATTATTAGTGCCTTTGTCATTTATAATCATGGGGTTAATTCCGATTATTATTTCTGTGACTACTAGTAAGCATGACTTTATTGTGCAGATGAGTTATTGGGGTTTAACGCTAGGAATTAGCAGCGCTAATTTGATAACTGCTGTTGAATTATTATTTAGAACTACGGCTTCAGTTTGTTGTCTGTATTTTTTAGCTTTAACTACTCCAATGATAGAAATAAATTCTATGCTGAGAAAGTTAAAGATACCTGCTGTGTTTATTGAATTTATGAATTTGGTCTATCGTTTATTATTTATTTTATTAGATACTGCTCATCAAATTAAGGTTGCCCAGTTATCGCGAGGAGGTTATTCTTCAATTAAGAATACTTTCACCTCCTTAGCGTATCTAGGCTCTAATTTATTGGTTAAGGCTTATTATCGAGCTAAAAAATTATCATTAGCTTTAAAAGCGCGTGGTTATAAAGGGAAAATTGAAGTATTGGAAAGAGATCATCATTTATCTAAACGGAATTTAAGTATAATTGCTGTTACTGAAATAGTGCTGGTTATTTTTTCAATTTTAGTAGAGGTGGTTTAATTGACAGAAGCAATCTTAGCAACAAAAGATATTAGCTTTAACTATCCCGATGGTACAAAGGGGTTAGATGATTTATCGCTAACAATTCCCCAAGGAGAAAAAGTAGTCATTTTAGGGCCTAATGGAGCGGGAAAGTCAACTCTTTTTTTACATTTTAATGGGATTTTAGAGCCAGAGCAAGGATCAGTATTTTTTGAAGGGCAAAGGATTAGTTATGATAAACAGACATTAACTAATTTAAGAAAAAAAGTAGGACTTATTTTTCAAGACCCCGATGAACAATTATTTTCAGCTAGTGTTTATCAGGAATTATCTTTTGGCCCCTTAAATTTGGGTTTATCTAAAGCGAAAGTAAAGCAGAGAGTTATAGAAGCAATGAAAGTAACAGGGATCAGTGAATTGGAAGAAAAACCAACTCATTTATTGAGTTATGGTCAGAAAAAACGGGTTGCTATTGCTGCTGTTTTAGCAATGAAACCAAAAGTTATTATTTTTGATGAACCAACTGCTTGGTTGGATCCCCAGGGGGCAGAAGAAATAATTTCTTTTTTAGAAGAGTTGACTGCAAATGGTATAACAATAGTTATGGCTACTCATGATGTTGATTTAGCTTATAAGTGGGCTGATTATGTTTATATTATGAATCAGGGCACTAAAATTGCGTCAGGTATACCAAGTGATGTTTTTCAAAATAAATCTTTGTTAGAAAAAGTAAGTTTAGTGCAACCTTTGGTCTTAGAGTTGTATCAACAACTTCAAGAGCAAGGAGTAGTGAAACCTAATCAGTATCCTAAAACTAAGCAAGAGTTATTAAAATTAATTAAAAATTAAGGAGTGAAGATTATGAAAACAGGAGTTATTATTTTAGGACATGGCAGTAGAGCCAAAGAAGCAGCTGAAGTGTTTGATCAAATCGTAGAGATGGTAAAAGAAAAGGTTGATTATGAGTTAGTAAAAGGAGCAGCGATGGAGTTAGCAGAGCCGACTTTAGAACAGAGTGTAACTGAGTTAGTGGAGCAGGGAGTAGAGCAGATAAATATAGTACCGTTATTCTTATTCCCTGGAATTCATATTCAAGAAGATATTCCTGAATTAATTGAAGAGTTGGAAGCAGAATATCCAGAGGTGCAGTTTAATTTTGGTCAAAATATTGGGGCTGATGAAAAGATTGCTGAGATTGTAGTAGATAGGATTCAAAAGTTAGGGTAATTAAGAGGCAGAGTAGTAAATAGAAGGGGGAGTTCAGATGGAAATCATACAAGACCCGCAGGAAATTGAAAGAAAAAGTATGGCAATTATTGCAGACGAACTTGGTGAACTTGATTGTTCACCGGCAGAAGAAAAAGTGATTAAGAGAGTTGTTCATGCGACTGCAGACCCTGAAATTGCTGAGTCAGTGATTGTTTCTGAGACAGCAATTGAATCTGGTCTTAAGTCTTTAGAACAGGGAAGTAATATTATAACAGATGTTAATATGTTAAAGGCGGGAATTAATAGTAGGAAAGTAAATGAATTAGGTGGGGCGATTAATTGTTTTATTAGTGACGAACAGATTGCAGAAGAGGCTAAAGAAGCAGGGATTACAAGATCAATGATGTGTATGAGAAAAGCAGTGCAGGAGCAAGAAAATAAAATTTTTGTAATTGGGAATGCTCCGACTGCTTTGTTTGAATTGATTAAGTTAGTTAATGCTGGGCAGGCTAATCCTGGTTTGATTATTGGAACTCCAGTCGGTTTTGTAGGGGCTAAAGAATCGAAATTAGAATTAGAGAAGGTTGATGTGCCTTATATTACTTTGCGGGGAAGAAAAGGTGGTAGTGCAGTAGCAGCATCTATAATGAATGCTTTACTTTATCTGTAATCTATAGTTAAGGGAGTTAAGGATATGGCTTTTAATTCCTATGTGGTGAAAAACGGCAAAAAATTAAGGCGTGGTTATACAACTGGCAGTTCATCAGCAGCGGCCGCGAAAGCAGCAGCTAAGATGTTAGTCACTCAACAGCGTGTAGAGAAGATAACAATAGATACTCCAGCCGAAATTGAGTTAAATTTAGAAGTAGTAAACCCTAAATTAACAGCTAATTATGCTCAAGCATCTGTGATAAAAGATGGTGGAGATGACTCTGATGTCACAGATGGGCTAGAAATAATAGCTAAAGTAAAAGAAATTGAGTCAGGGATTGAAATCCGAGGGGGAGAAGGAGTTGGTCAGGTGACTAAGCCTGGATTAGCTGTTGATGTAGGGCAAGCTGCTATTAATCCTGTTCCGCGGAAAATGATAAGAGAAGAAGTACAGCAAGTTGTGCCTCTAGAAGTAGGCGTGCAGGTAACTATTGTAGTACCAAAGGGAGTAGAGGTAGCTGAGAAAACCTTGAATTCTAAATTAGGTATTTTAGGTGGTATTTCTATTTTAGGAACCACTGGCATTGTTGAACCGATGTCTGAACAAGCTTATAAAGATTCTTTAGCTTTAAAGATTGACCAAGCAGTAGCTAGTGGGATACAGGAACTAGTATTGGTCTTTGGTAATTATGGAATCCGCCGAGCCAAGAAAATGGGGTTTAGAACAGAAAAAATTGTGAGAATGAGTAATTTTGTCGGCTTTATGTTAAACCATTGTGCTGAACAAGGAGTAGAGAAAATAACTATTATTGGTCATTTAGGGAAGTTAGTTAAAGTAGCAGCAGGTATTTTTGCTACCCACAGTAAGATTGCTGATGCCAGGTTAGAGACAATAGCAGCGTATACCGCTTCATTAGGAGGCAGTCAAGAGTTAATTAAACAGATTTTAGCTGCGAATACGGCTGAAGAGACAGTAGCAATAATTAAAGCAGCAGGTTTAGAGGAAGTTTTTGATCTTTTAGCGCAGCGGGTAACTACGAGGGTCGAAGATTATGTTGAGGGAGAGCTTGTAGTTGAAAGTTGTTTATTTGCAATGGAAGCAGGGATTATAGGAAGGAGCTATTGTGATGAATAAAATTCAGATTGCCGGAATTGGCCCTGGGACACAGGATTATTTATTACCAATTACTAAACGGATTGTAGAAGAGTCTGATATTTTAATTGGCGGGGGAAGAGCTTTAGAACTGTTTTCTGAATTGGATAAAGAAACAATGAAGATTACTTCTGATTTAACAGCTGTTAAAGACTATATTAAAAATAATTATCAAAGTCAGCAGATAGTAGTTTTAGTATCAGGCGATCCAGGACTATATAGTATATTAAAGTATCTTAAGAGATATTTTACTGAAGAAGAATTAGAGGTGATTCCAGGGATTAGTGCGATGCAGTTAGGATTTGCCAAAGCTAAGATGGTCTGGCAAGATGCTAAAATTACTAGTCTGCATGGTAGTGGTAATAAAGAACAGTTATTGAACTTAGTGCAAGCGGAATCCAAAGTAGCCTTCTTTACTGATAATCAACTACCTCCGCAGGAAATTGCTGATTATTTATTAGAGCAAGGGCTGGATAAGCAAGGGATGGTAGCTGAAAATTTATCTTATCCCTCTGAAAGAGTTGTGCAAGGAAGTCTTGAAAAAATAAGTAGCAAGCAATTTGGCGGTCTCTCGGTGATGGTGATTTATGATGAGTGAGTGGCAGTATCGAACACCGGGGATTCCTGATGATAAATTTATTAGAGGCCAGATTCCGATGACTAAAGAAGAGGTTAGAGCAGTTACTATTGCTAAGTTGAGATTAAATAAAGATAGTACTGTTTACGATATTGGAGCAGGGACAGGCTCTGTAACAGTGGAAACTGCTCTAAAAGCTGTAACAGGTACAGTTTATGCGATAGAGCGTGATGCGGAGGGTGTCGATTTAATTCAGCAAAATATAGATAAGTTTAGCATAGATAATGTCGAAGTAATTTCAGGTACTGCTCCGGCAGTTCTAAAAGAATTACCTCCAGTTGAGCGAGTGATGATTGGGGGCAGTGGTGGTCAGCTCAAAGAGATTTTAGCTGTCGTTGATAAGAAATTAGCTATGGGTGGTAGAGTGGTAATTAATGCAATTACTTTAGACACCTTAGATCTTGCGCGCACAGAGTTAGCAAGATTAGATTATGAAGTAGAAATTTGTAATTTAGCAGTGACTAGAACTAAAGAAGTAGGAAATTATCAAATGTTAGATGGATTGAATCCGATTTATATTATTTGCGGAGAAAAGAGGTGTCAAGATGAAGCAAGGTAAATTATATGGCCTGGGAGTTGGTCCAGGTGACCCGGAATTATTAACTTTGAAGAGTAAGCGGATTTTAGAAGAAGTTGATGTCGTCTGTACTCCCCAGTCTAAGCCTAATAAATCTAGTTTAGCTTGGGAAATTATAACAGAGATAGTTGATTGTCAAGATAAAATAAAAGCAATCCATTTTCCGATGACTAGTCAGCAAAAAAAATTAGAGACTGCGTGGAAGCAGGCTGCTGAGGAAATTATTAATTTATTAGAGCAAGGTAGAGATGTAGCTTTGATTACTATTGGTGATCCTTTATTTTATAGTACTTATAGTTATATTATGGAACGAATAGCAGTTAAATATCCTCAGCAGATTGAAACAATCCCAGGTGTTAGTTCAATTAATGCCTGTAGTAGCCAACTGAACTTACCTTTGGCCCAAGGTGATGAAAAGGTTGCAGTTATTCCAGTCAGTGATAATTTAGATGAGATGGAAAGCGGATTATTAAATTTTGAAAATATTATTTTACTGAAAGTAAGTAGAAATTATGGTCAAGTTGTTAAATTATTAGAGAAATTAGATTTAAAAGACCAGAGCACTTTTATTAGTCGGTGTGGCCAAGAAGAAGAGTTTGTGACTACTGATTTAGACGCTTTAGAGGCAGACAAAATAGATTATTTATCACAAATTATTGTTAAAAAGAAATAAAGCTTAGAGGGAGTGAAATTAATGAAAGTATATTTTATTGGAGCAGGACCTGGGGACCCAGAGTTGTTAACAATTAAAGCTAAGAAAGTGTTGGAAAAAGCAGAGATTGTTATTTACGCGGGTTCTTTGGTTAATCCAGAGATTTTAGATTATGCTCCTCAGGCAGAAGTTTATAATAGTGCAGGCATGACGTTAGAAGAAGTACTGGGGAAAATGGAAGAAGCGAGTGAAAAAGATCAAACAGTAGCTAGAGTGCATACTGGAGATCCTAGTATTTACGGCGCTTTACAAGAACAGATAGATTACTTAAAAGAAGTAGGCATTGCTTATCAGATTATTCCGGGGGTTAGTTCTTTTTTAGCAGCTGCAGCAGCAGTAGAGCGAGAATTCACATTACCAGATGTTTCTCAAACAGTGATTGTAACTAGATTAGAGGGACGAACTCCAGTGCCTGAAAAAGAAAGGCTGCATAAATTAGCTAAGCATAATACTTCTCTGGCTATTTTCTTGAGTGTACATATGATTAGTGATGTAGTGGAAGAATTAAAAGAAGAATATCCTATAAAAACGCCTATTGCTGTGGTACAAAAGGCATCTTGGAGTGATGAACGTGTGGTGCAAGGACAGTTATCTAATATAGTAGAGCAAGTAAAAACAGCAGAGATCACTAAGACAGCAATGATCTTAGTGGGGGATTTCTTAGATAGTGATTATCAACATTCCAAATTGTATGATAAGAACTTTAGCCATCAATTTCGGCAGGCTGAAGAATAATGAATTTAGCTGTGATTGCTTTAACCTCATCGGGTGAAGAGTTAGCATTAAAATTAGAAGAGAAGTTAAGTAATGTTGATTTATATATAGCAGATAAATTAAATTCTAGTGCTGAGGTTAATGAATTTGATTCTTCCTTACAAGAGTTGGTGGCAGAATTATTTTTTCAATATGATGGTCTTATTTTTATTATGTCTTTAGGAATTGTGGTCAGGGTGTTAGCCCCTTATATAGAAGATAAGAGAGAGGATCCAGCAGTTGTGACTATTGATGAAACTGGAGCAAATGTAATTAGTACTTTATCAGGACATTTAGGTGGTGCTAATCAATTAACAGCTAAAATTGCTGAGCAAATTAAAGCTAATCCAGTGATTACAACTGCTACAGATTGTCAGGATAAATTAGCTTTTGACCTGTTAGCGCAGCAACTCAACTGTGAAATCATTCCTTTTGATAATTTGAAGTTAGCTAATGCAGCCTTGGTTAATGAACAGCGGGTTAATATTTTTAGTGATTTAGAATTAGATTTAGATGTAGCTGAAAATGTTGATTTGTTTTCACTAGATGAGTTAGGATCTAGAGAAGGATTTCCAGTCATTATTTCTAATCAGAGAAGCGAAATTTCTGTGCCTTATATACAACTTGTGCCGCAGAATATAGTTTTAGGTATTGGCTGTCGTAAAGGGGTAAGTGTCAAGCAAGTTGAAACAGCTATTAATTTAGCTTTGCAGAAATTAAATTTAGCTAAAGCAAGTATTAAAAATTTGGCAACTATAGATTTGAAGCAGGATGAAGCAGGACTTAGAGAAACAGCAAAGAAATTGGGAGTAGAGCTTGAGATTATTGCTCGTGAAGAGATTGAAGAAGTTGATTTTGACTATACAACTTCAGAATTTGTTAAAGAACAGATAGGAGTTGGAGGGGTTTGTGAGCCGACAGCTCTGCTAAGTGCTGAGGAGGGTGAATTATTATTAGACAAGACAAGCAAAAACGGAGTGACAGTAGCAGTAGTGAAGGACAATTATATGTAGTTGGTATTGGCCCTGGAGATATTGAACAGATGAGTTTGAAAGCCTATAGATTATTGCAAGAAGTAGATACTGTAGTAGGTTATAGTACTTATGTTGATTTAGTAACAGAAATTTTAGCGCCCGAACAGGAGACAATTAGTACTGGTATGGGAACAGAAGTCAAACGCTGTAAAAAAGCAATTAAGTTAGCCCAGCAGGGATTAGAGGTAGCTTTGGTTAGCAGTGGTGACTCTGGTGTTTATGGGATGGCTGGTTTGGTGTTAGAATTGGTTGAAAAAGAAGCAAGTGATATTTCTGTCGAAATAATCCCAGGTATTACAGCAGCAAATGCAGCAGCAGCTTCGTTAGGCGCACCTTTGATGCATGATTATACGGTAATTAGCTTAAGTGATTTGTTAACACCGTGGGCAGTAATTAAAAAAAGGCTAATTAAAGCAGCCGAGGGTGATTTTATTACTGCTCTTTATAATCCTAAGAGTAAACAGCGAGTTAAACAGATTGAAGAGGCTAGACAGATTTTTTTACAGCAGCGCTCTGCTGAGACTCCAGTAGGTATTGTCCGTAGTGCTAAGCGTGGTGCTGAAGAAATAGAAATCACTACTTTAGAGCAGATGTTAGAGTTTGAGATAAATATGTTGACGACTGTGATTATTGGGAATTCTGATACTTATTCAGCTCAAGATTTGATGATTACGCCGCGAGGGTATCAAGTATGATTTTAGTATTAGCAGGGACTAAGGATAGTCGCGAAGTAATTGCTAAATTAAAACAGAATGGTTCTTCAATTATTGCTTCAGTAACAACTGAATATGGAGCAAATTTATTGTCTGATTTAGATATTATAGTTAAGCAAGAGAAATTGGATGATGCAAAGATGAAACAGTTGCTAAGAGATTATGAAGTAGACACTATTATTGATGTTACTCATCCTTTTGCTGTGACAATCTCAAAGACTGCTTTAGAAGTTAGTGCTAAATCAAATATAAAGTATATTCGTTTTGAGCGGGGCAGTATAGAGAGTAGAGAACATGAGTTGTTAATTAAGGTTAACAGCTATCAAGAGGCGGCTCGCAAAGCTAAAGAGTTTGAAAAAATATTATTGACGATTGGCAGCAAAAATTTAGATTATTTCACAGCTGAGATAGAAGATTGGCAGCAGAGATTGTTAGCGCGAGTGTTGCCTAACTGGAAGTTTATTAAGCGAGTCCAAGAGTTAGGTTTTAGTCCGCAAAATCTAATTGCTATGCAGGGTCCATTTAGTAAGCAGCTAAATCAAGTGTTATTAGAAGATTATGAGATTGATCTATTAGTAACTAAGGCAAGTGGTAAAACTGGTGGAGTAGATACTAAATTAGAGGCGGCTTTGGAATTAGATATTCCGGTACTGTTGATTACAAGACCAGAATTGGATTATAATAATTTAGTTAAAAATTATCAAGAGTTACTGCAAGAAGTAAAAAGAGGTGAACACTAAATTGAATTTATTAGAGAGTACAGTTAATAACATTACAGAGTTAAATCGTGCCCAAATGAGGCAAGCGCAGAAAAGATTAGATAGTTTGACTAAACCGCCGGGCAGTTTAGGTAAATTGGAAGAAATAGCAGTTCAACTAGCTGGTATTAGCGGAGAATTGTTGCCCCAAGTTGATAATAAATATCATGTTGTCATGGCCGGTGATCACGGCGTAGTTGAGGAAGGAGTTAGTGCTTTTCCTCAGCAGGTAACAACTCAAATGGTGTATAATTTTTTAAATGGTGGGGCTGCTGTTAATGTGCTAGCTGAGCAAGCAGGGGCAGAAGTAGCGATTGTAGATATAGGAGTTGCTCAAGAGATAGAGGGAGAAAATTTATTGAACCGAAAGGTTAAATATGGAACAGATAATTTGGCAGTTGGCCCTGCTATGACAAGAGAAGAAGCAATTAGTAGTCTTGAAGTAGGAATTGAAGTTGTTGAAGACTTAATTAAGCAAGGTGCTAATTTGATTGGTACTGGTGAAATGGGGATTGGCAATACTACATCTAGTAGTGCTATTTTAGCAACTAGTACTGACCTATCTTTAGAGCAAATAGTTGGTTATGGAACAGGAATTGATGAAGCAGGTCTGGAAAAGAAAAAGAAAGTAATTGCTCAAGCTTTAGAAGTAAACCAGCCACAAGTAAATGATGGCTTAGATATCTTAGCCAAAGTAGGTGGCTTAGAAATTGGAGGTATGGCGGGAGTGATGTTAGGTGCTGCTGCTCATCGAGTACCAGTAATTATTGATGGCTTGATTTCAGGAGCAGCAGCGTTAATTGCTCATAAAATAGAACCTCAAGTTAGTAATTATTTGCTACCTTCTCATCAATCAGTTGAACCGGGGCATATTAAGATTTATGAAGCACTTGACTTGGAACCGCTGTTAGATTTAGAAATGCGGCTAGGAGAAGGAACAGGAGCAGTCTTAAGTATGAATTTGGTAGAGGCAGCAGCAAATATTATTAATGGGATGGCAACTTTTTCGGAAGCAGGAATTACAGTGGAAGATTAATTCTAGGGATTCTTAAGTGAGGCGGTAAGTATGAGTCAATTAATTTTAGTTTTAGGAGGCGCTAGAAGCGGGAAAAGTAGTTTTGCAGAACAGATTGTTGAAAAATATGGAGGAGTAGATGTTACTTATATTGCTACTGCTGAGGCTAGAGATGAAGAGATGGCAGACCGGATTAAGCAGCATCAATCTTCGCGACCAGAAGAGTGGACTACCATTGAAGAACCGCAGGCTGTCAGTAGTGTTTTGGGGAAAATAGAACAGGAAACAGTTGTATTATTAGATTGTGTAACTGTCTTAGTTTCTAATCTGTTACTAGCAGATGAAGAATTGGATGAGGATGAATATGAATTTGCTGCCCAACAGCGCGAAGAAGAAATCATGACTGAATTAGAAAAAATAATAGCTCAAGTTGAGGAGAAAGATTTGACTTTAGTAGTAGTTTCTAATGAAGTAGGGCAGGGTTTAGTACCGTCTTATCAGGCAGGGAGAATTTATCGAGATGTTGTCGGTCGAGCTAATCAGTTTTTAGCAGCGAAGGCTGATGAAGTATATATTACTTATGCAGGTTTGCCTGTTGAAATCAAAGAATTAGGGCAGGCTACCCGAGCCCAATTTGAAACGGCAGGAGGAAAAACGGATGACTAAGTCGATTATGATTCAGGGGACAGCTTCTAATGTAGGGAAAAGTATCTTAACTATTGCTTTATGCCGGATCTTGACCCAGGATGGTTATCAAGTTGCTCCTTTTAAATCTTGGAATATGGCTTTAAATTCCTATGTAACTAACAATGGAGCAGAAATTGGGCGGGCGCAAGCTGTGCAAGCTGATGCGGCAGGGATAGATGCTACCGCTGATATGCAGCCGCTATTAGTTAAGCCCAAAGGTGAGGGCCAAGCGCAGGTTATAGTGCGGGGTTCTCCCAGGGGAGATTTTGGTGTAGACAGAAAAAATCAAGACTATATTAATTGGGCCTTAGAAGTGATAGACGATTCTTTGACTGCTCTATCCCAACAATTTGAGGCACTAGTTTTAGAAGGAGCAGGCAGTCCGGCTGAAATAAATATGAAAGAGCAGGACTTAGCTAATATGAAGGTGGCTAAATTAAAGCAAACTCCTGTCTTATTAGTAGCTGATGTGAACCGCGGCGGAGCATTAGCGGCAGTAGTAGGAACTTTGAAATTATTAGAGCCTGCGGACCGGGACTTAGTGCAGGGCATTGTACTTAATAAATTTCGCGGTGATTTTGAACTATTAGAGCCGGGGATTGAATTTTTAGAAGAAAAGACGGGCAAGCCAGTTGTAGGAGTCCTTCCTTACTGTCATGATATTAAGATTCCTGATGAAGATTCGGTCTCTTTAGCTAATCTTAGTTCAACCAAGGCGGAAATTAAGATTGCTGTGATTAATTTACCGCACTTATCTAACTTTACTGATTTTGATGCTTTAGCTTTAGAACCTAAAGTAGAAGTTGATTATGTAAGTGCTGAAGCTGACTTGAGTGATTATGAGGCAGTGATTATTCCGGGGACTAAAAATACTACGGCTGATTTGAAATATCTTAAAGACACAGGATTAGCTGCTAAAATAATTAAGGCAGCAGAGGATGAAATAATTGTAGTAGGGATTTGCGGTGGTTATCAGATCTTAGGGCAAAAATTATTAGACCCTAATTTAACTGAAGGAGACGATAAAGCACTGACTGGATTAGGATTGTTAGATTTAGAAACGACTTTTAGGGAAGAAAAAGCAACGCATCAAGTGCAGGCTGCGGTAAATGATGGGTACGAGTTTTGTTCCGCTCAAAAGATCAGTGGTTATGAGATTCATATGGGCCAAACGCAGCGAGGAGCAGGAGTTGAACCGCTGTTAACGATCACTGAACGCTCGGGAGAAAAGGTTACAATGCCAGATGGGGCAGTAAACCAAGCAAATTTGGTCTGGGGTACTTATCTACACGGCATTTTTGATAATGATCAATTTAGAAGAGAGTGGATTAATTATTTGCGTCAGCAGAAAGGTTTAGCTAAATTAGCTGGGGATAGTATAGAACAGAGAAAAGAGTTAGAAGCAAGTTATGATGCGTTGGCGGAAATGGTGAGGGAGAATTTGGATTTAGAACTTCTTTATAGAATAATGGAGAAATAGAATAATTATAAATTGCATTATAAGGGTGGTGATTAAGTGGCACAGACAATAATGGTGCAGGGGACGGCTTCTCATGTAGGTAAAAGCGTTATAACTTCAGCTTTGAGTCGGATTTTGGTGCATGATGGGTATCGAGTAGCCCCTTTCAAATCACAAAATATGGCTTTGAATTCGTATGTTACTAAAGGCGGAGGAGAGATTGGTCGTGCTCAAGCTGTGCAGGCAGAAGCAGCTAAAGTGGAAGCAACTGTGGATATGAATCCAATCTTGCTAAAACCCAAAGAAGATACTACGGCGCAGGTGATTATTCACGGGCAGGTGCAGCAGAATATGACGGCTAAAGAGTACTTTAATGAACAGCAAGTTGCTTTAACAGCAGTCCAAGAATCATTAGCTAGATTAAAACAAGAATTTGAAGTAGTGGTGATTGAAGGAGCGGGGAGTCCAGCTGAAGTTAATTTAAGAGAGTATGATTTAGTGAATATGAAAATAGCTAAATTGGCTCAAGCTCCGGTTATTTTAGTAGCAGATATTGACCGCGGCGGAGTCTTTGCTAGCATTGTTGGCACTTTAGAGTTGTTGACGGCAGAAGAAAGAGAGAGGATAGAAGGAATCATTATTAATAAATTCCGGGGCCAAAAAAGTCGCCTGGAACCAGGCTTAGACTATATTGAAGAAGAAACGGGGATTCCTATTTTAGGAGTGATACCTTACTTTGATGATTTTAAAATCCCCGAAGAAGATGCGATAGCTAGTTCTGAGCAGGGGAGTGCAGAGTATGAGCTTGATATTGCTGTGATTAATCTGCCTCATATCTCCAACTTTACTGACTTTGCTGCTTTAGCACAAGTACCTGAAACGAGAGTTAGATATGTTGCGCCGCAAGAAGATTTAGAGGAGCCAGATTTGATTATTCTGCCGGGGACTAAGAATACAATTGAGGATTTGGAATGTTTATATCAAACAGGTGTAGCCCAGCAGATTATTGAGTTGGCCCAAGCAGAGGTGCCAGTAGTGGGTATCTGCGGTGGTTATCAGATGTTAGGAAGGATGATTTATGACCCTTATAGTGTAGAAACTGAGCAAGGTCAGATTGAAGGCTTAGGCTTATTAGATATAGAAACTACTTTAGCAGCAGAGAAGATTACAGCCCAAGTGCAGGCTGAAATTAAAGCAGAACAGATATTTGCTGTTAAGCAAGATTCGATTAGCGGCTATGAAATTCATATGGGTCATACTAGGCATGGGGTAGAAGTTGAAGAACTGTTTACTATTACCCAACGTTCTGATGAATCGGTGAGTGTGGCTGATGGAGCATCTAATAAAGCAGGAACGATTTGGGGGACATATTTACATGGGATTTTTGATAATGATTCTTTAAGGCGAGAGTTTATTAATCAATTAAGAGTAAGCAAAGGCTTGGCTCCTTTAGTTGAAGATGAGTTTGTAGTCGAGAAAGAGCGAGAGCAGGCTTATCAGAAATTAGCTGATTTAGTGCGTGATAATTTGGATATGGAGTTGTTGTATCAAATAATATCTATATAAAGTGTAACTTCGAGATGGCTGAGCAAGCATTTCTTCGTTCAGAAATTTAGGATGATTCGTCTAAAATTCGCAAACTTAAAATAAATTTAGCTTTGACGAACACGATGTTTTAATGTCCCTAATATCACAGGACGTGATTGTTATGAGGGACTAATCAAAATTGGAGATTAAACAATACAAAATTTATTTTAAGTTTGCTTCATTAAGACTCATTAACATCCTAAATTTAATGCCACTACGGAAAATTTGCTCAGCCATCTAATGGTAGTTTTACTTTAATAGTGGGGTCAGGGATTGTCTTAAAGTGAGGTTACTTATTTTTTGATTGTGCCTCTTGCTTTTGATTTTATGTTTTTAACTACTAGCTCCTAGCTATTTACTTCTAGCTATAAAGTTTCACCAAAAAGAGAAGCTTTATATAGATATTTTATTCGAAGCAGGTGAGGAAGAAGGTGAATAAACAAAATGGATAACTATTTACTATTAACAGCAATCATACTTGATTTAATAATTGGTGGTCCTAATTTTTATCCCCATCCAGTGGTGATTATTGGGCGCGGAATTAATCTTTTAGAAAACTTGCTGCGGAGAATATGCGGTAGTAAGTTTGAAAGAATAGCTGGTCTTATATTATCTGTAATTATTATTAGCAGTACTTTTGTAGTGGTTGATAAATTGCTGGAGGGAGCTTATTATTTCAATTATTATCTAGGAATGATTGCTGAGCTTTGGATATTAGCGACTACTCTGGCCGTTAAGGGCTTGGCCCGGGCAGGGAATTCCATTTATCAACCTTTAGTAGTGGGCGACTTAGAAGCGGCAAGAAAAAAACTAGATGGCATTGTAGGTCGTGATACTGAGGGATTAAGTGTGGAAAATATAATTAGAGGAACTATAGAAACGATAGCTGAGAATACTAGTGATGGTATTATTGCGCCGCTTTTTTATGCTGCTCTTGGTGGTGCCCCGGCAGCAATGGCTTATAAAGCAGTTAATACTCTTGATTCGATGCTTGGTTACAAGAATGAAGAGTATCAACATTTTGGTTGGGCTGCCGCTAAAATTGATGATCTAGCTAATTGGATTCCAGCTCGGATTACGGGATTTTTATTTGCGATTGCAGCCTGGTTTACTGGTCATAACTGGAAGAATGGTTTTAAAATGATGAGTAGAGATGCTGCTAAACATCCTAGTCCGAATGCAGGTTTTCCTGAAGCTGCTGTAGCGGGAGTTTTAGGACTTAGGCTTGGAGGAGTTAATTATTATCATGGAGAAAAGAGTTTTCGTGCTTATTTGGGGCAGGCAGAAGTAGACTTTAATCCAGAACAAATAAAAGAAGTACTTGAGTTAATGTATTGGAATGTTGCTCTGTTTATTAGTGGTTTTTATTGTGTAAAGCTACTAATAGCTCAGTTATAAATTAAAAAACAAGAACAAAATAAATAGAAAGTTACAGGTGATATGATGAACTCACGTGTGGTAATTGCTGGAACACAGAGTGGAGTAGGGAAGACTACTTTGAGTATTGGATTAATGGCGGCGTTGACGAAGCAAGGCTATGATGTACAGCCTTATAAGGTTGGCCCAGATTATATTGACCCTGGTTTTCATACGTTAGTAACATCTAATCAAGCCTGGAATCTTGATAGTTGCTTTTTAGGCGCAGAAGGATGTAAAGAAATATTTCAGTATTCTGCTCCAGGTAGTGACATTGCAGTTATTGAAGGAGTTATGGGCTTGTTTGATGGCAAAAATGCTAAACAAGGACAAGGAAGTACAGCTCATATAGCTAAAATTTTAGATGCACCAGTGGTTTTAGTGATGGATGTGAAGAAGATGGCTCGCAGCGCTGCTGCTGTAGCTTATGGTTATAAGAATTTTGATCCAGATTTAAATTTAGCTGGAGTTATTCTTAATAATGTCGGCAGTGAAGGGCATTATCAATTAGTCAAGAATTCTTTAGCTGAGGTTGGAGTTGAGGTATTAGGATATGTGCCGTATCAAAGTGATTTGGAACTACCAGAACGACATTTAGGTTTAGTGCCTACTACTGAAAGTAAAGAATTAGATGATTTTATTGCCCAATTAGTAGCTTTGATTGAAGAAAATATCAATTTAGAACAATTGCTGGCTCTATCTCAACCTCAGTCTGCAGTAGAGGTTGAAGAAAGAACTATATTTAAAGAAGAGCAAGATTATGATTTGACTTTAGGCGTTGCATATGATCAAGCTTTTAATTTTTATTATCAAGCTAATCTTGAGTTGTTAGCCAATAAAGGTGTTTCATTAAAGTATTTTAGTCCTCTAACAGATAATCAATTGCCTGAGGTTGATGGGCTGTATATTGGCGGGGGCTTCCCTGAGAGCTTTATAAGCCAACTGGCGGCTAATCAGAGTTTGCAAGAAGATATCTATGAGCAGGTTACAGCAGGGCTACCTACTTATGCAGAATGTGGTGGTTTAATGTATCTGAGTGAACAAGTAATAGATAGTCAAGGGAATAGTTTCCCCATGGTAGGATTAATTTCGGGGCAAGTGGAGATGACAGATAGCTTACAAGCTATGGGTTATGTAGAAGCAAAGGTAGTTAAAGATAATATTTTATTTAAAACAGGAGATAAAGTTTTGGGACATGAATTTCATTATTCTAAATTGAGCAATGTAGATTCAGATATTAATTATAGTTATCAACTATGGGGGGGTAAAGGAGCAGCTGGCAGATCTGAAGGAATTATGAGGGATAATTTATTAGCTAGTTATCTACATTTACATTTTGCTAATCAACCGCGTTTTGTAGATAGATTTTTAACAGAATGTAGTAAATATCAAAAAGGGGGGGTTAGATGAATTCTAAATTGAAACAAGGCTTAGTGCAGATTTATACAGGTAAAGGCAAAGGTAAGACTACTGCTTCTTTAGGTTTAGGACTGCGGGCAGTAGGTCACGGTTATCAAGTAGAAATGATTCAGTATTTAAAAGGAAGTAATTATACTGGAGAATTATCTACAGTAGAAAGACTGCCTAACTTTAATATCAAACAGTTTGGTAAAGGCTGTCCTTATGCAGCAGCAATCAAACAAGGCTTGATGAATTGCAAAGGCTGTGGAGATTGTTTTGTAAGTGATGATAATCAGGAAGAAGCGCAGCAATTTGTCGATTGGGCTTATCAATATACAAAAGAAATATTAGAGTCTGATACAGCAGAGATTGTGATTTTAGATGAAATTAATAATGCTCTGCGTTATGATTTGTTAACAGTTGAACAGGTATTAGATTTATTTAACTTGAAAGGAGAACAGACAGAATTAATTTTGACGGGCCGGGGTCTGCCGGAAGAAATTTTAGTCGCGGCTGATTTGGTAACAGAGATGAAGGCAGTCAAACATCCTTATCAAGAACAGGGGATTAAAAGTAGACGGGGGATAGAATACTGATGAATCAGTTATTATTGGCAGTACAGTTTATTACCCGGATTCCAGTTGGGAAAGAATTAGATTATGAGGAAGATAAAATTGCTGCTTCAATGGCTTATTATCCTTTGATTGGAACTTTACTGGGAACTGTGTTAGTTTTAATCAACTATGTGGGAGATATTTATCTACCTCCTTTAGTCACGAATGCTTTATTATTAACTGGGATGGTTCTGTTAACAGGCGGGCTGCATCTAGATGGATTGATGGACACTTGTGATGGTGTTTTTAGCGGACGAAAGAAGGATAAAATTTTAGAAATTATGCGTGACAGCAGAGTTGGTGCGTTTGGTGTAATTGCTGTTGTTATTTTGTTTTTATTAAAATTTAGTTTATTAGTAGAAAGTCCTAGTCAATATAAAAATTATATTTTATTATATATGCCCACTATTAGTCGCTGGGCTATGGTTTATGCAGTTTATTTTTATCCCTATGCTCGTAAAGAGGGATTAGGACAAGCTTATCAGCAGTTGAAGTTAAGACATTTGTTAGTAGCTACTAGTTGGACATTATTAGTTGCTTGGTTTTTGTTTGGTCTACAAGGAGTATTAATCTTATTGCTTAGTTGGCTAGTTACAATTGTTGTTGCCCAACTAATTATTAATAAGATTGATGCTTTGACTGGAGATGCATACGGTGCGATTAATGAATTATTAGAAGTAGCAGCATTATTAATTATGATAGTAGTTTTAAATTAAGGAGTAAAAAGATGAGAAAAAAAGTAACAGTTAAAGTCCCCGGTACATGTGGAGAATTGATGCAGGGTATAATTGCTGGAGTTAATTTGCAGATTAGTTGTCCGATTGATTTGTATAGTACTGTGACAATGACTAGAATTGATTCCGAGGCTGGAATTAAGATTAAAGAGGAAGCTGAGAAGACTAAATTAGCTATTGAGAAAACTTTAGATTATTATAATTATGATCTGCAAAATTTAGGACTACAAGTTGACCTGCAGTCGGAACTGTTAGTCGGAAAAGGAATGGCTAGTAGTACAGCTGATATTGTGGCGAGTATAATTGCTACTATGACAATTTTAGGTGTTGAGGTAGATATTAAGATTGTTCAGGAGATAGCGGTGTCCATAGAAGCAACAGATGGCTGCTTTTTATCTGGATTAACAGCTTTTAATCATTTACAAGGACAACAGTTAGCAAAGTTAGGTTCAGTCAAAACTCCACTGCCGCTGCTTATTTTTGACTGTGGAGGGACAATTAATACTACTCAATTTAATGCTCAAGCAGATTTAGCTAGATTGAAATTAGCGAAGGAAAAGCAAGCTAAACAAGCTTATCAATTAATTGTGCGGGGGATAAAAGAAGGTAATAATAGATTAATTGGACAAGGAGCCACATTAAGCAGCCAAGCTAACCAATCAATTCTTTATAAGCCGCAGCTAACCAAGATACTGCAAGTAGTGGAAGCCGAGAAAAAAGTGTTAGGAATTAATATAGCTCATAGCGGAACATTAATCGGGGTGCTTTTAAATTCTAAAGACAAGCTTGGTGAGATAAAAGAAAATATTAGCTCTCAAATAACTGATATAGATTATGTGACAAATACTAAATTGATTAACGGCGGTTACGAGATAAGGAGATGATAGTGTGGAACAAGATCACGGCGGGAATATTACAGCAGCAGCCGAAAAATATAATTTGAATCCGGATGAAATTATCGATTTTAGTGCGAATATAAATTTTTTAGGACCTCCTGAATCAGTATTAGAAGTATTACAGAATAATTTGAGTGCTATTAAAAATTATCCCGACCCTGATTGTAGTGCTTTAAAATCTGTATTAGCTCAGCAGGAGCAACTGCAGGAAGAAAATTTAATGATTGCTAATGGAGCAGTAGAATTAATTTATTTAGTAGCTAAAGTATTAAACCCAAATAGAACATTAGTATTAGCACCTACTTTTTCAGAGTATAGAAAAGCATTAGAGAGTATGGGGGCTGATGTTGAAGAATTTCAATTAACGCGCCAAAATGATTTTAAGATAAATGTAGAAAAATTACTACCTAGATTAGATGAAGTTGATATTTTCTGTTTATGTAATCCTAATAACCCGACGGGACAGTTTTTAGCTAGAGAAGAGGTAATGGAGATAATTAAGTATGCTGCTCGTTGTGATACTTATATATTAGTAGATGAAGCCTTTGTTGATTTTTTAGATTCAGAAGTAACAGTTATTGATTTAGTAACAGAATATAATAATTTATTTGTGCTGCGTTCTTTAACCAAATTTTTTGCTATTCCGGGGTTAAGATTAGGATATGGTGCAGCAAATCAAGAATTAATTAGTAAATTAGCAGCTAGTCATGATCCGTGGAATGTTAATTATTTTGCCCAACTAGCAGGAGAAGTAGCACTGAAAGACAAAAAATACATAGACCAGACAAAAAAAGCTATTGTTCAAGAAAAAGATTTTTTATATCAACAGTTAAATAATTATTCTCAACTTAAGGTTTATTATCCTGAGATTAATTATATTTTTGTAGATTTAACTGCTAGTGAATGGACTGCTTCTAGATTAGAAGAAGAATTGGGTCAAGAGGGAATTTTGATTCGCAATTGCAATACTTATTCAGGACTAGGAGAGGAATTCATTCGACTTGCAGTTAAGAGTAGAGAAGAAAATTTAGTTTTGATTAATAAACTAAAGAAATTAATTTAATCCTCAATAATTTGTGTTAAAATTAAAGCTAGAGGGGGCTTAATTGAATGGAACAATATCCTATTAACCTTGATTTAAAAAATAAGAAAGTACTAATAGTAGGAGGAGGTAAAGTAGCTAGTCGCAAATTAAAGAGATTGCTTACTACTGCTGCTGAAATTAAATTAGTAAGTCCCTGCTTAACTGATTCCATAGCTGCCCAAAAAGATAAGATAGATTATTATCAGCGTAAATTTGTAATTAAAGATTTAACGGATTGTTTTTTAGTTATTGTAGCGACAAACAAGCCTGAAGTTAATAAAAGAATTGGACAATTAGCATTAGAAAGAAATATTTTAGCCAATATTGTTGATAATCCTGAATTATCTACTTTCACTTTACCGGGATTAGTTAAAAGAGGAGATTTGTTGTTAACAGTAGCTACAGGAGGTAATCTTCCGGCTTTATCTAAGCAGATAGTTCAGAAATTAGCTTCTGAATTCGGTAATGAATATGAAGATTTTCTAGTTTTGATGTCAGAGATTAGACCAGTAGTACTCAATAAAATAGAAGATGAGCAAAAAAGAAGAACTATATTTAGAAAATTAGCCGATGATAAGATAATTAATTTATTAGGGAAGCAGAAAGAAAAAGGTCTAGCCGAAATTAAAAAGATTCTTCCTCAGTCAATTTTAAAAGAGCTTAATCTATCTAATAAAATAAAGGAGCGAAAACAATGAAAGAAGTCATAATTGGTACGCGAAGCAGTCAATTAGCTATTGCTCAATCTAAATTGATAGCTAATAAGTTAGCAGATGAATTTCCTGAATATGAATTCAACTTAAAAGAGATAACTACTCAAGGCGATAAAATTTTAGATAAACAGTTAAGAGAAATAGGTGGAAAAAGCTTATTTATTAAAGAAATAGAAGTAGCATTACTAGAAAAAGAAATTGATTTAGCTATTCATAGTCTTAAAGATATGCCAGCTCAAATAGATGATGAGTTAGAAATTGCAGCTTTTCCTAAACGAGCTAATCCTTTAGATGCTTTAATTACTGAAGATGATAAGACAATAGATGAGCTGGAACCGGGGGCTAAAATAGGGACGGGTAGTTTGAGACGTAAGGCACAATTATTAAACTATCGATCTGATTTAGTCGTAAAACCTATTAGAGGTAATATTGATACTAGATTAGATAAATTAGCTAATCTAGATTTGTCAGGAATTGTACTAGCAGTAGCTGGGTTGGAAAGAATGGGCTGGGAAGATAAAATTAGTCAATATTTATCTCCCCAAATTTCTATTCCTGCTGCAGGGCAAGGAGCATTAGCTCTAGAAACTAGAGCAGATGATGAGGCTATAAAAGAATTATTATTCTCAGTCCAAGATCAAGAGACTATTGATACAGTTCAAGCAGAAAGAAGTTTTTTAGAACATTTGGGTGGTGATTGTAAAACTCCTATTGGAGCCTATGCTCAGATTGAGGGTGAAAGATTAAACTTATCAGGTATGGTCGCTAATGAGAATGGAACTAAGCTATTGTGCGATAATTTGGTTGGTAGCAGAGATAAAGCTGCTAAGATAGGAGTTGATTTAGCGCAAGAATTAATTGAACAAGGAGCAGCAGAAATTTTAGCAGAAATTGAGGAGGTAAATTAATCATGAGTGGCAAAGTTTATTTGGTAGGAGCAGGACCTGGAGATGAAGAGTTAATTACAGTTAAAGGTTTGCGGACAATTAAAGAAGCAGATGTAATATTATATGATAGATTAGCTAATAAAAAATTATTGAGATATGCTGCAGAAGATGCAGAAACTTTTTATGTCGGAAAGAAAGCGAATGACCATTATCGTACTCAAAAAGAAATTAATGAGTTATTAATCTCTAAAGCACAAGCAGGGAAAATAGTAACTAGATTAAAAGGAGGAGATCCTTTTGTTTTTGGTCGTGGTGGTGAAGAAGCTACTTTATTAGCTGAAGCAGAAATTGAGTTTGAACTTGTGCCAGGTATTACATCACCTGTTTCTGTGCCTGCTTATGCAGGAATACCGTTAACTCATCGTGATTTTAATTCTTCCGTAGCTTTTGTGACGGGGCATCAAGATCCGAGTAAAGATAAAGATTTTATTGATTGGGATAAATTAGCTACTGGGGTTGGCTCTTTGGTTATTTTAATGGGAGTAGGAAATCTACCTAAGATTGTTCCACGGTTGATTAATGCTGGTCGTGATCCTCAAACGCCAATAGCTTTAATTAGATGGGGGACTAGACCAGAACAGGAAACATTAACAGGAAAATTAGAAAATATTGTATCTAAAGTAGAAGCAGCTGATTTCCAACCGCCGGCAGTGATTATAATTGGAGAAGTAGTGCACATGCATGATAAATTAAATTGGTTTGAAAAAAAGCCCTTATTTTCTAAAGAAATAGTAGTTACTAGACCAACTAAACAGGCAGCGGGATTTTGTCAGCAACTATCTAGAGCTGGAGCTAAAGTTATTGAAGCACCAGCGATTAAGATTACTCCTCCCGAGGATTATAAACCATTAGATGAGAGTTTAAAAAAACTAAATGAGTATGATTGGATTATATTTACTAGTGTCAATGGAGTTAAATATATGATGGAACGTTTATTTAGCCTTGGTCATGATGTACGTGCTTTAGCCGGTGCTAATTTAGCTGCGATTGGCTCTAAAACAGCTGCTGAACTGAAGTCATATAGTCTGAAAGTAGATTATATCCCAGAAGATTATGTCAGTGAAGCCATCTTAGCTGATTTTTCTGATCAAGATTTAACTGGGCAGAAGTTTTTATTACCGCGGGCCAACATTGCTCGTCCTACTTTAGAAGAGGGTTTAGAAGACTTAGGAGCAGATGTTGATAATATTACAGCTTATAAGACGATTCAAGGAGCGGGGAATAAAAATTTAGTTTCTAGGTTAGCTGAAGATAAGATTGATGTAGTTACTTTTACCAGTTCTTCTACAGTTAGAAATTTTATAGAAATGTTAGGGGCAGATTATCATCAGTTATTGAGTGGAGTCAAATTAGCTTGCATTGGCCCTATTACTGCTGATACTGTGCGTGATTTTGGTTTAGAAGTTGAAATTATAGCAGATGAATATACAGTTGAAGGTTTAACTACTGCACTGCAAGAGTACTATAATTAATTTATGAGAGCACTAGAATAATATAACAGGAGGTAGAAAAATAAGATGTCTAATTCAGAAGAAGCATTTGCAGAAGCAAAAAAAGTCATTCCTGGGGGAGTAAATAGCCCAGCTCGTGCTTTTTCAGCCGTTGATAATGAGCCAATATTTATTGAAGCTGGGAAAGGGTCTAAGGTTTATGATATTGAGGATAATGAATATTTGGATTATGTTGGTTCTTGGGGACCTATGATTTTAGGATATAATCATCCTCAAATAGTAGAATCATTGCAAGGTCAGGTAAAAAAAGGAACTAGTTTCGGTGCTCCTACTCAAGTAGAAACAGAACTAGCAGAATTGATAATTGATGCTGTTGATTCAATTGCTAAAGTTAGGATGGTCAACTCAGGTACTGAAGCGACGATGAGTGCTCTAAGATTAGCTAGGGGTTATACAGGTCGTGATAAAATTGTTAAATTAGAAGGTTGCTATCATGGTCATGGAGATAGTCTATTAGTTGAAGCCGGTTCAGGGGTTACAACATTAGGTATTTCTGGTAGTTCAGGAGTACCAAATGATATTGCTTCAGAAACGATTGTAGCTCCTTATAATGATTTAGAAGCATTAGAAAAAATCTTTAATAAGTATCAAGACGAGATTGCAGCAGTTATTTTAGAACCAGTTACTGGTAATATGGGAGTTATTGAACCTCATGACGAATATTTAGAAAATCTAAGAAAGATGACTGCTGATAATGATATTTTGCTTATTTTTGATGAAGTAATGACAGGTTTTAGATTATCTTATGGAGGCGCCCAAGAATTGTATGAAGTTGAACCTGATATCACAACTTTAGGGAAAATCATTGGCGGAGGTTTACCTGTGGGAGCTTATGGAGGTAAAAAGGAGATTATGGAGTATGTAGCTCCTGAAGGACCAGTTTATCAAGCCGGGACTTTATCTGGGAATCCATTAGCAATGAAGGCAGGAGCTGAGACATTAAAATTACTTAAGCAGTCAGATGTATATGCTTCTTTAGAAGAGAAAGGGGCATATTTAGCCGAAGGATTTAGAAATAATATTGAGAGTTTAGGAATTAAAGCCCAAATCTCTCGAGTAGGATCTATGTTTAGTATTTTCTTTACCGACACTGAAGTGGTTGATTATCAGACGGCTCAGACTTCTAATACTGATGTCTTTGCCGCTTATTTTAATCAGATGTTAAAGCAAGGGATTTATTTACCTCCATCACAATTTGAAGCTAATTTCATTTCTAATGCTCATACAGAAGATGAATTAAAAGCTACTATTGAGGCTAATTATCTAGCTTTAAAGAAGGTGAAAAAGTTGGAGTAAAGATGGATATTTTAAGAATGATAGGTGATATGTTAATTATATTTGATTAAAATTAATGAATATTATGAAAAATCTCTTGAAAAATAACGAAATTATTGTTATAGTTAATTAGTACAAATTGAAGTTCAAAATATAATAATAAAAAATTAAAAGTTAAACGGGTATAAAATACAGAAGCCCCTATTTGCCTTTTACAGAATAAACCTAGTTTTTGTTTTTGGGTATAACTGTATCTGTAAAGTCAAATAGGGGTTTTTAGTTTAGATAAATTAAAAATTTAATAAAGAAATTGTGGTAGAGAATATAAAGAAACCACATTTAAGTTCCTAGGGATTACTGCGTTTTATCCTTATAGCAGATAGTTTATCTGGGAATTTAAATGTGGTTTTCTTATTTTAAATATACTATTTATTCTCAGGGAGGGAATAATTTTGAAAGACAAAACAGATATTTTAATCATTGGTGGCGGAGTAACTGGATGTTTCGCGGCAAGAGAATTAAGCCGGTATGATTTAGATATTACATTAGTAGAAAAAGAACCTAGCTTATGTACGGGAACTACTAAAGCTAACACAGCACTTATTCATGCTGGATTTAATGCAGATCCTGACAAACTAAAAGGTAGACTAAATATGCGGGGGAATCAGCTATATCATGAACGAATTCAACATGAGTTAGATGTTCCAATTGAATGGTTAGGAGCTTTGGTAGTAGCTAAAGAAGAAGAGAAGTTGCCTAAGTTAGAAGAACTATTAGAAAAGGGACAAGAAAACGGAGTGCCGGATTTAGAGATTGTTAAAGGTGACGACATTTATGATTTAGAACCTCATTTAGCAGATGATGCTATAGCAGCATTACATGCACCGACAGCAGGAATAGTAAATCCGTTTGAATTAACCGTAGCTTTAGCAAATAATGCCGCTATGAATGGAGCCGATGTCTATTTAGAAGCAGGAGTAGAGGATATTGAAGATAAAGGTGAAACTAAGTTAGTGAAGACGGCTAAAGGAGATATTGAAGCTAATATAGTAATTAATGCAGCAGGATTATACGCTGATAAAATAGCTAATATGGTCGGGATAGATAAATTTGAGATTACTCCTCGCCGTGGGGAATATTATTTATATGATAAGCAGGCAGATATTGATGTACAAACAACTGTTTTCCCAGTGCCAACTAAAGTATCTAAAGGTATTGTAGTAACACCAACTGATGAAGGAAATGTTTTGATTGGTCCTAATGCAGAAGTGATTGAAAGTGTAGAAAATAAATCGACAACAAGAGAAGGACTAGATGAAGTTTTAAATGGAGCCCAGAAGACAATACCTGAGTTAAGTAAACGAAATGTGATTAAAGAGTTTGCAGGTTTAAGACCAGCCATTACAGAGACTGGTGACTTTTTAATTGAAGCTAGTGATGAAGTGCCTGGTTTTATTAATGTAGCAGGAATTCAATCACCTGGATTAGCATCTGCACCAGCAATTGCAGAAAAGGTAGTAGGTATTGTAAAAGAAGAAATAGGCGGTTTAAGAGAAGATCCAGACTTTGATCCTAATTATGAAGGGCCTCCTAAGTTTAGACATATGAGTCATGAAGAACAGGCTAAATTGGTAGAAGAGGACAAAAATTATGGTCAGATTATCTGTCGTTGTGAATCAGTAACTAAAGGAGAAATTTTAGAGGCAATTAGAGAACCAGTAGGAGCAAGAACAGTTAATGATATTAAAAGAAGAGTTAGACCAGGTTCCGGACGATGCCAAGGTGGATTCTGTGAACCAAAAGTAGTTAATATATTATCTGAAGAATTAGGGATTCCAGAAGATGAAGTTGTACTAGAAAGTAAAGAGTCCAAGCTTTTAAGAGAAAGAACAAAAGAGCCTTTACTGAATGAGGAAGAGGTGTCAGATAATGAATAAACAAGAATATGAATTAGTAGTAGTTGGTGGAGGACCAGCAGGATTAGCAGCAGCACAGGAAGCATATGACCAAGGGGTTAGAGATATCTTAATTTTAGAAAGAGATTTTGAGCTAGGCGGTATTTTACAGCAGTGTATTCATAATGGCTTTGGTTTACATTATTTTGGTGAAGAGCTAACAGGTCCTGAATATGCACAGCAATTTATGGAGAATGTCAGAGAGCGTGGTGTAGATATTAAACTAGATACTATGGTGTTAGAAGTAACGCCTGAAAAAGATGTCTATGCTATTAATTCTGATGATGGAATGCTTTATATCGATGCTGAAGCAGTAATTTTAGCAATGGGTTGCCGAGAAAGAACGAGAGAAGCCATTGATATTCCAGGAACTAGACCAGCGGGAGTTTATAGTGCAGGAACTGCACAGAGATATGTGAATATGGAGCAGTGGATTCCAGGTGAAAAAGTAGTGATATTAGGTTCTGGTGATATTGGCTTAATTATGGCGCGAAGAATGCATTTAGAAGGTGCAGAGGTAGAAGCAGTCTTAGAAATTATGCCTTTCTCTGGTGGACTAGTACGGAATATTGTGCAGTGCTTAGATGATTTTGATATTCCACTAAGAATGCAGCAGACAGTAACAGAAATTCACGGTAAAGACCGTTTAGAAGCAGTGACAGTAGCAGAAGTTGATGATAATATGCAGCCAATTCCAGGTACAGAATATAAGATTGAATGCGATACATTATTATTATCAGTAGGCTTAATTCCAGAGAATGAACTATCAAAAGATGCCGGAGTCAAGATGCATGATGTCACAGGAGGGCCAATTGTGAATGAAGGTCGAGAAACAAATATTGAAGGTATCTTTGCTTGTGGTAATGTACTGCATGTACACGACTTAGTAGACTGGGTAACAGAAGAAAGTTTGGTAGCTGGTAAGACAGCCGCTAACTATCTGCAAGGTGGCATTGATAAACGAGAACAAGAAATCGAAGTGAATCCAGGTGAAAATGTAGGTTATATTGTCCCTCAAAAGATAACTAATGACGTAGAAGATAGAAAACTAGTTGATTTATATATGAGATGTAAAAAACCAATGGAACATGTAACAATTAATTTATATAGTGGAGATAAGAAGTTATTAGATAAGAATGAGCGGAGAGTAGAACCGGGAGAAATGATTACTTTCCCTGTTCCAGAGCAGATGATATCTGATGATATGGATAGTCTAAAGGTTGATATTGTGAAGGAGGGAGAATAATGAGTGAAACAGTAGAAATCACTTGTATAAGTTGTCCAATGGGCTGTGATGTAGAACTAGAAGTTAATGAGGATGATGACATTGTAGATATTGACGGTAATAGTTGTCAAGCCGGGATAGAGTATGTTAAGAATGAATATCGTAATCCGACACGTATTTTGCCGACTACTGCTAGAGTCAAAGGTGGGGTGTTACCATTAGTCCCAGTGAAGACTGATGAGCCAATGCCTAAAGGATTATTAGATGAAGCAATGGAAGAGATAGCTAAAGTAGAATTAGAAGCACCGGTAGAATTAGGTGATGTAGTAATTGAAAACATTTTAGATACGGGGGTTAATATTGTTGCTACTAGAGATCTGCCTAAAAAATAGGGAGATAAATAAGTGAATATAAAATTTATTTATATAAATTATTGCAAACAACTCTGTCTAAATGATAAAGTTTAGATAGAGTTGTTTTTTTGTTTTAGAAATTTGCATTATAATGATTGATTTCGATATTTGGAAATAGCAAGAGAAATGTTGATATTCTTTATCGAGGGATTCTTAAAGGTATTTTATCATACTAAGTAGAATAATTTTTAATAAGAATATTTTTAAGCAGGTGATATAATGAATAAAAAAATTAGCTCATCCTTAATTATTTTATTCATTTTGATAATATTGATTTCTAGAATTACACTAGCTGAGCATTTAAAGAATAGTCAGAATGCTCATTTTTCTCTGCAAACGAGTTTGATGACTAGTCACTGGGATAAAGATCCTGATACTAATAATGTGCAGGAATTAATAGGATTAGAATATCATCTTGACAATACTCAGTTATATGGCTTGGCGTATTTTAAAAACTCAGCTTTTCAATCTTCGTGGTATCTTTATAAAGGTAGAAATTTTCCTTGGAAACAGGTGAATGAGTTTGAGTTCTATGGCAAATTAACTTATGGAGTGATCACTGGTTATGATGATGAAGGTGGTCGTTATAAGGCAGTGTGGTATGAATTAGGCACTTTTCCAGCTGTGCTGCCCAGTATTGGGATAGGATATAAGCATCTTTCCTTAGAATTATCGTTATTTGCTAATCAGGGTTTCATGGTGCATGGAGGAATTAACTTTTAAAGAATAGATAAAAAAGAGGTGAAATAAATGAAATTGTTAGGTAATATAATTTGGTTTATTTTTGGTGGCTTAGTTGAAGGTATACTGTGGGTGTTTTTTGGTCTGCTGTGCTCAATCACAATCATTGGAATTCCAATTGGCAAGCAGTGTTTTAAGATTGCGGGAATGCAGTTTGCTCCTTTTGGGAAAGAAATAGTAGAAAAAAATGATTCACCTTTAGGTTTAATCGCAAATATTATTTGGATTCTTCTCTTTGGCTGGGAATTAGCTCTAGCTAATTTAATATCTGCTTTAATATTTGGGATTACAATAATTGGGATTCCCTTTGCCAAACAGAGTTTAAAACTTGCTAGTTTATCTTTGATGCCGTTTGGGAAAGATGTTGTTAAAAGTTAGAGTTGAGTTTTATAAGTAGGACCCAGCCAGAAGGTGGGTCCTGCTTTATTTTAAGAATTATTTTGTTCTTCTCCTTGAATAGCTGTGCTTAATTCCTTATTTACTTCTTCCATGATTTTGTTGAAATCTTCTTGGCACTGCATGAAAGTGCTGACAATCTTGTTATCTTCCATTTCAGAATGTAAAGACTTTAAATCTTCTTTCATCGCTTCATTTAATTCTTGACCATTTTGGCGCATCATTTGAACTCTTTGTTGTTTACTTTGTAGCTTTTTTAGCAGTTCAGCTGCCTCTTCATCCTCATCTAATTTTGCTTTTGCTTCTTTTAAATTCTTATATTCAACCGAAGTTTTGATAGCTTCTGCTAATTCTTCTGCTTTTTCTTTGACAGACATAAAATCAAGTCACCTCTTTTAAGTATTTTTTTAAATTTTAACATCAATTATTGAGAATGTAAACTATCTGTTTTAGCTGGTGCTTGTTTAATTATAAATTATTAACGCGATATAAAGAAGAACGTGCAGTAATATAGAGCGTTTCTCCATCCTGCCCACCAAAGGTAATAGTTGCTGGTCGCTCAGGGATAATAATTTCATCTAGCAGCTCTGAATCTTCATTATAAACATAGATATCTCCATCAGCAATATAGACATTAGAGTTATCATCAATGGCTAAATTATACTCTCCTTTTTCTACAAAAGGTCTAGGATTGGACAGATAACCTTTAGATGTTACATCAAATAAGATTGTTCTTTTATAATATTCATCAACGCCATAAAATTTTTGACCAGGATAAGCTTCAAGCAGAGAGTTAGCTCTGATTAAATCATAGCAAATTGGAATAATAGTTACACCATCTGGAGCAATATAGCACTCCTCAGGTTTTTTGACTGTGATGTTAAGATAATCATTGCTATCTCTCCATCTATTAGCAGGATGTAATGCTTTATGCACTTCTTCTACTGAATCCATATCAACTACTTTAAGTACCTCCATACTTTCTTCAGGATGTTGGGGATCTATGGAATAAACTTTGGTTGTAGAACCAGTGTTATACCATTCACCAAAGGAGGTACCTTGAGCATCTTCTGGTTTAGGATATACTTCAGGTTCGCCGTTAATAGTTGCACCTTCAGGTGGAAAATATTCAACTACTACTAAGAGGTTATCTTCTTTGTCACAAGCTAAAGATAGAGGCTTGAAATGGATATCACTGACAAGGCTTAAAGAATCGCTTTCAACAGACCATTTATATATTTTCTTCCAGCGTGAATCAACAAAGTAGATATTACCTTTACTATCACTACAGATACCATCTATAAATTCAAAACCAGTTGCTAATTTTTCTATTTTAGTATTACTTTTATTCTTAGATGATTCTTTATCAGTTATATAAAGTCTAGCCAGTTGCCATGGTCTCACTTCTTTTTTAGTATTTACATCTAATAGAGTATTGTTGATGGTATATTTAACTTGAGCATAGTTATGTATATTAAGGAATTCAATATTTTTGGAATCCCAATTTTTAATAGCATAGGGATAAGGATTTTCCACCCAGATTGTACGGAAGAAGTAGAGATTGGCAAATAGCATATTATTGCAATTATCAATTTCAAGGGGTTGACAATTCCAACTTTCTGCAGCTTCTTCTTCCAGCTGTAGAGCAAACACTTCCCAATTGCTAACATTTTTAAATTTAACTTCATTTCTAACATGGTGCTCTACAGACATTGCATAGATACATCCTTTCGTAGAAGTATCTGAAACATAAATTCCTGCTGATGCATAAGGGCTAGCTGTCCAAATATCCTTGAAAATACCTCCTCCACCATCAGTTATCCATAGGCTCCAATACTGAGAATCCCATCGCCGGTCAGGATTTATATCTCCGGTGCGGCTTTCATTGTACATGGGTGCATGGCTACCATCTGCTTTTATATTTCCATGACCACCAATGAACTTAACATCATTCATATATGAATCACTACCAGCCATCCATTTACAGCCAACAGCACGTGGGTTTCTTCCTCCAGTATCAATAGCAATGCCAGAGACTATATTTTCGCCTCCTTGAGGTGTTTTTAATAGTGGTTTGGGTTTATCAAAACCTCCAAAAGATTCTGTATTATCTGTAATAAGAATCTGGGTTGAAATAGGATTTAATCCAATTAAATTAGTATTAGGTTTAAGCTCAATAGTTTCAGATACTCTATAGCGGCCTTGGGGTAGATAGATTGTAGAGTGATTTTCAATAGCTTCTTTTATAATTTTAGTATCATCAGTACTTCCATCTCCTTTTGCTCCTAGCTCTTTTAAGTTGGCCCAGGTTTTCATAGGAGGCAAATCAGGAATATCTCTTTTAGCAGGGGCAGGAAGGGAGTTTAAAGTTTCGAGCTTTTTAGTTGTTTTAACTCTGGGACGATCATCTAAATTATCCATTTGATTACCATGAGTCAGAGATTTAACTTTATAAAAAGTACCTTTTCCTTTAATAACCTTGTCGCTTTGCCGATAACTTATAAGTTTTGGTACCTGTTGACAGTCTAGATTACGAAGATTAATTTGAGTAAGAGCATTATCTTTATTACTGACAATAATTGCTGATTTTTTAATGTTTTCAAATTGACAGTCCTTCATAATTAACTTTTCATAAAAATTAGGATTTATTTCAATAACTTGCGGAGTGTTTTTGACATTCATCCGGACAATGGTTAATCCTGCTTCTTGTGTTTTAATAGCTGCTTTTTTCTGTCCCTCAAAGTAGGTATCAATCATCATAAAGGGCCAACCTGGGGAAGTCTTAGTAGTGTAGATTCCATAATCTCCGCCAAAAAAACGTACATTTTCTATCTCATTACCTACATCAAAGATTCCAGCTTTTCCGTCACCAATATCAATATCTACATGAGAGATAAAGCTATGTTGTGCATAGTGGGTACGAAGTGCAACAGCAGTTGGATTACCCTCTTCTATCTTAAGGTTTATATTAGACATAGCACTATAAAAAGTTCCAGGATTGGCATCTTCAATCTCTTCTTCAGGTTGGGGAAGAGTATCGGTAAACCAGAACATATAATTTGCTCTTCCTTTATCTTCAGGATTAGCTGTTTGAAATTCTGGGGAATCTTTCTCAAGAAAGATCAAAGGTCTTTGTTCACCAAAACCTATAAGGCGAACAGCCTTTGGTACATAAATAGTCTCACTTATGCGGTAGCGGCCTTCAGGGATGAAGACTATACCATATCCCATCTTATCTTTAGCTTCTTTTATAGCCAGCTGTAAAGCTTTTGTATCATCTGCTGTACCATCTCCACTGACAGGAAAATTTTCTGGAGTAAAATATACTGCTTTTGGGTCATTAGGTCTATTAGGATAGAAAGATTTTTGTTGATTCATATCTAGGCCCCCTTATTAATGTTTACAAAAGTCTATTTTTATATTTTCTATATAAAAATAATTTGACCTTTTAAATAAATTAATTGTAGGAGAGGGTGGATAACTTTTTTTGCTTCGATTTATAATATTTTGAACTTATTTTTTTGATAAAATTAATGTTTAATTAATACTTTTGTTTATTGTTTAATGCAGGAAAAAAGGCGAAAAATGTAGAATAAGCTATATATATAGTAATTAATATTAGAGTGTATTAAATAATTAGGAGGGGGAAAAATGAGTTGGTTAAAGAAATTTTCACTTAACAGTATTAAGCCGCGATTAGTTATATTATTTTTATTATTGGCATTAGTACCAATAGGTATAATAAGTTACTTTGAAATCCAAGCACTACAGCAAACAATCAAGAATGACTTTGTGGAATCTGCTAATAAAGAGATGAAGAAAGTAGATAATGCATTTAATATTTATTTTGAGGAAGTAAAGAAAAACTGTCATTTTTTAGCTACGGATCCTACTGTCCAGCAGGCTGATGATACAATTACTACTTATATGAATAAAACAACGAAGTCAGAATTAAATCTAACTCCAGTACAAAATGGAGGTATTGAGGAAGAAATTTATAAGGTTTATAATCATTTTGCTAAAACACATGACGATATTGCTTATGTTTATATGGCAACTACTGATGGTGGTTATATTCAATGGCCTGCTAGGTCAGTAACCAAAAATTATAATCCAAAAGTAAGACCTTATTTTAAAATTGCAATGAAGAATAAAGATAAAATTAGTCGAACAACTCCTTATTATTGGAAGGATGCAGTCATTATTAGTACAGTAACTACAATTAAAGATGACAGTGGACAAATAATTGGGGTGCAGGGTTTAGATGTAAATTTAGAAGAATTAACTAAGATGGTTAAAGATGTACAAGTTGGTAATGAAGGCTATGCAATTTTAACTACTGGTGAGGGAAAGATTTTGGCCCATCCGACTAAACCAAAGCTTAATTTTAAGAATATTTCTAAATTAAATGTTGATAGTTTGAATAATATTGAGAAAATTAAGAATGATAATTTTTTTGCGACTATGGATGGTAAAAAATATTTTATGAATGTGTATACTTCATCACAAACAGATTGGAAATTTATATCTGTCATTCCTAAAGAAGAGCTAACAGCTAAGATCGATGCTATGTATTTAAAAATTATTACCATTGTTTTAGTAATTACGGCTATAGTTATTTTAGTTGCTCTTTATGTAGCTAATAAAATTTCAAATCCAATAATTAAAGCTACTAATTTTGCTGAAGAGATTGCTCACAACAATTTAACTGTAGAAGAGTTAGAGATTGAAGATAAAAGTGAGATAGGAGATTTAGGACAAGCATTAAATAAAATGAAAGATAATTTGAAAGGGGTTATAACTAAGTTATTAGATACTGTTGAAGATTTATCCGCCTATAGTGAAGAATTATCTGCTTCTTCCGAAGAAGGAAATGCTACTATTAAAACTACTAATCAATTAATGGAAAATATGTCAGCAGGGATAGAGAAAATTTCTGCTGGAACACAAGAGGTAACTAGTTATGCTCAAGAATCTAGCTCCCAAACTGAGGTCGGAAGCGAGAATATTGAACAGACTGTGGCAAATATTAAAGAAATTAATCATTCTGTAGAGGAAGCTGTAGAAGTAATTAATAACTTGGATCAAAAATCAGAGGAGATTGGTCAAATTGTAGAATTGATCACTAATATAGCAGAGCAGACTAATTTATTAGCTTTAAATGCTGCGATAGAAGCTGCTCGGGCTGGAGAAGCGGGTCAAGGGTTTGCTGTAGTAGCAGATGAGATTAGGGATTTAGCAGAAAAGACTAATCAAGCTACAGAAGAAATTTCAGAATTAATCAATGAAACGCAAGAAAATACTGATACTGCTTTAGATTCAATTCATGAAGTAGAAGAAAAGGCTAAACAAAGCCAAAAAGTGGCAGAAGAAAGTGGTCGAGTATTCAACCAAATAAAAAATGCTACTGAAGAGACAGCTCAACAGATCGAACAGACTGCTGCTGCTACTCAAGATTTAGCTCAAAAGAGTGATGAAGTAATGATAGCTTCTCAAGATATTGATAGTATGTCAGAAGAGATAGCTAATTCTTCTCAAGAGTTAACTAGTATGGCGCAAGAATTACAGCATATGATAGAGAAATTTGATGTTTAAATATTTTAAACAAAAGAACGAAAAAGCCCCGTTGCAACGGGGCTTTTTAATAAATGGTGCCGAAGGTGGGAATCGAACCCACACGATCACAAGGACCATTGGATTTTGAATCCAACGCGTCTGCCAGTTCCGCCACTTCGGCTTAATATTTAATATACTTTTTTCTCAGTCAGCGTTTACTACTATAACACAGAAATTATATTTTTGCAAGGGAAAATTTCAATCTAATATTAATTCTGCGAAGCTTTTTACTATTTCAGGGTCAAATTGTTGGCCCGCATTTTCTTTTAATTCAGTAATAGCTTTTTCAATTGGTAAAGCGCTTTGATAGACTCGGTTACTAACCATAGTATCAAAACTATCTGCTATTCTAATAATCCTGGCATTTAGTGCTATATTTTCTCCTGATAATCCAAAAGGATACCCCGAACCGTCAAAATTTTCGTGATGTTCCAAAATAGCAGTTTTTAAATTACTGATATTTTTATTGTTTCCTATGATCTTGACACCTTGTATGGGATGTTTTTTAATTTTTTGATATTCTAATTCCGTGAGTGAATCTGGTTTTTTTAAAATTTTATCTGACATTTTGAGTTTGCCAATATCATGTAATAAGGCACCTTGACCTAGTTGTTTTAATTCAGTAGTTTTTAATTTCAATTTTTCTCCTATGGATATGCTATACATATAAACATTGAGACTATGTTGATATGTATAGTGGTTTTTTTCTCTTAATTTTTCTAATAAACTATCTAATGAATGAGAATTTTTAATATTAAAGACAAAATTAGGATTTATTTTTGTCACCTTTTGATACATTTTTTGTTTATACATAATAGTTCACCTCACAGATATTATGATTAACTTATTATTATTTTAGCCTATTTCACATAAATTTAATGTATTCCACAATACATTTTTGCAGATTAATTGCTTTATAAGAAAAATATGTAAAATAGTAACAGGTGTTTTCCTGTTACTATTGAAAACTAAGACAATAATGAACTATTACGCATAATTGCATTCAAGGCTGTAGTAACAGCATTTTCTTTTGCTAATTCTTTAGCTTTTTCCCAATCTTTATTTAATGAAGCAGTAATAATCTCTTGCGGTATATTTGTAGCAATAGATACTGCTTCTACTAATCTATCTTTACTTAAATTTTTCATCTCATCCCAATCTTGCTCAAATAAAGCATTTACTTCGTGAGGATTAAGACCAGTTTCAAATAGTTGAACAGCGATTTTTTCTTTTAAAACTGGAGTAACAGCATCCCAATTTCCATCAGCAATTTCGATTAATTCTTCAGGATCAAAAAAATCATTTGTTTGCTCACTAACTTCTTTAGCAACATCTTTTTTAGTAATTAAGCCGTATGATTTCAAATAAACAACTTCTTGATATTGATTTAATAATAAATAAGCACTATCAGAAACTAGCATGTCATCTAAATCTACTAATTGATTATTACGACCGATTAATGGGTCGCGGCTAAGATTAAAGACTTGATTTTGATTATTGATTTTAATTTTGACTTTCTTTGATAGTGGATAAGTTTCAACTACTGTTCCATCTACAGTAGTAAATTCTCTTAATTTCACTAATAATTTAGCACTCTCTGCTCTAGTAACGTAATTATTAGGTTTAAAGCTACCGTCTGGATAGCCATTAATAATTTCTATCCGAGTTGCTAAAGAAATTAATTCTTGGGCCCAGTGGTCACCTGCGACATCATTATAAAAGTTATTATCTAATACAATTTTTTTCTGTTCATCTTCTAAATTCAAACTCCGGGCCAACATAGTAATAATTTCGGCGCGAGTAATTTTTTTCTGGGGACGAAAAGTTTCATCAGGATACCCAGTAATAATTTCTTCTTTTACTAGCGCAGAGATATATCCCTCAGCAGGATGATTAGTAATATCAATTAAATTAGTAGTAATACTCGGTGTTAAGTTTAGTGATTTGGCTAAGGAATAAGCAAATTCTCCTCTAGTAATAGGAGTATTAGGATAAAAATTCCCGTCACGATAGATATACATAATGTCTTGGTCTAATAATTGACTGATATAAGGCAGTGCCCAATGATGGTTACTTACATCCGGCGGTTGATAAGCAAAAACCGGTAGAGAAAAAATAGCAATTATGCTTATTATTAAGAATATAGTAGTTAATCTTTTAATCATTTATATTGCTCCTTTCTAAATTTACTAAGCTCAACTCTTTTAGATATTAACATATTATCACAGGAATATCCATAAAATGAATCAGTAATTTGTTCAATTTGTAGTTTTATGATGAAAAAAGAGGAATTTTAATTTTTTTAAGGAATACTTAACAATTAAGATTATATTTTGTAAATAATAAATTAATTTTAAGACTATACTTCGCTGAATAAATTTAATTGAGAGCTAAAAATATTGCAGGGGTGGTATCAGTGGCGGATTTTTTAGTAATAGATGATAGTCTGATGATGAGAAAAAATATAAAGAGTATATTAGAAAGCCTTGGTCAGAAAGTAGTTGGAGAACTAGAAACTGGGGCTGGGGTGGTAGACAAATACGAAGAATGTCAACCTGATATAATCAGTTTGGACTTAGTAATGCCCCAAGTGGATGGGCTTGAAGCATTAAAGAAAATAAAGAATGAATATCCTCAATCTAAAGTAATAATAATAACTTGTTTAGGTGAAAAGTCTAAAATTTTAGAAGCACTTAATTTGGGGGCTGATTATTATATAGTAAAGCCTATTGAAATTAAAGAGTTAGTTGAAGCTTTAAATAATATTTTAGATGAAGAGGATATTTCTGAACGAATTGCGGAACAGATAGAAAACCCTTGTGGTTTTAAATGTAGTCGAGAAGCAAGTTGGCGAAAAAAGAAAAAAGAAGATGCAAAGAATAGATTAAAAGAAGAATTAGAAAATTTAGAAAAAACAGATAAAAGAAACAATAATAATTTAGAAGAACAGTTGGATGATATAGCATCAGAATTAGATGAGGGGAATAATAAAAAGCCTTTTAAAGTAATTAATGAGAGTGGAAATCTGAAAGTGAAGATTAATAAAGTTATTGATGAAGATATGATAAAATCAATCAATGAAACAATTAAGGATTTATTAGTTATTGAATCTTTGAAAATATCTTTTGATTTGAGAGATATTGATTTTGCATTCCCAAAAATAGAAGAAGATTTTGAAAAGATTATAAATAAAATAGAGGTAGTCGGGGGAGAAGTAGAAATAATTTCATCTTGAATTAGTATGTACTTAAAATTAAAAATTGAGATTTGAGCCGCCTTCTTTGCTTTTGATTCAATTAATTGTTTTAAATCCAAAGAGAGCGGTTTTTTTTAATCTTTAATAATCAAGTTAAAATGTAATCAAATATAAAAATTAGGTTAAATTAAATTAATGAGGATAGATTAGATATTTTAGATAAAGGAATTTAAGCTTTTTTAAGGAAATAAAATAAGGGAATAGATTTTGACAAGGAGGCTTTTATAAACATGGAAGAAAAAGAAAATTTATACTTATTAGATGGAAATAGTTTAACTTATAGAGCATTTTATGCTTTGCCAGAGAGTTTAACTAAATCAGATGGGACAGTAACTAATGCTGTTTATGGATTTACTAGAATGTTAATTAGTTTAGTTAATAATAATGAGGTTGATTTGTTAGGAGTTGCTTTTGATTTAGCTGCCCCTACTTTTCGTCATGAGGAGTATGATGATTATAAGGGTAATAGAAAAGAAACACCTGATACATTAAAGCCACAATTTGCGATGGTTAAAGAAGTTTTGGAATCTTTAGATGTGCCAACGTTTGAAAAAGAAGGTTTTGAAGCGGATGATTTAATTGGAACATTAGCTAAAGAAGCTGAAGAGGAAGGGTACCAAGTAACAATTGTCACTGGTGATCGTGATAATTTACAATTAATTAGTGAGAATATTGATGTGATGTATACTCGTAAAGGAATTAGTGATATTGTAGATTATGATTTAGATAAATTTAGAGAGGAATATGAATTAGAACCTTTACAGTTAATAGATAAGAAAGGATTGATGGGGGATAGTTCTGATAATATTCCTGGAGTAGATGGAATTGGCAAGAAAACTTCTACTAAATTATTAAAAGAATTTGGTGATTTAGAGACAGTATTGGATAATATAGATCAAGTAGGAGGCAAAAAACGAAAAGCAACCTTAAAAAAACAAGCTGATAGAGCGCGGATGAGTAAAAAATTAGCTACAATCAAGGTTGATGTTCCTTTAGAAGTAGATTTTGAAACATTAAATCTGTCTAATTGGAAAACTGACCAAGCTAAAGATGTGTTTACTAAAATGGAGTTTAATAGTTTGATTTCAGAAATTGGCGGACATAGTGAATTAGAAGAAATTGATTACCAAGAGATTACTGATGTAGAAGAATTGAGGGGAATAAAGTTAAGTGATGAAGTAGCGGTAAATCTTGATTTAACAGGAGATAAGTTAGACCAGAACTTAGAGGGATTAGCTATAGCTACAGGAGAAAAAAATTATTATATTGATTTAGAAGAAAAGGAATTATTAGGGGAGTTAGAAGAATTACTTGCGCAAAAAGAATTATTAATGTTAGATCCTAAAGACCAATTCAGATATTTATTACAACAGGAAGTAGAAATTGGTGAATTGATTTTTGAACCATTATTAGCTGATTATTTATTGCATCCTAGCGATGATGAAAATGATTTCACAAAAGTGATGGAAAATCAATTACAATTGTCTTTACCAGAAGTAGAGGGAAGAGAAAAATTAGTTTTAAAGACTAATACTATATTTAAATTGAGGGAAGAACTAATAACTAAATTAGAAAATGATGAAATGTTAAAGTTATATAATGAGATTGAATTACCATTAATTAAAGTGTTAGCTCAATTAGAGTTGAACGGAATTAAAGTTAGTTCAAATAAATTAGAAGAATTGGGAGCAGAGCTTGAAGAAAAAATAAAAGAAATAGAGGAAAAAGCCTACGAATTAGCAGGAGAAGAGTTTAATTTGAATTCACCTAAACAGTTAGGGAATATTTTATTTGAAAAATTAGGTTTACCAGTAATTAAAAAGACCAAAACAGGTTATTCTACTAGTGCAAAAGTTTTAGAAAAATTAGAAGGAAAACATGAGATAATTCCTTTGATTTCTGAATATAGAACTTATCAAAAGTTAAATTCCACTTATGTGTCACCATTAGAAGATTATATTAATCCAGAAACGGGTAGAATTCATACTACATATAATCAGCGTGTGACAGCAACGGGGCGTTTGAGTAGTACAGAACCGAATCTGCAGAATATACCAATCAGAACTGAAGAAGGACGACGGATTAGAAAAATATTTGTAGCAGAGGAAGGGAAGAAATTAGTAGCTGCTGATTATTCTCAAGTTGAACTGCGTATTTTAGCTCATATTTCTCAAGATGAGGGATTGAAAGAAGCTTATAATGAAGGTGCTGATATCCACAGTAAGACAGCAAAAGAATTGTTTGGCTTATCAACTGGAGATGCTCGTAGAAAAGCTAAAGCAGTTAACTTTGGTATAGCTTATGGGATTAGTGCTTGGGGATTAGCAGATAGATTAGATATTTCTCAAAAGGAAGCCCAAGAATATATTGATTTATACTTTGAACGTTATCCAAAAGTAGAAGAATATATTGAAGAACAGAAGTATAAAGCTGAAGATAAGGGATATGTTGAAACTATCTTTAATAGACGTAGATATCTACCTGAAATTACGAGTAGTAATTATCACCGCCGCCAATTTGCTAAACGAATGGCGATTAATACGCCAATTCAGGGTAGTGGAGCAGATATTATGAAGATAGCTATGATTGATGTGTCTGATGCTTTAGAAGATAGTGATTTAAATGCTGATGTATTATTACAAGTACATGATGAATTAGTACTAGAAGTACCAGAAGATGAAGTAGAAGCAGTGTCTGAATTAGTACGAGAAGAGATGGAAGCTGCTGCAGATTTGGATGTTGATTTAGAGGTAGACGTGAAAGTAGGAGATAACTGGAATGAGATGAAAAAAATTAGTGATTAGTAATTAGTAACAAGTAAAGAGTAAAGAGAGAAAAACAGTAAAAGCAGTAAAGAGTAACAAGTAAAAAGATAAAAACATAAAAAAGTGAAGAGTGAAGAACAAGAAAGACCGAGGGTCTATTAGATGGTTTTTGTTTTAATCTGATTACTCATCACTTGTTACTCTTTACTGAACTTATTAAGGGGTGAAAAAATGTTATCAGAAAAGAATATAAATAAAATTTTAGCAACTGCTCTAGAAGGTGGGGCAGATTTTGCTGAAATTTTTTTTGAAGATACAAAGCGGAATAGTATTTCTTTAGAAAATTCAAAATTGGAAAGGGTAAAAACAGGTTATGATTTAGGGGTAGGAGTACGAGTGATAACTGGAGATCAAGTTTCTTATGCCTATACTGATGATTTAAGTATTGATTCTTTATTAGAGACTGCTAGAGTAGCAGGTTCTGCTAGTCAAGGTGAGGGTGGAGTAACAGTTGCGAATTTGATGAAACAAAAGCCGCAATTAATTCATCCAGTTAATATTAAGCCGACGACTGTAGATAAAAAACGTAAAGCCAAATTAGTCGAAGCAGCTAATGGAGCAGCTCGAGATTATGATGAGAATATCAGACAGGTAATGGTTAGTTATTCTGATAAAAACCAACGAATTATGGTTGCTAATTCAGAAGGGTTAATGATAGAAGATGAACGAACTTACACTCGGATGAGAGTACATGCTATTGCTTCTGATGGAACACAAATGCAGACTGGTTCAGAAAATCCAGGCCGTCAAATGGGATTTGAACTATTTGATGAGTATCCACCAGAAAAGATTGGTGAGGAAGCGGCACGGCAAGCAGTTACAATGTTAGAAGCTGATCCAGCTCCATCTGGTAAAATGCCAGTAGTAATTAATAATGGTTTTGGGGGAGTTTTATTCCATGAAGCTTGCGGGCATGGATTAGAAGCAGATGCAGTACAAAAAGGTGCTTCAGTCTTTGCAGATAAAGTTGGAGAGCAAGTAGCATCTAAATTAGTAACAGCAGTTGATGATGCTACAGTTAGAAATGGCTGGGGCTCTTTTGGAGTTGATAGTGAAGGAAACCAAGCCCAAAGAACTGTGCTAATTAAAGATGGAGTTTTACAGGATTATATGTATGATAAGAAGTCAGCTCGTAAAGAAGGACGTCAGTCAACTGGAAATGGGCGTCGTAATTCATACCGCTCGCTGCCAATCCCTCGGATGACCAATACCTTTATTGAAAAAGGCCAATCTACTCCAGATGAGATTGTAGGAGCAGTAGATGATGGTTTTTATGCTAAGAAACTAAGCGGTGGGCAGGTTGAACCAACAACTGGTGAATTTGTCTTTAATGTATCGGAAGGATATATGATTAAAAATGGTTCAATTGCTAGGCCTGTTAGAGGTGCTACTTTGGTAGGTCGTGGTATTGATGTATTAAAGAAAGTATCTATGGTAGGTAATGATTTAGAGTTGGCCCCTGGTATGTGTGGTAAACAGGGCCAAAGTGTACCTGCTGGAGTAGGACAGCCGACATTGTTAATTGATGAAATTACTGTTGGTGGTACGGAAAGGAAAGGTGAATAATTATGTCTGATTTAGATTTAAATAAATGGTTAAGCAGAGCCGAAGAATTAGGGGCAGATGATGTAGAATTATACTATCAATATTCTGAGTCGAATAGTATTAAAGTTTATCAACAGGAAGTTGATTCTTTAGAATCTGCTACAGCTAAGGGATTAGGAGTTAGAGTATTTGTAGACCAGAAGATGGGGTTTGCTTATACATCGGACTTTAGAGATGAAGCTTTAGAAGAAGTAATCAAAGAAGCAGTAGCTAATGCAGAAGTAGCAACTGCTGATGAAAATAGAACTTTGCCTCAAGAGAGTTATGATTATCCTGAACTAAATATCTATAATCCAGATTTTGAATCGCGAAATATTGAAGAGAAGATAGATATTGCATATCAAATGGAAGAAGAAGCTTTAGATTATGATGATAAGATTAAATCTGTCGTTAATGTTAATTATGGAGATAGTATTTATAATGTGACTATTGCAAATTCTAATGGTTTAGAAGAAAGTTATCAGAGTAATAGCTGTTATGCTTATTTATCTGTTATTGCATCAGAAGATGGAGAAGACCAGACTGGATTTGCTGTTACTTACGGTCGCGATTTAGAAGAGCTAACTCCTGAAGAAACAGCTCAAGAGGCAGCCCAAAATGCTATTAAATTATTAGGAGGAGCAGCAGTAGAGTCGCAAAGTGCACCTGTTGTATTTACACCTGAAATTGGTAGCATGTTTATGTACGTCTTATCTCAATCTTTAACTGCTGAAGCAGTACAGAAAGGTCGGTCTTTATTTGCTGGTAAATTAAATGAGCAAGTAGCAGCAGAAAATGTGAATATTATTGATGATGGGACTTTAGAAGAAGGATTAGCTACTGCACCATTTGATAGTGAAGGAGTAGCCTGTCAAGAAACTGAAGTGATCAAAGATGGAAAACTTAAAGGTTATTTATATGATACTTATACTGCTAATAAAGATGAAACAAAATCAACAGGTAATGCTAGTCGAGGTGGTTACCGCGGGATACCAGGAGTTTCATCTACTAACTTTTATTTAGATGCAGGAGAAAAGGATAAAGAAGAGATTATAGCTGATATAGAGAATGGATTCTATGTGCAGAAAGTATCAGGACTAGTAACCGGAGGAGCTAATCCAATTTCAGGCGAATTCTCAGTTGGTGCTTCCGGTCAATGGATTGAAGATGGAGAAATTAAAGGAGCAGTTCGTGAAATTACTATTGCCGGTAATTTAATCGATTTCTTGCAAAACATTGTAGAATTAGGCAATGATTTAGAATTTAATCCAGCGATTGGGTCTTTTGCGAGCCCAACTTTCAAAGTGGAAGATCTTGCTATAAGTGGCAAGTAGGCAACCTAGCAAAAAACACTGCATATAGATTGCGCGTAATATTTAGCTCTAAGTAGAGTGAATAGGGCTACACGAAGGGTCTCATGTTTTTTATGAGACCCGGAGGGCCCAAATATACGAAATACTTAAACCAGTCCCAATTTGGGGCTGGTTTTTTATTGGATATCTTAAATAGCAATTTTTTAAATTTTAAGGTCGTGAAGCTTGTATTTTCTTTTGATATAAGAGTCTGAATCAATTATAATTAATATTATAGAGATAAAAAATATCACTAATATTTTTCTCAAATCTAAATTCAGCTAATTGCTGATCTGGAGTGGATTAAAATGGCAAATATTTTAGTAGTAGGGGCAGACTCTCATTTGCTTAGAGAAATTAGGGATAGTTTAAATGACTCTGAATATAATTTAACAGCAGTTTCTAATTCTCAAACTGCTATTGATGAGATTGAAAAAAATAATTATAATCTCATTTTGCTCAATTATAATCATAATAATAGTGATCTTGTAAATGAAATTAATTTAGATCTTACAATTATACTGATGATAAAAGCGAATGAGAAATCGGAAGTTTTAGAATTATTAAAATCTAGATCTATATGTTATGTAGTTAAAGACAATTGTTTTCCTCAATTTCTTTCTGTTGTAGTAAATAGAAATATAGATTTGCAAGAAACCCAATCTACTTATTATGAAAGTTTATTTAAAGATAGTGGGCAAATTTTATTATTAATTAATCCTACTACAGGAAAAATTGCAGATGCAAATACTACTGCTGTTAATTTTTATGGGTGGAGTAAAGAAGAATTGCTTAATAAGACGATTCAAGAGATTAATACTTTAACTAAGGCAGAGGTATTTGCAGAAATGAAGGCGGCTAAGGAAGAAGACCGCAATTATTTTCAATTTGAACATCGCTTGGCAGGTGATCAATTAAAAGATGTTGAGGTCTATAGCGGGCCGATAATGATTAATGGGCAGAAGTTATTATATTCTATGATTTATGATATTACAGAAAGAAAGCAGTTAAAAGAAGAGTTAGAGGGTCAAGAAGAAAAATATAAAGTATTATTTGAAACTACAGGAACAGCTACTATTATTGTAGAAGAAGATACGACTATTTCTTTAGCTAATCAGCAAATGGTTGAACTTTCTGGTTATTCGAAACGACAGTTAGAAGGAAAGAAAAGTTGGACAGATTTTGTAGCTTACCAAGAAGAATTAGAAAAATTAAAATCATATCATCAAGCGCGTCGGAGTGAAGGAGAGGAAAAGCCTCCTAACACTTATGAATTTCACTTTAAAGATAGATTTGGTACAGTGAAAAATGTATTAATCAATATTAGAATTTTGCCTAATCAAAAGCAAAGTATTGCTTCAATGAATGATATTACAGAGTTAAAAGTAAAAGAGGAGAAATTAAATCAAAATATTGAACAGGCAAGAAAACTACATAAAAGTTTTTTGCCTCAAGCAGTAATTGATTTAGAGGAGATAGTAATTTCCTCATATTATTCACCAGCAGAGAAATTAGGAGGGGATTTTTATAATTTTCAGCAGATTGAAAATAAATTAATATTTTATCTAGCTGATGTAAGTGGTCATGGTTTGGATGGGGCTATATTAAATATTTCTATTAAAGAAAAAATCAACAATGTGATTAGAAAAGAGTCAGCAGCTGTAACTGGTGAAGATATTTTAAGAAGAGTTTATCAAGAATACCAAAAGGATGATTTTCCTGAAGATTATTTTGTTTGTTTACAGTTGGGTATTTTAGATTTAGATACTATGAGATTACAATATAATAATGTTGGAGCTCATATCCCACCATTGCTGATTTCAAGACGAGGGAAAGTTAATGAAATTCTAAAACCTAATTTACCTATTTCAACAGTAGTTAATAAAGATTTAATTGATTTCAATGATCAGGTAAATTCTGTGCAGGATGGAGATAAATTATTATTAATTACAGATGGATTATTTGAAGAGAGTAGAGCCGGAGAGATGTTTGGAGAAAAAAGGTTAGTTGAATTATTAAAAGAATATTATCCCCTGTCTGCTGAGATGTTAGTACAAGTTATTAGGGAAGAATTTAGAAAATTTATTGGACAAAAGGATAAATATAATACTAGTAATGATGATATTACTTTAGTTGTTTTAGAACATAAAGGAAAGAATCGATTAGAAAAAGAGTTTGCTAGTCAATTGTGCTTATTAGAAGAAATTGTAGCTGAAATTATTAATTTTTTAAAAGATCATACTCAGCAAATAATGGATATTCAAATGGGACTGCATGAAATGTTAGCTAATGCTGTAGAACATGGGAATCAACTGAATGAAGAGAAGAAAGTTAAAATTAAAGTGGCAGTTACAGATGATTATCTTAGAATTATTATTCAAGATGAAGGTACTGGGTTTGATCACGAAGAAAAATTGAACAATTCTTTAGAAGACTCTGGATGTCAAGAACGAGGGCGAGGTATAATTATTACTAAACAGTTATTTGATCAGCTGCAATATAATAAAAAAGGCAATCAAGTCTGTCTGGTCAAATTCAGGGGGGATAAAAATGGCTGATAAGATGGATAAGTCAAAAAAAGATTGGGAAGAAATTTTAACTGAAGAAGAATATCGTATTACTAGAGAAAAAGGTACTGAAGCTCCTTTTTCAGGAGAGTATTATAACCATGATGAGGATGGGACCTATAAATGTGTTAACTGTGGAGTAGAATTGTTTTCTTCTGATACTAAATATGATAGTGGTAGCGGATGGCCTAGTTTTTGGGATGCAGTCGACCAAGAAAAGATAGAGTTAGCTGAAGATAATAGTTTAGGGATGCAGCGGACAGAAGTTTTATGTGCTAATTGTGGAGCACATCTAGGACATTTATTTAGTGATGGTCCGCAACCAACAGGAAAGCGTTATTGTATTAATTCTACTGCTTTAGATTTTACTGAGGAGGAGGAAAATGATGAAGAAGCATAAACATCAGTTTCGAGTCAGATATTCAGAAACAGACCAAATGGGAGTTGTGTATCACGGTAATTATATAGATTGGTTTGAAATTGGTCGTACAGAGTATTTTCGTGAAGAAGGAGTGTTATATAAAGATTTAGAAGCAGCAGGGATATTATTAGCAGTGGTTGATATAGAGTGTTCCTATCATTATCCTGCTCGTTATGATGATTTAGTAACAGTTATTACTATGGTAGAGGAAGTAAAACGGACTAAGTTAAAGTTTAAATATGAAATTAGAAATGCTGAGACAGATAAATTATTAGTAACAGGGACTTCTACTCATGCTTTTGTAAATGAAGATTTTAAGCCTATTTCTATGCAGCGTCAAGCACCAGAATATTGGCAGCAGATTTTTGATAATTAAGGTTACTTTATGATATAATAGGAAAATAGCTGTGAGTTAAAAGATAAAGTCAAAAGTATGAAGGACTAATATAAGAATAGATGCCTAATTGAGTTGTAAGTAGATAATTATTGAATTGGAGGAATTATTAATGCCTGAATTGCCAGAAGTACAGACAGTAGTAGATACATTGAAGCCTAATATTATAGATAAAAAAATTGAAGCAGTAGAAGTGATTGAAGAAAAGTTAGTAGAAAAACCTAGATTAGAAGAATTTAAAGATCTTTTAGTGGGGCAAATTATTACAAATGTTAAGCGACGCGGAAAATATATTATTATTGAATTAGATAACAGTTATTATTTAGTATCTCATTTGCGAATGACTGGGAGATTCTCTTATGTTGATGATGGTCAAGAGATTGGGGATTATGATTATATTCTATTTAAATTTAGTGATAATGAAGAATTGCGTTTAGGTAGTAAACGCAAATTTACTCGGACTTATTTAGTAGATGATTTAGCAGATGCAGGTAGCTTGACTGACCTGGGCCCTGAACCATTATCAGAGGAATTTACTTTGGATATGTTTAAAGAGCTGATTGCTCCCCGTCGTGGCCGAATGAAACCTTTGTTGTTGAATCAGAAGTTTATAGCTGGATTAGGAAGTATCTATGTGGATGAAAGTTTATTTATCTCAGGAATTCATCCCATGCGGACTGCAGATACTTTAACTGAAGAAGAAATTACGAAGTTGCATGGTGCTATCCGTCAAGTATTAGCGGAAGGAATTGAACACCGTGGTACAACTAAGTGGGATTATGTAGATGCTAGTGGTCAGGCAGGCAGTTATCAAGATGAATTGCGAGTTTATGACCGTGAAGAAGAAGAATGTTTTGAGTGTGGTACTAAGATTCAAAGAACAAAAGTTGGTGGGAGAAGTGCTTATTTCTGCCCCCAATGTCAACCTTTGGAGGAATAAATATGTCTTTATTGCAGTTAAGAGAAGGAAGTAAATCCTATCCCGAACAACAGATATTCCAAAATATTTCTCTGCAAATTCAAAAACAAGATCGGATTGGATTAATTGGAGCTAATGGGATGGGTAAATCAACACTAATTAAAATTTTTACTGGTGATAAGTATTTAGATGAAGGAGAGGTCTTGTGTAGTAATGATTTAGAGATTGGCTATTTAGAACAAGACCTTGGTTTAGATGGAGAAGTAACTCTTTATCAAGAGATGTTGAGGGTTTACCAAGATTTATTCGAACTTGAAGAAAAATTAAGAAAGTTAGAAGCAAAGATGGAATCTGCTTCTGGAACTGAATTGGATAAAGTTTTAAAGAAATATAGTCGTTTGCGGGAAAAATTTGAAGAAGAAGAAGGTTACAGGTATGAAAGTAAAATTGAAGGGGTATTGCGTGGTTTAGGATTTGTGGAAGCAGATTTTGAGCGAGAACTAGAAAATTTTAGTGGTGGTCAAAAAACAAGAGCAGCTTTAGCTAAATTGTTATTACAAGAACCTAATTTACTGCTTTTAGATGAACCGACAAATCACTTGGATTTAGCTGCTAAGGAATGGTTGGAAGATTATTTGCATGATTATCCAGGAGCAGTAGTCATTATCTCACATGATCGTTATCTGCTAGAAAATTTAGTTGATAGAATTTGGGAATTAGAAAAAGGACGGTTAGAAAAATATCGTGGCAATTATTCTTTTTATTTAGAAGAACGTGAACAGCGTTTACTGCGCTGGCAGCGTGAGTATGAACAGCAGCAGAAAAAGATAAAAGAAATGAAAGCCTTTATCAGAAAATATAAAGCTGGTATTAAATCTAAACAAGCTAGAGGTCGCCAGAAGAAACTAGACCGCATGGATAAAATCCCACCGCCGCCTACCTTAGAAAAACCTACAATTGAATTCCAATATAAGCCTAATACTATTGAAGAAGTATTAACAGTTGAAAATTTATCTAAATCTTATGAAAATGAGCAAATTTTTTCAGATTTAGAATTTAAACTTTACCGTGGTACTAAAGCTGCATTAGTAGGGCCAAATGGTAGTGGGAAAACTACTTTGTTAGAAATAATTAATGGCTTAAAAGAAGCTGATAGTGGTCAAGTTCGGACTGCTAAAGGTATTAAAATTGCTTATTATGACCAAGAACATCGTAATTTAAGCTTTGATTATAATTTAGTTGAAGAATTGCAGAAAGTAAAAAGCTTAAGTGAGGGCCAAGCGCGAGATGTTTTAGCTAAATTCCTCTTTACCGGTGATGAAGTATTCAAATCAGTTTCTACTTTAAGTGGTGGGGAAAAGGCCCGTTTGTCTTTAGCTAAATTGTCGTTACAAAATTGTAATTTGTTACTGATGGATGAACCGACTAATCATTTAGATATTGATTCTAAAGAGTTACTACAGTCTTCTTTAGAAAATTATCCTGGCACAATACTAATAATTTCTCATGATAGGTATTTATTAGATAAATTAGTAGATAAAGTATTTGCTTTAGAAGATACTAAATTGGTAGAATATGAAGGGGACTATTCTTACTATAGAAAAGAGTATGAGAAAAAAGTTGCCCAACAAAAGCAACAGGAAAAAGCAAAGAAAAAAGAGCAGTTTCAAGAGCAGAATAAGAAAAAATCAGAAGAGACAGAATCAATTGCTAGAGAAGAAGTAGAAGAAAAAATTATTGAATTAGAGACAAAATTAGAAAAAGTAGAAGAAAAGTTAAATACTTCAGATGTAGAACAAGAAGAATTAGTAGAACTGACAGAAGAGTATCAAGAGATACAGCATAAACTAGAAGAATATTATCAATTGTGGGAAGAAGCAATTTAATCACACCTTAACTCTCTCTTTCATAGTTTAGTTATAGGTAATAGTATGAGAGGGGGAGTTATTGTGAATTTACTGCCAGTTTTAATTTTAGCGTTAGCAATTAGTTTAGATGGTTTTTTAGCTGGAATAACTTATGGATTAAAAGGAATTAAAATTAATTTATGTCCAATAGTAATTATTAGTATTGCTTCTGGAGTTATGGTCTTATTTTCTATGGTTTGTGGTTCCTGGCTAACTAAATTATTCCCTGCCTTATGGGCAAGCAAAATTGGAGGGTTGCTGTTAGTTTTAATTGGGGGATGGTTGTTATATCAATCTGCGAGAGAAATTGATAATAATGAAGATATAGCTAAAAAATGGCCGCGAGAATTATTTAGTTTTGAAATTAATTCTTTAGGTTTAATTATTAATATTTTACAAGAACCACTGCGGGCTGATTTAGATTATTCGGGGACGATTAGTAAACAAGAAGCGGTTGTTTTAGGAACTGCTTTAGCTTTAGATGCTTTTGGAGCAGGGATAGGAGCAGCTATGGCAGGGTATAATATTTTAGCAACAGCTATATTTGTAATTGCTTTTAAATTTGTTTTACTTAAAATGGGGGTCTGGCTAGGGACTAATACTACTGCTGACTATTCTCGGAATAATTTGAAATTAACACCAGGATTTATATTAATAATTTTAGGGCTGATTAAATTATTATGAAGGAGAGATAATAGTGAAAATTGGATTAACTGGGGGAATAGCTAGTGGTAAGAGTACTGTGAGCAGATTTCTGCAATCATTAGGAGCAAAAGTTGTTGATGCTGATGAAATAGCACATGAACTAATGAAACCAAAGCAGAAACTATGGCAGAAAGTAGTAGGTCACTTTGGAGAAGAGATCTTGAAGGCTGAGCAAGAGATAGACCGTGATAAATTAGGGACAATAATTTTTAATAATCCACAGCAAAGAGAAAAATTAGACCAACTTACTCATCCTATTATTATCTCAGAGATTAAAGCAAGGGTAGAAAAATTAGAGCAGAGTTATGAAATAGTAATTGCTGAGATACCATTATTAATAGAAGTAGGGATGATAGACTTTTTTGCAGAAGTGTGGTTGGTTTATCTAAAGCGCACAGTACAAATTAAACGACTTATGCAGCGAGATGATATTAATCGAGAGGCAGCAGTGAAAAAGATTGAATCGCAAATGCCTTTAGATGAGAAAAAGGAATATGCGGATAGAATTATTGTCAATAACGGAAGTCAAGAAGAACTAGAAAAACAAGTGCAGAAATTGTGGAGGAAAATTATTTAATAATAAGTATAAGTATGAGCATAAGAATAAATGAAAGAAGAAGTTAAAAATATAAGTATGAGTTTAAGTAGAACACAAAAATAAATTTATTAAGTCTAAGTCTGAATAGAAAGAGGGTTGTTATTTTATCTTTGCTTAGCCTCAGTCTTAGGATAATCTGAGTGTTAATTTGGGAGTGTTAAATGTGATCATTAGTTTAGATTGGCGTAAAATTATACTTATTACCCTAGCTACACTATTAATAATTTCTATAACTACAACGCATAAAGATTTATTAAAGATGATTTATCCAATTTATTATGAAAATTTAGTTTTTGAAACAGCAGCAGAGGATAATATAGATCCTTATTTATTGCTTTCAATCATCTATGTGGAAAGTAAATTTAATCCTGAAGCAGTATCTGATCAAGGGGCTAGGGGCTTAATGCAAATTATGCCGCAAACCGGAGATTGGGTGGCTAATAATTTAGGATATCAAAATTTTGAGATAAGTGATCTTTATGATCCTGAGATTAATATTAAGTGTGGTGGTTGGTATTTAGCTCGATTAAAAGAGGAATTTGATAATCGATTACCTGTAGTATTAGCTGCCTATAATGGAGGGCAGGGTAATGTAGGACAGTGGTTAGAAAATGAAAGATGGGATGGGAAACATGAAACTTTAGATAGTATCCCTTTTGCTGAAACTCGCGGTTATGTAGAAAAAGTAATGAAAATTTATCAAAGATATCAGTATATTTATAAAGAATAATTTTATTTGACACAAAATGAGAATCAATATATAATTGTATTGTTACACTATTATAATCATAATTATTAGCCTAGTTATAATTGAGTAGTCGAGTAGTCGGGTGTTAGCTTAATTTGGTTTATGAGAGCATAATTAAAACTTATGATTGTAACAAAAATTATTTTACATGAAAGGTGGTAGAAAATGCTCGGATATATACTAAGAAAAACATTGATGGTAGTTCCTATTTTGATTGGAATTGCTACTATAACATTCTTACTTAATTTTGTATTTGTACCAGGAGACCCAGTAAGAATTTCTATGGGCCAACATGCCGACCCTGAAACGATTGAGATGATTAGAGCGGAAATGGGTTTAGATGATCCGCTAATTGTACAGTATGGTAGATTTATTGGCGGTCTTTTTAAGGGTGACTTTGGGAAGTCATTCACAACTAGACAGCCTGTTTTAGATATGGTATTAGAGAGATTTCCAGCTACGGCTAAATTAGCTTTAGCTGCTACTATAATTTCGATTGTCTTAGGAGTAAGTGCTGGCATTGTTTCTGCAGTTAAGTCTAATTCCTTTTTAGATTATTTCTTTATGACCTTTTCCATGTTGGGGATTTCGATGCCCGTTTACTGGCTAGGGTTAGTGTTGATTGTAGTATTTTCACTTAATTTAGATCTTTTACCAGCTGGTGGTTATGGAAGTGGTAGTCTCAGATATTTGATTCTACCAGCGTTTGCGTTAGGATTTAGACAAGCTGCTAAAGTAGCACGAATGACTCGGTCTAGTATGCTTGAAGTAATTGATAAGGACTATGTAAAGACAGCAAGAGCTAAAGGCTTATCAGAGCAGATAGTAGTAATTAAGCATGCTTTAAAAAATGCATTAATACCGGTAATTACAGTAATTGGTACACAATTAGGTTATTTATTAGGTGGAGCTGTACTAACTGAATCTGTATTTTCTTGGCCTGGTTTAGGTCGTTTAGCAGTTAATGCCGTTTTAAAACGTGATTTTCCCCTAATTCAAGGGACAGTTATTTTCTTAGCTGCTTGTTTTGTATTAGTTAATTTATTAGTTGATTTAAGTTATGGTTTATTAGATCCTAGAATTCGTTATGATTAAAGGAGGGGTGACTAAAAATATATGAAGGCACAAGTTGAAGAAGAACAAGAAATAAAGCAAATATCTGAAGAAGCACATAGTCCATGGCATGAAGCCTGGAAAAGATTAAAGAAAAATAAATTAGCAATGATTGGTTTAGGGATTACAACTGTTTTATTAATTGTAGCAATTTTTGCACCTATAATTGCGCCTTATAATCCTAGATATGCTCCAGTAATAGAAGATGGTAAAGTTGAGCTATCTTTACAAGGACCAAGTTGGGCTCATCCCTTTGGAACTGATAAATTAGGGCGTGATATATTCAGTCGAGTAGTCTATGGTGCGCGAATTTCCTTGATGGTAGGTTTGATCACCCAGGGGATTGCATTGGTATTAGGAATTACTTTAGGTGCTATTGCTGGTTATTATGGAGGTTTAATTGATGAGGCTGTGTCATATTTGATACAGGTCTTTTTGGCTTTTCCGTTTATTCTGTTTGCGATAGCAATTATGGCCGTCTTTAGTGAGCCGGGAGTCGATAAGGTTTTCTTGGCTTTAGGACTGATTAGTTGGCCGCCGTTAGCAAGAATAGTTAGAGGACAAGTTATGTCTATTAAAGAGGAAGAATATATAGAAGCTGCTCAATCATTAGGAGCTTCAGACTTTAGGATTATCGTCAAACATGTGATTCCAAATAGTTTGGCCCCGATTATTGTAACTGTAACTTTAGGAGTTGCAGGTGCAATTTTAGCTGAAGCAGGATTGAGTTTTTTAGGCTTAGGTACTCAACCACCACGTCCAAGTTGGGGTGTGATGTTAAAAACAGGTCAAGAGTATATTAGAAGTTATCCTTATATGATCTGGTTCCCTGGCTTAGCAATTATGATTGCAGTAATGGGGATTAATTTGCTTGGTGATGGACTAAGAGATGCACTAGATCCTAAAATGAAAGATTAATGGAGGGAAAGAAATGAGTAGTACATTACTAGAGGTAAAAGATTTACAGACCTACTTCTTTACTGATAGAGGAACAGTTAAAGCTGTTGATGGTGTGAGCTTTGATGTTGAAAAAGGTGAAACACTAGGAATTGTGGGAGAATCAGGTTCAGGTAAGAGTGTTACTGCTGCATCCATTATGCAGTTAGTGCCTAGCCCTCCTGGAGATATTGTAGGGGGAGAAATTAACTTTAAAGATGAAAATTTATTGGACTTAAAGATGAAAAGAATACGTAAGATTAGAGGTAACGAAATTTCAATGATTTTTCAGGAGCCAATGACTTCTTTAAATCCAGTTTATACAATTGGAGAGCAGATCTCTGAAGTTTTAAGATTACACCAAGGATTAAATAAGGATGAAGCTTTAGAAAAATCAATTGATATGTTAGAAAAGGTAGGAATTCCATCTCCAGAAGAAAGAGTGCATGAACATCCGCACCAATTAAGTGGTGGAATGAGACAGCGAGTTATGATTGCTATGGCTTTAGCTTGTAATCCAGAATTATTAATCGCTGATGAGCCGACTACTGCTCTAGATGTAACTATTCAGGCTCAAATTTTAGAGTTAATGGATGAATTACGTGATGAATTCAATACTTCAATTATTTTAATTACTCATAACTTAGGAGTAATTGCTGAAGTAGCTGATAAAGTGGCTGTGATGTATGGTGGTAGAATTGTGGAACAGACTGATACAGTGACTTTATATAAAGATCCGGAACATCCTTATACTGCTGGTTTAATCAAATCAATTCCTAAAATAGAAGGAAGTGAAGGTAAATTAAAGCCAATTAAGGGTACAGTACCTGATCCATTAAACTTCCCTAATGGGTGTAAATTTGCTAATCGTTGTAATTATGCGGAAGAAAAATGTTGGGCTGAAGAACCAGACTTAGAAGAAGTAAAGCCAGATCATTATGTGCGCTGCTGGCGCTGGAAAGAGCTTGACTTGAAGAATGAAAGCGAGGTAAAATAAATGGCTGACAATATTCTAGAAGTCAATAATCTTAAGAAGCACTTTCCAATTAATGGCGGTATTTTTAAAAGGCAAGTTAATTCGGTCAAAGCTGTAGATGGCCTTAATTTTAATGTTAAACGCGGTGAAACTTTAGGTTTAGTTGGAGAATCTGGTTGTGGAAAATCAACTACTGGTAAAGTATTACTGCGTTTATTAGATGCTACTGAGGGCGAAGTTAAATTTGAAGGTAGAGATATTCATAAATTAGATAAAAAAGATTTGAGAAGTTTAAGAAAAGAAATGCAGATGATTTTCCAGGATCCTTATGCTTCTTTGAATCCGCGTATGACAGTAGCAGAAATTGTAGGAGAACCGCTAGATATTCATAATTTAGCTAAAGGAAAAGAAAAAGAAGAACGAGTTAGAGAATTGCTAGATATGGTAGGTCTATCATCTAAATTTGCTAAGCGCTATCCCCATGAATTTAGTGGTGGACAGCGGCAGAGAATTGGAATTGCTCGTGCTTTAGCAGTAGACCCAGAAGTTATTGTCTGTGATGAACCTGTATCTGCTCTTGATGTTTCGATTCAGGCACAGGTAATTAACTTAATGGAAGATTTACAGGATGAATTAGGATTAACTTATATCTTTATTGCTCACGATTTGAGTGTAGTGAGACATATCAGTGATCGAGTAGCTGTGATGTACTTAGGTAAAATTGTAGAATTAGCTGATAAAGATGACTTATATGATACTCCTAAACATCCGTATACTAAAGCACTGTTATCGGCTATTCCAGTTCCAGATCCGCAGCGGCAGCGAGAAAAGATTATTTTGGAAGGTGATGTGCCAAGTCCAATTAATCCACCAAGTGGTTGTACTTTCCATACCCGTTGTCCATATGCAGAAGATATTTGTAAACAAGAAGAACCAGTCTTTGAAGAAAAAGGTGAAGATCATTTAGCAGCGTGTCATTTTACAGATAAATTAGAATAAAATCATAAAATAAAGGACTAAATCAGCAGCTAATTAATTAGCTGCTGATTTTTTTATTTTTTTGAGAAAAACAGGATTTAAAGTCAAAAAAGGGGTATTTTTTAGATTACTTTTAGATTGGTTTGTTACAATGAAGATAGTTATAACTTTGTCTACAAATATTTCAATTCAAAGGAGGGGTTTATTTTATGTCTCAAGAAAAATTAATTTTTATTAGTGTTTTAATTATGGTAGTTTTACTGACAGGCACAATTAATGCTCAAGAAGAGGAGTGGATTGGCTATGCGGGGATAAACTATAATATTTATTCAGAATTAGATTTATCAGGGATAGGATTTTATGGTGGAGCAAAAAATTTGACTATTAAAGATTATTCTTTTGGGTGGGAAGTAGAATTATTAGATTACAGTCGTGAATATACCACAGAGTATATATATGATAATCCCAATAATAATCAGACATATCAAGCAGAAGACGATTATCAAGCTTTTGGTTTATTAGGTACTTTCACTTATGAATTTAATAATTTTTATCAATTAGAAAATTTTAATGTTTACTCTAAAGCTGGATTTTATCAAATTAGCTTAAATAAAAAGTTAACAGGAGATAATACAACAACTTCTAGTAGTGATGAAAATTGGGAATTTGGAGCTAAAATAGGAGTGGGAGTAAGCGAAATGGTAAAGAAAAATTTAATTTTAAATGCTCGCTTAGGTTATAGAATGGTAGATGATTTTAAAGGTTTTGAATCAGGATTAAAGATGATACAGAAATTTTAGAAGGGGGAGGGATTATTTGTGAAACGTAAATTATTAGTGATTATGTTATTGTTTGTAGTTGTATTGACCGGTTGTTCTGATAATGATGATCATGGAACTAAAAATTACAAATTAAATATTAGTGTTGAAGGTCAAGGCGAAGTCAAAAATTCAGGCCGCCCAACAAGTGAAAATAGAGAAGTGACTCTAACCGCCGAACCCCAGCAGGGAGCAGATGATTGGGGATTTGATCACTGGGCAGGAGATATTGATGGGGATAAAAATCCAGTCACTATAGTAGCTCAAGAGAAGATGCAGATTAAGGCTTATTTTAGTGATGCACCTAACTTTAAAACTAGTGTTGCTGACAAAAAGTATTTTCCTGGAGAAAAGATTGAATTTAAGGTAGAAGCTAATGACAGTGATAGTGATAATTTGACCTATAATGTTGTTGAAGCAGATGATAAATTAGCCGGTAGTTTTGATCCACAAACTCAGACTTTAACTCATCCGGGGATCACTACTGCTGGAGATTATAAGTTGAGATTTGAAGTTAGTGATGGAGAATTAACAACGGAAAAAGAAATTGTAATTGGAATTAATGGTCCGCCGATAATTGAATCAGTAGAGCAGAAATCGGAGATTCAAAGTGCAGCTACTGACGGTTATGAATATAAAGCTGTAGAAGTGACAGAAGGTGAAGAACTGTTAATTGAAGTACGGGCTAAAGATCCGAATGGGATTGATAAATTAAAGTATGAATTTGAAGGGGCAGTGGCTGATAAATTGACTGAAGTAACAGATGAAAGCAATACTCAGAAAATGAGTAATCAGTCTTTAGTAGAAATGCGGCAATTCACTTGGACACCAAGCTATGATCTAGTAGAGCAAGGGAGTAAAGACTATGGAACTCTAATTACTGTAACTGATGGTATGGAATCAACTAATCGCAAGATAGTGATTATAGTTAATCATAAAGATAGACCACCAGTGATAGAAAGCAAGACTGAAACAAGTGTTACTGAAGAGTCAAAATTAAACTTTGTTGTTTCTGCTTCCGACCCTGATGGAGATAGTGTGACTTTAAGTGCAGCTAATCTTCCTCAAGGAGCGAATTTCAATGCTGAGACAGGAGAGTTTAGTTGGCAACCCGGTAGTGAAACTTCAGGAGAATATGAAGTGACTTTTGCAGCAACTGCTGGAGGTAAAACAACTAATCAAACAGTTAAAATTAATGTTAATGAGCTGAACCGTTCGCCAGTCATCACAGCAATTGAAAATAAAACAGTAGCTGAAGGCAAAGAATTGAACTTCACAGTAACAGCTAATGATGCTGATGGAGATGAACTGAGCTATCAAGTTAGTGAGTTGCCTGAAGGAACTAATTTTGATGAGGCAACAGGAGAGTTTACCTGGCAGCCAAGTCAAGAGCAGCAAGGCAATTATAAATTGGAATTTAGTGCTAGTGATGGGCAGTTAAAAGATACAGAAGTAGTAATGATTACAGTAGGTGATGTTAATCGTCCACCACAATTAGAAAATGTTAGTGATCAAGAAATAGGAGAAGGCAAAGAATTAAGCTTTACAATTACAGCTAGTGATCCAGATGGAGATAATGTAACTTTAAGTGCAGCTAGTTTGCCGCAGGGAGCAAACTTTAAGGCTGAGACAGGAGAATTCACCTGGACGCCAGGTTATCAACAAGCAGGTAGCTATGAATTAGAGTTTAGTGCTCAAGATGGAACTACAACAGCTAGCGAAATGATGAAAATTAGAGTTAAGGACAATAACCAACCCCCTGTTTTAGAACCGATAGAAGTTCCCGAAGTAAGCGAAGGAGAAGAACTGCAGCTTAACTTATCAGCTAATGATGCTGATGGAGATGAGATAAAATATAGAGTTGAGAATGCACCTGAAGGAGCAGAGTTTGACCAAGAAACAGGTGAGTTTACTTGGACACCAAATTATGATCAAGCAGGTGAATATCAGTTAGCTTTTGTAGTAGAATCAGCTGGACAGATAAGTAAAGAACAGGTCACAATGACAGTTGCTAAGAAAGATAGAGAACCAACAATAGAGAACTCCGATGAATTAAAGGATTTGAGTATAGAGGAAGGAGCAGAACTGAGTTTTAAGTTAAATGCCAATGATCCTGATGGAGATGAAGTGAGCTATAGTGCTAGCAATCTACCTGAGGGAGCAAGATTAGACCGAAACACGGGAGAGTTTGCTTGGATACCTAGTTATGACCAAGCAGGAAGTTATGAATTAACATTTACAATTAATGCCGGTGGAAAAAGCGTAACTCAGACAGTAGAGATTACTATTGCGGATCAAGAGAAACCAACAGAAGATAGTCCGCCAGTAATTGGTACAATAAAAGATAAAGAGATAAATGAAGGAGAAACACTAAGTTTTATAGTACCAGCTAGTGATCCAGATGGAGATAAAATAACTTTAAGTGCTGATAATTTACCACAAGGAGCAGAGTTTAATGCTGCAACAGGAGAATTGATCTGGATTCCAAGTTATCAGCAGTCAGGTCGTTATGAACTTAGCTTTACAGCTCAAGCGAACGGCAAAAGTGATAGTCAAACAGTAAGTGTCATAGTTAATGACTTTACTAATTATGAAGATAGTCCACCGGTTATAGCAGATATTAGTGACCAAGAAGTAGCTGAAGGAAGTTCCTTGAATTTCAAAGTAACAGCTAGTGACCCCGATGGAGATGAAGTTACTTTGAGTGCTGTTAATCTACCACAAGGAGCAGAGTTTAATGCGGAAACAAGAGAATTAAGTTGGACTCCTAATTATCAGCAGGCAGGAAACTATAGCTTTAGCATTAAAGCTGCTGCTAATGGGAAGACAACGACAGAAGAAGTAGAAGTTGTAGTCACAAATAGCAATGACTTGCCAGTAATAGAGTCAGTCACAAATGTAAGTAATGGCAATGCTACTATAGCAGAAGGAACTAAATTGGACTTAACTGTTAGAGCTAGTGATGCCAATGGTGATGACTTAAGTTATAGTCTAACTGGTAGCATAGCAGAGAAGTTTAACCAGTCTAAGAATCAATTTACTTGGACACCAGGTTATGAAACAGCCGGAGAATACAGTTTAACTATTGGAGTTAGTGATGGTAAAGAAACAGTGACGCAAGATATTAATTTGGTAGTAGAAAATACCGATCGCCCTCCTGAAGTAGGAGCTGATTCAGCAACTACTCCAGAAGACAAAGCTGTGACTATTGATCTATTAGCTAATGATAGTGATCCAGAAGGGAAAGAACTTAGTCTAGAACAAGTTAATGATGCAAGTAACGGTACAGTAACTAAGGATGGGGAAGGTACAGTAACTTATACTCCAGATGAAGATTGGAACGGAACAGATAGCTTTAGTTATATAGTAAGCGACGGTAATTTAACAGCTACAGGAGAAGTAACAGTAACAGTTACTCCAGTTGATGATCCACCAGTCTTAGATCAGATCGGAGATAAAGAGGTAGATGAAGGAAAAGAATTGAGTTTTACTGTTACAGCTCAAGATATTGATAATCAGGTTACTTTAAGTGCCAATAATCTACCAACTGGGGCCAATTTCGCTGCTGCAACAGGAGAATTCGCTTGGACTCCTCAAGCAGACGATCAAGGAAGTTATGAGCCAACATTTACAGTAGAAGCTAATGGTAAGAGCGATAGCGAAACAATTACAATTACAGTTAATGATAAATTAGATGGAGGAGTAAATCCTGAAGAACCACCAGCTCAGCCGACAGGATTGATTGGAGATCATTATAATGGAGAAGTTATGTTAAAAGTAGATAATCCAACGGGCAAAGCAAACTATATGGTCTATCGCAGTACGACAGATGACTCTTCTACTGCAGAACCGATTACTGATAGTTTAGTTGATTTGGAAAGCTGGAAGGACAGTAGCGTAGAAAGTGAGAATACCTATTATTATTGGGTGCGAGCGTATAATGAACAAGGACTATCCAGTGAATTAAGTAATCAAGCTCAGGTTTCTCTGTTGGGTTCAGTAATTTTCGCTGGATTGTCAGAAACACCTGCTGGAGCACCACTTGGGATAGATCGTAATATTTCTGAGCTTCAAGATGCAGCCGGGAATAAATTAAGTGGTGATTATGACCTTAGAATTTCTAGTGATATAGATGGAGAATTGTTGTCTCAATCGGCAGTAACTTTTGATGCTGGAGCACCTACTAGTTTTATTATGATTCCAGAAGGTAGATTAGTAACTCCTGGAACTCATCAGTTGACTCTGGAAATCAAAATGGGTGGTGGCGTTGTTAGTGACACCGTTGAGTTAGAAGTAGGGTTTAGCGTAAGAGAAGAAACGTTATCTAATGCAACCCTTCAATTAGAAAATCAGAATCAAGCTGGAGACACTTTGACACTAGAAGGACCTCCAGGAGTTCAAGGTAATGGGATTAGATTAGAATTCGCTGCTACTAATGATAATATAGAGATGAACTATGATCGTAGTAATGAGTTATTCACGATCGATCTTAAGGATTCTACTGTGAGCGATAATACTTCAACTAATATAGCTGATACTATACCACCTATTACAGCTTCTGGTGATGCAACTGCGTCTGGCAATGAATGGCAGGCTTCTCAGCCCGGCGGAATGCTGCAGGGTGGTAAGAGTGAATTTAAAATATTTGTTCCTTTTGCTGATCCTGTCAAAGAATCATCTGCTACAGTTCCTAGCAAGTATAGTTTGGATGTTGACGGAGATGGGACACTAGAGTTTGAGCAAGCGTCTAGTGTTGAATATTATCCCAATGATAATATGGTTAGTGTTGCATTTGTTGTAGAAAAGAAAGAGAACATTTTGCAGCGTGGGACTTCTCAAATTATAATTGAGGATGTTGAAACCCAGTCTGGGGATAGAATAAATATTAGAGGGAGACTTTTTCTTCAACAAGATGCTTGATAGGGTAAAACAGCTAGTAGCTAGGAGCTAGAAGGATAAACAGCTAGTAGCTAGGAGCTAGAAGTTAGTAGTGAAAAGATACAGTCAAAGTCAAAGGATAGAAGCAGCTAGTGGCTAGAGGCTAGGAGCTAGTAGTGAAAGAACAAAGTCAAGAACAGCTAGTAGTAAAACAATACAGTCAAAATCAAATGAATAAAAGCTAGCTAAGAGTTGATAGTTAAGGTTTAGAATTTGATTTTGGTGTTGATTTTAACTACTAGCCACTAGCTGTTAACTTCTAGCTGAATTTCAAAGGAGGTTTTTCAATGAATTTAAAACGGAGTTTAGGATTAATTTCATTATTATTAATACTGACTGTAACCTTCTCAGCTTGCAGTAGTAGTGACGAGGAATTAAAGGCTGGTGATGGTGAAGCGGCGTTGGAAGTGGGAGTGCAGAGAACTCAGCTTCAGAGTAATTTATTACAGTCTGTAACGGGGGATTTGAAAGATAAGATAGCGATTAATAAATTGGAGTTAACGGTTTATCAAGCTGATGAGTATCAAAGTGAGGGTAGTAATGCGGAAGTGGTTGATTCAGTAACTAAAGAAGTTACGGGTTTAGACAATTTAGAGAGTCAGGCGTTTTATGTTCCGAATGGACAGAGTTATGTAATTGCAGCTCAGTTGTCGGGAACTGTGGATGGTGAAGTAGAGAGTAATATCTACCGTGGGGTTTCGGAGCCAACTGGTGTACTAGAAGATGCTACAACGAGTCCAGTGACGGTGAATGTTAGTTTTAAGTCGGCGGAACAGTTGGAGATAGTGATTGACGGCATCCCTCAGCAAGTGGGAGCTAAAGATGTAGCCCAGATGAATGTGGAGTTGAGTAATCCGATATTAGGTAGAGCAGAAAAGACGATTACTGAAGCTAGCACAGTTAGCTTTAACAATGATGATTTAGAGTTGCGACCAGCAATGGTGCAGGTTGATATTCAACTGCAGGATAGTAATGGTCAAGATATTCCAGCCGGTGGAGAATTTGGTGGTGAAATTCAGCTTTTACCGGGCCAAAAACAGCAGCTAAGTGTTGACCAACAGCCGTATTTAGAAGTTGATAGTAGTAGTGTAGAAGTCGATGAAACTGGAACTTTAAATTTTACGGTAGTAGGAACTGACCCAGAAGGTGCGGAAGTAAGTTTAGAAGTTGTGAGCGAAACTAAGCCTAGTGGAGCTACTTTTAATGCTGAAACAGGAGAATTTAGCTGGCAGCCAGATGAGAGTGACCAAGGGACTTATCAAGTTAAGTTTAGAGCCCAGGCAGGAAGTAAAAGTAACTATGAAGTAGTTACGATTCAGGTTAATGATAAATTAGAGATTAGTGTTAATCGCGAGCAGTCTCCTAGTGCACCTACGGGGGTGACAGGAAGTTATAATAGCGGAGCAATTACGCTAAGTGTAGATAATCCAACTAGTGAGGCAAATTATATGATCTATCGGAGTACTACTAATGACCCTGCGACAGCAGAGCCGGTATCAGATGGGTTAGTGGATTTAGCAGGCTGGGAAGATAGTAATCTTACAGGACTGAACACTTATTATTACTGGGTGCGAAGTTATAATCAACAAGGACTATCCAGTAGTTTAAGTTCAGTCGTAAAGAGAATAGCTGCCTATAAGATTGATAGTATAGAAGATTTAGTAAAGGTTGGTAGAACAGAAGAGTGGGCAGCAGATGAAGATTATAAATTAGTGGCTGATTTAGACTTTAATAGTGATGGAAGTTATGAAGATCCAAGCACAACAGAATTTGGTGATTTAAATGGTGATGGGACTACCGATGGCTTAAAAACAGAAGTCACAACGAGCAGCGGTTGGCAGCCAATACCGAGCAGCTTTAACGGTCAGTTTATGGGTAACAACCAGCAGCTAGCTAATCTGTATCTTGATCGAGATGCTGATAATCAAGGTCTGTTTGCTAAGTTAGGTCAAGGTGCAGTAGTAGAAGACTTAACGATAGATACTGTAGATATGAAGACAGCATCAAAAACAGGAGTTTTAGCTGGAGAGGCAGTAGAAGCAGGGATTACTAACTGTATGGTAAAAAATGCAGCAGTAGATATCTATAGAACTAATGAAACTAGTGAATTTTCTGATAATATGTATAAAGGTCAATCCTTTATCGGTGGTTTAGTTGGAATGACTAAAGATACAAGAATTGCCAATGCTAGTCTGTTTAATCTGGAATTGATGAAGGATAGTCTGTTTACTAAAGAAGATAAGGTTTCTTCCAGCCGCTTAGGCGGTTTAGTGGGAATTGCTAATGGGGGCCAAATTGAAGATAGCACAGTTACAGATGCTTCAATAACTGGAAAGGAAGATCAGACAACAGGAGATAAGCATATAATTGCTTATGCCGGCGGACTGATTGGTGAAGTTGCCAATGAAAGTACCGAAGAGATGGTAGTTGATAACTGTGAGGTAGAAAATATAACTTTAGCAGTTGGAAATTCAGCTGCTTATTCAGGTGAACCGGATACTAGTAAAAGCGGCGGCTTAATTGGAGCAGTAGCTGACCCTAAGACGGAGTTTGTTACTAAGGGTGACATTGCCATTAAAGATAGTTCAGCGGCAGGAACTATAGATAAAGGTGCAATTGTAGCCTATGATGCCATAAGTGCAGTAGGAGGTTTTGTAGGTGTTGTTGACGGGAACAAAACCCCGACAGGAATAATTTCGATCACGAACAGTGAAGCGGATGTAGAAATTAAAGGATTATTCGAGGAGAAGCAGTATCTAGATGTATATTTAACTCATGCCTCAGAAAATGGAGGTATAGGTGGTTTTGCTGGACGCCTCAGTGCAACTGAAGTTAAAGGTTGTTCGGCGACAGGTTATTTGAAAGGAGAGTTAGGAGGCAAAATGAATATTTGGGCAGGCGGTTTTGCCGGAGTGATTGATAATAGCCGGATTGCCACTTCTTTTGCTACCGGAAATGTAACAGGATTTGGTTTATCTGGATTTGCTTATCAAGTTAAAGATACTCAAATTAGTGAATCTTATGCAACCGGAAATGTAAATTCACAGAGGGGAACTAAATTTGGAGAGGCAGGATTTGTTAGTTTAATCCAGGGTGGAAGTATAAATAATTGCTATTCAACTGGAAATGTGAAAGATGGATTTTTTGAAGTTGCTGGTTTTGTGGGAACAGTGAAAGAAGCGGAAGTCAAGCATTGTTATACTACCGGAAAGGTATTGTTGGATTTAGCTCAGGGGAGTAAAGCTTTTGGATTTGTAAAGGAAGCTGGTGGGGCTGGAGTGCAGGATTCTATCGCCTTTAATTCTGAAATTATAAATTTTGGAAGCCAGACTACTAGATTTGGGCCTGGAACTCTTGAAAATAATTATGCAAATGAAAATATGTATATTGAATCTAATGGAGAGGATATGAGTGATCAATATCCTGCGGATTTGAATTCCCATTGGGGAGCAGATATGACCCAGGAGGAATTTGCGAGTCAGAGTTTTTACACTAATCCGGATAATTGGATTGAGCCTTGGGACTTTGATGATGTGTGGGAGATTAAGCCGGGGGATACAAGACCTACTTTGCAGGAGTTGCCGGATTAAAATAATAGCTAGGGTAAAAACAGCTAGTGGCTAGGAGCTAGAAGCTAGTAGTAAAAAATACAGTCAAAATCAAGAGAGGCTAGTAGCTCCTAGCTGATTTTAAAAGGGAGGTTTTTCAATGAAGATAAAACGCAATTTATTAATTTTATCCCTGTTTGTAATAATAGTCTTGTCATTTACAGCTTGTAGTGACGATGATAGTAGTAATTTAGATCCCCAACAGGATGGGCGATTGAAAGTTAATTTGAAGCAGCAAAGCAGTATTGCGGCTCAAGCAGTAGATGAAAAAATTGAGGATAAAATTACAATTACAGAAGTAGAGTTAAAGATTTATAAGAAGAGTGATTATGATAGCAATGGTACAGATGCAGAAGTAGTAGAAAGTAAGACAGAACCAGGAGAGAGTTCAAATGATATAGGAACAATTGCTTTTTATTTGCCGCCTAGTCAAAATTATGTGATTGAAGCGGTATTGTCAGGTGATGTTAGTAATAACGAGGGCACAAATAGTGTGACAGGAATTTATCAAGGTGTTCTTGATTCAACAGGTGTTTTAGAAGAACAGGCGAGTAAATCAGTCACAGTAGATGTAACGCCTCGACCAGCGGAAGAATTGGATGTGACGATTAATGGGATTCCTTCGACTGTAGGAGATACAGCGGTAGATTCTATGGATGTAGAATTATCAATTCCGAAGACCGGGGATGTTATTAAAACTATAAGTAGTGAGGATTTAAATACTGACGGAGGAACTGTTACTTTTACAAATGATGATTTAACTTTAACTTCTGCTAGTGCCCAAATAGATGTGCAACTTAACGATAGCAGCGGTAATTCGATAGAAAAAGAAAATGCCGGAGAATTCGGCGGAGAGATTTTATTATTACCGAAACAGAGTCAAAGTTTGACAGTCAATCAGCAACCGTATTTAGAAGTAGCCGACCAGACGGTGGATGAAGATTCTGAACTGCAGTTTACAGTTAATGCCGAAGATCCTGATGGAGATAGTTTAACCGAATTAAGTATTAGTAATAAACCGAGTGGTGCGTCATTTGATCCGAATTCAGATAATAGCAGTGGGACTTTCACTTGGACACCGACTTATGAGCAGTCAGGGAGTTATGATGTAACTTTTGCTGTTGAGTCTAGTAATGGTGGAGTCAATAGTGAGACAATCACAATTACAGTTAACAATGTCAATCGAGTTCCAAGCATAGATTCTATTACTAATGTAAGTAGCGGAAGTGCAACTATTACTGAAGGGAAAGAGTTATCTTTAGCGGTTAATGCTACTGATGAAGATGGTGATTCTATCAGTTATAGTATCAGCGGTTCGGATGCAAATAAGTTTAGTCAGTCAGGAAATACATTTACTTGGACACCACCAATTGATGATTATTCGAGTGATAATACTTTCAATGTAACTTTGGAAGTAAGTGATGGAACTGATACAACAACTAAGGATGTAACAATTACAGTTGATGATGATACAACAGCACCAGAAGTAGGAAGTAGTGGAACAATTACAACAAGTAATGAAACGGTAAGTAGTGTAGATTTAAGTTGGACTAAAGCTACAGATAATATAAGTTCTCAGGCTAATTTAGAATATCTTGTTTACTACTCTACAAGTAATAATATCAATACAGTAGCAGACTGTGAAAATAATGGAACAGCTTTTGGAAGTTATAATGCTGATATTAATACTAAGACAGTAACTAATTTATTAGCAGAGACTACTTATTATTTTAATGTAGTTGTCAAAGATATAGTAGGAAATAAATCTGTTTATACAGCAAATACGAAGACTACAAAACCGTTAGACTCAGAAGCTCCAATACTTGGTGATGGTGGAACAATTAACACTTCTGATGTACAAGCAAATTCTGTAACATTAGATTGGACGAAGGCATCAGATGATTTAAGTTCAGATGAAAATGTAGAATATAAAGTTGTATATTCTACTGCAAATAATATTTCTACAGTAGAGGATATAGAGAGTAATAATGGGACAATAGCTAAGAATTGGACTACAAATATTAACAATATTACTGTAACAGGACTTGATGTAAATGTAGAGTACTATTTTAATGTTGTAGTCAAGGATGAAGCTCAAAATAAAGCAGTTTATAATATGACTTCAGCTCAAACTAAGAAGAGTTGGAATCTTGTTGGGAATGAAGTCACATCAAATGAGTCCTTTGATATTGATATGGCTTTTAACTCTGAAGATATTCCTTATGTAGTTTATTATATCGAAGGTGTTGATAGGTTCGGTAACGATATCCGAGAGGTTAAAGTGAAAAAATTTGAGGATGGTAGTTGGCAGATTGTTGGAAGTAGTGGTTTTGTTCAAGATGTAAGATATCTTTCTATTGAGATTGGAAGTGATGATATTCCTTATGTGGGATATAGCCATTTTGGAAATGCTGACTCTAATATTGTCGGGGTCTATAAATTTGAGAACAACAGTTGGCAGAGATTGGAAGGTTTAAATTTTGGTGGGAACATTAAAGAATTTGGTATGGCTCTAGATTCAAATAATCATCCGTGTATTGCTTATGCTCGTTTTTATTGGGAAAACAGTAGCTATTTACAAGATACAGAGGTATGGAAGCATGATGGAAATAGATGGAGTAAAATAGGTGATAGTTTAATTGATGGTGTTGAAGGTTATGATGGTCAATATGATAATATTTTAGATATAACTTTTGATTCTACTGATACCCCTTATGTATTTTCTTGGGACACTAATGAAGAAAGTTATGTGGTTAAGAAGTTTGATAGTACTTGGCAGCAGGTAGGAGATAATATTAATTCTAGTAGTGATTTTAGTATAAAAATCGATTCCGTTGATACTGCTTATATTTCTTATATTATTTCTGGGGGTTATGATGGTGATAATGAAGCGGTAGTTAAAAAATACTCTGGAGGAAGTTGGCAGGAAGTAAGTAGTCCTTCTTCTAGTGATGTTTCTGGATTGGATTTATCTTTTGATTCAGAGAATATTCTTTATGTTTTTTATCATAATAATACAGAATCTAATGTTGAGGTGAAGAAATTTGTTGATAATTCTTGGCAACTTCTAGGTAAAAGTATAGAAGGGTGGGATGGTGATTTAGCAATAGGGTTTAATTCGAATGATGTTCCTTATATATTTTATGAGAATGATTCATACTCTAGTGGGGAACGTAGTTATCAAAGTATGGTAAGAAAGTTTGAATAGAAGTTAACTATAATCTTTATTTCTGCTCTCTTGTTTTAAGGGGTTGCTAAAAGCAGTAGCAAGTAAGCACAGTAATCAGTGATTAGTAATTAGTAAAAAACTTTGAAAACAAGAAAAACCAGTAAGAAGCTAGTAGTAAAAAAATATAGTCAAAGTCAGAAGATAAAACGGCTAGTGGCTAGTAGTAAAAACCCTACAGACAAAATCAAATGAATAAAAGCTAGCTAAGAGTTGGAAGTTAAGGTTTAGAATTTGATTTTGGTGTTGATTTCAACTACTAGCAACTAGCTATTAACTTCTAGCTTAATTCAAAGGAGGCTTTTCAATGAAGACAAATAAAACTCTAATAACAATTTCATTATTATTGGTACTGACATTAGCGATTACAGCTTGTAGCAGCAATGATAGCAATGAACTAAAACCCGAAGGTGAAGCTGGATTACAGCTCAGCTTTAATAAGCAAAGTGGGATATCTACTCAGGCAGTGGATGAAACAATTGAAGAGAAGACTACAATTACTGAAGTAAAAATTACCGTCTATGAAAAAAGTGATTATGATAGTAATGGTACAAGTGCAGAGGTAGTAGAAAATAAGACTGGAACAGGCAGTAGTTTAAGTGATATTGGAGCGATAGCTCTTTATTTACCGGCTAATCAAGATTATGTGATTGAAGCAGTCTTATCTGGTGAAGTAACAAATGATGGAACAACAAATTCAGTCACAGGAATCTATCACGGTATTTTAGATTCAACAGGAGTTTTGCAGGATAAAAATACTAAAGAGATAACAGTTGATGTCAGTCTTGCAAAAGCTCAGCAGTTAGATGTAGAAATTAGTAATTTGGCTGAACAAGTAGGAACAACTACTGATATAGCTTCTATGGATGTGGAGTTATGGGTGCCGACAGTAGGAACGGTAACTAAGAATATTACTTCTGGTCAAACAGTGAGCTTTAGCAGCCAAGACCAATTAGATAATAGTTCTGATAACTTAGAATTACTACCGACAGTAGCTCAAGTTGATATTCAGTTAAAGGACAGCTCAGGTGATGACATTGTGAAGGCTGGTGAATTTGGCGGTGAAGTCCTATTGCTGCCTAAACAGAGTCAGAGTTTAACAGTTGATCAACAGCCGTATTTAGAATTAGATAAAGCGAGTGTTAGCGTTGATGAATCAGGAGGAGCAGAAGATACATTAACTTTTAGTCTGACAGCGGCTGATCCTGATGGAGATGAAGTAACATTAGGAATTGATGATACTACTAAACCAAGTGGGGCAAGCTTTGATGCTAGTACCGGAGAGTTTAGTTGGTCGCCGGGCACAGATCAGCAGGGAACTTATGAGGTAGTCTTTACAGCTGAGAGTAGTGGTGGTAGTACTCAAGAAATGGTGACTATCACAGTTAATGATAAATTGGATATTGATGTCAATCAAATTACTAGTCCTAATGCACCAGTGATTTCAAGTGCTGATTATAAAAATTCAGCAGTTTCTCTAACAGTAGATAGTGCGACAGGAAATGCTGATTATTTGGTTTATCGTAATACAGTTGATGATTCAGCCGGAGCAGAGCCAGTATCAGATGTATTGGTAGATGTGACAACTTGGAGTGATAGTAGTGTCGAAGAAGGGAACATCTATTATTATTGGGTTAAAAAATATAGTTCTGATGGATTATCGAGTCGATTGAGTAATAGCGTAGAGTTGGATAATAAAGCTCCTAGTCCTGCTACTAACGTTAATGTTTCTTTAGCTCCTGACGCTAGTGCTGATATTAGTTGGGACCAGGGGTCTGATCCCAATTTTGATCATGAAGAAGTTATATATAAATTAGAAAATGATGATAATTGGAAACCAGTTGATCAGTCTGCAACTAGTCCGATACGATATGAAGGGGCTGATGGCGAGAGTGTTCAATTTAGGGTGCTTACTTTTGATGATGCTGGAAATTCCGTTTCAACAGATCCTACTACAGCTAAGACATTAGATGGTACAGCTCCTACTGCAGAAATTAATTCTCCTACCTCAACTGTTTATGTTCAAAGTGGTAGTAGCATTAGTATTGATTATACTGCAACTGATGCCAACTTTGAGACGGCTACTTTAAGCGGATATATACCTGGGGAAACATTGTTTAGGCAAGAAGTTAATGCAGGTGAAGGGAATATTGAATCGATTAATATTCCTGCTGATGCAAATGAACGTGTTTATTATCTTAAATTAATAGTAGAAGATGCAGCAAGGAATAGCGAATCTGTAATTAAAGGTAGTATAATTAAAGTTGACGATACTGCTCCTATATTTAATTATGTAAACTCTGATAGTGAAGTATATAGAAATGGGACTCAAATAAAAGTTACTGCTGATATTGGAGAACCGGGATTAACTGTATCTGCTGACTTTTCTAATATAGATGAACAATTCGAACCGGAAAATGTAACAGTGACTGATAATAGTGATGGAACTTACAGTATTGAATACCCTATTAATTACAGTAATCCTGCCGCTGATGGGACATATACAATTCCAGTAACAGCAGAAGATAGAGCCGGTAATAGCACTACAGATAATAGTCTTAGTGTAGAACTTGATAATACTAGACCTTCAGTTAATTTAGATACCCTTAGTGATATTAATGCTGATAATAGCGATTCTTATACTATAAGCGGTTCTACTGAAGCAGATGCTACTGTAGATGTTACCTTGGATGACACTATGACAACAGTAACTTCTTCAACAGTTGCTGAAAGTGATGGAACATTTAGTTTGACTGTTGATGTTTCATCTTTAACAGGTGCACAAGTTTCGATTGAGGTTACTGCTACTGATGATGCTGGAAATATGGATATTGAAAGTACTAATGTTACTAATAACGATACTTCTAATTAAACAATGCATCAAGTGATTATGTGACTAGTTCAAATGAATCAACTCATATATTAAATTATGATGCTGATGATACTAATGGCATTAGAGGTAATTTTGTTGATGTGCGGATTGCTGTTAATGATGAGAGTACAAATGTAAATGCAGGAATTATAGACATTGATTCAATCGATATAATATTTAATGAAGGGGTATCCTCTGCCAATCAAAATGATGTTAAAATGGAGGGTTATAAGTAACAACCCTCCCAAGGGTTGTTACTTATAGTTTGTCTTGGAATTTAGCAGGAGACATTTTAACAATAACTGAAATTGGTAATGGACTTTCAGGGATTGATACGTTGGATATATCTGCTTTATCTAATGATATTACAGATGTAAGAAAGAATACAACAACTAATGCAATAACAGCCAAGCATATAAGATTAAAAATTAGGAACTAGAGTTTTAAAGACAAAGAACGGTTAGGCCAAGTTGATTTATATTTGATTAAGATTAATTACGATGTTAAAAGAGGTTCTATTTTTAGGTTGTGGTGCTGATATGTATGCCGTTTATTTCCTTGTAGACAAACCACTTAGGAATAATTTATCGAATTTATTTAAATGTAATTAATATCTATCTTTATGTTAAAAAAGTAAGATTTTAAGAATGAATGAGTATAAGAGATCTAATCGAACTTACAAGGGGGGATTCAATGAAAATAAACAAAACGTTAATAGTAATTTCATTATTAGTGGTGTTGACCTTAACATTTACAGCTTGTAGTGACGATGATAGTAGTAATTTAGATCCCCAACAGGATGGGCGATTGAAAGTTAATTTGAATCAACAAAGCAGTATTTCGGCTCAAGCAGTAGATAAAAAAATTGAGGATAAGATTACAATTACTGAAGTAGAGTTAAAGATTTATAAGAAGAGTGATTATGATAGTAATGGTACAGATGCAGAAGTAGTAGAAAGTAAGACAGAACCAGGAGAGAGTTCAAATGAGATAGGAACAATTGCTTTTTATTTGCCGCCTAGTCAAAATTATGTGATTGAAGCGGTATTGTCAGGTGATGTTACTAATAATGGGGAAACTAATAGTGTGACAGGAATTTATCAAGGTGTTCTTGATTCAACAGGTGTTTTAGAAGAACAGGCGAGTAAATCAGTGACAGTGGATGTAACGACTCGACCAGCGGAAGAATTGGATGTGACGATTAATGGGATTCCTTCGACTGTAGGAGATACAGCGGTAGATTCTATGGCTGTAGAATTATCAATTCCGAAGACCGGGGATGTTGTTAAAACTATAAGTAGTGAGGATTTAAGTACTGACGGAGGAACTGTAACCTTTACTAATGATGATTTGACTTTAACTGCAACTAGTGCACAGGTTAATGTGCAACTTAACGATAGTAGCGGTAATACCATAGAAAAAGAAAATGCCGGAGAATTCGGCGGAGAAATTTTATTGTTACCGAAGCAGAGTCAGAGCTTGACCGTTAATCAGCAACCGTATTTGGAAGTAGCCGACCAGACGGTGGATGAAGATTCTGAACTGCAGTTTACAGTTAATGCCGAAGATCCTGATGGAGATAGCCTGACTTCATTAAGTGTTAGTAATAAACCGAGTGGTGCGTCATTTGATCCGAGTTCAGATAATAGCAGTGGGACTTTCACTTGGACACCGACTTATGAGCAGTCAGGGAGTTATGATGTAACTTTTGCTGTTGAGTCTAGTAATGGTGGAGTCAATAGTGAAACGACTACGATAACAGTAAATGATGTCAATCGAGCTCCAAGCATAGATTCTATTACTAATGTAAGTGATGGAAGTGCAACTATTACTGAAGGAAAAGAGTTATCTTTAGCGGTTAATGCTACTGATGAAGATGGTGATGATTTGACTTATGTTATTAGTGGTACGGATGCAGATGAGTTTAGTCAGTCAGGAAACACCTTTACTTGGACACCACCGATTGATGATTATTCGAGTGATAATACTTTCGATGTAACTTTGGAAGTAAGTGATGGAACTGATACAACAACTAAGGATGTAACAATTACAGTTGATGATGATACAACTGCTCCAAGTGCTAGTGTTTTAACTATTACTTCTGATAATGATAATAGTAATTTAGCAAAAGCAGGAGATACAATTACTTTAAGTTTGACAGCAAGTGAAGAAATAACTACACCAAGTGCTACAGTAGCAGGAAATACAGCAACAATAAATAATGCAGGAGATAGTGATGCTACTACATGGGAAATGAATTATACAGTGCAGTCAGGAGATGCAGAGGGAACAGTTAGTTTTAGTGTGACTGCCGAGGATGCAGCAGGAAATAGTAGTACATTTAGTTCTACTACTGATGTAAGTGCGGTTGAAATAGATACAACTGCTCCAAATTGGACAACAGAACCTAATATAACAACAGCAGCAGATACAAGTAGCGTAGGAATTAGTGCTGCAGTAGATGAAGGTGGAACAGCTTATTATAAGGTCATGTCCGATGGTGCAGAGGCTCCGACAGCAAGTGCTGTGCAAGATGCTGGGAATAGTGTAGAGATGGAAGCTAATACAGAAAAGGAGATTACAATTGATAATATTAATGAAGGCACAGAGAATAATATATTCTTTGTTGCTCAGGATAGTGGGGGAAATTTACAAAGTGATGATCAGGTTAGAAAGATTAATTTCATTAATTTAAATACCGGAGAAAATTTAGCAGTAGCACTTAACGGAACTGTAACTACTATTAACGTAACAAGTGATCTAACTCTCGACAGTGGTGAGGTTCACACGGTAGATAGGGATCTGACTATAGACCTAGCTGGTAGTACTCTTACGCTAAATGATGATATTGAAGTTACAGATGGGAACACCCTTACTCTAACTAGTGAGGAAGATGGTGCCGAATTAGCAGGAACTGGAGAAATAACAGGTGGCGTTGAAAAAGATAATGTTATAACTGCCCACTTTGAGGTGACCTCTTTGAATCATGATGGTCCAGTATCTGAGGGGCAAGATTTAAATGTAGATGTAGAAGTAGAAAACACAGGTAGTGCAGAGGCAACTCAAGATGTAGTGCTTAGTGTAGATAATAATCAAAATGGGACTTTTGATATTGAAGCAGATACTCAGTCACTAACTTTATCAGGAGGTGAGGCAAAAACAGTGAATTTAACTTACTCAACTCAGGATGGTGATGCTACTGAGGTTGATGTAAAAGGATCTACTGATGATAATAGTATGACAGCAACTGCTGCAATAGAAACAAGTGATTTTGCTGGCGGAGATGGTTCGAGTAGTAGCCCATATAAAATAGAAAATTGGAATCATCTTGATAAAGTGCGTGACAATCTATCTGCTAATTTTATTTTAGTGAATGATTTAGATCAATCTACTGTTGGATATAATGATCATGTTAAAACTGATAGTGGAAATCTAGTAAATAGTGGTAAAGGATGGGATCCTATTGGAGTAGATTTTGAAACCACATTTGCTGGTGAATTTAATGGTAATGGAAAGACTATTGAAGGTTTGACAATAAATAGGCCAACAGAAGACAATGTGGGTCTTTTCGCTTCTAATGGTAGTACTTCTGGTGAAGCATATATTCATAATTTAACATTAATAGGAGTTGATATAATAGGTGGTAATAGCACAGGGGCTCTAAGTGGAATTAATTATAACCAAATTACAAATTGTCATATCTCAGGAGATGCTAGTAGTGTAAGTGGTCAAGGTAGTTATGCAGGTGGTTTAGTTGGAGATGATAGTGGTGTTATAACCCGTTCCTCTGCTTCGGGATCAGTAACAGGAGAATATTTCGTAGGAGGATTAGTTGGAGCTAGTCAAGGTGAAATTATCAAATCGTATTCTTCAGCCTTTGTAACACAAGCAGGGGATTCAAGTGACATTTCTAATGGTTGTGGTGGATTGGTAGGTAAGAGTAGTGAGAAAATATCAAATAGCTATTCCACAGGTGATGTAAATGCTAGTAATGCAGTTAATATAGGAGGATTAGTGGGTAGAAATGCTGGTATTGTAGAAAAAGTTTATGCTACTGGAGATGTAGCATCAGGGACTAATTCAGGTAAATTAGTTGGTAAAAATGAGTTAAGTGGTGAAATAACAGATGGGTACTGGAAAGGAGAAGGCGAAACAGGTATAGGTTGGAACCAAAACACTGCTACTAATATAACAGGATTAACTACGTCAGAGATGCAAGGTGATAGTGCAGAAAGTAATATGTCGGCTCTTGATTTTACTAATATTTGGAGTACACTAACAAGTGAATATCCTAAATTACAATGGCAATAAATAGTGCTAGAAATCAGATCCAGGGATGAATAGTGTTGGAATTAGTGCTGAAGTAGATTAAGGTGGAACAGTTTATTATATAGAAAAGAATGATAGTGCAGAAAATCCGGCAGCAAGTGATGTTCAAGATGTCGGGAATAGTGTAGAGGTAGAAGCAGATAGCGAAGAAGAGATAACAGTTGATGGTCTTGAATCGGGTACAGATTATGATGTTTATTTCGCAGCAGAAGATAATGTTGGTAATTTACAGAGTGATAGTAGAGTAAAGAAAGTAGATGTTAAGACTATAGCAGTATCAGAAATGGTAACAGTATCAGCCAGAATAGCAGCAGATGGAAGTACTGAAATAACCAATGATATAAAAATGAGTAAATATGAAGTAAAACAAGAAGAGTTTGAATCAGTAATGGGTTTTAATCCATCTTACTTTAATGGAAATAATTTACCTGTAGAGCGAGTTACTTGGTATGATGCAGTAATGTACTGTAACAAACTAAGTGAAGCAGATGGAGCAAGTAATATAACAGATGCAACAATGACAGAAAATAGTAATGCTAGTGGCTAGTAGTAAAAGCCCTACAGACAAAGTCAAGGACAGCTAGTGGCTAGGAGCTAGAAGCTAGGAGTAAAACAATACAGACAAAATCAAAAGAATAAAAGCTAGCTAAGAGTTAGCAGTTAAGGTTTAGAATTTGATTTTGGTGTTGATTTCAACTATTAGCCACTAGCTGTTAATTCCTAGCTTAATCTAATAGCTTAATTCAAAGGAGGCTTTTCAATGAAGACAAATAAAACTCTAATAACAATTTCATTATTATTGGTACTGATATTAGCATTTACAGCTTGTAGCAGCAATGACAGCAATGATTTAAAACCAGAAGGTGAAGCTGGATTACAACTCAGCTTTAATCAACAAAGTGGGATATCTACTCAGGCAGTGGATGAAACAATTGAAGAGAAGACTACAATTACTGAAGTAAAAATCACCGTCTATGAAAAAAGTGATTATGATAGTAATGGTACAAGTGCAGAGGTAGTAGAAAGTCAGACTGGAAATGGCAGTAGTTTAAGTGATATTGGAGCTATAGCTCTTTATTTACCGGCTAATCAAGATTATGTGATTGAAGCAGCCTTATCTGGTGAAGTAACAAATGGTGAAACAACAAATCCAGTCATAGGAATCTATCACGGTATTTTAGATTCAACAGGAGTTTTGCAGGATAAAAATACTAAAGAGATAACAGTTGATGTCAGTCCTGCAAAAGCTCAGCAGTTAGATGTAGAGATTAGTAATTTGGCTGAACAAGTGGGAACAACTACTGATATAGCTTCTATGGATGTGGAGTTATGGGTGCCGACAGTAGGAACGGTAACTAAGAATATTACTTCTGGTCAAACAGTAAGCTTTAGCAGCCAAGACCAATTAGATAATAGTTCTGATAACTTAGAATTACGACCAACAGTAGCTCAAGTCGATATTCAGTTAAAGGACAGTCAAGGTAATGATATTGTGAAGGCGGGAGAATTTGGCGGCGAAGTTCTATTTCTGCCCAAACAGAGTCAGAGTTTAACAGTTGATCAACAGCCGTATTTAGAATTAGATAAAGCGAGTGTTAGCGTTGATGAATCAGGAGGAGCAGAAGATACATTAACTTTTAGTCTGACAGCGGCTGATCCTGATGGAGATGAAGTAACATTAGGCATTGATGATACTACTAAACCGAGTGGGGCAAGTTTTGATGCAAGTGCCGGAGAATTTACTTGGTCACCTGGTACAGATCAGCAAGGGACTTATGAGGTAGTCTTTACAGCTGAGAGTAGCGGCGGTAGTACTCAAGAAATGGTGACTATTACGGTTAATGATAAATTGGATATTGATGTCAATCAAATTACTAGTCCGAATGCACCAACGCTGAAAAATGCTAGTTATGATGGTTCAGCAGTTTCTCTAACAGTAGATAGTGCGACAGGAAATGCTGATTATCTGGTTTATCGCAATACAAGTAATGACCCTAGCGGAGCAGAGCCAGTATCAGATGGATTGGTAGATGTGACCACTTGGAGTGATAGTAGTGTTGAAGGAGGGAACACTTATTATTATTGGGTTAAAAGATATAGTGCTGATGGATTATCCAGTGAATTGAGTAATAGCTTAGGGGAGACTGTTCCAGCTGGCTCAGTAAGTGAGATGAGTATAGATACTTCGAGTGTTGAAGAAGAGCTAGGGCAGTACAATTTAAAGATATCTGCCGCATTTAATGATGGAGATTCAATAGATATAGTAGATTCAACTGCTGGTATAGATGAAACAATAGAGTTTGTTTTTTTCGATAGTATAGGAGTCTGGGGGATTGATGTAAAGTTTCACAGTTCTAGTGGCGATCAAGGAGAGGAAATAAAGAGGATCATAGAAAATCAATTAACTGACCATGATGCTCGTTTTGCTTCTTCTTCTAATGATGATATTATTATCGATGAAAAAAGTCCTGCTTCTGGCACGGATATTGAAATGACTACTGATACTATATCGGGAGGTATAAATTTTTATAAAAGTATTCCAAGTGTTAAAGCCCAATTAGGAGAATACTCTTTTTCAGTAGAGACTCCTTTTGTGCCCGGGGAAAAGCTAGTATTAGAATTTGTAGGGGATTATGGCTATAATAATGAAACAATAGTGTTTGATGATTCTGGTGCTGATGACTTTGCAATTTATGCAGTTACCAATGATGATGTAAGTTCTCAAGTAGCTGAAATAGTAAATATTTTAAATAATTATTCAGCTATTGGCTTAAATCATTATGAAGCAATTGATAATGATCCGGTAATAATAATTAATGAAGATACAGATGCAGATGGTAAGAACGTAGATATAAACTTCACAGTACAACCTATTACATCTGATTAAAATATCCTACTAAACCAAACCAGTATAAACTAAATACCCAACAGGAGAACCCTTAGTATTAGGGTTCTTCTTTAATTATGATAAAACATTTATCATCTATTCCCTTTCTTTTGACTAAAGGGAACAGATAGGAGGGGGATCTTAAATGGGGAAGTGTAAAGAAAATTGAGTAATGAATAAAAATTAGCATAATATTTAGAAAAAATAAGTGGAGGAGATTGGTCTGTTAAGAACAATATTTTTAGTCATGATGTATGAAGATAATATGCAAAAAATTATTAATTCAGGCCTAACAGGTGATTTAAATTTAGATAATTTCACTGTTTCAATCAAGATTGAATTGAGTTATAATAGTAGTAGAGGAGACAAAATTTCACGGAGTATCGGCTTAAAACTAGATAAATCTCAGAATAAGCAAGAGGGAGTAAATTCCTGTTGGCTTTTTTAATAATGGAGTTGAAATTAAATTGGAACAATTACATTTTATTTTTGATTTAGATGGGACAGTTTTTCAAGTGTTGGATGGAATAAATAAGGAACAGGATTTAAAAAGATTTAATAAAATATTTGGTAATAGATTTATAGAAAGATATTCGGTATTTGCTTGTGATTATAGACATTTGGTGTTTCCAGGGTTTTATTCTTTATTTAGGTGGATATTAAATAGGGGAGATAAACTCTATTTTTTTAGTAATGGCATAAAAGAAAGGAATCAAGAAGCTGTAAAAAAATTGATGAAGAAAACATTTGGAAAAAATTATAAAGCTAAGTTAGAAGAGGTTGAAATATATTCTAGAGAAGACCATCTTGATACTTATAAAAGTCAGGTGAAAAATGAAAATGTTCAAGGTCCTTTTCACGGGAATAGAAAAAAGTTACTTTCAGATAATATAGTAGATAAAGAGAAGATACCTTATACAGTTTTAATTGATAATGACCGAAGTTATTTACATCAGGGAGAAGAAAAGAATTTTTTAAATGTTTTGCATAGTGCTGTGGGTTATTATCAACAGAGGTTTAAAAAAGATTTATTTTATCATTTTCACAAAAGTTATTATATCTGCGGCTTGATAAATTCTGCAATAAAATTGATGAAAAGAGAAAATTTGACTTTAGCAGATAGTTTATGGCAATTGCAAGTTAAAGATACAGGGGAAGAGTTTAATCGAAATTTTTATTATCCACTCCGCAGGAATCCGAAATATTATTTGAAAGGGTATAAAATTTTAAAAAGGCTTAATCCAAATTTAGAGTTTTACTGTGATATTCCCGAAACTGATAAAAAATAATTTTTTAGAACATCAGAGTGGTTAATAAAAACAAATAAAGAATGGAATATCAAACTGAGCCAGTGGGAACTAATCCTGCTGGCTCATTACTATTTTTTGAAGATGCTAAAGCAACTGACAATGAATTCTCTCAGAAATAGACAAATTTAAAACTATTTATAAAAATTTTGTATTTTAGACTCAAAAAAGGTTGTTTTTTAGATTATTTTTAGATTAATTTGTTATAATTAAATAGTTAAATCAAATTGAAGGAGGCTCAAATTATGAAATCAGAACGAATTCTAACCATAATAGCCTTATTATTAATTACTATGATTGCAATAACTGCTTGTAGCAGTAATGATAGTGATCAAGATCTAAAGACTGGGACTGGAGAAGCGGGTTTGACAGTAGAAATCAATCCAACTCAACTACAGAGTAATTTTTTACAGTCTGTAGATGGTGATTTAATGTCTCAGATTAGTATTAATCAACTTGAACTGCAGGTTTATCAGGAGAACGACTATCAAAATAATTCTTCTGAAGCAGAGGTAGTGGACTCTTTTAAGACAGAAATTGAGGGATTAAATAGTATAGACAAAGCAAATACTTATGCTTTACATGTCCCCAATGGGCAGAGTTATATAGTAGAAGCAGTTTTATCAGGCGAAGTTAAAAATGAGGGTAGAGTTAATGATGTGACAGGAATTTATAGAGGTGTTTCTACGCCAACAGGAGTTTTAGAAGATGCAACGACTAGTCCTGTTGAAGTTGATGTTAGTTTGAAAGAGGCTAAAGAACTGGATGTAGTAATTGAAAAGATCCCTAAGCAAGTGGGCGATAAAGATGTAGCCCAGATGAATGTGGAGTTGAGTAATCCGATATTAGGTAGAGCAGAAAAGACGATAACTCAAGCTGAGACTGTGATTTTTAATAATGGAGATTTAGAGTTGAGACCAGCGGTAGTGCAGGTAGATATTCAACTGCAGGATAGTAACGGTCAAGATATTCCAGCCGGTGGAGAATTCGGCGGTGAAATTCAATTATTACCGGGCCAAAAACAGCAGCTAAGTGTTGACCAACAGCCGTATTTAGAAGTTGATAGTAGTAGTGTAGAAGTCGATGAAACTGGCACTTTAACTTTTACGGTAGTAGGAGCTGATCCAGAAGGTGCGGAAGTAAGTTTAGAAGTTGTGAGCGAGACTAAGCCTAGTGGGGCTAACTTTAATACTGAAACAGGAGAATTTAGTTGGCAGCCAGATGAGAGTGACCAAGGGGCTTATCAAGTTAAGTTTAGAGCCCAAGCAGGTAGTCAAAGTAACTATGAAGTAGTTACGATTCAGGTTAATGATAAATTAGAGATTAGTGTTAATCGGAGTAGTAGCCCCCAAACACCGACAATTTCTACAACTAGTTATGATGGAACAGGAGTTAAGATAGAGCTAGCTCAGCCAACAGGTCAAGCTGATTATATAGTTTATCGAAACACTACTGATGATTATTCAGCAGCTGAGCCGGTGAGTGAAGGTGTGGTAGATATCACTAATTGGAGCGATATTAGTGTTCAACAGAGAACTTATTATTATTGGGTACGGCGGATTAGTGATTTGGGATTAGCCAGTCAATTAAGTAACTCAATTCAAGTGGATATTATGCCACCGCAAGTCGATTCTACTATACTTGCAGTGGATAATATAGAACAGAATAGTATAGATTTGAGTTGGAATTCAGCCACAGATGATACAACAAGCTCCGAGAAATTAAAGTATAAATTAGTTCAGTCAACTGCTGATAATATTGGGACAGTTAGTGAAGCGGAGAGTAATGGAACAACAGTTATTGATTGGACGGCAAATATAACATCTGCTACAGTTAGTAATTTAGATAAAAACAACATTTATTATAGCAATTTATTAGTTAAAGACCAGGTAGGCAATAAAGCTATTTATGCTAGCCGTACGACGACTGTTGCTTTATATTCTGAAAAGACTGATACTTCTTTGACAGCTTTGGCTATAGGAGCTACAGAATTAGGAGATATAGATGGAGATGATGATTTAGATTTAATAGTAACTGGCTCGAATAATAATAATGATCCAATAACAAAGTTATATAGGAATGATGGTAATGGTAATTTTAGTGAAATAACAGAAACTTCTTTATCAAATTTGGGATATGGAACTGTAGAATTAAGTGATATAGATAGGGATGAAGAATTAGAATTAATATCAACTGGTGTAGAAAGTAGTGGTAATTCTGTCACAGAAATATATGATAATAATGGTTCAGGTGATTTTAGTAAAAAGCTTTCTTTAACAGGAGTATCATATAGTGCAGTTGAGTTAGGAGATATAGATAAAGATAATGATTTGGATTTAATATTAACTGGTCATAATAGTGATTCAAATCCGATAACAAAAGTATATAAAAATGATGGGACTGGTGGCTTTAATGAAGTAACAGGAACTTCTTTAGTAAATGTGCAATATGGAGATATAGAATTAGGGGATATAGACCAAGATGATGATTTAGAGTTGATAGTAACGGGATTTGATAATAGCGATAATGCTATAGCAGAGGTGTATGACAATGATGGTTCAGGTAATTTTACTCGGCAAGCTTCTTTAACTGGGGTATTGGGTAGTGCTGTTGAGTTAGGGGATATAGATAAAGATAGTGATCTAGATTTAGTAATAACTGGATTAACAGGAATTGATGGTACAGCAACAGCAAAAATATATACTAATAATGGTAACGGTGTTTTTACTGAACAAACAAATACTTCCTTAACTGGAGTAGGTGCAATTACAGGAGACATCGCATCTAGTTCAGTCAAATTAAGAGATTTAGACCAAGATGAGGATTTGGATTTATTGATTACAGGGAAGGATAATAATGATAATTTAACGACTAATATTTATATTAATGATGGAACGGGTACATTCAGCAAGTCACCAGCCGAGCCTTTAGTAGGAATAACTGCCGGGGATACTGCTATAGGAGATATAGATGGAGATGGTGACTTAGATGCAGTGATTTCAGGAGCTGAAGATCTTAATAATTTCAATTTAGGAACTAGGGTCTATTTGAATAATACGAAATAAGGGTGGTAAAAATAGCTAGAAGGATAGAACAGTTAGTAGCTAGTAGTAAAAGAATTAAATGGTTTATCTTGGGGATGATAGAAAATAAACATTGTTTCCAAGGAGGAGTTTGATGAAAAATCATAAAGAGTTAGTAGTTTGGCAGAAGGCAGTTGATTTGGTGAAGATTATTTATGAGTTAACTGGTGATTTTCCTAAAAGTGAGGAGTATGGTCTTAGCAATCAATTGAGAAGGGCGGCTGTATCAGTCCCCTCTAATATAGCAGAAGGTGCGGGGAGAAGGTCGAAAAAAGATTTTGTTTGGTTTTTGGATATTGCAATGGGTTCTTTGTCAGAACTTGAGACTCAATTGATTATAGCAAAGAAATTGGATTATATTGATGATATTAAGTCAGATAAGTTGGTGGAAATAAAGAAGATGTTGCTGGGATTGATAAAGGCAGTGAAAAGCAGCTAGGGGAAAAGCAGTTAGTAGTTAGGAGCTAGAAGCTAGTAGTGAAAACCTACAGTCAAAGTCAAGAGAGGCTAGTAGCTCCTAGCTGATTTTAAAAGGAGGTTTTTCAATGAAGATAAAACGCAATTTATTAATTTTATCCCTGTTTGTAATAATGGTTTTGTCATTTACAGCTTGTAGTGACGATGATAGTAGTAATTTAGATCCCCAACAGGATGGTAGATTAAAAGTTAATTTGAATCAACAAAGCAGTATTTCGGCTCAAGCAGTAGATGAAAAAATTGAGGATAAGATTACAATTACTGAAGTAGAGTTAAAAATTTATAAGAAGAGTGATTATGATAGCAATGGTACAAGTGCTAAAGTAGTGGAAAGTAAAACAGAAACGGGTAATAGTTTGAATGAGATAGGAACAATCGCCTTTTATTTGCCGCCTAGTCAAGATTATGTGATTGAAGCGGTATTGTCAGGTGATATTAGTAATAACGAGACCACAAATAGTGTGACAGGAATTTATCACGGAGTTCTTGATTCAACAGGTGTTTTAGAAGAACAGGCGAGTAAATCAGTGACAGTAGATGTAACGCCTCGACCAGCGGAACAATTGGATGTGACGATTAATGGAATTCCTTCGACTGTAGGAGATACAGCGGTAGATTCTATGGCTGTAGAATTATCAATTCCGAAGACCGGGGATGTTGTTAAAACTATAAGTAGTGAGGATTTAAGTACTGACGGAGGAACTGTAACTTTTACAAATGATGATTTAACTTTAACTTCTGCTAGTGCCCAAATAGATGTGCAACTTAACGATAGTGACGGTAATTCGATAGCAGATGCCGGAGAATTCGGCGGAGAGATTTTATTATTACCGAAACAGAGTCAAAGTTTGACAGTCAATCAGCAACCGTATTTGGAAGTAGCTGACCAGACGGTGGATGAAGATTCTGAACTGCAGTTTACAGTTAATGCCGAAGATCCTGATGGAGATAGTCTGACTTCATTAAGTGTTAGTAATAAACCGAGTGGTGCGTCATTTGATCCGAATTCAGATAATAGCAGTGGGACTTTCACTTGGACACCGACTTATGAGCAGTCAGGGAGTTATGATGTCACTTTTGCTGTTGAGTCTAGTAATGGTGGAGTCAATAGTGAAACGATTACAATTACAGTTAACAATGTCAATCGAGCTCCAAGCATAGATTCTATTACTAATGTAAGTAGCGGAAGTGCAACTATTACTGAAGGGAAAGAGTTATCTTTAGCGGTTAATGCTACTGATGAAGATGGTGATTCTATCAGTTATAGTATCAGCGGTTCGGATGCAAATAAGTTTAGTCAGTCAGGAAATACATTTACTTGGACACCACCAATTGATGATTATTCGAGTGATAATACTTTCAATGTAACTTTGGAAGTAAGTGATGGAACTGATACAACAACTAAGGATGTAACAATTACAGTTGATGATGATACAACAGCACCAAGTATTATTTCAGCTACATTGGTGGATGGGCAATAAAAATAGCTAGTAGCTAATACCAAATTTAAAGATAGAAAGGGGATTATAATGAACAGCAATCAGTTGCTGAATTTCAATATTAATTGGAAAGTTTTGATGATTTTAGTATGTTTTATTTTTATTTTTTCAGGACATAGTTTTGCAGGAGATGATATGGTTTTAGAGTATGATACAACTCTTTCTAGTGGATCATATATTACCCTACCTAAGTTTGGTGATCCCTTGGATGTTACGATAGATTGGGGTGATGGACAGACTGATAGTTATACGACCGGTGATACGACTGTTACTTATATAACTCATGAGTATGATGCCGAAGGGACTTATCAGGTTACTATATCAGGAAATCTTGATGCTTTTGGCCCTCCTGGAGGAGATAGTAAGTTGACCAGAGTGATTGATTTTGGTAGCTTGGGGCTTACTTCATTATCTAGAGCTTTTGAGGGAGCGAATAATTTAACAGAAGTACCGGCAACTGTACCGTCAACTGTGACAGATATGGAAGGTATGTTTCGTGAAGCCAGTTCATTTAATGGAGATATAAGTGGTTGGGATGTAAGTAATGTGACAGATATGGAAGGTATGTTTCGTGGAGCTAGTTCATTTAATAGAGATCTGAGTGGTTGGGATGTAAGTAGTGTGAAAGATATGGCAAATATGTTTTATGGAGCTAGTTCATTTAATGGAGATATAAGTGGTTGGGATGTAAGTAATGTGACAAGTATGCAAGCTATGTTTCGTGGAGCCGGTTTATTTAATGGAAATATAAGTAGTTGGGATGTAAGTAGCGTGACAAATATGAAAAATATGTTTTATGGAGATGGAGCTAGTGCATTTAATGGAGACCTAAGCAGCTGGGATGTAAGTAGTGTGAAAGATATGGAAGGTATGTTTGCATTTGCTAGTTCGTTCAATCAACCTATTGGAGCTTGGAATGTAAGTAATGTGACAACTATGAATATGATATTTAAAGATATTGAACTTTCTACCTCAAATTATGACGATATTTTAAAGAAGTGGTCAACTCAAAATTTAGAAAATGGAGTCTCCTTCCACGGCGGCAGCAGTCAATATTCCGCTGATGCAGCCGACGAAAGACAAACTTTAATAGATGATGATGGTTGGAGTATTACTGATGGGGGCCAACTACCAAATACTGCTCCGACTTTAGGCGGAACTTTTATTAGTGCTACAATAGATGATACATCCACTGTTACCCCCTTTAGTCAAGTTGAAGTTAGTGATAGCGATGGGGATAATGTCAGCGTCAATATCACCTATACTGGAGCTAATGGGATTTTATCTAGTCCTGATGGCGGATTAACAAAGAATGGAACTGGTGATTATACTTTAGATGCTGATACTCTGAGCAATATAACTGATAAATTACAGCAGTTGGAGTTTGACCCGACAGAAAATCAAGTGGCAGTGGAAAATACAGTTGAGACGACCTTTACTTTAGCCCCTAATGATGGGACTACAGACGGTAGTTCAAATAGTGATACCATAGTAACTGCTACTTCAGTTAATGACGCTCCAATTATAGATGGGTCAGGCTCTGATCTTCCTAAAATAACCCGCTATGCTACAGATAATGAGGGTCAGAGTATAGATAATTTAATATCTGATTCCGTTGATGATCCTGATTATAATGTTAGCCATGAGGGAATAGCAATCACAGATTTAGACTCGGGTACCGGAACTTGGCAGTATTCTACTGATGGGGGAAGTAGTTGGAGTGATATAGGAACAGTAACTGAAACTTCTGCTTTATTACTGACTATATCAGATAAGTTAAGATTTATTCCGGCTAATAGTGATAATGATCAAGGTGGGTCAATTACTTATCGAGCCTGGGATAAAACTAGTGGAACTAAAGGAAACAAAGTCGATACTACTACTAATGGTGGAACTACTGCCTTTAGTTCCACTACTGATAAAGTTGGTATAACAGTGGAAGCTTATTCTGATGCTTATGTAGATATTAATTTAGATGATTCAATTTATGGTGCTGCTGATGCTAATTTACCGGTGGAAGCTACTGATTGGTCACTGCTTTTTAATCAAAATAATGGAGGAACAAAGGAAGTTAATATTTCTTCTGTTAAGCAAGCGGATAGTTCAGATGAAGGGTCTGCTTCTGAGCTGATTGGCGGTGAAACTACGATTCGAGTCTTTTTGGAGATCATTGGAACTCCAACTGGGGTAGAAACGATTGAAATTAAGCCGAAAAGTAATGCTGTTTTTGATAAGGCTGGTAATGCAATGCTGACAGATCAATCTACGGGAGTGAAGACGCTAGAAAGAAAGGTAGTAGGAACACCTCAGTAAAAGCAGATAGGAGTGAAAACCTAAAATCAAGGACAGCTAGGATAAAACAGCTAGAAGATAGTAGCTAGAGGCTAGTAGTGAAAAGATACAGTCAAAACATTAAGAGCAGCTACTAGCTGTTAACTCCTAGCTGGATTACAGCTCAGCTTTAATCAGCAAAGTAGGAACGGTAACTAAGAATATTACTTTTGGTCAAACAGTGAGCTTTCAATAAAAATCTAAATAAATGTCAGACTGAGCTAGTGGGCTCTAATCCTGCTGGTTTTTTTATTTTTCTGAAATTAATTTTAATTATAAAGATTTCGTAAAATGGTTTCTATCTTGTATATTAATTGTTATAATTATATTGAGTTTATCTTATTTGGCAATTTTTATAGCTGATTAACTATATTGAGAGAAGGTTGTAGTTTATAATTATTTAAATTCATTTAAGCATAAAGCAGGTGAAATTAATTTGTTTATAGAAAACAATTCATCCAAGAAGGGTTTAGTAATTTTATTAATCATGGGGCTCTTGATTAGCATTGTGTTTGGGCTGTTTGTTTTAAATCATAGACTGAATGAACAACAATCTTCAAGTAAAGAATTGGGAACTAAAGAAATAACAGAACAGACACAAGAAAGTGGAGTAGTTGTTAATATGATATTATTAGGTAGTTTATTAATTCTGACAGTTTATTATTTGATTTTATTTATTCTTAAACCTGAGGCTAAGTTTTTACTGTATCTTGGGGTGTTAGGAATAATTAGTAGCATTAGAATGACAGCTTTGGGAGAAGGTTATTTAGTTAATTATTTTAATTTTTCTTATAATGTAATTAGTAATATTTTGTTAAGTTATTATTTAGTGATCCCAATTTTAGGATTGTTGATTTTTAGTTTATACTCTCAAGAATTTTCTGAGAAAATATTAGTGGCTAGCCAGATTGCAGGGGTTAGTATTTATGTTTTTATTTTGATTGCCCCTTTCAAATTTGCAGCATTTAAATTACTTTTTGAATTAATTCTATTATTCTTTATTTGTTATTATTTATATACTGCTATTTTAGCTGTGGTTAGGCAAAGAAAAGAATCACTATTGTTTTTGATTGGTTATAGTTGTTTCTTTCTAGCTATAATTAATGAATTTTGGAATGGTCTACAAATAGTTGAAAGTGGTTATTCTCTACAGTTAGGCTTGTTTGTGTTTTTATTGTTACAATCTTTGCTTGTAATTCGTAAATTTATGAGAAAATTTTATAACTTAGAAGATAGGATACAGAAATTAGAGAAGAAAAATAATGCTTTAAAACAGAAAGATCAATCTAAAGATGAATTTGTAAATAATACAGCTCAAAAGTTACAATTACCGCTAAATGATATTATTTCTGCAGTAGAGTCTATTATTCATAGTAATGCTGCTTCATTATCGGCTACTGTTCGCAATGATTTAGGTTTAATAATTAATCGGGGACACGGTTTAGGCTATATGCTGAATAATTTGATTGATTATTTTAAACTCAAACAAGAAACAATTAAATTAGAAGAAGAAAAAGTAGATGCCCATGAAATTATAAAATATGTAATAAAATTCTATAAACCCTTTATAAACAAGAGAGAGATCAGTTTTAATAATAATATCGCAGCTGATACATATATAATTAAAGCTGATAAAAGTCGTTTAATACAAATTCTTTATAATTTATTAGATGATGTAGCTGATAAATTAAAAAAGGGTGTATTGTCATTTGGGATAGAGGAAAAAAATAATAGAATTCAGATTAAATTAAAAGTAAATGCAGAAAATATTTTATTTAAGTATCAAGATAATATTTCTTGTTTTAATTGTGAAGAACAGATAATTGAAGAAAAGTTGGATATTAAACAAAGTGTGACGCAGAAATTAATTGAATTACAAGCAGGAAAATTAAAGATAAGAAAAGAGGCTAATAAAACCTTAGTGTTAACAATAAGTTTACCAGGGTTTAAAAAGGATGTTACAGACAAAGCAGTAGCAAAAGGAACTGAAAAAAATATTGCTAATTATAAATCGGAAGAGGATACTGCAAGTGATAGAAGCAAACAAGGAAAAACAGTTATGATAATTACTAATCAATCTTCTGATTTAGAATTTTGGCAGGAAACTTTAAATTTGAAAGAATATCAGTTGCAAATTTTTACTGATAGAAAACAAGCAATCAAAGAGATAAATAATAATACTTTATTAATTATATTGGACTTATTTGCACTTAATAAATCTGATTTGGAATTATGTGAAGAGATAAGAGATAGATTTACTGTATTTGAGTTGCCGATTCTGACTATGGCTGCAAGGAGTAAGCCGGAAAATTTAATCAAAGGTTTTGAATTGGGAATTAATGAATTTATCAGAAAACCTTTTGTGCTGAGTGAATTAGAAGCAAGAATAAAGACCTTAATTACTCTGAAAGAAAGAGTAGAGGAAAGCTTTAAACGTGAGCAGGATTTTTTACGAGCTCAAATAAATCCTCATTTTTTATATAATACTTTAGATACGATTGCTTACTTATGTAAGAAGGACCCAGAGCAAGCTAGTGATTTAATTATAGAATTAGCTCAGTATCTGCGTTATAGTTTCGATTTCGAAAATTTGAGTCAAACTATTAGTCTTGATAAGGAATTAGATTTACTCAAATTTTATGTAACTATCCAGCAAGCTCGGTTTCCTGATAAAGTCAAAGTGGAATATGAGATTGAGGAAGATTTAGAATTCTCTTTACCCCCTTTGGCCCTTCAAACTATAGTAGAAAATGCAATTAAACATGGAATTTTAAAACAGAAAGAGGGCGGCATTGTAAAAATTGAAATTAAAGAGTTAGCTCATAATTTTTTAATTAAAGTTGCAGATAATGGGGTAGGGATGACAGCAGAAAAAATAAAGACCAGAAAAGTAGTATAGGATTCAAGAATGTTAATAAAAGATTGAAAAAGATTTATGATAGAAAATTAATGATTAGTAGTGATCCTGAACGGGGAACTATAGTAAAATTTAAAATTCCTAAAACTATCAATTAAAAGGAGTTAGAGTGATGAGGAAAATATTCGAAAAGACAAAGTATATAATTATAGTAATTCTTTTTTTTTATTATAGTATTCATTTCTTTTACAAATTATAGAAACATAGAGCAGGCAATTAAAGAAAAATATAATAATCAGAATAAGTTAGTGGAAAATAGTATTTTACAGGAAATCAGTCATATTAATGATGCTTATAAAATTGCTGAAGAGCAGTTAAATAAAGAAATGAAGGAGTACTCTATATTATTAAGAAATAAGTATCGACGCAATCCCAAAATTGAAACTTGGGATTTAGAAGAATTGAAGGAGCAATTTGGAGCTTATAATATCTATATTATAAATAGTAATTTAAAAGTAATCAAGACTACTTTTGCGGCTGATCAAGGGCTTGATTTTTCTGACAGTCCTGGATTTGCTAAACTATTAAGAAAAAGACTGCAAGGGGATTCTTTTACTGTAGATAGATTTAATATTTCTATGGAGACAGGAAAAATAAAAAAGTATAGCTATATTCCTACGCATGATAATAAATATTTGTTAGAGTTGAGTATTAATGTTGAAAACAGATATCCAGTTTTAGAAAATTTAGATGTTTTTGCTGATGCGAAAAAAATCCAAAACAAATATAAGTCGGTAGAAGAAATATCCTTTTATAAATTCAATCCTGATACTGAAGAAGCAGCGATTATCCGCAATAATAAAAAGCCCTATATTAATCCTAATATTTCTGATATTAATGAGGGGTTTGTTAAGAAAACATTTAATTCTCAAAAAATTCAAGTGAAAAAGTCACCAAAGCAAAATCATGTTAGCAAATATATTCCAGCTATAGTACAAGAAAAGGCTACTGCTTCTGATTGGTGGAATTCTTTCATACTTAAAATTAAATATAATAATCAAATCATGTTGAATGAAATAAAAGCAAAGAGAAATTTATTTTTGATTAATTTTGTAATTATGATAGTAGTATTTGTTACTTTTATTGCTATAGTGATTTATTTGTTGCGTCAATTTAGACAATTGGCGTATTATGACCAACTAACTAAATTAGTTAAGCGTGAATCTTTTGCTGAAAAATTTGCTGATTTAGCAAAGAAGAATGATAAAGAAGATAAAAAAATAACTATCTTATTTTTAGATATTGATAAATTTAAAGAAATAAATGATAATTTTGGTCATAATATAGGGGATATGGTATTAAAAAAGATTGCGCTGCGTTTAAAAAATAATTTGCCGCAAGAATATGTGATATCAAGATTAGGGGGCGATGAATTCACTATAGCAATTACTGATATTGCTTCCAAAAAAGAAGTAAAAAAAGAAGTAAGTAAAGTAGTAAGTTCTTTTAAAGAACCGTTAATTATAGAGGGTAGCCAATTTTTCATCAGTGTTAGTATTGGAGTTAGTATCTATCCTGACCATGATAGTAGTTTAGAGGGTTTAATTAAAAAAGCTGATTATGCTATGTATAAAGCAAAAAAACAACAAAAGAATTATGTAATTTATCAAAAATAGGTGTTTGCATCTAGATTAATGATTAATAGTTGAGGAGGCGGAAAAGCATGTTAGATTCTATAGTAGTTGATGATGAATTTCATGCTGTAGAACGGTTGAAAGAGTTAATAGTAGAAACTCAAGAATTAAATTTACTCAAAGGGTATACCGAGGTTGATAATTGTTTGACTGATATCAAAGAAGAAAATATAAAACCAGAAGTGGTATTTTTAGATATTGAAATGCCGGGGTATAATGGACTGCAATTAGCTCAAAGAATTTTAGATTTTGATAAAAAAATAGATGTGGTTTTTGTGACAGCATATGATAATTATGCAGTTGATGCATTTGAACTAAATGCTTTAGATTATTTATTAAAGCCAATTACTAAAGATAGATTGCAGAAAACAATAAAGCGTTTGGATGTAAATGAAAAAGATAATGATGAAGATAAAAATTTTGCATTAAAAGTTATTTCTTTAGGGGATTGTAAAATTTCAGTGCACAATGAAGAACCTGATATAGAGTGGCCCACTGTTAAAACTAAAGAATGTTTTCTTTATTTATTATATCATCGAGGGAACTTTGTAGAACGAGATAAAATCGTTGATGCTCTATGGTCTGATAAAGATTTTAAAAGAGCAGTAGATATTTTATATACTACTATTTATAGTTTGCGCAAATTATTTAATGAATTAGGACTTACTAAAGTAATTACAAGTAAGCGCGGGTTTTATGGTTTGAATTTAGATAAAATTTACTGGGACGTTATAGAATTTGAGAATATTGTAGATAAATTAAAAGATAACCTTGCTAAAGATATTCAGAAAGTAGAACGGATGATTGAATTATATCAAGGAGAATTTTTGTTGGGGCAAACTTATAAATGGGCCCATGCTTTACGAGTTAAATTAAAAGAAGATTTCCAAACTATTTTGCTCAAAATAGCAGATTATTATGAACAAGCAGGCGAATATGAGAAAGCAATTAATATTTTAAAAAAAGTAATTAGGGAATCTTTTTTATTAGAACGGGCTTATAAAAAATTAATAGAAATATATATTGAAGTTGGAGATAAAACATCAGCTAGAAAAGAATATCAAAATTTGAAGACAAGAATGAACAATGAATTTGGAATTGAACCACAGATAGATTTTGTTGAATTAAAAGAATGATTAATTAAATTTTTTAAAGGGAAAAGCAATGTTATGAAGAATGATTATCAATATAGAGAAAGTTAATCCAATAGTATTCTTTGGAGAGAGGGATCCACAATGTTTAATAGAACTAATCCTAAAATATTTGATAATTTATGGCTGTTTGCTATATTAGTTATATTATTAATAGTGATTATAACTGGTTGTTCTACTAGAAAAACTATTGAAAAGAAACAAGATTCTAAGCAACAAACAATTAAAATTGTTTATGTTAAATGGGATTCTGAAATTGCAAGTTCTAATGTGATTAAAGCTGTAATTGAAGAAAAATTAGGATATAAAGCTGAATTATTACCTGTTACTTTGACTGCTCTCTGGCAATCAATTGCTGCCGGGGATCAAGATGTAACAGTAGCTGCTTGGCTGCCATCTTTGCAAAAGAATGCAAAGGAAAAATATAAAGACGAGGTAGAAATATTGGGGCCAAACTTAGAGGGAACCCGCATTGGATTAGTGGTACCTGATTATGTATCTATTGATTCTATTACAGAGTTAGAGAAAGTTGCAGCCAAGTTTGAAGGAAAAATCATTGGCATTGAACCAGATGCTGGAATCATGGATAAAACAAGACAGATGCTGCAAAAGTATAATTTAGATGATGACTTCAAACTTGTCTCAGGTAGTGACCAAACTATGACTACAGTTTTAGAAAATGCTATTAAAGAAAAAAGATGGATTGCGATAACTGGGTGGACTCCGCATTGGAAATTTGCAAAATGGGATTTAAAATATCTTGATGATCCTAAAAATATTTATGGAGATCGAGAACATATTAGCACGATTGTTAGAAACGGATTGAAAGAAGACAACCCTAAAGTATATAATTTTTTAGATAATTTCTATTGGTCAGCAAGCGATATGGAAGAAGTAATGCTGTTGATGCAGCAAGAAGGAACTACTCCTCAAGAAGCGGCTAAAAAGTGGGTGCAGGAAAATGAAGATCTTGTAGAAAAATGGGTTAGTGAATAATAATATAGTATTCAAAGGAGTTGTTAATCATCTAATTATGAATCATAATCGGCAAGAAAAAACTAATCGTAAAGGATATCCTGAAATTTCTAATCCATGGTTTGTTGTTTCTGTAATTATAACTATATCTTTAATAGCAATTTTAGCTTGGAATGTGGTTCATTCATATCTTATAATTCGAGATATTGAAAAGCGAGAGTTAGCTCTAAAAAAAGCTACGGGCACTCTTTTATTTCATAATAAAAGTTTAGAAATGGCAGTTTTTATGGCAGCTTCTACTGGTGATCTTCGTTGGGAAGATAATTATGAGAAACATAAAAGCAAATTAAATGATGTTATTAGTAAAATTAATCGATTGTCTGAAGCAAACAAAGTGTCGCGAGAAATAAAAAGAGTGAAGAAACAATTGAAAACAAATAATAAAATAGAGAATAAGGCATTTGCTCTTATTAGTAGAGGGGATAAACCGAAGGCAAAAAAATTGTTAAAAGGATGGACTTATACTAAAAATCAATTAGGAATTAAAGAAGCAACTGAGCAAGTTCAAACTATCTTAAATAGGCGGGTAGAAAAAACAATTGCAGTTGAAAGAAGAGTTATTTTCTTTTTAGCTATTATAGTGGTCAGTTCTATTGTTATTTTGATTATATCATGGTATGTTTCTATAAATCGTTGGCGGAAAAATGTAAAAGAAAGGAAAGCCAAAGAACAGGAGATTAGGTTTCTAAGTTATCATGACTCATTAACAGAACTTTATAATCGTAGATATTTTAGAGAAGTTGGGCAAGATAAGGTTAGTAAAATAGAAAGCAATAGTCAATCTATAGCAGTAATCATGGTTGATATTGATAATTTTAAAGCAATTAATGATAATTACGGACATAATATAGGAGACTTGGTGTTAAAAAAGACTGCTGCTTACCTTAAAGATGTTTTTGCTGAACATGGTATAGTGTCAAGATGGGGCGGTGATGAATTCACTATAATAATTCATTTTAATAAAAAGAAAGAGATTAAAAAAATGATTAATGAACTTATGAGTTACTTCAATGAGCCATTAATGATTAAACAAAGCAAGTTGTTTATAAGTATTAGTGTAGGAATCAGTGTTTATCCTAAAGATGGAACAAAATTAGAAAAACTTATTAAAAATGCTGATAATGCTATGTATAGAGCTAAAAAAGATCAAAAAAGAGGTTTGTTTTATAGTTAAAGTATTTAATTGTTATTATCCAGGGTAAACAGCTCTGGATTTTTTATTTTTTTTGCTAAATAAATTGACTAATATTGTGATTTTATCGTGAAATAGGTTATTTTTTAGATTATTTTTAGATTACTTTGTTATACTGATTATATGTTTGAATTATTTTAGAGTAGTCAAGAAAAAGCAAGTAGTTGAACAACTCGAAGTCTAATCAACCACTAATCAAACTAGGAGGGGAAAATCATGAAAAGTAATCGTCTGAAAATGAGTCTGGTTTTTATTGGAGGATTTTTAGTGCCGCCAGCAGTATGGAACTTTATTATGTGGTACTATGAAATAGTTAATACACAAGAAATTTTAACAATGGCTGCTGTACCACTGCAAGGGATCTATGCTATTGCCTATATTTCTTTTGTTGTTTATTATGTAAATAAGAAAACGAAAATAATTGCATCTTATATTGATGATAGTAGCAGTTATGATTTAAAAAGAGTTCAAGAGAGTATTAACTCTTTACCTAAATTTTATATAATTACAGCTATGATTTATTGTGTGATAGGCCCTAATACTGGAATGCTGAGAGTTGATTTTTTGGATAAACAGGAATATATTTTAGGGTTACTATTAGCTTTGCCATTAATTTTATTATTCACCTTACCTTTTTTCAACTTAATGGTCTATCGGCTACAAAAATGGACTAAAGATATACCTTTATCTGAAAAGAGAAGATTCTTAACTTTAAAAAGCAAATTATCAATTACAATGTTAGTCACAGTTGCTGGTGTACTTTCTTTGTTTGCTATTTTCACTATTATAAGTTTTAAAGCAGGACAAGCAGGAACTGCTATGAATCAAATAATCAAGAAAAATATTATTATGATAATAGTTAGTATTATCATTAGCATTATTAATTTCAAATTATTATCGCTCCAAGTTGTAAATCCCTTACACAAATTGATTAATGAGGCTAAGAAAGATGATTTTGAAGGAGAAGTAGCTATTACAATCAGGGATGAAATTGGGCACTTAGTAAAGCAGTTTAATCAAATCATTTCTGAAATGCAGGGATTGATTTCTAATGTAAAAGGGGCAGTAGAAGATTTGTCAGCTCATAGTGAAGAATTATCTGCTGCAGCTGAACAAGGGAATACAACTATTGAAAGCAATAACCTGGAAGGAATGTCGGCTAGTATCCAGGAAATCGCCTCTAAAACTGAGGAAACTGCTAATTTTGCTGAACAATCAAAAGATAAAACTACAACCGGGACTAAAAATATTAATCAGACTATGCAGCGGATGAAAAGCATTAATCAAGAAGTACATGAGACAGTGAGTATAATTAATGAATTAGATAATAATTCAGCTAAAATAGGAGAAATAATTGATTTGATTAATGATATAGCAGAGCAGACTAATCTTTTAGCTTTAAATGCAGCTATTGAAGCAGCAAGAGCGGGAGAACAGGGCCAAGGATTTGCAGTAGTTGCAGAAGAAATAAGAGAATTAGCAGAGGAAACTTCAGATGCAACAGAAAACATATCTAACTTGATCAATAAAACTCAGTCTAAGACAGATAATGCTTTGCAGTCAATAAAGAAAGTAGAAAAGCAAACTCAAGGTGGGCAGTCTAAAGTTGAAGAAACAGGAGAAGTCTTTAATGATATTCAAGAATCAAGTCAAAATACAGCCGAGCTTGTCCAGCAAACAGCAGCTGAAATTCAAGATTTAGCCCAAAGAAGTGATCAATTAATTCAAACTTCCGATGATATTAATAATATGTCAAATGAAATCAGTAAATCAGCTCAAGAACTATCTAAAATGGCACAAGATTTACAAAATATGATTGAATGACTATGCTTAAGCATGGTGCATATAACTTAAAGTAACCCCTCCTAGTGATAAAAAATCAAATTTAATAAATTCGGTTATTTTGTCGATAATTAAAGTATAAATTTGATTTTAGGCAATAAGGGGGTGAAGCAGGTGGAAATACAGACGAGTCAAATTAATTTATCTAGTACTCATAAGTTCAAAAGCGAATATACTAAAGAGGAAAGTTTAAAGGTATGGACAAGACGACCTAATAGAGGTAGAGGAAGAGGACAGTCAGATCAAGTTAAATTATCAGATGAGGCTCAGAAAAAATTGGCTAAAAGTCAACAAGGAGAAAAGAGTGAACAAGCTCAAGAGATAGTTTTTGAAATGAGTGAAGAAGATAAATTTAAATTAGAATTGTTAAAAGATATGTTAGAAAAAATTAAAGGAGAAAAAGTTGAAATCGAGATTGCAGAAAAGATTGTAATTAAGGCAGATAAAGTGGTGATTAAAAATCAAGGCCTAGAAAATAAAGAAAAAGAGAAAAATTGGGCAGTGGAATATAAGTATCATGAAAGTTATACTGAAGAAGAAAGTACATCATTTAAAGCTGCAGGAACAGTAAAGACTAAAGATGGGCGAAAAATAGATTTTGCCCTTAATTTAGCAATGAACCGGAAGTTTTCTCAAGAAAAAAATATTCGTTTAGTGGCAGGTAATAAAAAATTAATTGATCCTCTAGTACTCAATTTAGATGGTGGAGCTGTAGAATTGAATTCTGATAAGATTGAATTTGATTTAAATTCTGATGGACAAGAAGAAGAAATTGCAACTTTAAAATCTGGTAGTGCTTTTTTAGCTTTAGATAAGAACAAAGATGGACAAATCAATAATGGCGGAGAATTATTTGGGCCAACTTCGGGCCAAGGTTTTGCAGAATTAGCCAAGTATGATGATGATAATAACCAATGGATTGATGAAGGAGATAAAATTTTTAGTCAATTACAATTATGGGCAGGTCAAGAAAAAGACGGAGGTTTGATTTCTTTACAAGATGCTGGAGTAGGAGCAATTCACTTAAACTCAGTTAGTACTCCTTTTGAATTGCAAGATGAACAAAATCAAGAACAGGGGGTAATCAATAGAAGTAGTATTTATTTGACTGAAAGTGGTGAGGCTAAAACAATTCAAAAGATAGATTTAAAGGCTTAGCTGAGCGAGGTGACAGAAAATTATTATATCGAGATTAGAATTTTGAGCAACCTTTTTTAGGATTATTTCTAAAAGAGGTTGTTTTTTTATTAGTGTCACTATTGTGCCTCTAGCTAGTAGATAGAAGCTAGTAGTTAGTAGTAAATTCAAAACTAAAAAAACAGTTCATAGCTAGAAATTATTAAATACTAGGCTAATGTTTTAGGTTTTGAATTTGATTTTATGTTTTTTGTAGAAAACTTAATTTTACTCTTGACATTCGACAAAATACTCAATATAATCATAAGTAAGAAAAAGCAATCAAAAGTAATCAAATAAAATCATAAAAATGCAGAAAAAAATAAAAATTAAACTGAAGCTGCTGCGAAAGAGGTGAATAAATTATGCTAGCGGAAGATAGAAGAGCTAAGATATTGAAGTTTGTGAATCAACATCAATCAGCAAAAGTAAATGAATTGTCAGAAAAGTTTGAAGTTTCTACTTCGACAGTCCGTAGAGATCTTCAGAAGTTAGAAGAACGAGGGGATATTGCAAGAGCTCATGGGGGAGCAGTAGCTAAAGAAGGAGTTAGTTTTGAACCTTCTTATATAGAAAAAGAGCATGAACAAGAAGCAGAAAAAAGATTAATTGCCCAGAAAGCAGTGGAATTAATTGAAGATGGAGAAACAATTATTTTAGATGCAGGAACTACAACTGCTGCTTTAAGTGAGGAATTAGAGCAATTTAATGATTTAACGGTAGTAACTAATGGAGTGAATATTGCTTTAGAATTAGTAGACAGTCCACATGAGATAATTATTCCAGGTGGAAATTTGAAAAAGCGAACCTTAGCTTTAGTAGGACCAGTAGCAGAAGACTATTTAGAAGGGCTAAATGCAGAAAAAGCTTTTATTGGAGCTAATGGAATAGATTTAGATGCAGGGGTAACTACTCCTGATTTAGTAGAAGCAAATGTTAAAAAAAGAATGGCTGAAAAAGCTAAAGAAGTTATTATTTTAGCTGATCATAGTAAATTTAATACTGTGACTTTAGTTGAAGTACTAGATTTAGAGCAAGTAGATAAAATAATAACAGATGATGATTTAGATGAAACAGTAAAGAAGGAGCTTGTTCAGCAAGTAGATATTTTATAATTCGGGAGGTGATAATTTGATTATAACTTTAACTTTAAATCCAGCTGTAGATAAGACAATTTATCTTGATGATTTTACTAAAGGAACAGTTAATAGAGTACAAGAAGTAAGAAAAGATGCTGGAGGTAAGGGAATTAATGTTTCTAAAGTAGTAGCTAAATTAGGTGGTCAAACAACTGCCTTAGGTTTTTTAGGTGGAGCACCTGGAGAATTTATCAGTACAGCAATCTCAGATTTTAATATTAAGCAGGACTTTGTGCATTTAGACGATGAAACTAGAACTAATATGAAAATCGTCGATAAATCTAATCGTGAAGAAACTGAGGTCAATGAACCTGGGGCTAGAGTTAATGCCCAACAATTAGCAAAATTAGAGAGCAAAGTTTTAAAAATAGCAACTGCTGAAGATAGTGTAGTTTTAACTGGTAGTTTGCCACCTGGAGTCCCAGATGATATTTATGCAGATCTAATTAATAAATTACAAGCAAAAGATATTAAGGTATTTCTAGATGCTTCAGGAACTGCTTTAGAAGAAGGAATTAAAGCTAATCCTTATTTAATTAAGCCTAATATCTCAGAATTAGAAACGCTAGTTGATCAAGAATTAGCAACAGTTGAAGATATGATTGCTGCTGCAGAGAAATTACAAGAACAGGGTATAGAAATTGTAGTAATTTCTCGTGGTGGAGAAGGCTCACTAGTAGTATCAAAAGAAGGGAACTTCAAAGTAATCCCTCCTGATGTAGAGCCTAATAGTACGATTGGTGCTGGCGATACTTTAGTAGGTGCTTTAGCTCTAAAATTAGAGAAGGAAGCTAGTCTAAAAGAAGCTTTGCAGTATGCTACAGCAGCTAGTGCTAATAGTGTAACTCAAGCTGGGACTCAATTATGTAAGCTTGATGAAGTAGAAGAATTATTAGAAGAGATAGAAATTACTGAATTGTAAATATAAATGTTAAGTATTAGTTTAACTTAAATTTAGACTTAAAACTCAAATTCAATCTCAAACCGAGGAGTGGTAGCATGAAGATTAGTGAATTGTTAACTACAGATTTGATTAAGCTGTCAACTGAGGCTCAAGATAAAGATGGTATTTTGCAAGAAATGATAGAGACATTAGAAAAGAATAACAAAATATCTGATAAAGATGAATTTTATCAAGTTATTCTAGAACGAGAAGAAAAAAGTAGTACTGGAGTAGGAAATGGAGTTGCAATTCCTCATGGACAAAGTGATGTTGTAGAAGAAGCTGCTTTAGTATTTGCTAAATCTGAAGCTGGTATAGATTTTGATAGTCGCGATGGTGAACCAGCTAAAATTTTCTTTATGATTGCAGTACCTGAAGGTGGTTCTAGTGATCATTTAAGTGTCTTGTCTAAATTATCTCGTAAATTAATGCATGAAGACTTTAGAACAGATTTATTAAATGCTGATAGTAAAGAGGAACTTTTAGAAGTAATAGAAGCTGAAGAAGAATAAACAATGGGCAGTTGATAAAAATCAAGGATTAATAATTCAAATAAGCTATTATAAGAAATTCGGATTTTAGTTATCAGCTGCTGAATTTAAATTATATAAGGGGGAATTTATAATGAAAAAGATTGTTGCTGTGACTGCTTGTCCCACTGGTATTGCCCACACTTTTATGGCAGCTGAAGCACTAGAAGAAGCCGCTAAGAAAAAAGATGTAGAAATTAAAGTTGAAACTAGAGGTGCTGAAGGTGTTGAAGATGAATTAAACGAAGAGGATATTGAAGAAGCTGATGCAGTAATTATTGCTGCTGACACTGATGTTAAAACTGACAGATTCAGAGGAACTGCTATGATTTCTGTAGCAGTAGGAGATGCAATTGATGATGCTGAAGGATTAATTGATGAAGCACTGACTAAGGCAGAAAATTATGATCCAAGTGATGAAGACTTAGTAGAAGATGTAAAAGAGCGTAAATCAGAAAGAAGCTCAGAACGAAGTGGTGCTTATAAGCATTTGATGAATGGTGTTTCTCGCATGATTCCATTTGTAGTAGCAGGTGGTTTAGCAATTGCTCTAGCTTTTGCTGTTGGTGGTATTCATATGAAAGGAGCACTTGCTGGAGCTTTAGGTCAACTTAAAGGTGCTGGTTTCACATTAATGGTACCAATTTTAGCTGGGTTCATTGCTTCTTCAATTGCTGATCGTCCTGGTTTAGCACCTGGTATGATTGGTGGTTATTTGGCTAATGATTTAGGTGCTGGTTTCTTAGGCGGTATTGTTGCTGGTTTTTTAGCTGGTTATGTGACTCAATGGTTAAAAGATACTATTAAATTACCTAAGACAATGCAGGGTTTAAAACCAGTTTTGATCTTACCGTTACTATCTACTTTGATTGTTGGTTTGTTAATGATATTTGTAATTGGAAAACCAATGGGAGCCGTTATGTCTGGCCTTAAAGGTTGGCTAGAAGGTATGACTGGGACTAATAGAATTTTATTAGGTGCTATTATCGGTGCTATGATGGCCTTTGATATGGGTGGTCCTGTTAATAAGGCAGCCTATACTTTTGGAGCAGGGCTATTAGCTTCTGAAGCCTCTACTGGTCCAGTTATTATGGCAGCAGTTATGGCGGCAGGAATGACTCCTCCGTTAGGATTAGCGTTAGCTACATTTATGGCACCAGATAAGTTTGATGAACAGCAGCATGAAGCAGGTAAAGCTGCAGCAGTACTTGGAATTTCTTTTGTTACAGAAGGAGCTATTCCATTTGCGGCAGCTGATCCAATTAAGATTATTCCATCAATTATGACTGGTTCTGCAGTAGCTGGCGGATTGTCAATGTTGTTTAGAGCTACTTTACAAGCTCCACATGGTGGTATTTTTGTATTAGCTATTCCTGGAGCAGTTGGCAACTTGTTTATGTATGGTGTATCTATCCTTGCTGGAACAGTTGTGACTGCTTTGTTGGTAAGTACATTAAAGAATAAAGTTAAATAATATTTGCAAAGTGTAATAAATATAAAGAATCAGCAGTGATAAGATGAAAGAACATCACTGCTGATTCTTAATTTAGTTATAAATTATATTAGACATAAGTTGACAATAAAATCCGAATTGATTATAATAATATTTGTTATAATTTAAATTTTCAATTACAGTTTATTTGACTAAAGAAGAGTTAAAGTTTAGTGGTATTTAATTTGAACTTTGGGGGCCAAATTAAGTTTACGGAATAAGTAAAAAACAAAAATAATATCCGAGGTGATTGTAATGAAAAAAGATACTGTAGTGATTCCAAATGAGACAGGACTTCATGCACGACCAGCTTCTATGTTAGTAGATGAGGCAAGTAGTTATGATTCAGAGGTACAGATTGTTTATGATGGACAAGAAGTAAATGCTAAAAGTATCATGGGAGTCATGAGCTTAGGAATTAGTCAAGATGGAGAAATTGTTGTACAAGCAAAAGGTGAAGACGAAGAAGAAGCTGTAGCGGCAATAGTAGAATTAGTTGAAGGCGGCTTTGGAGAAGAATAAATAAAGGGGGGGCTGAAAATGAGTCAAGAATTAACAGGGGTAGCAGCTTCCCCAGGAGTAGCTATTTCGGAAGTTTTAGTATTAGAAGATGAGGTAGAATATGAAGAAAGAACTGTTGATGATACTGCTGGAGAAAAGGAACGTTTAAAAGATGCAATTGCAAAATCTAAGGAGCAACTAGCCAAGATTAAAGCTAAAGTAAAGAAAGAAATGGGAGATGAAAAAGCCCAGATTTTTGAAGCTCATTTAAAGGCAGTTGAAGACCCAGAACTAATCAAAGCAGTAGAAAAAAAGATTGATGAAGAGAAACTCAATGCTGAAGCAGGCGTTGACCAAGCAATTGAAGAGTTTGCTGCTAAGTTAGAAGCATTGGATAATGAATATATGAAAGAGAGAGCTGGCGATTTCCGAGATGTGGGAAGTAGAATTCTAAAGAATCTGCTTGGTTTAAATACAGTTTCTTTGGCTCAATTAGATAAAGAAGTGATTTTGGTAGCTAAAGATCTAGCGCCTTCTGATACAGCTCAAATTGATAAAGAATTAGTGCAAGGTTTTGCTACAGCAGTAGGCAGTAGAACGTCTCATACTGCTATTATGGCGCGTTCGATGGAAATTCCAGCTGTAGTAGGAGCTAATGGTATTCTAGATGATCTCGAAACTGGTGATCAAATTATCGTTGATGGTCTAGATGGCACTGTAATTGTTAATCCAACAGAAGAAGAGTTAAATAAATATGAAGAAAAAGCTGAAGAATATGCTCAACGTAAAGAAAGATTAGCTGAGTTAAAGGAACTGCCTGCTGAAACTACTGACGGACATCAGGTAGAATTAGTAGCTAATATTGGTACTCCAGCCGATATACCTGGAGCTCAAGATAATGGAGCTGAAGGAATTGGCTTATATCGTAGTGAGTTTTTATACATGGACCGTGATTCTTTACCGACTGAAGAAGAACAGTTTGAAGCTTATAAAGAAGTAGC
>NZ_JAFBDQ010000008.1 GCF_016908315.1 Halanaerobacter jeridensis | reverse complement strand
AAATAATTATATCATATCAAAGATAAAAAATTAAGGTGAAGTACTTGCTTTCTATCTAGAAGTAATGTGCTTTACTAATAAAATATCACAATAGGAGTGAGTAATTTGAGTTTAACTAAAGAAGATGTATTGCAGAAGGCAGAGGAATTAGACGTTAAGTTTGTAAGATTGCAGTTTACTGATATTTTAGGAGTAATTAAGAATGTAGCAATTACAGTAGACCAATTGGAAGAGGCATTAGACGGAGAGATTATGTTTGACGGTTCATCTATTGATGGATTTACAAGAATTCAAGAATCAGACATGAAATTGAAGCCAGATTATGACACATTTACTATTTTCCCTTGGCGACCTGAAGAAGATGGTACAGTAGCAAGATTGATTTGTGATGTTTATATGCCAGATGGTACTCCATTTGAAGGTGGCCCGCGAAATGTTTTACAGAATGCATTAGATGAAGCTGCAGAAATGGGATATGAGATGTATTTAGGTCCAGAACCAGAATTCTTCTTATTTGAAAAAGATGAAGAAGGAGAACCAACAACTATCACTCATGATAATGGTGGTTATTTCGATCTAGGGCCAATTGATGAAGGACAAGATGCACGAAGAGATATGGTAATTGCTCTAGAAAAAATGGGCTTTGATATGGAAGCTTCTCACCATGAAGTAGCACCAGGGCAGCATGAAATTGACTTTAAATATGAAGATGCTTTAAAGACTGCTGACAATATTGCTACGTTTAGATTTGTAGTTAAATCAATTGCTAATCAGCATGATTTACATGCTACTTTTATGCCGAAACCTATTTTCGGTGAAAATGGTTCAGGAATGCATATGAATCAATCTTTATTTAAAGACGGAGAAAATGCATTTTATGATGAAAGTGATGAATTAGGCTTAAGTCAAACTGCTAAATATTATATTGGTGGATTGTTAGAGCATGCTAATGCTATTGCAGCTGTAACTAATCCAACTGTTAACTCTTATAAAAGATTAGTTCCAGGTTATGAAGCTCCAGTCTATAAAGCTTGGTCTGCTTCTAATCGTAGTGCACTAATTAGAATTCCTGCTGCTAGAGGTGCTGGTACAAGAGTAGAAATGAGAAATCCTGACCCAGCTGCTAATCCTTATTTAGCAACTGCTGTGATGTTAAAAGCAGGTTTAGATGGAATTAAAAATGAAATTGAACCACCAGCAGAAGTTGTAGACAATATCTTTGCTATGAGTGCTCAAGAGAAAGAAGAAGCAGGAATTGAAAGTTTACCAGGTAATCTTCATGAAGCTGTTAATGAATTATTAAGTGATGAACTAATTCAAAAAGCTTTAGGAGATCATGTTTTAGAACACTTTGTAGAAGCTAAAAGATTAGAATGGGATGTTTATAGAACACAAGTTCATGATTGGGAATTAGATCAATATCTAAAAACATTTTAATTATTAAAAAGATAAATAATTTTTACAGCAGGCTGCTAAAAAGTGGCCTGCTGAATTGTTTTTTGTGTCTGATTATCTTATAATAGTGATAGATAATTTTATAAGAGTATTAGAAAGGAAGTTTTAATTGATGCAGGCAAATATATTGTTGATTATAGTAGGTGTTTTAGGGGTTATAGTAGATAATCAATCATTAATCATTTCTGGTTTTGTACTTTTATTATTAAGGGTATTAGAATTAGATGATGTATTAAAGACGATTGATAATTATAGTGTGAAAATTGGTATTATACTAATTATGTTAGGGGTTTTAGCTTCTTTAGCTATTGGTAAACAAGATTTTAGTATTTTACTAGAACGCTTAAGAGAACCATTGACTTTACTAGCTTTAGTGATGGGAATACTGGTAACACAATTTACCCGAGAAGGTATTGATTTGTTTGCTGCTGATCCGACAATTACAATTGTTTTAGTAATTGGAATTATTATAGGAGTAGCTTTCTTTAACGGTATGCCTAGTGGACCATTAATTGCTGGAGGGATTACAGCGGTAATTTATCAATTAATGAGTTTTATATTTTAGAACATAGTAAAATTTTGGATGATATTGTTAAGTTTGGGGGTGAAAAAAATGAAGCGAGTATTAATAGTTTATTCAACTAAAAAAGATTTAAAAGAATTGGCCCAAGGATTAGAAGAAGGTTTTGAGAAGAATGGAGCCCGGGTTGATTTAGAAAAAGCTGGTCGGCGAGAACGGCCTTTGAATTTATCTAAGTACAATTTAGTCTTGTTTGGTAGTCCAGTCTTAGGATTTTTCGGAGGTAAGATAGATAATGCTATCGGAGAATTTTTAAAAGATTGTAAAGGTACTACAGGACAGAAAGCTATGGCTTTTGTTAATTCAAGCTTAATAGGTAGTAGTAAATCTTTAAAGAAGGTAATGAAAGAATTAGAGGTTAAAGGTTGTATGGTTTATGACTTTAGGTCCTTTAAAAATGCAGCTGCTGCTAAAAAATATGCCCAAAAAATTAATCTTGAAAATTAAACTCTAGCTTTATATAATTAATTATTGTTGTAATCCAAATATTAGTTTTATGGAGTTGATACTTTGAGTCAAGCAGTCAGAATTAATGTTGAAAGTAGTCAAGATGATGGTTCGGAACAAGAAGAGATAACAACTCAAAGTACTGGTGAATTATATCAAAAACGCGGTACCTACTATTTGAAGTATGAAGAAACAGCCGAAGGTTTAGAAGGAGTTAAAACAACAGTCAAAATAAAAGAAGAAGAAATAACTTTAATCAGGCAAGGTCAAGTGAGAACGATTCAGAATTTTGTTCCTGAATCTAGGACTCAATTTGATTATAAAACACCTTATGGTACTTTAAATTTAGCTTTGGAAGTAGAAGAATTTGATTTAGATATTAATGAAAGAGCTGGAGAAATAAACTTAGAGTATGCTGTTTATAGTGAAGAGGGGTTAGTGAGTAATAATCAGTTAGCTATTAAATATTTTTGTGAGGGGGATTAGTTAGATGTCTGTAGTACAAGAAGTGCGAAATGATTTAAAAGATGCGCTTAAAACCGCTGTTAATAGTAGTCAAGAATTAACAGTAGAGACAGTTCCTGAAATAGAAATTGAAGAACCGCGAGAAGAAGAACATGGTGATTATGCTACTAATATTGCGATGGTGTTGTCAGGACAAGTTGGGATGGCGCCTCGTCAAATTGCTGAGATGATAGTAGAAAAGATAGACTTAGATATTATAGATGAGGTAGAAGTAGCGGGACCGGGATTTATTAATTTTTATTTAAATAATAATTGGCTCTATCGAGTGATTGAAAAAGTTGATCGCACAGGTGAGCAATATGGTGCTACTGATTTAGGTGAAAATCAAAAAGTCCAGATTGAATTCGTCAGTGCTAATCCAACTGGTCCTTTACATGTAGGACACAGCCGCGGTGCTGTAGTTGGAGATGTACTAGCTAATATTATGGAAACAGCCGGTTTTGATGTTAGTAAAGAATACTATATTAATGATGCTGGAAATCAGTTAGAAATTCTAGGTAATTCAGTAGCAGTGAGATATCAACAATTGCTTGGTGAAGATGTTGACCTTCCTGAAGATTCTTATCAGGGAGAATATATTGAAGAGATTGCTCAAGAAATATTAGCTGAAGATGATGGCGAACATTTAGCTGATGCTAAAGAAGGGAATATAGAATATTTCCGTGAATTTGCTTATGAAAAGATGTTAGAAAATATCGGGACTGATTTAAATGACTTTGGTATTGAATTTGATAATTGGTTCAGTGAACGCAGTCTGCACCCAGATGCGATTGAAGAAGTAATTGCTGAACTTAGAGAAAAAGGTTTAGTTTATGAAGAAGAAGATGCTCTATGGTTTAAGTCAACAGAATTTGGTGATGATAAAGATCGAGTTGTGGTTAAGTCAGATGGGAGCTATACTTATTTAGCCCCTGATATTGCTTATCATAAAAACAAACATGACCGCGGCTTTGACCAAGCAATTAATGTTTGGGGAGCAGATCATCACGGTTATATAGCAAGAGTACAGGCTGTAATAGAAGCTTTAGGTTATGGTTCAGATTGGTTAGAAGTTATCTTAGTACAGTTAGTTAATTTACTGCGTGATGGTGAAACTGTTAAGATGTCTAAACGGGCAGGAGACTTTGTTACTTTGCGTGATGTAGTAGATGAAGTAGGATTGGATGCTGCGCGTTATTTCTATGTGATGCGTGATACTGACAGCCATTTAGATTTTGATTTAGAATTAGCTAAAGAGGAATCTAAAGACAATCCTGTTTATTATATTCAGTATGCTCATGCTAGAATCTGTAGTATTGAGGATCAATTAGCTGATGAAGGTTATGAGATTCCAGATTTAGATGAGGTTGATTTAAGTCACTTGACTTCTGATATTGAACTGGACTTAATTAAAAAGATAGCTCAATATCCAGCTGAAATTGCAGAAAGTGCCGGCAGTAAAGAACCTCATCATATAGCTCGTTATGCTTATGATTTAGCTAGTTTATTCCATAAATTCTATAATAAATGTAGAGTATTAGGAGAAGATGAAGAATTATTAAAAGCTAGAACTGCTTTAGTAGAAGCAGTTAAACAAGTATTGTTAAATGTGCTTGATATTTTAGGAATTTCTGCTCCAGAGAGTATGTAAACAAAAAAGGGGATGGGTTATTTATGTTAAAGCGATTATTAATTATTTTAATAAGTGCGGGCACAAGGGGCTTCTATCCTCTAATTAGTCCATCTCAAAATCTAAGAATAGATTACTAGACTAGAAAACCTAGGGGGGAGACCCTCTAATTTTCTAGTCTTTTTCTATATAAAGTGGCACTTTCAGTGCAACTTTATGGCTAGAAGTAAGTAGTTAAAAACATAAAATCAAGAGGCACAATCAAAAAAATAAGCAACCTCACTTTAAGACAATCCCTGCCCCCGCTATTCAAGTAAGACTGCCTTGGATTAAGATAAAATTGTTTTACAGCGACTTTAAATCTAGTTTGTAAATGAGTCTTAATGAAGTGAAATTAAAGTGAATTTTGTATTACTTAATTTAAATTTAAATTAAGTTAAATTCAATTTAATTGAACGAATTTAGACGAATAAAACTAGATTTATAAGCGAAGAAACAATTTTATCTTCTACCAGCAAGCTACACTTTATATAGATTAGATGTCTGATGTTTAAATTTTAATTGAGAATTTCGGACAAGTAGTATACAATAGTTAAAGTTGAGGATTAAAAATAAGATTATTAAATCTCAGGTGTATTTTAAAAAGTTATAATTTTTTAGACATTAATTTTCTTACTATATAAGGAGGATATAAATGACAACAAAGTATATTTTTGTAACAGGTGGAGTTGTTTCAGCGTTAGGGAAAGGAATTACTGCTGCTTCTTTAGGTCGATTACTAAAGGAGAGAGGTTTGAATGTCACAGTTCAAAAGTTAGACCCTTATATTAATGTTGACCCCGGTACAATGAGTCCTTATCAGCATGGAGAAGTTTTTGTAACGGACGATGGAGCAGAAACTGATCTTGATTTAGGACATTATGAACGTTTTATTGATATTGATTTAAATCAATATTCAAATGTAACTACAGGACAGATTTATTCTTCGGTAATTGAAAAAGAAAGAAGAGGAGATTATTTAGGTGGGACAGTCCAAGTAATCCCTCATATTACTGATGAAATCAAGTCGAAAATGCAGCGTTTAGGTGATGAAGAAGAGGCAGATATAGTATTGGTTGAAATTGGAGGAACAGTTGGAGATATTGAAGGGCAGCCATTTCTAGAGGCAATTCGTCAGTGTAAGAGTGACTTTGGCCCTGAAAATGTAATGTATATTCACTGTACATTAGTGCCTTATTTAAAGGCGGCGGGAGAGTTAAAAACTAAGCCAACGCAGCATAGTGTCAAAGAACTGCGAAGTTTAGGAATTCAGCCTGATGTAATTGTCTGTCGATCTGACCGTCATTTAACTGAAGAGGTTGAAGAAAAAATAGCTTTATTCTGTGATATTGATAAAGAGGCTGTGATTGAACTAAAAAATGTGGACTGTATTTATGATGTACCATTAGTAATTGAAGATGAAGGATTAGCTGATATTACAATTGAAAAACTACATTTAAAATCTAAGATTGAACAGCCTGACTTATCAGGTTGGCGTGATCTGACTAATAGAATTAAAAATAGAGATAATACTACTAAAATTGCTATGGTCGGAAAATATGTAGAATTACAAGATGCCTATATTAGTATTGTTGAAGCTTTAGATCATGGTGGAATTGCTAATAATGCTGAAGTAGATATCAAATGGGTTCATTCAGAAGAATTAGAAGCAGGTAATGTAGCAGAACATTTAGATGATGTAGACGGTATTTTAGTTCCGGGAGGATTTGGCGATCGCGGTATTGAAGGTAAAATTAAAGCAGTTCGCTATGCTCGAGAAAATAAAGTTCCTTATTTAGGGATTTGTTTAGGCATGCAGTGTGCTGTAATTGAATATGCTCGTAATGTTTGTGGCTTAGATGATGCTCATAGTTCCGAATTTGCTGATACAGTAGATCCAGTAATTGATTTAATGCCTGACCAAAAAGATATAGAAAAGAAAGGCGGTACAATGCGCTTAGGTATAGACCCTTGTAAATTAATTGAAGGCAGTACTAGTCGAGATTTATATCAACAAGAAGTGATTTATGAACGTCACCGCCATCGTTATGAATTCAATAATCATTACCGTAAGAAATTAGAAGAAGAAGGGATGTTATTAGCGGGAGTTTCTCCTGATGATAGATTAGTAGAAATTGTAGAGGTAGAAGATCATCCGTGGTTTGTAGCCAGTCAATTCCATCCGGAGTTTAAATCAAGACCAAATGATCCTCATCCAATGTTTAAAGGATTTATCAAGGCAAGTATGCAATAAAGAAAAAGAACTGTATATATACTGCGCACTTAATTAACTTGAAGCAAAGAAAATAATATCTAATTTGATTTTTATAGCTGTGAGACGTAAGTGATTTTCAATGAGAACTTGCGTCTCGCAGCTATTTTTTTAATTTAACCATAAAAAAGCTACATAGCCTACAAAAACTGGAGAAAGAAGCAGTAAGAAAAATAATAACATTTTTATAACACCTGTTAAAATCTCTTTAAGTATCATTTTATTTATGCTTAAAAATAAGCAGTGCACCTCCCTTATATATTTTTACATTTGTATCAAGTTAATTGTTTGTTTTTCTTGTTTATTCTCATCTTATTAAGCAAAAGGCTAAAACATTCTAATGAAAAATTCAGATTTCTCCGTATATCTTTTCAAAATAATGGTAATAATATTATTAAAAGATATCTGGAGGGATAACGATGAAATACAAAGTAGTTATTTTAGTTACTTTAGTTAGTTTGTTCTTAAGCTCAAACTTTATTTTAGCAGCAGAGGTAAGTGGTAAAATTGTAGCAATTAATGAAAATGAAGAGACTATATTATTAAAGGAACAGCAAGGTGTGAAAGAATATAAGTTAGGATTTAATGCTCAAATCAGATTAAATGAAAAGATTGTTAAATTAGCTGCTTTACGTCCCATAGATTATAAAAGCTTTTGTGAGGCGCAACTGCAGTTGAATCAAGTTGGGGAGATAACTGCTGTTAATGCTGCTTATAGAGCATTAGAGATTGTAGTACTGCAAGTTGAGAAAGAGTACATAACAGTTAAGAAATTGGATACTGGTCTCACTAGAAATTTCAAGGTCACTGAAAAAGTTAAAATGAAAAGAAACAATCTTAAAGTTAATTCAGAAGATATAAGAAGAGGAGATAAAGGATTAGTTATTTTAGGGTTGGATAACCAATTACAAAAGATAATGCTTTATAACTATGAGGTATATGGAATTTTAAAGGATAGTAATCCTCATACTAGAGAAGTTGTTTTGAATACAGGAACTCGTTTAGAGCCGAAGTATAAAACTTTAAAGTTACCGTTACAGACTAAAATCAGATTTAAAGAACATTTCATAAAGTTTAAAGATTTGACTGCTAACATGTGGGTTAAGGTAGAAATTGATAAATCCATTCAACAAGTAGTAGTTAGAAAAATTTAATCATTTAAGAGGTATTTAACTTTTAATCTAGAACTATAAAATTGAAGCAAGACCCAAGTTCAAGAGTAAAGTAATGGGGGTGGTTAAGTTGTTAGCAGAATATAATACAACTCTAGCCTGGCGCTGTCCGATTTGTGGAGAATTAAGCCCAGACGAGATTAATATTTTTGATTTTTCGGGAAATAATAAATTAGACTTGAAGTGTGACTGTGATTTTGTTAAAGTATCTATAGATAGAATGAAAAATAAATACTGTTTAGAGTATACTTGTATCTTTTGTGAAAGTCGCCATAGTATTTTATATAGTCCTGAAGAATTTTGGAATAATCAAATAAAACAAATTAAATGCTTAGATATGGGAGCAGAATTGGGATATTTAGGTCCTCAAGATAAAATTAATAGTTTTTTAGAGACAGAAGAGGAGTTAAATCATATTTTAAGCGAGTTAGAGGTTAAAGACTATTTTTATCAACCTGAAATTATGTTATCTATTTTAGATGAGTTACAATCAATTGCTGAAAGTAGTAATTTAGTCTGTCAATGTGGTAATTTAGATATTGATATTGAAATTTTACCGCAGGAATTAAGACTGATTTGCGAAAATTGCCAAGGTACAACAACTATTAATACTGAAACCCAAGAAGATTTACAAGTCTTAAAGAAGATGCAGAAAGTTAAAATCTTAGAGGGGGTAGTTAGTGCTCTAGAAGGTGCTAGTAAGCAGGGCTAGTTAATAAAACATAAGCATATATATTTTATCTAAAACCCTAAGGAGGTTATATTAATATGCCATTAGTTAACATGACAGACATGTTAGACAAAGCGTTAGAAGAAGATTATGCAGTGGGACAATTTAACATTAATAATTTAGAGTGGACTCAGGCAATTTTAGAGGCTTGTGAAGAAGAGAATTCCCCAGTTATTTTAGGTGTTTCTGAAGGAGCTACTAGTTATATGGGTGGCTTTAATACTGTTGTTAATATTGTAGAAGGATTATTAGAAGATATGGAGATTACTATTCCAGTAGCAATCCATTTAGATCATGGTGGAAGTTTTGAAAGTTGTAAGAAAGCAATTGATGCAGGTTATACTTCTGTAATGATTGATGCATCCCATGATCCGTTTGAGGAAAATATTGAAACTACTAAAAAAGTTGTAGAATATGCTAAGAAACATAATGTATCAGTTGAAGCTGAATTAGGAACTGTAGGTGGCGAAGAAGATGGTGTGATTGGTGGTATTAAGTATGCTGATCCACAAGAATGTAAAGAACTAGTTGAGAGAACTGGTATTGATGCTTTAGCACCTGCTTTAGGTTCAGTACATGGTCCTTATCAAGGCGAGCCTGATTTAGGATTTCCAGAAATGAAAGAAATCATGGAAGCAACTGGTGTACCACTAGTTTTACATGGTGGAACTGGTATTCCAAATGAAGATATTAAGAAAGCAATTAATCGCGGAACTTCTAAAATTAATGTTAACACTGACTTCCAGCAAGCATGGACAAAAGTTGTACGTGATTTACTTGCTGAAGATAAAGATGTATATGATCCACGAAAGATTATTGGTCCAGGTAAAGAAGGTATTATTGAAACTGCTAAGAGGAAAATTGATATCTTTGGTAGCGCTAATAAAGCGTAACTTTAATAGAGAAAAGGAGCAGAAATTTTTTCTGTTCCTTTTTTCTTTTTAATATTTTGGAGGGAGAGTATAAATGCAAAGAGAACTAGCAATTGAATTTGTAAGAGTGACTGAAGCTGCGGCTATTGCCTCTGCTAGATGGATGGGACGAGGCGATAAAGAATCTGCTGATCAAGCTGCAGTTGATTCTATGCGTGGTATGTTAGATACAGTTGATATTGATGGTGAAGTTGTAATTGGTGAAGGAGAAATTGATGAAGCGCCAATGTTATATATTGGAGAGAAGATTGGTACTAGAGATGGAGAGGTACCTAAAGTAGATATTGCAGTAGATCCGCTAGAAGGAACAACTATTATTGCTGAAGGTAGAAATAATGCTCTATCAGTATTAGCTGTAGCACAGCGGGGTTGTTTTCTGAATGCTCCTGATATGTATATGAATAAGATTGCTGTTGGTCCAGCTGCTAAAGGTAGTATTGATATTGAAAAGTCAGCTCAAGAAAATGTAAAAAGTGTTGCTGAGGCTATGGACAAGCCAGTTAAAGATGTTACAGTCTTTATTTTAGATAAAGAAAGACATAGAACTGAAGGTGGACTAGTAGATCAAGTTAGAGAGATAGGGGCTAAAATAAAATTAATTCCTGATGGTGATGTAGCAGGAGCTTTAGCTACTGGTTTAGAAGATACTGGAGTTGATCTCTTAATGGGAATTGGCGGTGCTCCTGAAGGAGTATTAGCTGCTGCTGGATTAAAATGTTTAGGTGGCGAAGTACAAGCTCGATTAGTACCTAAGACCGAAGAAGAGGTGCAGCGGGCTAAAGAAATGGGGCTTGAGGATGTCGAAGCACCACTGAGAATGGATGATTTAGCAACAGGAGATAATATTATTTTCTCTGCTACAGGAGTTACTAATGGAGAGATGTTAAATGGTGTTAGATTTGATGAAGAAAAGGCTAAAACGGATTCATTGGTAATGCGCTCTAAAACTGGTACTTTAAGATTTGTTAAAGCTGTGCATAAATTAGACCAAAAACCACTGCCGAAAGCTAAAAAATAATATAAAAGAGTTGATATAATAGATGTAATAATAATATAATATCTAGGAGGTGAAAAACCTGGTTATATACCTAAATTTATTGTTGCAAAGATAGTATAACCAGGCTGGGAATTGCTTAATTTATGGTTGATTTTTGGAATTTCAGCGTTAGCAATTATTATTTCCGGTACTAAGTTGTCTGAGTATGGAGACATAATTGCTGTTAAGACTGGAGTTGGCGAGGCCCTAGTTGGAGGTATTTTAATTGCTGCAGCAACTTCACTGCCAGAACTGATTACTAGCTCTAGTTCAGCGTTATTTGATGCTCCTAATATTGCAATTGGAAATTTGTTTGGTAGTAATACATTTAATTTAATGATTTTAGCCGTGGCAGATTTGTTTCACGGACCAGGTCCTTTCTTATTAAAGGTTCACACCCGCCATATTTTATCTTCACTATTAGGAATTTTACTATCTGCTTTAGCTTTATTTTTTATGTTAGCTAATTATGTGACTACTTTTCAGTTTAGTATATATAATATTGGATTGGGTGCTATAATTATATTAATTACTTACATTTTTGGTGCTAGATTAACTTATTATTATGAAAAGAAAAGAGATGTTGAAGAAAAAGAAGAGGAAGTGCTTGATTTAGGGATTTCACTGCGGAAAGCTGCTCTAGGTTTTGCTTTATCTGCCTTAGTGATTGTTATAGCTGGTGTGGCTTTATCTTATTCTGGAGATAAGATTGCTGCAATGACTGCTTTAAATCAGACTTTCATGGGTACTATTTTAGTGGCAGCAGCAACTTCGTTACCAGAAGTAGTAGCTGCTATTAGTGCAATTAGAATTAATGCTTATGATATGGCAGTAGGTAATGTATTTGGGAGTAATATCTTCAATATGACTGTAATTTTTGCGGCTGATGTGGCTTATGGAGGTGGGCCAATCTTAAGTTCTATTTCATTGGCTCATGGTTTAACAGCTTTATTAGGCTTGATTTTAGCTAGTATTGCTACAATTGGACTATTCTATCGATCTGAAAAAACATTTTTAAATATAGGTTGGGACGCTATTTCAATTATTGTGATTTATTTCTTTGGAGCATACTTACTCTTCCAAATCGGAATTAATTTTTAAGGAGGAAATTTGATGAATATTGCAGAACTAGAAAAAAAGACGATTACTGAATTACATGACTTGGCGAAAGATTTTGATATTACAGGTTATAGTCGACTGAAAAAGAAAGAGTTGATTTTTGAACTATTAAAAGCAGAAACGGAACAGGGAGGACTTATTTTTGGAGAAGGGGTTTTAGAGATTTTACCTGATGGTTATGGATTTTTAAGACCTTCCAAATATGTTCCTAGTGCTGATGATATTTACATTTCGGCTTCACAAATTAGACGTTTTGATCTGCGTAATGGTGATGTTGTTTCAGGGCAGGTACGGCAGCCTAAAGATAACGAACAATATTTTGCTTTATTAAGAATTGAGGCTGTTAATTATCAAGACCCAGAATTGGCTCAAGAAAGACCCCACTTTGAGGATTTAACTCCCTTATATCCCCAAGAAAAAATAACTTTAGAACATGACCCTACTGAAATTTCTAGTCGTTTAATTGATATCGTAGCTCCAATTGGGAAAGGGCAAAGGGGCTTGATTGTAGCACCACCAAAAGCAGGTAAGACTGTTTTACTAAAAAAGATTGCTAATAGTATTAGCGCTAATTTTCCTGAATCTAAGTTAATGATTTTATTAATTGATGAACGACCAGAAGAAGTAACAGATATGCAGCGGTCTGTAGATGCAGAGGTGATTAGTTCTACCTTTGATGAACCACCGCAAAATCATATTAATGTTTCAGAATTGGTCTTAGAAAAAGCTAAGCGCTTAGTAGAACAGAAGCAAGATGTGATTATTCTCTTAGATAGTATTACTCGGCTAGCAAGAGCTTATAATGTTAATATTCCTTCTAGTGGAAGAACTTTGTCTGGTGGTTTAGACCCAATGGCTTTGCATAAACCAAAGAGTTTCTTTGGCGCAGCTCGGAATATAGAAGAAGGCGGTAGTTTAACTATTTTAGCCACTTCTTTAGTTCAGACTGGTAGTAGAATGGATGATGTGATTTATGAAGAGTTTAAGGGAACAGGAAATATGGAACTACATTTAAGTAGAAAATTAGCCCAAAAGAGATTATTCCCTGCTATTGATGTTAATCTATCGGGAACTAGAAAAGAAGAACTATTATTATCGGAAGAAGAATTAGATACAATGTGGCAATTAAGAAAAGATATGAGCGATTCCTCTTCTGTTAAGATAATAGATTCCTTTATTAAACAGTTGAATGCTACTGAGAGTAATGAAGAGCTGTTGGCTTCTTTAAAACAGTATTTAAATAACTAACTCAGTTGCAAAATTGGATTAATTATGTTATACTTGAACGGGTGAAGTTGATTAAAAGGCATTTTTGGCAACAATTTTTTGAAATTAAATATCTAAAATGCTATAATTATAACATCTAAAATGTTTAGCATAAAGATAAGACATAAAAAGAGGTGATTTAAATGAAGAAAGATATTCATCCTGAATATGAAGACGCTACTATAACTTGTGCATGTGGTGAAGAATTTGAAACTAAGACCACAACAGGTGATATGAGAGTAGAAGTTTGCTCTAATTGCCATCCTTTCTATACTGGAGCTAATCAAAATAAGGGTGCTCGTGGCGGTCGAATTGAACGATTCAAGGAAAAATATGGTCTTGAATAATCAGAGTAGCAGGGCATCCGCTCTGCTATTTTTATATCTTTTTTAGGAGGGAAACTTATGCCGCAAAAACAGTACGGCGGTCAAGCAGTGATTGAAGGAGTTATGATGCGGGGTAATGACAATATTGCTGTAGCAGTAAGACAGGAAGATGGAGAGATTACTACTAAGGAATTGATGTTTAATCCTTGGACTAAAAAATTCAAATTTTTAAAAGCTCCGTTTGTGAGAGGTGTTTTTTCTTTATTTCAATCCTTGATTTTAGGTATGAGAGCATTAACTTTTTCGGCTAATCAATTTGCTGAAGAAGAAGAAGAACTAACCTGGTGGGAACTAACCACTAGTATTGGAACTGCACTTGTTTTAGCTATTCTACTTTTTGTAGTCATTCCTGCTTCTGTAATTGAAGTAATTAAAGCCTATATAGATTCTAATCTAGTTTTGAACTTAATTGAAGGTGTCATGAAAGTAAGTGTGTTAATACTTTATATATTATCTATTTCGCAGTTAAATGATATCAAGCGTGTTTTTCAGTACCACGGTGCTGAGCATAAAGTAATTAATAATTATGAATCTGATTTAGATTTAAAGGTAGAAAATGCTAAAAAGTTTTCTACTTATCATCCTCGCTGTGGAACAAACTTTTTATTAATCGTGATGATTGTTAGTATTTTATTATTTTCATTTTTTGGTCGTCCTGCTTTAATTAACCGAATTTTAATTCATATTGCTTTACTGCCTATAGTAGCAGGAGTTTCCTATGAATTAATTAAAAAAGCGGGACAAAAGGATGCTAATAAATTATTTAAATGGGCTGCAGTGCCAGGACTATATTTGCAGCGCTTAACTACTTCTGAACCAGATGATAGTCAATTAGAAGTAGCTATTAAGTCTTTAGAGTCTGTTATGGAGAATGAAAAAAGTAATTGATTTTTAAGGGGGTTAACCATGGATTTTGATATTGAAAAGTGGGTTGATAAATTAGATAGTGTAGTAGATAGATATAAAGAAGTGGAACAATTGTTAAGTGATCCAGAAGTAATTAATGATCAAGAGAGATTTCAAAAGTTATCGAAAGAATATTCTCGTCTGAAAGATATAGTTAATAAATATGAAGAATATCAAGAACTACGTGATAATAAAGAAGAAGCCGAAGAAATTTTAGAAATGGCTGATGATGAAGAGATGGTTGAATTAGCTAAGATGCAGTTAGAGGAAGTAGAACCTAAATTAGATAAGATATCAGAAACGCTACCATTAATGTTAATTCCAAAAGACCCTAATGATGAAAAGAACGTTGTAGTTGAGGTGCGGGGTAGTGCTGGTGGAGATGAAGCTAATATTTTTGCAGGCGATCTGTATCGGATGTATAGTCGTTATGCTGAAGAAAAAGGCTGGGATGTAGAGATTATGAGTTCTAGTGCTTCAGAGATGGGCGGCTATAAAGAAATTATCTTTGTCATTGAAGGTAAAGGAGCTTATAGTTACTTAAAGTATGAAAGTGGTGTACATCGTGTACAGAGAGTTCCTAGTACTGAATCTAGTGGTCGAATTCATACTTCTACAGCTACTGTAGCTGTCTTACCGGAAGCTGAAGATGTTGATATCGATATCAATAAAAATGATTTAAAGATTGAGACTTATCGTTCTAGTGGTCCTGGTGGTCAGAGTGTAAATACAACTGATTCAGCAGTAAGAATTACACATGAACCAACAGGAGTAACTGTTTCTTGTCAGGATGAGAAGTCCCAGCATAAGAATAAAGATAAAGCAATGAGAATTCTGCGAGCTAGAATTCAAGAAAAGATTGAAGAAGAGCGGCAGAAAGAAGAAGCAGAAAAAAGACAGAGTCAAATTGGAAGTGGAGGGCGTAGTGAGCGAATTAGAACTTATAACTTCCCACAAGGTCGAGTTACTGACCATCGTATCAATCTAACAACTCATCAGTTAGAAGCTATCTTAGATGGTGAATTAGATGAGTTAATTGAAGCCTTAGTAACAGCAGACCAAGTCGAGAAATTAAAGCAGGTGGAATAAAGTGCCTAAGCTGAATATTAAAGAAATTTTAGATAAAACGGTTGATTATTTTGAGAAATATGATATTGCTCAGCCGCGCTTAGATGCGGAAGTCTTATTAGCAGATTTGTTAGATATGGAGCGAATCAATCTCTATGTTAATTTTGACCGACCTCTAAGTCCTGATGAAGTAGATACTTATCGTGAACTGATTTTAAAACGTCGTCAAGGTACGCCAGTTGCTTATTTAGTAGGGGAAAAAGAATTTATGGGTTTGAAGTTTAAGGTTAATTCTGATGTCTTAATTCCCCGTCCTGAAACTGAGCATCTAGTGCAAAGTATTTTAAATAGAATAGATACTTGGGAAGAAGAGGAAGTAAAAATTGCTGATATAGGAACTGGTAGTGGAGCAATTATTATCAGTATTGCTAAATTAGCAGATAAATTAGTGCAGGGAATAGCAATTGATATTTCTGAGTCTAGTTTAGCAATAGCCCAGGAAAATGCTGCTAATTTAGAAGTTGAGGAGCAATTAGAATTTAAAGAGGGAAATTTATTAGAGCCTCTAGATGAGAAAGTAGATATTATAGTCTCTAATCCGCCCTATATTCCTTCTGGTGAGATAGATGGTTTGCAAGAAGAAGTACAGCAGGAGCCAAGTTTGGCCCTTGATGGTGGACAAGATGGTTTAGATTATTATCGTAAGATTATTGATCAGGCTGTAGATTATTTAACTACAGATGGATTAATAATCTTTGAAGTAGGTATTGAACAGAGTCAAGATGTAGCGGATTTATTAAAGAAGAGAAATTATTCTAATATTGAAATAAAGAAAGATTATTCTGATATAGAGCGGGTAGTTTTAGCAAAATATAACTAAATTAATTTTAATTTTAAGGTGGCTGAGAAGCCATCTTAATTAAATTATTTAGAAAAAAATGTAAACGGGCTTGATTTTATCCAGATAATTTAGTATAATTTTACCAGGAAAATATTGTAATTATTATAGGGATTAGAGGTGAAATTATGGTTGGTCAATTCACTAAAAGCACGGGTAAGTTTTTTGTGAATCTATTACTTTTAACTTTAATTTTGAACTTTTTTATTTTGATTGTAGGTGAAGATTTAGAACAGAAACAGGCAATTATCAATGCTGCAGATTTAAGAATGAATGTAAACAGTAGTAGACAAGGCCAATCTGATTTGAATGCAAATAGAAGCACTAAAAAGATAAAAGCTAATAATAAATTGATTACAAATAAAAAGATACAGATCCAGGGGACTGTTGAGCAAGATATCAAGCAAGTAGTTGTTTTTTCTTCAAATAATATGGATGTCTATCGGGCTGATGTACGAAATAGTACTTATGAGGTTAATTTATCTTTTAGTACTCCTGGGACTAAAGAAATTAATATTGTAGGCTTAGATGAAAAAGGAGAAGTGGTAGATAGTCTTATCCGCAAGGTTGATGTTTACGAAGTTGAAAAACATTTGATTCATGATATGCCTTATTTTTATCAATATAATAATGATTATTTCCCTGCTAGTACTTGTCAAAATACTGCTATAGCAATGGTTCTTAAGTACTATGGTTGGCAGGGGAATCCTGATAAAATAACAAAAACATTCGGTAAGATGAAAGCTCAATATGGTGATGGTTTTTCTGAAGTATTTAATCATTATGCTCGGAATAATAATTTAGATATTAGAATTAGGAATAATGTTAATATTTCACCGCGCTATATTGAAAATCAATTAAAAGAGGGAAAACCAGTAGTAGCGCACGGTAAATTTACGAGTTATGGTCATATTATTGTCTTAGTAGGATTTGATGATGAGTATTATTATGCTAATGATCCAGCCGGAAAATGGGATCAAGAGTATAGAGGAGATTATAAACAGCGAACAGCTGAAAATGGTAAGTATGTGCGCTATAAAAAAGAGAATTTATTAAGAGCTATGGAACGCAGAGTTGGATTATGGATTCATGAAGTTTACACTGTAGACAGTAGATTAGCAAATAAGTGATCAATAGTCTTGGGGGTATTCTAATGAAGATAACAGAAAATCTAGCCTCTTTAATTGTAAATAGAACTACTAAACTTTTAGGTAAGAATATTAATATCATGGATGAAAATGGATTGATTATTGGTAGTGGAGATAAAGAACGCATTGATCAATTTCATGAAGGTGCAGAAAAGGTTATTTCTAGTGGAGACCCTTTAGAGATTAGCCATAGTGATGCTCAAAATTTAAAAGGTGTTAAACCAGGCATTAATTTGCCCATTGAATTTAATGAGCAGATAGTGGGAGTAGTAGGAATTACTGGTGCTCCTGATAAGATTAGAGATTATGCAGAATTAGTTAAGATTACTGCTGAACTAATGCTGCAGCAATCAGTGTTAGAAGAAGAGATTAGATTAGAGGATCGAGCCCATGATAATTTTATTCAAGATTTAATCTCTTTAGATGAAGATGATGATAAAGAGTTTATTAAAACTCGAGCAGAAATATTGGGTTATAATATGATGATTTCCCGAGTGGCTGTAGTAATAGGAATTGATAACTTTTGGGAGTTTGCTTATCATAAACTAAATAAAAAGGAAGAAACTGTTGATGAAGGGATTTATATTCAACAGCTCAAGAATCAGATTTTAAGTGAAATTAAAGACTTGCTCTACCAAGACCAACAAGATATGATTTCGATGGCAGGGAATAATAATTTCTTAGTTATCAAGAGCTTTCATGCTGAATTAAAAGCAGTAGATAAAGAAGAGTATTTATTTGATCTGGCAGCTAAGATTAAGGAATTATTATCAACTAAATATGATTTAAACTTAACTATTGGCATTGGGAATTATCACCCAGGAATAGAAGGAATCAGTAATTCTTTTTCTGAGGCTAAACAGGCTAGAGAGATTGGGGCCAAGCTTTTTGGCAGCGATGATATATATCATATCAATGAGCTAGAAATAGGTAAATTATTAGAGGAAGTATCTCCTGCAACTAAAAAGTGGTTTAGTAAGATTACTTTAGGTACAGCCCAGAATAGAGATGATTTAGATGAGACCTTAGTAGAGACATTAGATATATTTTTTGCTAATGATTTAAATGTTAGTCAAACAGCTCGGAAATTATATATTCACCGTAACACTTTATTATATCGTTTAGATAAGGTTAAAGATAAGACAAATTTAGATCCCCGGCAATTTTCTGATGCCCTACGCTTAAAATTAGCTTTGATGATAAGAGAGTATAATGAATAATTTAATAAAATGCACAAAAAAAGAGCTGTTTACAGCGCTTTTTTTGTTTAAAAAGTATATAGTAATTTAATATTAAATTGGGTATAATTTTATTGAAAGTAAGTAAAGAGACTAATTTCTTAATTAAGAAGTTAGTCTCTTTTATATTGGATTTATTATGGAGGTGAGATCGTGAGAGTAATCATTGCCCCAGATTCTTTTAAAGGAAGTTTAACAGCTTCCGAAGTAGCTGATGCAGTTAAAATTGGGATCAATAGATATGATGAAGAAATAGAAACAATGAAAGTTCCCTTGTCTGATGGCGGAGAGGGGATGGTAGAAGCTTTGGTGGCTGCTACTGGTGGAGAAATTATTGAAACTAAAGTTAAAGATCCTCTAGGTCGCGAACGAGAGAGCTATTTTGGGATTTTAGGAACTGGAGAAACAGCTGTAGTTGAAATGGCAGCAGCATCAGGATTACCCCTCTTAGAAGAAGCAGAATATAATCCATTGGAAACTACTACCTATGGAACCGGACAGTTGATTGAAAAAGCATTGGACTATGATATTTCTAAATTAATTATTGGTATTGGTGGTAGTGCTACTAATGATGGTGGAGTAGGTATGGCCCAAGCTTTAGGAGGACGGTTTCTTGATCAAGCAGGTCAAGAAATAGATGGTACAGGAGCTGGATTAGCTGATTTAGCAACAGTTGATTTATCTGATTTAGACCCTCGCTTAGAAGAAATAGAAATTGAAGTAGCTTGTGATGTAGACAATCCGTTAGTGGGAGAAAATGGTGCAGCTCATATTTACGCCCCGCAAAAAGGTGCTTCTGCTGGCGATGTAAAGAGATTAGACCAGAACTTAGAACATTTAGCAACAGTGATTAAAGAAGAATTAGGCCAAGAAGTTAGTCAGCAACCAGGAGCCGGAGCAGCCGGCGGTTTAGGAGCTGGACTTTTAACTTTTTTAGATGCTGAATTGAATTCAGGAATTGAAATTGTAAGTGAGACTCTTAATTTGGGAGCTAAGATTAAAGAAGCTGATTTAGTAATTACTGGTGAAGGAGCCTTAGACCATCAAACTGCTAATGGCAAAGTTCCAGTTGGAGTTGCAAAAGTAGCTCAAGAATTTGATGTGCCGGTAGTTGCTATTGCTGGAACAGTTAAAGAGGATGCTAAACAATTATATAAGTCAGGTATAGATGGAATGACAAGTATTATTTCTGCGCCAATTACTCTACAGGAATCTATGGCTCAAGCGGAGGAATTAATAATAGAAACTGTAATTAGAGTAATGCATCTATTGGATATTAATATATAATAAAGGAGTGAGTGAGCATGGCAGAGCTAAATTTAAGTGATGATTTAGCAGCAAGAATAAAAAATAAACTAGAATTTTTATATGATAATCAGAGTAAAGAATATTTTGATAAAATATTAGAATTAATGACCGAATATAAGCCGCAGATAGAACAACAAGATCGCAAAGATTGGGTTGATGAAGAAGATTTAATTCTAATTACATATGGGGATAATATTCAAGAGGAAGATAAAGCTCCCTTACAATCACTAAAAGAATTTGTAGATGATTATTTTTCTAATCTTGTGTCTGGAATTCATATTTTGCCTTTCTTCCCTTATTCCTCAGATGATGGATTTTCAATTATTGATTATAAAGCTGTAAACCCTGAATTTGGAGATTGGTCAGATATTAATCAAATTAGTGAAGATTATCGGATGATGTTTGATGCAGTGATCAATCATATTTCGGCAGAGAGTGATTGGGTTGAAGGTTATTTAAATGGTGAAGATGAGTATGAAGACTTCTTTATCGATGTAGACCCTGAGATAGATTTATCCCAGGTAACAAGACCACGGGCCAAGCCGTTATTAACTGAGTTTGAAAGCAGTGAAGGAACAAAGCATTTATGGACTACCTTTAGCCCTGACCAAGTAGACCTTAATTTTTCTAACCCAGAAGTTTTACTGCGAGTAATTGAAATCTTATTATTTTATGTGACGCAAGGCGCAGAAATTATTAGATTAGATGCTATTGCTTATCTTTGGAAAAAGATAGGTACAAGCTGTATTCATTTAGAAGAGACGCATCAAGTCGTTAAGTTAATGAAAGATATCTTTGCTGCTGTAGCCCCTGAAGTAATTATTATTACTGAAACTAATGTACCTCACGAAGAGAATATTAGTTACTTTGGTAATGGTGATGATGAAGCTCAGATGGTATATCAATTTAGTTTACCACCTTTAGTTTTACATTCTTTTGTTAGTGGTGATGCTAGTTACTTATCAGAGTGGGCGGCTGATATTGAGGCTCCTTCAGAAGAGACTACTTTCTTTAACTTTTTAGCTTCTCATGATGGTATTGGCGTCAGACCAGCTGAAGGTATTTTAACAGAAGAAGAAATTCAAGACTTAGCTGACCGAGCTGTAGAACATGGAGGAGCAGTCAATTATAAGACTAATAGTGATGGTTCTAAGAGTCCTTATGAGTTAAATATTACTTATGTAGATGCCATTATTGATGAAGATGAAGATTTAGATACCCAAGCGAAGAAGTTTGTTGCATCACAGTCAATCTTGTTAGCAATGGTAGGAGTACCAGGGATTTATATTCACAGCTTATTAGGATCTAGAAATTATGAGCAAGGGGTAGAAGAAACAGGGCGTAATAGAACAATTAACCGCGAAAAACTTAAGCGAGAGCAAGTAGAAGAGGAATTAAATGATCCTCATACTCTAAGATCTAAAGTATATAAGGAGTATAGTAAATTGATTGAATTAAGAAAAGAAGAGAAAGCCTTTCATCCGAATGGTAAACAAGAGGTTTTAGACACTAATGAAGCAGTATTTTCTTTATTAAGAAGTCATGAAGAAGAGGCATTACTTAGTTTGCATAATGTATCTGGTGAAGAACAAAAGGTAGTAGTTGATTTAGCAGAATATGGTATGGGAGATAGAGAAGAATTTAAGGATATTATAGCGGAAGAAGAGGTAGATGTGCAAGGCAAGCAAGTACGGCTAAATTTAGCTCCTTATCAAGTTAGATGGTTGAAGTAAATCACGAATAGAATAATTATCTCTTAAAGTGGTAGAGTTTTTCTACCACTTTATTAGTTTAGGAAAAGATAATGAGGAGGATAAAAAAATGGAAAATGTAGTATTATCACATTTTAGAGTGGGTCAAACTGATGGAGTATCATTAGAAATGGAAAAATGGCAGACGGTTTTAGAAGATATGGGTTATCAAGCTCAGTTTTTAGCAGGAAGTACGGGTAATGTAGAGGGAGATGTAATTCCTGAATTAAAATATCGTCAAGAGCGTAATGATCGTATAGTGCGGAATGCCTATGAGGAATTAAGTGATTTTAGTGCTCAAGAATTGGAAGCAGAAATTTTAGCTTATGCAGCAGAAATTAAAGAAAAGTTAGAGCAGTATGTAGCTGAAAATGAGATTGATATTCTAATCCCTAATAATATTTGGTCTTTAGGCTGGCATCTGCCGGCTGCAATTGCCTTTAGTCAATTAGCTGAGGAGCACAGTGATTTACAATTTATTTGTCATCACCATGATTTTTATTGGGAACGAGACCTATATCAGCCGACCTGTGAATTTGTTAGTCAGTGTTTAGAGGAATATTTTCCGCCGCAGGGGGATAATATTGAACATTGTGTGATTAATAAATTGGCCCAAGAGGAGTTAGCAGAGCGAAAAGGAATTCATGCTACAGTAGTACCCAATGTTTTTGATTTTGCAGCAGAACCGTGGGCAGAAGATGACTATAATCAAGATTTCAAAGAACAGATTGGATTAAATGAGAATGATATTTATATGTTGCAAGCGACTAGAATTGCTGAGCGCAAAGCGATTGAATTAGCTATTGATGTAGTAGCTCAGTTAGATAAAGATGAATATAAAGAACAGCTTACAGGAGCAGAATTATATGATGGAAGACAGTTCACTAAAGATAGTAGATTTGTTTTAGTTTTAGCGGGATTACCGGAGGGTAATGAAGAGTATGTAGCAAAGTTAAAAGAACGAGCTCAAAAGCAGGGAGTAAAGCTTGAATTTGTTAATGATTTAATAGAAATGAAACGCTGTACAGTTAATGGCAGCAAAAGATATTCCCTCTGGGATGCCTATGTACAGTCTGATATTATCACCTATCCTAGTATTTTAGAAGGCTGGGGTAATCAGTTTTTAGAAGGATTATTTGCTAAAAAGCCGATGGTAGTTTATGAATACCCTGTCTTTAAAACAGATATCAAGGACTTAGGTTTTAATATTATATCTTTAGGAGACGAAATTGCTTATCGCGATGAGAAGGATTTAGTTCATATCCAAACAGAAAAGCTAACAAAGGCAGCGCAAGAGATTATCGATTTGTTAACTGATAGAGATTACTATCAGCAAGTTGTAGAAGAAAATTTTGCTTTAGGAGCAGAGCATTTATCTTATCAAACCCTAGCAGAAATACTTGAGAACTTATTAGATTAAAAAGAAGAGTCACTCTAGAGTTTTTGAAGAAATTAGAATCAATTAGAAATTAAATCTATTTTTGGGATGATGATAACTCTTTTTAGCCTTGCTTTTTATAATTTGTACAAAAAAAGGGTATCTATTCGGATTATTTTTATGCAAATGTGATATAGTTTTTCTCTTTTCTGTTCTATATAATATAATTGTAAGATAAAATATAAGACTAAAAGTGATTATAAATGTGCAGAACAAATAACAAATGAGCTAGTTTATAAGTACATAAGTTTCGGGTCTAAAATCAAAGGGGGTATAATTAATGAAGAAAAGATGGTTAGTAACATTAATGGTCATGACATTAGTTTTAAGTTTAACAGTTCCTAGTGCTGCGTTTTTTGGATTCGGTGATGATGATGAAGATGAGCCAACTAAAATTACTTACTGGACTACTCAAGTTGAATCAAGTCGTTTAGAAGTGATTAAGGGATTAGCTAAGAAATTTACTGAAGAAACAGGAATTGAGGTTAAAGTAGTACCAGTCGAAGAAAATGATTTTTCTACTAAACTGTCAGCTGCTCAAGCAGGTAATAAACTGCCGCAGGTAATGGAAATGGGAGTTCAAAAGATATTACGTTTAGGAAATGCTGGATTATTAGATATTGAAGCAGCAGGAGATGTGATTAATAGTTATGGACGTGATGATTTCTACCAAGGTCCATTAGAAATGACTCAAGTTGCTAATGGTGATGGAAACTATGCTGTGCCATTTCACGGTTGGGTACAAGGTATTTGGTACCGTGAAGATTGGTTTGAAGAAGCTGGTTTAGAAGCACCAACTAATTGGGAGAATATTTTAAAAGCCGCTAAACACTTCCATAAGCCAGACCAAAAACAGTACGGCATTATTTTTGGTACTAAAAAGGATGCTTATGCACGTCAGACATTCACTCAATTTGCTTTATCTAATGATGCGCGAGTCTTTAATGAAGAAGGCGAGCTTGTTTATAATTCTCCAGAAATGCTAGAAACTTATAAGTACTTAAAAGATTTAGCTAATTATACTCAGCCAGGACCAGAAACATGGCGTGATGGTCGTAATCTATTCTTGAATGATCAAGTAGCAATGATGTTCTATTCTACTTATATTATGAGTGACTTAGTTGGAGAAAATATGGTAGAAAAGACTGGGTTTGCTAGTAAAATGGAACATTCTTCTGCCGCTACATTTGGTCAAGTAGTAGGATTAAGTATCACTTCTACTAATAGTGATGCGAAAGAAGAGGCAGCAAAAAAGTTTGTTAAGTTCTTACATGATAAGAAGAATTATATTGAATTTTTACACATGGCACCAGGCGGTATGAATCCGGTTCGTAAGTCTATTGCTCAATCTAAAGAATATAAAGATAATAAAACTATTTCTGTCTATGGAGATAAAGCAACTGAAATTGCTAGCGGATTAGATAATATCGGTAAGTTTGGATTTGTAGGCGGAAAGGTATTCCCTAAGATGGGAGATATTGGTGCTAGATATGTAATTGGTGATTCTATAAATCAAATGACAGAAAGAGATTGGGAAGCACAAAAAGCTCTTGACTATGCTACTAATAAGATGAAAGAAATAGTGAATGAATAATTAAGTTAATTAAGGCTAGGGAATTTAAATTCTCTAGCCTTTTTAATTAAAGGAGGTTTCTTTTATGGGTGCAGAAAGCAAAACAGATGAATTACCCTTTTTTAAAAGTTTATTCAATCCTGAAACAAAATCACAAAAAGAAGCTAGGCTGGGTTATTTTCTGATTTTTCCCACAGTAGCTTTAGTAACTGGAGTCATTCTATATCCTATTCTCTATAATTTATGGTTAAGTTTAACTAAAGTGAGCTTGGGTCCTAGTCAAGGTGGAGAATTTGTTGGATTGGCTAATTATATTGATGTAGTTAGTGACCCCCAATTTTGGGGAGCTATGGGAACTACTTTAATTTATACTGTGACTACTGTTGCAGGGGCAACTTTATTAGGTCTAGCAGTGGCCTTGTTGTTGAACCGAGAATTTATTGGTCGAGCCTTGGCCCGTGGAGTTGTTTTATTGCCTTATGTAGTGCCCATTATTTCAATTGTTTTTGCTTGGAAATATCTTTTTAACCCGGTTTTTGGTATGGCTAATTTTGTCTTAGTTGATGTTTTACATTTGCTTGAAAATCCTGTTAACTGGGTAGAAAGTCCCCAATATGCGCTCTGGATGGCAATCTTCTTTGAGATTTGGCGTGCTTTCCCTTTTGCCTTCTTGATGATTATTGCTAAATTGCAGTCGATTCCAAAGACCTATTATGAAGCGGCTGAAATTGATGGCGCAAATTGGTGGCAGAAGACACTTAAAATTACATTACCACAGTTAAAATTTGTGATTGCTTCTTTAGCATTGTTACGTTGGATTTGGAATTTTAATAAGTTTTCAGAAGTATATTTACTTTCAAAACAAGTCAATGTAGTTTCAGTTTATGCCTATGAGAAGGCCTTTTCAGCTTATCAACATGGGCAAGGAGCAGCAATTTCTGCTACATTATTCTTAATCTTAATTAGCTTTGTACTCCTTTATGTAAAGAAGGTGTTAAAATGGTAGAAAAGAAAAGCTTACGTAAAAAGATACTTTTTTGGGGCGCTTTAATAGCAGTCATGGCATTTTGTTTATTTCCTTTTGTGATGATGTTTAGTTCTGCTTTTAAATTATCAGAAGGTCAATTTGATTATCCACCAAAGATTATACCACAAGAGATCACATTTCAGCATTTTAAAGATGTGTTTAATCCAGAAGTGTTTCCCTATTTTACATTCTTTAAAAACAGTCTGATGGTAGCAAGTATTACAGCGGGATTATCAGTCTTAGTTGCTACTTTTGGGGCCTATAGTTTTACCAGGCTCAAATATAAAGGACAAAAGTTAATTCAACGAGGAGTATTATTTATTTATATGTTTGCAGGAATTTTATTAGTGATTCCGCTGTTCCAGATTGTAGTGAATGCTGGGCTTTATGATACCAGGCTGTCGTTAATCATTACCTATTTAGTTCAGACTTTACCGGTATCTTTGTATATGTTAGGTAATTATTTTAGAACAATTCCTGAATCAATAGAAGAAGCTGCAATTATAGACGGCTGTAGTCGAGTAGAGGTTATCTTTAAAATTATATTTCCCTTATCTGCTCCAGCATTAGTTTCAGTCTTTATTTATGCGTTTATGATTGCTTGGAATGAATATCTATTTGCTTCTGTCTTCTTAACTTCAGAAGGTAACTTTACATTACCAATGGGCTTAAATAGTTTATTCCATACCCAGCACTATATTTGGGGTCGGATGATGGCTGCTTCATTATTAACTGCAATTCCAGTAATTGTTCTATTTTTAATGGTTGAGAAATTTATTTCTGGCGGCCTAACATTTGGTGGTGTTAAAGAATAAAATTAATAAATTTCATTTAGTGGACTTTGGGTTTTGACCTAGAGTCCACTTTTTCTTATAATAAATACCCATACTTTATGCGATGATACCCATACTTTTTGCGATACATACCCATACTTTTATTTGATTTAAGTATGGAGATTAATTCAAAAAATTCATTTAGATTTTATTCAAAATGATATATACTATACACAAATACTATAGATGAGGGATATTATGCGAGAAAAAAATGGAACTAAAATCTTTAGTAAAACTGAATTAAAAGAAGCAGCAGACTTATTACAAAAAGGTAAATTAGTTGCCTTTCCCACCGAAACTGTCTATGGTTTAGGTGCTAATGCTCTAGATGGAGAAGCTGTACAGTCTATCTTTGCTGCTAAAGGAAGACCGGCTGATAATCCTTTGATTGTACATATTGCTAGACAGGAGGAAATTAAAGAGTTAACTACTGGAAACTTATCTCCACAAGCTCAGAAGTTAATCAAAAGATTCTGGCCGGGACCTTTAACTTTGGTTTTAAAGAAGAGTGAAGAGGTTCCTGAAATCACTACTGGTGGCTTAGATACAGTAGCAGTGAGAATGCCTAAGCATAGTTTAGCTTTGAAATTAATCGAATTAGCAGAGGTACCGTTAGCAGCTCCTAGTGCCAATCTATCAGGGCGCCCAAGTCCTACCTTGGCTGAACATGTTATTGCTGATTTAGCAGGAGAGATAGCGGCTGTAGTCGATGGAGGCCAAACTGGGATTGGAGTTGAATCAACTGTTGTAGATTTATCTACTGAGGTGCCAACATTATTACGTCCTGGTGGTATTACTTATGAAATGTTAGAAGAGGTATTAGGAACTGTGGAGATAGACCCGGCTGTGAAGGCTAAAGTAAATCAAGAATCCAAAGAAGCTATATCACCTGGTATGAAATATAGACATTATGCTCCGCAAGCTGAAGTAATATTAGTTGAGGGAGAAGCTGAAGCTATAACTGATAAAATTCAAGAGCTAGCCGCTCAAGAAAGTAACGTAGGAATTATGGCTAGTCGTGAATATCAAGATTTTTATCAGCAAGGAATCGTTAAAGTGATGGGGAGTCGTGATGATTTAACTGAAATTAGTAATAATATATTTAAGTTACTGCGTGAATTTGATAAGTTAGGTGTGGATAAAATATTGATTGAAGGTTTACCAGAACATGGTTTAGGATTAGCAATTATGAATCGCCTGCGTAAATCAGCTGGTTATCAAATTATCGACACATAAGAATAGTAATCAGAAAAGGCAGTAATGAGTAAAGAGAAAAAAGCAGTAATGAGTAACAAAGAACAGTAATGAGAAAAGGCAGTGAAGAGCAAAGAGAAAAAAAACAGCAAAGAGTAACAAGAAAAACAGTAAATAGTAACAAGTAAAGAGTAAACAGAAAAAGCAGTAACAAAGAATAGTAACAAGTAAACAGAAAAGCGTAAAATACAGAATAAGTGATTAGCAGGTAGAGATTTGGCATGCCGAATCTAGGTTTTGAATTTTATTTTTTCACAATTGAAGTTTATTTATCACTTCCTATTAATATATATGTAGTAGTTAGTTAATAGGGAGTGATGGAATGCAGTTAATAGAATTAATTTGTTTAGGTGTTGCTTTAGGGACGGATGCTTTTTCAGTCTCGGTAGCAGTAGGGATGAATCGCATTAACTGGTCTTTAATTTTAAAATTAAGTTTAGTAATTGCAGTATTTCATGTTATAATGCCGTTGTTAGGAATCAATTTAGCTCAATTATTAGATCATTTTTTTGGACACTATTATTTTGAAGAGACAATTAAAAATATAACTAGCGTAATTGGTGCTGGTTTATTAATTATTTTAGGGACAATTATGATAGTAGAGAGCAGACAAGAAAGAGAATATGGAGACTTTGCTTTCGACTTATCCCTGTGGGGGATCATAATTTTAGCAGTTAGTGTTAGTATTGATGCTCTATCTGTAGGTTTTAGCTTAGGGATGTTAAATGTTAAAATACTATGCAGTTGTCTTGTTTTAGGTTCGATTGCTGGTTTGATGGTATTGTTTGGTTTGCTTTTAGGAAAGAAAATAGGTTTAGTTTTAGCTACTAAGGCACAAATAATTGGTGGCATAGTCTTAATTTTCTTAGGGTTACATTTCTTATTTTCTTAATTTTAGAAATTCTTTTTTTAAGCAGGATAAGAAATAAAATTAGAGAATAATTACTAGAGGAAGAGATAAATAATAAGGTTAAGTATAAGGGCTAAGTTTAAGGCTAAGCATAAAGCAATTCAAACTCAGACTTATACTTATACTCAAATATAGCTTTTAATGGAGGGCGATAGAAATGAAAGTAGCAATTGCTAGTGACCATGGTGGTTATGATTTGAAAGAAGAAGTAATTGACTTATTAGAAGAATTAGATGTTGACTACAAAGATTTTGGTACAGATTCTACAGAATCAGTTGACTATCCTGATTATGCTACTCCAGTAGCTGAAGCAGTAGCAGAAGGAGAATATGACAAAGGAATTTTAATTTGTGGGACAGGAATCGGTATGTCTATTGCAGCTAATAAAGTACCTGGTATTAGAGCTGCTCTATGTCATGATGTTTTTTCTGCTCGGGCGACAAGACAACATAATGATTCAAATGTATTAACTATGGGTTCAAGAGTGATTGGGTCAGAGCTAGCGCGAGAAATTGTTAGTACTTGGTTAGATGCTGATTTTGATGGTGGTCGTCATCAAAGACGGATTGATAAGATTAACAATATATAATTTTTAAGATTTTATAGAGAATTAGAGGAGTGATAAAATGGGAAAGTTGAATGATATTGATCCTGAAGTTAGTGAAGCTATTAATCGAGAAGTTAAGAGACAGAAAGGTAATTTAGAATTAATTGCCTCAGAAAACTTTGTTAGTGATGCTGTACTTGAAGCGATGGGTACTGAATTAACAAATAAGTATGCCGAAGGATATCCAGAAAAGAGATATTATGGCGGTTGTAAACATGTTGATGAAGTCGAAAAATTAGCTATTAAACGAGCTAAAGAGTTATTTGATGCTGACCATGCTAATGTGCAACCTCATTCTGGTTCGCAGGCTAATCAAGCTGTTTATTTTGCTTTGTTGGAACTAGGTGATAAGGTGTTAGGTATGGATTTAACGCATGGAGGACATTTAACGCACGGTAGCCCAGTAAATATGTCCGGGGACTATTATGATTTTGTAGCTTATGGTGTGGATGAAGATACAGAAAGATTGAATTATGATAAAATTTTGGAATTAGCTCAAGAAGAAGACCCTGAGATGATTGTTGCAGGAGCTAGTGCTTATTCTAGAGAGATTGATTTTGCTCGTTTAAGAGAAGTAGCAGATGAAGTTGATGCTTACTTAGTTGTTGATATGGCTCATATTGCAGGTTTAGTAGCAGCAGGTTTACATCAAAATCCTGTTGAATCAGCTCATGTAGTAACGACCACTACTCACAAAACTCTAAGAGGACCTCGAGGCGGTATGATTTTATGCGAAGAAGATTTGGCTAAGCAGATTGATAAGGCTATCTTCCCTGGGATCCAAGGTGGTCCATTAATGCATGTAATTGCTGCTAAAGCTGTGTGCTTTAAAGAGGCTTTAACTGAAGAGTTTAATGAATATCAAGAGCAAGTAATTAAAAATGCAAAAGTTTTAGCTGATTCTTTAGCAGATAACTTTAGAATTGTAGCCGGTGGAACTGATAATCACTTAATGTTAGTAGATTTAACAGAACATGATATCACAGGCAAAGAAGCTGAACATGCTTTAGATGAAGTAGGAATTACAGTCAATAAGAATACTATTCCATTTGAAACAAGAAGTCCTTTTGTGACTAGTGGAATTAGATTAGGTTCTCCAGCGTTAACAACGCGTGGTTTTGCAGAAGAAGAGATGGAAAAGGTTGCAGAGTTAATTACGAAAGTATTATTAAATTTAGATGATGAAGCAGTACAACAAGAAGTAAGTGATGAAGTAGATCAATTAGTAGAAGATTATCCGTTATATCAGGAATAGTAGATAGTGATGAGTGATGAGTAATCAGTAAAGAGAAAAAGGCAGTAATCAGAAAAAAGAAATGAGTGATGAGTAAAGAGAAAAAGCAATAAAAAGTAATAAGTGACGAGTAACAAGTAAAAAGAGAAAAGCAGTACAAAGTAATGAGTTATGGCAAAAATAAAGAAAAAGTGATAAAAGAGAACAGAAGCTAAAATACAAATAAAAAAAAGAATGTCAATATAGATGAGATAATATCTTATGTGATTTTCTTTTGTTTTTGATTTTAACTCATTACTAATTACTGATTACTCATCACTATTTTTTGTTGTAAACAAAAAAATACTAGGAGGTTTTTTTAAATGAGTGAGGTACATACTATTGATCATCCATTAATTCAACACAAATTGACGCATTTAAGAAAGAAGGAAACAGGAACTAAGGAATTTAGAGAGTTAACTGATGAAATTGCTGCTTTGATGGGCTATGAAATTACGAGAGATTTAGATTTACAAAGTATTGAAATTGAAACACCAATTACTAAAACAGAATCTAATGTAATTGCAGGAAAGAAAATGGTAGTAGTACCTATTTTAAGAGCTGGACTAGGTATGGTAGATGGAATTGTTAGTTTAGCTCCGGCTGCTAAAGTAGGGCATATTGGTTTATATCGAGATCCTGATACTTTAGAACCGGTAGAGTATTATTGTAAAATGCCGCCAGAACTAGGTTCCCGAGAAGTGATTGTAGTTGACCCTATGTTAGCTACAGGTGGAACTGCTGAAGCGGGATTACAGTTTGTTAAAGATAAAGGAGCGCAGAATATTAAATTTGTTTGTTTAGTAGCTGCTCCAGAAGGTGTGGAACGTTTACAGGAAGCTCATCCTGATGTAGATATTTATACTGCTGCAGTGGATGAAAAGTTAAATGATCATGCTTATATTGTCCCAGGTTTAGGAGATGCAGGTGACAGACTGTTTGGTACAAAATAACCCAGATATAGAGCAACCTACTGGAGATGGTCGACCTTCTTGGGACAAATATTTTATGGAATTAACGCATGTAGTAGCTAAACGTTCTACTTGTTTACGGCGCAAAGTAGGGGCGATTATAGTGCGCAACAAACGAGTTTTAACTACTGGCTATAATGGTGCTCCCAGCGGTTTGCCGCACTGCAGTGAAACAGGCTGTTTACGTGAACAACGAAATGTTCCTTCAGGTGAAAGACATGAGTTATGCCGAGGACTGCATGCTGAACAGAATGCTATTATTCAAGCGGCCCAGCATGGGACTTCAATTAAGGGTGCGACCTTATATTGTACTCATCAGCCTTGCATTTTATGTACTAAAATGATTATTAATGCAGGGATTGAGCGAATAGTTTTTAAGGGGTCATACCCAGATGAATTGGCTCAAAAAATGTTAAAAGAAGCTGAAATTGAGTTAGAACAAATTGACTAATTTACCACAATAAAATAATTGCAATTTTAAGGCTAATTCCCTACAATTAAGGATAGACTTTTAATTAGAGAGGATGAAGAAAATGATTAAACTATTTTTATTAAGTTTGATCAGTAGTTTAGTGTTAACTCCTCTAGTCAAGAAATTGGCCCGTGCTTTGGGTGCTGTAGACCAACCTAATAGACGACGGGTTAATCAATATGCTATTCCTAGTTTAGGTGGATTAGCCATTTATTTTTCTTTTATATTATCATTAGTGTTGTTAGGAATTGATTATAAATTTTATGGACTAATCATTAGTAGTAGTTTAATTGTACTGCTAGGAGTTATAGATGACTTATATGAGCTGCCTGCTTTAATTAAATTAGGTGGTCAAGTTGTAGCTGCTTTAACTTTGATTTTAATGGGTACTAAAATAGAGTTGATTACTAATCCTAGCGGTGGAATTTATTATTTAGGCTATTTAGCCTTGCCAATTACTCTACTGTGGCTAGTAGGAGTTACAAATACAGTTAATTTAATCGATGGCTTAGATGGATTAGCAGCAGGGGTATCGATTATTGCGGCAGTGACTGTAGGAATTATTGCTTATCAACAGGGCCAATTTGAGGTACTATTGCTAATTGTTCCCTTAGTTGCTTCAATTTTAGGTTTTTTACCCTATAATTTAAATCCGGCTCAAATTTTCATGGGCGATACTGGAAGTATGTTTTTAGGATTTACTTTAGGTGCAATTGCTATAATTAGTTATTTAAAAACCATTACAGTCTTGACTATTGTGATCTCTATTTTAGCTTTAGGAGTTCCAATGTTGGATACTATCTTTGCTATTTTGAGAAGGAAATTAGCTGGAAATCCATTATTTAAGGCTGATAAAGAACATTTGCATCATCAACTATTAAAAATTGGCTTAAAGCAATCTGAGGTAATGATAGTTATTTATTTAATTAGTATTTTTTTAGCAATGATAGCAGTAGGAATTCATGGTGCTAATTTGAAACAAGGATTTATTTTACTGACTAGTACAACCCTTTTGTTAGGCCTAGGTGCTTGGGAACTTAAGAAATTAAATAAAAATTTAGGTTTTTAAATTAGGGCTAAACAGGACTCAAATTATTTTTTTCACAAGCCCTAAATGCTGTAATCAAAGGGGGAGTTTAAGTTTTTATTGTGTGGTTGTACTTTACAACAATGAAGATATTTATTATAATGAATGTAACGAATTAAGATAAAGATTCTAAGTAAATATTGAAGCACAGATGTCTAATCCTGTTTTAGGAGCGGGGGACCCATTTTTTTTGGGGCGGATCCAGAATGATAAAGAGAACTGGTAAGGTACCCTTAGCCTGAGCCCGACAGCTAACCTCGTAGGCAGTATAAGGGGCTGCTAGCCTATTTTATAATGGGTAAATTGTATCTAATTTAGATGAAGATGAAAACTGTCTTAAACAGGACTACGGCTATCTGCTGTAGTCTTTTTGTATTAGCAAAGTTTTAATTTTCACTTAGAAATAACATTTAGTTGTTAATTAAAACTAGATTTGCTATAATGGAAAGTATCAATCCCCTCATGGGGGGCGATGAATAATTTAAGAGTAAGATAGGGATTACTAATTAGGAGAGTTAACATGAACGATAAAATGAATTTTTTAAAAGCTTTGGCTTTAATTTCCCAGGTAGGAATCACTATGATTGTGCCAGTGATTGCTGGAGTTTGGCTGGGTAATTATTTAGATGAATTATTACATACTAATTTAATATTTTTGCTCGTAGGTGTAATATTAGGAGTAAGTGCTGGTTTTCGCAATGCTTATCGTTTAATTATGCAGCAGCAAGATGATGGGAAGTGATTGCATGAAAGAAGTAAAGCAAACAACAGGATTTATTGTTAAATGGACATTATTAACTGTTGTTATTATTAGTTTATTTGTGTTTTATTTTTGGGGTAGCAAGAATGCTTTAGGTATTATTGCTGGTAGCACAATGGGAGTTACTAATCTATATTTACTTTCTTTTTCCTTAAAAAAAGCAGTTAATTTTGAGCCGTTAGTAGCTAGAGTATACATGATTGTGCAGTATGTACTCAAGTATGGTTTTTGGTTTTTTGTATTTTATACGTTAATTAAGAATAATCAAATAAATTTGTTTCCTACTATTATTGGAATGTTGATCGTTAAACTAGTTATTTTTGTCATTAATTTGTTTGATATGTGGCCTCAACACCAAAATGATTGGACTGGATAAGAAAGGAGGGAGAAGAGATAATGGATTTTTTCAGTAAATTGATTGATAAGATGTTATTTAACTCACCTAATATTGAGGAGTTTGCTCCACAGGTGATGTTTCATATCCCAGAAAATGGGTTGACTAAAGCATTACAGATTGCTAATGCTCCAGTAAAGTCAACTGTGACAACTACTTGGATTCTGATAGTTGTATTAGGGTTGTTTTCCTGGTGGGCAACGCGTGATTTAAAGGAAGAACCTGAAGCTGGCAGTGTCCAAAATGTTATTGAAGCATTAGTAGATTCAATGCAAGGCTTAGTAAGGAATACTATGGGGCCGGGTATGCAGAAGTTTACTCCGTATATTGGGACTTTGATGATTTACTTAACAATTAGTAATTTGATAGGCCTTGTTCCTGGAAGAGATATACTACACTTATATACTCCAACTGCTGATTTGAATACAACTTTTGCTTTAGCAGCAATTACATTCTTTTGTATTCATTACTTTGGAATTAAGTCAAAAGGAATTGGCACATACTTTAAAGATTACTTTGAGCCAATGCCATTTATGTTCCCGTTAAATGTAATTGGAAATTTAGCTGACCCAATGTCACTAGCTTTCCGTCTATTTGGGAATATGCTTGGTGGTGGTGTTGTAATTATGGGCTTGTTATATTCTGTAGTAGCACTTGGTATTCCAGGAATTGCTGATTTATACTTCACTGTATTTGCAGGAGTTTTACAGGCCTTTATCTTTACGATGTTAACTATGACTTATATTTCAATGGAGATGGAATAGTCTCTCCAAATTGGAAAGGAGGGCTTTAAGTGGGAGAAATCTCGAATTTAGTGATGTTTGTTTTAGAGTGGTTGAGCCAATTTAGTGCTGAAACTTTAACTATTTCAGCGACTATTATTGGAGCAGGTTTTGCTATGATTGCCGGAATTGGTCCCGGAGTGGGACAGGGTTTTGCTGCCGGAAAAGGTGCTGAAGCTGTAGGAAAGAATACAGATAACAGCCAAAGTGTAACTTTAGTGATGTTATTAGGGGCAGCAGTAGCTGAAACTTCTGGTATCTTTTCTTTAGTAGTAGCATTAATTTTGCTTTATTCTAATCCGCTAATTGGATTACAAGGAGCAGGATTTGTTTTAGCCGCTTCTGCTTTAGGAGCAGGTTTAGCAATGATGGCAGGAATTGGCCCAGGTATTGGGCAAGGATATGCTGCTGGAAAAGGTGCTGAGAGAGTAGGTAATCGACCTGAGTATCAAGGTTTAATTGTTCGTGTTATGTTGTTAGGTCAGGCTGTAGGTCAGACCACAGGTATTTATGCTTTAGTAGTAGCATTAATTTTGCTATTTGCTAATCCATTTTTAGCTTAAATATTTATAAAAAATTCTTAAAAATCAGACAATTACAAGGAGGAGTTCATAATGAATGGAGACGCTTTAATTCAAGCTGCTTCTGCTATTGGAGCAGGTTTAGCAATGATTGCAGGTATTGGTGCAGGTATTGGTCAGGGATTTGCTGCAGGTAAGGGTGCTGAAGCTGTAGGTAAACAACCAGAAGCACAGGGTGTAATTGTAAGAACTATGTTACTTGGTGCCGCTGTTGCAGAGACAACAGGTATCTACGGTTTAGTAATCGCTTTAATCCTATTATTCGCTAATCCATTTGTGTAATGGAAAAACATAGGTGAAGATGGGTAATGGGCACCATTATTCATCTTCTTTTAACTTTGTTTCGCAGTTAAGATTTGATTAGAATGAAGGTTATTCTGTGAAGGGAGGGAAAGAAATGATTGATTTAGGAGTTACCTTCTTTTTTCAACTTGTTAACTTTATAATTTTATTCTTAGTGCTAAAACACTTTTTATTTGAACCTGTGACTAACTTTATGAACCAGAGATCTAACAAGATTTCTAATAAGTTAGACAATGCTGAAGAAAAAGAGCAAGAAGCTGAAGAACTAAAGCAGCAGTATCAACAAAAGCTGCAAGATGCTAAAGATGAGGCACAGGAAATTATTGAAAAAGGTCGGCGTCGAGCTCGTCAGAAAGAAGAAGAAATTATTAATGAAGCTGAGGAAGAAGCTGACCGTAAATTAGCTCGCGCGGAAGATGATATTGCCCGGGCTAAAGATAAAGCACGAGAAGAGTTGAAAGAAGAGGTTTCTGATATATCATTGTTATTAAGTAAGAAAGCATTAAAAGAAATTGTTGATGAGGATATGCAGGAAAAATCGATTGAGAACTATATTGAACAGCTTGACAAAGAGAAATTAGGTGAAGTGCAATGATAGAAGAAGAAATTGCTGAGAAGTATGCTGATGCTTTATTTGAATTAGCTCAAGAAGAAGATGAGTTAGAGACAATTGTTGATGAATTTGATGAAGTTGCTGCTCTGGTTGAAGAGAATGAAGAGTTAAATCAAGTTTTGGAGCATCCAGGGTTGGACTATAAACAGAAGAAAAAGATTCTAGAAGAAGTTTTCAGTGGTCAATTATCAACTACATTTTTAAATTTCATTAAGTTGTTAATTGATAAGAAAAGAGAAGTTTATTTACCACAAATCCATCAACAATTTATAGATATGCTAGCAGCAAAAGAGAATCGTTTAACTGTTGCAGTGGAAACACCAATTGAATTATCTGATAAACACCAATCTAAGTTGAAAGATAAATTGCAGAGTGCTTTAGATAAGAAAATTGAGCTAGAGATAGAAGTCAAACCTGATTTAATTGGTGGATTAGTATTAAAGATTGGTAATAAAGTAATTGATGGTAGTATTAAAAATTATCTGCAAGAGGTTGAATTGAATCTGCAGACACTAGAAGTAAGTTAGGGGTGAGAGAATGAAACTGAATCCAGGTGAAATAAGTTCAATTATTAAAGACCAAATTAAAAATTATGATGTTGAATTAGAAACTAAGGGTGTAGGAACTGTACTTAGTGTTGGTGATGGTATTGCTCGAATTCATGGTTTAGAAGATGCCATGGCTGGAGAACTTTTGGAGTTTGAAAGCGGCGTTAATGGCATGGTTTTAAACCTAGAAGAAAGTAGTATTGGTTGTGTAATCATGGGTGAGGAATCAGAAATTGAAGAAGGTGATGAAGTTCACCGGACTGAAACAGTTGTAGAAGTTCCTGTAGGAGAAGAGTTAAAAGGAAGAGTTGTTAATCCGTTAGGAGAACCTGTTGATGGTAAAGGTCCAATTAATGCTGATGATACTCGTCCTGTGGAGACTGAAGCGCCAGGTATTGTACAGCGTCAACCAGTAGAAGATCCACTACAGACTGGTATTAAATCTATTGACTCTATGGTGCCAATTGGTAAAGGACAGCGAGAATTAATTATTGGTGACCGTCAAACTGGTAAGACTGCTTTAGGAATTGATACAATTGTTAACCAGCAAGACGAAGATGTAAAGTGTGTTTATGTAGCTATTGGACAGAAAGCTTCTACAGTAGCTCAGGTAGTAAATAAATTAGAACGAGAGGGCGCAATGGAGTATACAACTGTAGTTACTGCTGCAGCTAGTGACCCAGCTCCATTACAGTACTTAGCTCCTTATGCTGGATGTTCTATTGGAGAACACTTTATGTACGAAGGTGAAGATGTATTGGTAGTTTATGATGATTTATCTAAGCACGCGGTTGCTTATCGTGAGATGTCATTGTTATTAAGACGTCCACCAGGCCGTGAAGCTTATCCAGGAGATGTATTCTATTTACACTCTCGATTATTAGAGCGTGCTGCTAAATTAAATGATGACTTAGGTGCAGGTTCTTTAACTGCTTTACCGATTATTGAAACTAAAGCGGGAGATATTTCTGCTTATATTCCAACGAATGTAATTTCTATCACTGATGGTCAGATCTTCTTAGAAAGTGAATTATTCTACTCTGGTGTTCGACCAGCAGTTAACGTTGGTTTATCTGTATCTCGTGTAGGTGGAGATGCACAGATTTCTGCGATGAAGGACGTTGCAGGACAGTTAAAACTTGATATGTCACAGTATCGTGAGTTAGAGGCCTTTGCTCAGTTTGGGTCTGACCTTGATGAAGCAACGCAAAAGAAGTTGGCCCGAGGAGAAAGAATTGTAGAGGTCTTAAAGCAGGATGAAACTAGTCCAGTTTCTGTAGCTGACCAAGTAATTATTGTTTATACAGTAAACAATGGATATTTAGATGATATTCCTGTTAATGATATTGAAAGATTTGAAGCAGAGTTCTTAGCATTTATGGATGCTGAAAAACCAGAGATAGCGGAGAGTATCGTTGAAACTGGTGAATTAACAGAAGAGACAGAAGAAAAGTTACAAGCAGCTATCCAAGAATTTAAAGATAACTTTGACATAGATGAAAGTGAATTTGAAGTTGAGGATGAAGAAGCTACAGCCTAGCTCAGTAAGGATCCAGTAAAGCGAGGTGATCTGACAGAATGCAAAGTATGAGAGATATTAAACGGCAGATAAGTAGTGTTGAGAATACTAAGAAGATTACTCGAGCCATGAAGATGGTAGCCAGTGCTAAGTTACAAAAGGCTCAAGAAAGAGCTGAAAATGCTAAACCTTTTTTCACTAAGACTAAGCAGACCTTAGCTGGAATTACAGGTGGAGATACTCAAGATTCGCATCCTTTAATGGAAGAACGCGAGGTTGAGAAAGTAGGTTATGTTGTTGTCACTGGTGACCGGGGTTTATGTGGACCCTATAATAACAAAGTGATTAAGAAAGTAGAAGAATTAACTGCTGCTCGAGATGAAGATGTTGCTTTATTTGCCGTTGGTAACCAAGGTCAAAGACATTTTAAACGCAATGGATATGAAATCATATCTGAGTATTTAGATGTACCGGATAAACCTGGTTTTGTAGTTGCTGAAAATATTGCTATTGAAATTATGGAACTGTATCGAGAAGAGATGCTTGATGAAGTAAACATAGTTTACACTGATTTTGAATCAGTTCTATCTCATAAAGTTGAGGTTATAGAGCTGTTTCCAATTGAACCACCAGAACAGAAGGAAGATGCTGAAAATATGAGTAAATATTTATACGAACCTTCGGCTGGTGCTGTATTGAATTCAGTTTTACCGCAGTATGTGACTAATTTAATCTTTGGTTCACTACTGCAAGCTAAAGCAAGCGAATTTGCTTCTCGGATGACAGCTATGGATTCAGCAACTGAAAATGCTGAAGAAATGATAGATGACTTGACATTATCTTATAACCGTGCTCGTCAAGCTGCAATTACGCAGGAATTAACTGAAATTGTTGGTGGTGCTGAAGCATTAGAATAGGAAGATGGAGGAGGTTTGATTATGAGTGATGAAAATCAGGGCCAAAATACAGGAGAAGTTGTTGAAGTTATTGGCCCAGTAGTTGAAGCTGAATTTGAAACAGGTAGCTTACCTGAAATTAATGATGCAATTAGAATTATTGATGATGTACATGATAAAGAAGTAACAGTTGAGATTATGAACCAGGTAGGAGATAATCGAGTTAAAGGTGTAGCGATGTCTTCTACTGATGGATTAAAAAGAGGTATGAAAGCCATTCATACTGGAGGGCCTATTTCTGTACCAGTTGGTGAAGAATGCTTAGGTCGAATCTTTAATGTACTAGGTGAAACTATTGATCAGCAGGGTGAGGTTGGAACAGATAAAAGATCACCAATTCACCGTGATCCACCTAAGTATGAAGAGCAGACTACTAGTACAGAAATTTTTGAAACAGGAATTAAAGTTGTTGACTTACTAGCACCGTATGCTGAAGGTGGTAAAGTTGGATTATTTGGTGGTGCTGGTGTAGGTAAGACTGTATTAATTCAGGAGTTAATCAATAACATCGCCCAAGAGCACGGAGGTTATTCTGTGTTCAGTGGTGTAGGAGAGAGAACTCGTGAAGGTACAGATTTATGGTTAGAATTTAAAGAAGCAAATATTTTAGATAAAGTTGCTTTAGTGTATGGGCAAATGAATGAACCACCTGGTGCCCGAATGAGAGTTGGACTAACAGGTCTAACAATGGCTGAATACTTTAGAGATCAGCAGGGCCAAGATATGCTGTTATTTATCGATAATATCTTCCGCTTTATTCAGGCTGGTTCTGAGGTATCCGCCCTATTAGGTCGTATGCCTTCTGCTGTAGGTTATCAGCCTACATTAGCAACTGATGTGGGGCAATTACAGGAGCGAATTACTTCTACTAACAAAGGGTCTATTACTTCTGTACAGGCTGTTTATGTGCCAGCAGATGACTTGACTGACCCTGCTCCAGCAACTACATTTGCTCACTTGGATGCAACAACAGTATTATCTCGTGAGATTTCTGAGAAAGGTATTTATCCTGCTGTTGACCCATTAGATTCTACATCTAATGTACTAGACCCTAACGTTGTAGGAGAAGAGCATTATGAGATTGCTCGAGAAGTTCAGGAAACTTTACAGCGTTATCAAGATTTACAGGATATTATTGCTATCTTAGGTATGGATGAATTATCTGAAGAAGATAAGATTACTGTTAATCGTGCTCGTAAGATTGAACGGTTCTTATCACAGCCATTCTTTGTAGCAGAACAGTTTACTGGTATCCCTGGAAAATATGTTCCAGTTGAAGAAACAGTTCGCGGATTTAAAGAAATCTTAGAAGGTAAACATGATGATTTACCAGAAGAAGCTTTCTTATTCGTAGGAACTATTGATGAGGCGATAGAAAAAGCGCAAGAGCTAGAAGGAAGTGAATAATTATGGCAACGATGAATGTAAGTATTGTAACCCCGGAAAGAGTTGCCTATGAAAGTGATGACGTAGAAATTATAAATGTAAGAACAATTGATGGGAACCGGGGAATTATGCCCAATCATGAGCCGTTAATTACTGGCTTAAATATTGGAATTATTAGAGTCAAGGATGGTAGCGGAGAGGATATCTTCTCTGCTACTCAAGGCTACATGGAAGTTAAGCCTGATGAAGTAACGGTCTTAGTAGGTTCTGCTGAACACTCTGAAGAAATAGATGTGGATCGTGCATTAGCTGCTAAGGAAGAAGCTGAAGAAAGACTAGAGAAAAAACATGAAGATCATATTGATGAACGTCAGGCTGAAATTGCGCTAGAAAAAGCCTTGAATCGTTTACAAGCTAGTAAACATCATGATTTCGATCAATTTGAATAAATATTATAGATAATAATGAGAGTGAGGGATTTTTCCCTTGCTCTTATTTTTTTATAGCTAGAAGTAAGTAGCTAGGAGTTAGTAGTTAAAAAATAAAATCAAATTCAAAACCTAAAACATTAACCTAGTATTCAATAATTTCTAGCTATAAACTGTTTTTTTGTTTTGAATTTACTACTAGCTACTAGCTTTTATCTACTAGCTAGTGGCACGATAGTGCCACTTTATATAAATATTGTTCGCTTGTGCTTTTGGTAATTTTTTGATATACTTCTCTTAAAGAAATCGTACTAGGGGTGATTATTATGTCTGATAAGCAGCAGGATATAGAACAAGAATCTATGAAAAAACAGCAGCAGAAGAGTGAATTAGAAAGAACTGCTGCCGCAGGAGTCAATGGTGGACCTAAAATAAAACAGAATGAAAAAAATAGATTTTTAGGTGAATTTAAAGAACGAGTCTTAATTGCTCTAACTTTTTCTCAGGTAGAAGAAGAAGGTACATATCCTGAAGTTGCTGAAGCAATGCAAGATAGTGAAGCAGTTAAACTAATTCTCAATCGCGAAGTAGATATGTCAAAAGCTAGAGATTATATTAAATTAGCTGATGATAATGACTTATCTTTTAAAAAAATTGGTGCAGCAGGATTAGTGGGAGAGGTTGCTTTAGTAGTAGTTAGTGACCATGCAGTCCATGCAGAAAAAATTTATGTTCGCAGCCGTAGGGAAAGATTAAAAGAAAAAGGGATCCCAGAAGAGTTAATTAATGCTCGCGGCGAAAAAATATGTGGAGATTGCTATAATTTAATTAAAGAGAAGGCACCGGAAGAATTAGAAAATTACAAAAAAATGTCTTTATTTGATAAACTAATTGGAGAAAAATGTCCAGGTAAACATGATTAATTTTGTGATTAATGCAGGAAGATGCTCCTTAATAAAGAATATATTTAAACGGATATATGTTTGAAAAATTGTATAGGAGGAAATAACATGAGTCAGTTTGTAGTATCTGGTACAGAGCAAATAAATGGAGAAATAAGTGTTAGTGGAGCTAAAAATGCTGCTTTACCTGTTGCTATGGCTAGTTTGATGGGACATGGGGAAAGTGTATTATGTGATATACCTGACCTGCGGGATATTAGAAATATAGTTAAAATTATAGATTCTTTGGGAGCAGAAGTAGAATATAAAAATAATCAATTAACAGTTAATCCTGATGCTGTTGATAAGATTCAGGTTCCAGAAGATTTGGCCCAAGAATTGAGGGCTTCTTATTATATTTTAGGAGCTTTTTTAGCCCGCCATGGACAAGCAGAAACAACTATTCCTGGTGGTTGTGATATTGGAGATCGTCCAATAGATTTGCATTTAAAAGGATTTAAAGCTTTAGGAGCAGAAGTGACTATTGATGGAACCTTTGTTCATATAGAAGCTGAAAAATTAACAGGAGCTAAGATATATTTAGATTATCCTAGTGTAGGAGCGACAATGAATATTATTATGGCTGCTTCTATGGCTGAGGGGAAAACGGTGATTGAAAACGCTGCTCGAGAACCAGAGATTGTTGATTTGGCTAATTACCTCAATGTTATGGGAGCAGAAATTAAAGGAGCCGGAACTGATGTTATTAGAATTGAAGGAGTAGAAGAATTAACTGGTACAGAGTATACAATTATTCCTGATAGAATTGAAGCAGGAACCTATTTAATTATGGGGGCTGTAACAGGTAGTGAATTATATGTAGACAATGTATTAGTAGAGCATATTAAACCATTAGTAGCAAAATTAAAAGAAATGGGAGTTAGAATTGAAGAAGATGTAGACGGAGTGAAAGTCAATGCTAAATCTGATTTAAAAGCTGTAGATGTTAAAACACTTCCTTATCCCGGTTTTCCAACAGATTTACAAGCCCCATTTATGGTCTTACTAACTCAAGCTGAAGGTGAATCGAAAGTAATTGAAACGGTCTTTGAAAATAGATTTGCTCATGTAGAAGAGTTAAAGAAAATGGGAGCTGAGATAAAAGAAAAGAAGATTGGTCATACTGCTGTAGTGCATCAAACACCTTTAACAGGTACAGAAGTTCGAGCTACCGATTTAAGAGCAGGAGCTGCTTTGATTTTAGCTGGTTTGGTAGCAGAGGGGGAAACAACAATTAAAGAAGGTTATCATATTGAACGAGGTTATGAAAATGTTATTGATAAATTAAGAGGTGTGGGTATTGATATTAAAAAGATTGGCAATAGTTAATGCATATAGACTGCGGAAACACAGCAGTTTGCCATAAAATAAAGCTGCACGGAGTGACGCAAAACAAATGAGTAGTTAAAGTATTGAGTATTAAGCAACCTTAGCGGGTTGTTTTTTGTTTTTTTTGTATTTTAATTAATAGAGAATGAATAAAATTAATTAATTGGGATAAAGATACAACACTAAGAATATTTATAATTATTTTTTTAATGTTAATTGGAGTCTATTTAAATTTTGATAGGAATAGAAATGTATTAAATAGATAAAGGAGTGATGCTCCTGAAAAAGATAATTGTGATACTTTCGATTTGGTTATTGAGTTTAATCTTAATGCCCAGCGGATTAGTGTTGTTGATTAATCTTATTGAATCCAAACCTCAAATTACGGTTTATGATTATAAATTGCAGCAAGAAAAGACCTTGCCCCTAGAAGAGTATGTAAAAGGAGTAGTGGCAGCAGAAATGCCAGCTTCTTTTCCCTTAGAAGCGCTGAAAGCTCAAGCAGTGGCAGCCAGGACTTATGCTTTGAAAAAAGAAATTAATGGTCAAAGATTAACCACATCTAGTAAGTTTGATCAAGCTTGGTTATCTAAACAAGAGTTGAAGAATAAATGGACTACAGATAATTTTTTTTATAATTGGTCTAAAATATCTACTGCAGTAGAAGAGACAGCAGGGTTGGTATTAGTCTATAATGATGAACTAATTACTGCTGCTTATCATTCTACTAGCGGGGGGCGGACTGCTGCAGCAGTAGAAGTTTGGGGTGGCAAAATTCCTTATTTAAAAAGTGTTAATAGTTATTGTGAAAATAATTCCCCTTATTATAATCAACAGCAGTTTTTTACTTGGCAGCAATTAGCTAAAAACTTAGATAGCATTAATTATAAGCAAGTGCAGATTATTAGTCGTAGTAATAGTGGGCGAGTTCTAAAGATGAAAATAAATAAGCAAGTTTTTTCTGGGAGGGAAATCAGAAAAAAACTTGCTTTAAATTCAACTAAATTTAGATTTATTAAAACTGAGTTGGGCATTAAATTTATTGTTGATGGTTTTGGGCATGGAGTAGGTATGAGCCAGTATGGAGCGCAAGGATTAGCAGAAGAGGGATGTAATTTTATAGAGATCTTGTATCATTACTATCCTCAGGCAAAAGTAATAGTGGGAAAAAATGATTTCGATGTATAAAAAATATACCTCTGGGAATTATAATTTCTGGAGGTGGAAGCAATGAGCAAAAAAGAGGAAAAGAAATTACCTTTTTCGCTGAGTGCTACGAAAAATAAACTTAAAAAATTGAAAAAATTAGGCTGGGCAGGTTATGTATTATTTATTGCCTTCTTTATTGCATTAGGAGGTATGATTGCTTATTATCAAAAGGGTTATCAATTAGATTCCATTAATCAGTTGTTACCTCACAATAATCAGGAAGAAACTCAAGAAAAGATAACTGTAGATAGTATTTCCCAACCGCAAATGATTAATTCTAAGCCTGAGCAAGAACAATTTAGTGAGATTGGAAGAGCGGTAATGAGTGATAGTCAAAAGTCTGCCAAGAAGACAAAAGAAAAAATTGAAGATGAGATTAGTGAAGAAAAAGTAAATAGTGTCCCCCAAATGTCATCAGAATCTGTTTCTTCGCAATTTAATAATTTAATTATGCCGCTGCAGGGTGAAATAGTTAGTAACTGTGAATGGTATAAAGACCAACTCTTAGATGCTTGGAAGTATAATTCAGGCGTCAACATCCGAGGAGAAATTGGAGCTGAGATTAAAGCTGTGGCAAATGGAAAAGTAAAACGAATAATTAGAGACGATTATCAAGGAATAACAATTATAATTACTCATACTGATAAATATAATTCTTTATACTCTAATTTAGAAACTGCTACTGTAAAAGTAGGGGATGAAGTTGCTAAAAGTCAAATGATTGCTAAATTAGGTGACAATGGTGCTGGTGAGAACAGTGAATTACATTTTGAAATTATAAAAGGTGAAAAATCAGTTAACCCGGTGGATTATTTTAATTAAAATTTAATTTTTGTAATATGCTAGTCTCCCTTCTTCATATATATGTAATGAGAAACTTGAAGGGGGACAAGGTAATGAAGGATTACATTTATGAGCGGGTGTTGGAAATTGCTAATTATATTTATGAAACTAAAGCAACGGTCAGACAAGCTGCTAAAGTTTTTGGAGTTAGCAAAAGTACAGTGCATAAAGATGTAACCAAACGATTACAGAAAATAGATAAAAATTTAGATGATAAAGTACGAAATGTATTAGATTATAATAAATCTGAAAGACATTATCGTGGTGGAGAAGCTACGAGAAAAAAATATTTGAATATGTAATTAAAAAAGAAGTAGGAATTTTCCTACTTCTTTTTTTAGCTTTTTTAATCCCATAATTTATAGTTAAAAGCGAAATTAAATATTATTTGTTGAAAGGAGAAGGAGTTTTTGCTTTTATCTTTAAATACACAACTAAGGTTTATTTTTTTTTGTAAAGGGGGAAAATTATGATTAAAGGATTATATACAGCTGCTTCAGGTATGCAGTCATCGATGAGAAGGCAAGAAATTATTTCTAATAATTTGGCTAATACAAATACGACTGGTTTTAAGAAAGAGACTGCTATTAATAAGGCTTTTCCTGAAGAAATGATGAATAAAATTGATACTCAATCTAAAGAAATTGGAACATTAGGTAATGGAACTGCTGTAGATGAAGTTGATACTGACCATTCTGCTGGAAAGTTTAAGCAGACAGGTAATAGTATGGATTGGGCGATTAAAGGAGAAGGTTTTTTTGTTGTTCAAACTCCTCAAGGAGAAAGATATACTAGAAACGGTAATTTCACTGTTGATAATCAAAATCGGGTAGTTACTCAGCAAGGTTATCCTGTGCGAGGAAAAAATGGATTTTTAGAGGTGCAAGAAGGTGGCAATGTAGCTATAGATGATAATACTTTATTGGTTAATGGACAAGAAGTAGGTGGGATTAGAATACGTAGTTTTGCTGATAAAAGTGGTTTAGCTAAGGAAGGTGAAAATCTATTTAGACGAACTCCTGAAGCTGGCAATCAGTTCAATGCTACTGGAAAAGTTCAGAAAGGTTTTGTGGAAGGTTCTAATGTTAATCCGATTGAAGAAATGACAAAGATGATTCAAAATAGCCGGACTTATCAAATGGATCAAAAGGTAATTCAAATTAATGATCAAACCTTAGACCAAGCTGTTAATCAAGTAGGAAGACCTTAAGAAGCAGTAAATCAGTGACAAGTAACAAGTGAAGAGTAAAGAGAAAAAATAGTAAGACAGTAAGGTAGTGAAACAGTAACTAGTAATCAGTAATGAGTAAAGAATAAAGAATAAACTAAAATATTTTAGGAGTGATATGAATGATTAGATCGTTGTGGAGTGCTGCCTCTGGAATGAAGGCACAACAGACGAATGTTGATACTATTTCTAATAATTTGGCTAATGTAAATACAACTGGTTTTAAGAAATCGAGAACTGATTTTGAAGACTTATTATATCAAACTGTTAAATCTGCAGGGGCTCCTAATAGCCAAGGTTCGCAAGTTCCAACAGGTATTCAAGTTGGTCATGGTGTAAAAGTTGCTGCTACGCAAAAAATGTTTGGCCAAGGTAGTTTAAAAAGTACAGAAAATCCATTAGATATGGCAATTAAAGGTGATGGCTTTTTTCAAGTACAGATGCCTGATGGTAGTGTAGGTTATACAAGAGATGGCTCGTTCAAATTAGATAGTAATGGACAAGTTGTAACTTCAAATGGATATTTACTGCAGCCAGCAGTTACTTTACCAGCTAATGCACAAAATATTAATGTTAATGAAGAAGGACAAGTGACATATACTGAACCAGGTGGTAATGGAGTACAACAAGCAGGACAAATTGAATTAGCTAATTTTGCTAATCCAGCTGGATTGAAAAGTGTAGGACAAAATATTTATAAATCAACTGCTGCTTCTGGAGAAGCTGCTTTTGGAGTACCAAGTCAAGAAGGTTATGGAACTATTGCACAGAAGTTCTTAGAAACTTCTAATGTTCAGACAGTAGATTCAATGACTAATATGATTGCTGCTCAGAGAGCTTATGAAATTAACTCTAAAGCAGTGCAAACTTCTGATCAGATGTTACAGCAAGCAAGTAATTTAAAACGATAGGAGTTTTAGTTATGAAGGCTAGGTTAGTAGTATTAGTTTTATTATTATTGTTAATTATGAGTACAACTACGATTTTAGCCCAAGAGAATTCAATTATCATACCTAGTCAAGTCCAGGTGCCAACTTTAAATATTAAGTTGAATAGTATAGCTGAGATTAAAGGTTCATCTGCTTTTAAAGAACAAGTTAAGGACCTCAGTTTAGGACAAACCCCTTATCCTGGTTATCAGCGGGTTATATATCGTGATGATGTAATTTATGCTTTACGACAAGAAAATATTAATGTGGGACAAATCAATTTGAGAATCCCATATCAATTTACAGTGAGAGCTGACTATAATCCTTTAGCAATAGATAAGTTAAGTGAATATGGTCGGCAATATATTAAATCTAATTTAAAATATGATGAAGAAAAAATTGAAATAGAGACTCTAAATCCCCCTGAGGAATTGTTAGTGCCCCAGGGTAAAATCAACTTTAAAGTAGTTAAAAATTATAATCGGCGTTTACTAGGTGTTAATATGCTGCCGATTAAAGTTTTAGTTGATGGTCAATTATACCGTAAATTTTATATAAAATTTTCTACTAAGTTACGAGTGCAAGTATTGATACCTAAAAAAAGATTAGAGCAAGGCCAAAGTTTGACAGCTGATTTATTTGTTCAACGGGAAAGGCTGCTCACTAATGCGCCAGATAGATATGTATCCTCTTTTCAAGCCCTGGAAAATAAGGTGCTAACCCGGACTTTAGCGGCTGAGCAGATTTTAACTAATGACATGTTAGCTACTCCTCAATTAGTTACGAGGTGGCAAAAAGTAAAAATTGTGGCTAAAGTTGGTGGTGTGGTAGTAACTACTACTGGCAAAGCGTTGGAAAATGGGCGTAAAGGTGATATAATTAAGGTTAAGAATACTAATAGTAATCAAACTATAGAAGCAAAAGTTGTGGCACCTAACGAAGTAGAAGTAGTTATTAATTGATTGAAGGAAGGCGGTAAAAGTGAAGAAATATTATGTGTTAGCTATTATGTTATTGTTAGTAATGACAGTGACAGGGATCGCTACTGCTAATTCCTTATGGGATGATTCTAAGTCGATGTACGCTGATAAAGTTGCTTTTGAAAAAGGTGATATTTTAACAGTCAATATTACTGAAAGTTCTAGTGCTAATCAACAAGCTAGTACAGAAGCTTCCCAGAATAACCAAGGTAATGTAGGAGCGGGAACAGGAATCTTAGATTTTATTAAGTCTTTAGGTTATAATCAAAGTAATAGTAATAGTGCTTCTGGTACTACTAATCGCAGTAGTAATTTAGATGCAACAATGACAGTCAAAGTAATTGAAGTACTTGATAATGATAATTTAAAAATTTCTGGTACTAAAGAGATAAATGTTAATGGTGAGAAGCAAAAGATAAAATTAGAAGGTATGGTGCGACCTGAAGATGTAACACCGCAAAATACAGTAGAGTCGACCTATTTGGCCAATGTTAATATTCAGTATTCTGGTAAAGGTGTAGTAGGGGATAAACAACGACAGGGAATTCTGAGCAAGGTATTTGATTGGTTGTTCTAAAGGTGGGATAATTATGAAAAAATTGATAAAAACAATAGTGATGATAGTGCTTGTAGTCATGTTTAGCAACACTGCTTTAGCTTTAACTCCTAGTCAGTCTACTTCTAATGACCCTTTAGTGCGCGTCAAAGATATTACAAGGGTTAAAGGAGTACGTAGTAATCAATTAATTGGTTATGGGATAGTAGTTGGTTTAGCAGGCACTGGTGATGGTGCAGGGAATGAATTTACTATTCGTTCCGTATCTAATATGCTGCAGAAATTTGGCGTTGATGTAGAGCCCCAAAATATGAGTTTAGATAATGTAGCAGCAGTAATGGTCACAGCGAAATTACCTCCTTTTGCTCAAAGTGGAGATAAGATTGATGTGACTTTATCTTCATTAGGAAATGCTGATACATTGCAGGGTGGTACATTACTGATGACTCCTTTAGAAGGACCTAGTGGGGACCGAGTTTATGCAGTAGCCCAAGGTCCAGTTTCGATTGGTGGTTTTAATGCTGGCCAAGGAGGAAACGAAGTACGACAAAACCACCCGACGGTAGGCAGAATTCCTAATGGTGCTTTAATTGAGAGAACAGTACCAAATCAGTTCAGTAATCATAATCGAGTTAGCTTAGTACTAAATGAGCCTAATTTTACTACAGCAGAAAATATTGCTAAAGTAATTAATAGTCATTTTGGATATTCGCCCGAAGGAGATAAATATGCTAAAGCTATTGATGCAGGACAAGTAGAAGTAAAAGTTCCGGACCATTATGACAAACGCAAAGTTGAGTTTGTTTCTCGTTTAGGAAAATTAAATGTGCGACCGGATACAAAAGCTAAAGTAGTCATCAATGAGCGAACAGGTACAATTGTTATGGGCCATAATGTACGCTTATCTAAAGTTTCAGTTAGTCATGGTAATTTAACGGTCACTATTGCTACTGAAAATGAGGTTGTACAGCCTAATCAGCAAGGTGAAGAGAATAATCAACAACCACAGCAGGTGCAAAATCAAGATGTTAATGTTGAGGAAGAGCAAGATAGATTAGCGGTATTGCCTAAAGGTTCTAATATCTCTGATGTAGTTAAAGCTTTGAATAAGGTAGGAGCTAAGCCGCGTGATATAATTTCCATTTTGCAGTCGATTAAACAGTCAGGAGCCTTACATGCTGATTTAGAAATTATGTAAATTAATAATAGTTTAATATTGGGGTGAATAAAATGAAGATAAGTACTGCTTCCACTTTGCAGCAATTTCGAGCTGCTCAAGCTCAAGAACAGCAGACTAAGCAAGAAATAAATCACTTAGCAGAAAAGACGGAGACGAATGCTAAAATAAAGAAACTATCACAAGAATATGAATCAATTTTTGTGAGTATGATGTTTAAACAGATGGATAAGGCTGGTTTTAAGTCTGACCTAATAGATACTGGTTTAAGCGAAGATATTTATAAAGATATGTATTATAATAAGATAGCTAAAAAGGCAGCCTTTGAAAGCGAATTAGGAATTGCTGAATCTATGTATCAGCAATTAAAGAAGTAAAAAGAGATTTGTGAATAAAATGAAGGGATGGGATTTGTTTGAGAAAGTTTGGCATTAAGATTTTGCTATTGGGACTATTTATTTTATTATTATCCAATGTTGTAGTAGCTAAAACAGAGATTATGCCCTTAGAAGAAATTAAACCTGGAATGCAGGGGGTAGGGAAAACTGTTTTACAAGGAACAAAGATTGAAGAATTTGCCGTAGAAATAGTCAGTATTTTAGAAAATCAGAATATGGACCAAGATTTAATCTTAGTCAAAACAAGTGGTGATGTGATAGAAAGAACTGGTGGTATCGCTTCAGGAATGAGCGGGAGTCCAGTTTATGTTAAAGGAAAATTAATTGGAGCTATTGGTTATGGTTGGCAGATGGCCAATCATAAGATTGGAATGGTAACTCCAATTGAAGAAATGTTAAACATCTTTGAATTAGAAAAAGAAAAAGATGAAGAAGAAATTATGCTTGATACGCCGATTGAAATTAGTGGTAAGATATATAATAAAGTTAAATTTAGTACTGCTCAAGAAGAAGTAAAAGAAGCACATACTTTAGTAGCGCAGCCTGTGACAACACCATTGTTAGTCAATGGTTTAACTGGTAGATCTAAAGATAGATTAGCTGATAAATTATCAGATTTTGATGTTAAACCTGTGAAGAGTGGAGGGCTTGCTACAGATATTGAAGAAGTTCCTTTAAAACCTGGTAGCGCTGTTGCTGTGCAGTTAGTGCGCGGTGATATAAATGTATCAGCAATTGGAACTTTAACTTATCGCGATGGTAATAAGCTATTAGGATTTGGTCATCCGTTCTTATCTAAAGGGAATGCTAATTATTTGTTATCATCAGCTTATATCCATCAGATGATAACTAGTATTAAGATGCCTTTTAAAATTGGTTCTCCCGCTGGATTAAAGGGAGTTATCACTCAAGATAGAGCAGCTGGTGTAGCAGGTAGAGTGGGCAAGTTTCCCAATGTAGTGCCGGTAGAAATCGAAGTAGTAGATAAGAATTTAGAGCGGAGCCAAGTTTATAACTTACAGATAATTCATGATGAAGAATTGCTACCGCAATTATCTTCTGTAGCGCTGCTGCAAGCTATAGATACTACAATTGACCGCCAAGGTGCTGGGACAGCCCAACTTGATTTAGAAATAATGAGCAATGATTTACCTGAGCAGGAATTAAAACGATCGAACTTATACTATAGTTCTAATGATATTGCAGCTAATTCATTAGGGGATTTTATTCAAGTGCTGAGTCTATTAACTAATAATCCCTTTAAAGAAGTTAACTTTGCTAATATTAAAATTAAAGTAGAAGTTAGTAAAAAACCTCGCTTAGCCTTACTAGAAGAAGTAAACTTGAATACTAAAGAGGTTAAAGCAGGTGATAAAATAGAAGCTGAAATCAAATTTAGACCTTATCGTAAAGAATTAATTACTAAAAATGTGACAGTAGAAGTACCAGAAGAAGTAGAGGAAGGTCCTTTAGAGTTGTATGTCTTAAGTGGCCAAAATGCTAATTTAGAACAATTAACTTCTTCTCAAAATGGTGACTCTAATTTTCAAACAAATAATATTCAAGATTTAGAAGAATTAATTAAAATATATAAAGAGCAGAAACAGAATAATCAATTAGTTGTACAGTTAAAAGAAGCTTTTTCTCCTGGAGCACGTCAAGCTCAAACAACTGCAAAAGCAGCAGGAGAAACTGAGGATAAAAGTAAGGAAAATGAAGAAGAAACAGAAGAGCCTGAGAATTATAATAATAATTTAGTAGAAGAAGTTCTAAATACTGATTATGCCTTACAAGGAGCAGTGAGAAAACAGATTAAGGTGAAGACAAGAGATAAAGAACCAGAAGATAAAGCGAGAAAAAATAAAAAAGCAACTAGCAACGAGCATAAAAAAACTGGAAACAGTTCTGATGATAAGAAATAATTGCTAGGACTCCTCTTTTTGGAGGAGCTTTTTCTTTGGTAATGTATACCATAATGTTCAAGAAGTAACTAAAAATATTCATTGCAAGACCTAGGTAAATATAATATTATAAAAAAGAACTGGAGATTCTGGACTGGGGGATAGATTATGCAATTAAAGCTTTTACAGTCTAAAAAATTCATTATTGGGCTTAGTTTATTAGTGCTGGTGCTGGGGGGGCTGTATTTCAATATAAATCAAATATTAAATGAGATGAAAGGTTCTATCGTCAGTCAATTAGAGTCTCGGTTAAATACAGAGATTAAGATTGAAAGGTTGAGGTTAAGTGGTTTTAATCAAATAACTGCTGATAATGTAGTGCTTAAGGATAATAATGGTCGTGACCTAATGCGCAGTGAAGAGCTAACTGTTAGCTATAGTATTATTGCTTTAGTAAACGATTACTCCCAGCCCTTAAAGATTATTAAAGATATCGAAGTTAATACTCCCCAGATTAATTTAATTCAGAAAGAAAAGTGGAATTATAATTTTTTACTATCCTCTGCACCACAAAAGAAAGAAAATAATAATAGCGAATTATTCCCAATTTATATTAATGAAGCTCAAGTTAATCTTAAAACTGATGAACTTAATGAAGAAATTAATAGAATTAATGGCGTGATTGATTTAAGAGGAGGAACGGGAATCTTTCTTGATGGAGAGATTAAAGGTTTAGCTTCAAAAGTTAAGACAAAGATAATTATTAATGAACAAGATTATCAAGGCCAAGTTGATTTTTCTAACTTAAAGCTTGATAATCTAAGTAATAAACGTAACTTAAACTTTCCTCAGAATCTAGATCTTGCAGGAACAGTTAATGGAAAAGTTAAATTTAAAGGAGAATTTAGTACTCAGAATAGTTTTTATGGTGATCTGTTTTTAGAGAATGGTAGTCTTGATTATCAAGGTTTAAGCTTAAATCGAATTAATGGTAATTTTGGGCTCAATGAATATGGATTAAAAGTAAAAGAGTTAAGCGGATATTACCAAGATAATCTTGTCAGCCTTAACGGCAGTATTTTTGGCTGGCAACAGCCGCAACTTAATTTGAATTATGAGGTTAAAGACTTGCAATTAACAACTATTGAAAAGTTATTAGCGCAAAATATAGATGTTGCTGGACAAGCAGATATCAAAGGTCAGATTGAAGGAACTGTTGCGGAACCTACCATTAGAAGTACAGTGCAGATGGACCGTGTTAATGTGGCCCAAGAAACTATTAAAGATATAACAGCGGACTTATATTATAAAGGTGGAGTAGTAAATTTAGAGCAATTAGCTTTAGATTATAAGCAAGGGACTATTAATTTAGATGGGACCTTAGACCTTAATAAATCTTTTAACTATATAATTAATACTAACTTTAATGATCTATCTGTAGCAGATATAGAATTAGAATTTTTATCAAAGTTAGGATTAAAAGGAATTGTTAATGGTCAGGCTATAATTTCAGGTGAAGGATTAAGTAAAGAAAAGTTAAATATACTTGGTTCTTTAAAAGTTAAATCCGGGGCTGTAAAAGGTTATGACTTTCGCAAGTTCAGCAGTAAATTTTGGCTTAATAAGCAGAAGCTATTTTTAAATAATACTGAATTGCAGGGCCAAACTAGCCACGGGACTGTTAATGGCTTTATTAGTTTAGCTGGAGATGTAGATTTAGACCTAAAGCTCAATCAATTATCGCTTAAAGAATTGCAGCAATTTCATCAATTAGAAGATTTAAACGGACAAATAGATCTAGATGGTGCTTTGAGTGGTACTTTAAGCCAACCGCAATTAAAGGCTGAAGTAAATGGTCTGGGTATAGAATATCAAGAGATTAGTTTAGGGGAATTAAAGGCTGAATTAGACTTAAATAAAGAGGAAGTACATCTTAACAAGGTGACAATCCCTAAATATGCGAGTCAATTACATGGTGTGATTAATTTTGCTGATTCATACTCCCGCTTAATAGCTACTACTAATAATTTGCAGGCTGAAAAGATTGATTCTTTAATTCATGAGCAATTAACTCTAAGTGGTAATTTATCGGCGACAACTAAAGTTACTTCTCTATTGTCGAATCCGATTGTAGAGAGTGATTTGAAAATAACTGAGGGAACGCTATTAAATAAGCAGAACTTTGATAACTTAGCTTTAGATTTGAGTTATGATTATCAACAACAGCGTTTGACTTTAAGAGAAGGAGAAATGAATTATAAAGATAGTAGTTTAGAATTGAAGGGAACGATGATTGGACGAGAATTAGATTTTAATTTTAGTAGTCCTGCCTTAGTGTGGGAAGATATCAATTTTACTGATAAATTAAAAGAGTTAACTGGTAGTGCTGAAGTTAGTGGTAGTGTTTATGGTGATTTAGATAATCCTAAAGCTGCAGCTAAGTTTAGTGCTCAAGAGGTACAGTTTGAACAGAAAACAATTGGAGATCTGAGTGGTAGAATAGATTATAGAAAGCAAAATATTTATATGACTGATATTGCAGTCCAGACTGCTACTAATCAATATCAGCTAAATGGTAGTTTTAATCCTCAAACGCAAGAGATAGACAATGTTAGTATCGATATAACTACTGGAACTACAGATTATTTAAAACAGTTCTTAGCAGTTGAAACTAATGTTTCTTATCAGTTTAATGGTCAAATAGAAGTTGATGGTGCTCTGCAGCAGCCGCAATTCGATGTAGAATTATTGGTAGAGGATAATGACGATACTGGTACACTAGAAGTAATTGGTGATTATTCCTGGAGTAAAGATGCTGATTTGCAATTGATAGCAACTAAATTTGATGTTAGTGTTTTAAATAATTTTGAGTTCTTTCCTTATCCGATTAGAGGTAATTTAAATTTAAATGGGCGAGTTACAGGTAGATTAACAGCGCCTAATTTCACTTCTGAGCTAAAGATAACATCAGGTGAAATAGCTAATTTAAGTTATGAAAAATTAGCCGGAAGTGTAGAAGTAGTGGCCGGAAAAAAGGTTATTTTAGAGCAGAGATTAGAAGGAGAAGGGGATAATGTAATTGAAGCCAATGGTCAAATTCCTCTTATTCAAAACGAAGATTTTGACTTAGAATTGAATTTAGCCGAAGGTAATTTAAGAATACTATCATTATTAATCCCTAAGATTGAATCTGCTCATGGTAAAGGAAGTGCTAACTTAAAGATAACTGGTCCCCTAGCTAAACCTACATTATCTGGTTCAGCTAAAGTAGTAGCAGGTAGTTTTGCTTATCCTACTTTGGACAGGAAAATTAGTAATTTGAATGGTGAGATTAAGTTTGCTAATAATCAATTGTTATTGAAAAATATTAGTGGATATTATGGAGAAGGGAACTTTAGCGGAAGCGGTAGTATTACTTTAGATGGCTTAAGTGCTGCCGATTATGATTTAGAGTTAAACGGGCAACAGATAGCTTTTGAGCATGGTTCCTGGCAAGGGATGAATGATTTAGATATATCGATTACTGGAACGGGTCTTAAACCCGAAATTACAGGGGTTATTAAAGCCTATGACACTCAGTTTGAATTGCCTGTAGATTGGCCTAGCGCTAAAGGTGGAGTTTCTAAGATTAAACCACAAATTGATATTACAGTAGAACCAGGTAGTAATGTACGTGTAGTTAATGAGCAAATTGATATTTTAGTGCAACGTGGGACTTTGAATTTAAGAACAATTGATGGCAAAGTAAGATTAATTGGTGAACTAAACTCTAATAGTGGGCGTTTCACTTATTACAATACGGAGTTTGAATTACAAGAAGGACGCGCCATTTTCCGTCAGTATGATTATATACCGAATTTACAGTTAGAGGCGACTACAGAGATTTATGACCGAGTGATTGCTGAAGATGAGAATAACTTATCTGACCCTTATCATGATATTACTTTGACCTTAACTGGTCCGGCTGACCAGCTTAATTATCAGCTTAGTTCTGATTCTAATCTATCGCAGGAGAAGATTATTGCTTTATTAACTGGTCAGGGAGGAATCGGTAATCTATTAGAGAAAAACTATGAACAGGCACTGACTTCAGAATTAAGAAGAGTAATTGGGCAAGGTATTAAAACAGAAGTTATTTATAAGGTAGAAAGATCATTTGAACAGTCTTTAGATTTAGATCAAGTACGTATTAAATCTTTATTAGAAAGCAATGACAGTATTGAAGTAGAAATCGGTAAATATATATTTAATAATTTTATGCTTAAATATAATCATTCTTTCTTAGAAGAAAGTAAAGCAATTGGCTTTGAGTATTATTTTAATCAAGGATTAGATAATTTAATGATTCAAGGCAACTATAACAGTAGTGGAGAATATGAATTAGGCTTAGAAGCTTCCATTCCATTTGAATAATAGCAGGGAGGACAAAAGTTATGAATAAAAAGTTAATTATAATTAATCTTGCACTAATATTAATATTATTAAATTTAACTGTTGTAGCTGCTCAAAGCCAGGAACTAGAGAATAATAAAGTAGATAAATTAGCAGGACAAAAGATAACTGCTATCGAAATTGAAGGAAATAAGGTGATTAGTGATCAGCAAGTGCTAAAAGAAGTGACTACTACAGTTGGTTCTCAGTTAGACCAGCAGCAATTACAGAAGGATTTGCAGTCTATTTTTGATCTAGGTTACTTCTTTGATGTGCAGGTTCTATTTGAAGAGTACAAATCAGGGATTAAATTGATTTTTGAAGTGATTGAGAACCCAGAAATTACTGAAATCAAGGTAATGGGTAATGATCATTTAGCTAAATCTAAAATCAAAGAATTACTAGGAGTTAAACTGCCAAAAGTTTTAAATGTGAGTCAACTTAATGAAGGAATGAAAGCAGTTAATGAGTATTATCGTGAGCAAGGATACATCTTGGCTAGTATAACTGATGTTACAATAAAGAATAAGAATCAGTTACATCTCACGATTAATGAAGGTTATATTAATCAAATCAAAATTGAAGGTAATGAAAAGACTAAAAAATATGTTATCACTCGTGAAATGACTACGCAGCCAGGGCAAGTATTAAATGTTGAACAATTAAGAGAAGATATCACTAATATTTATAGATTAGGTTATTTTAAGAGTATAATTCCTGAGTTTAATCGTTTGGAAGACTCGCAGCAAGTTGATGTTATAATTAAAGTAGAGGAACAAAAGACTGGTAATTTCAATATTGGAGTTGGTTATAGTTCTACAGCAAAGTTTACAGGAATGATTAATATTGAAAAAGATAATTTAGGTGGTCGAGGTCAAAAAGTTAATTTGAACTGGGAATTTGGGGGAGAACGAAATAACTTTGAAATAGGTTTCTATGAGCCTTGGGCTTTTGGAACGCAAACTAGTTTAGATTTTAATATTTATGACCGCAATGAGACGACTGAAGATGATGTAGATGTAAGTAAAGAAGGGGGTAATGTTACAATTGGACGCCCTTTGACTGAAGATATTAAAGGTTATTTAGATTTAGATTATAGTACTATTAAAGAGAATTTTTCTGATGGAGGCAGTAATTCTGATAATACAATGAGTTTAACTTTACGGACAATTCGGGATACCCGAGATAATCTATTAAGCCCTAGAACAGGCGAGAGACAAGAAATTTCAATTCAGAAGTCTGGGTTTTGGGGGACTGCTGATTATTCTAAATATAAATTAGATTGGCGAGAGTATTTCCCAGTGGGGGATGAAGATAGTGTAGCTCTACGCTTTAAGATGGCTACAAGTGAAGGAGATTTACCAAGTACTGAACGTTATTATCTATCATCTTTAGATGCTGTAAGAGGTTATAATGATGATTATTATAAAGAACAAGATACTACTGGTGATGGGACTAGAGATTATATACCAGAAGAAAATGGCTTTATAGGTGAATCCTTACTCTTAGCTAATTTTGAATATCGCAAAAAATTATGGGATAATATTACTGGTGTTACTTTTGTAGATGTAGGAAATGCTTTCGAAAGAGATGATTTGAGTATTGATGATTTTAATTATTCTGTTGGATTAGGAATTAGATTTGATACTCCAGTTGGTCAACTAGGCCTTGATTATGGTTATGCACCGGAAGGTCGATTAGAGGAAAAATCTGATTTCAGTATTAGTTTAGGTAACAAATTTTAGAAAGGGGTTTGCTAATGAAGAAAGTATTGTTTTTTACACTATTGTTGATCTTGAGTCTAGGAATTATTGTAACTAATCCCATTAAAGCTGAGCAAAATGAGGTAGTTGAAAAAGGAGTTGCCCAGATTGGCTATGTGGATATGCAGAAATTATTTCAGAATCATCCCCAAAAGAAGGCATCAGAACAGAAGTTGGAAACTGAAGCGCAAAAGTTAAAGGAAGAATTAAAGACTAGAGCTAAGACAATGGATAAAGAAGAACGGCAGAAACTACTTCAGAAATATCAAGATCAATTGAGTCAACAAGAACAGAGATTGATTGAAGATGTTTTAGCAGATATTAATGAGAAAATTAATCAAGTTGCTACTAAGAAAGAAGTTTCTGTTGTTTTAGATAAATCGGCTGTAATTTATGGAGGACGTAATTTAACTGCTGCTGTAATGGAGAAGATTAATCAAGATTATCAGTCAGCAGTTGAAGAAAAAAGTGCTGAATAGATGAGAGTTACTCCAGGATAAAGGTAGGTGAGATAATGTTTCAAAATAGATTATTTAGATTGATATTAATTGTGTTTATGATTTTTATTGCCGCTATTGGTAATTATAGTAGTGCTAAGCTAAGGAATAATGCAAAGCAGATAAAGTCCCGGCGATTAAATCAAGTGGGAGTAGTTAAGTTAGCAAAAGTGAAAGCTAATCATCCCTTAACTGAGCAAATTAAAGAATTAGATAAACAAATTATTAATTATAGATTGAACTTAAAGAATGAACGAGAGAATTTAAGGTCTATAACTGAAAATACTGAGCAGCAGTTATCTAGTTTTAATCAACAGTTAAATCTTCGAGTTGAAGCTATTAAGGAGAGATATCAACAGCGAATAGAGACTAAGCAAAAGCAGATAGTAGAAGAATTAAATAGTTATGAGCAGCAACTACAGCAGCGAGTTAAAGAAAAATTTAAGACTCGTAAAGAAGAATTAATGGCAGAAATAACTACCACAATTCAGACTCGCAGAGAAAAAATTTCTGAGGCTAAAGATGAATATAAAGAAGAACTGAATCAAGATTATAATTCTCAAATTCTAAATATTAAGTTAAAGCTAAGTTTAAATAATTTGACTGAAACAGAGAGAAAAGATTATCAGCAGCAATTAGAAGAATTACAAGAAGCAAGAGAAGAAAAAATAGCTGCTCATCAACAACAGCAATCGCAGCAGATTAAAAATTTAATTGAGGAAAAAGAAGCAGAAATTCAAGAAGAATTGCTTAATTATCGTCAACAGTTAGAAACAAAGGCTGAAAAAGATTATAAAGAAAAACGAGTTGAGTTGAATCAAGATTTAGAAACAACAGTTGAAGATTTAAATCAGCGTTTAGACCAGGCAGTAAAAGAAGAGAGAAAGAAATTAACTTCTAATATTGAAGATAATTTAAGTTCAGCTGAGAATAAATTAGCAACAAAAGTAAAGAATAAGATTAAAGATTTAGAAGGAAATATTAAACAATTGCAGCAAAAGAAGCAAGACTTGATAGCTCGACGTGAGCAGGATATTAAAGAAAGTATTGAACAATTAGGTCAAGATTGGGACATTAGAGTCATCTTATCAGAGTATCATAAGAACCTAAATACTGTAGACCTAACTTCAGAAGTGATAGAAGTTGTTCAAATTGGGGGGAACTAGGTTGAAAAAATATAGTTTATTAGTAATAATAGTAATTGTAGCATTGAGTATTATTAGCGGTTGTGCTCGTGAACCGCAGGTTAAAGTTAAGGTAGAGCAATTAAAAGTGGCTGTAGTAGACCAAGAACAGCTGTGGGAAAAAAGTAAAAAAGCTAAAGACTATCAACAGCAGTTAAATGATAAAGTGGAAGTATTGCGGAAGGAATATGATACTGAGATTGATAATTTATCAGATGTTGATAAAGAAACTAAACAAGAAGAAGTTTATCAAGAAATAAATGATTTGCGAGAAAAATTAAAAGAAAAATTCAGGCAAGATATTGCCCAAGCAGTAGAGAAAATAGCCCAAAATCAAGATTATGATGTAGTCTTGAATAAAGATGAGGTAAGATTTGGCGGAGAAGATATCACAGAAAAAGTACTTGATGAGTTATAAAATTTAAGCAGCAAATAACAGGAGTAACCTCCTGTTATACATAAGGAGGAAAAACATGAAATATAATTTGAAGAAGCTAGCAGAATTAGTTGATGGTCAACTTCAAGGCACTAACATAGAAATTGATGGTGTTGGGGGCGCAGACAATGCAGCAAAGACTGAAATTAGCTTTGCGCAGAACCAAGAGTATTTAGACTTGGCCCTAGCTAATGCAGGAGCTGTTTTGATTACAGAAGATTTAGCAGCTGATGAAATAGAAACTCCAGTAATTATAGTTGAAAATCCAAGATTAGCCTTTTCAAAGATTGCTCATAAATTTACAACTCAACCTTATCAAAGCTTTAATATAGCTGATGAAGCTGTAATTAGCGATACTGCCCAATTAGGCTCTGAAGTTAGTATTCATCCCGGTGTTGTGATTGCTGATGGAGCTCAAATTGGCGATGAAGTTATTTTAGCACCGGGCGTTTATGTTGGTCAAGATGTTAGTATAGGAGAGGGCACTATCTTATATCCTAATGTAACAGTGGAACGTGGTTCTCAGATTGGTTCTGATGTAGAAATTAATTCTGGAGCCGTTATTGGTTCAGAAGGATTTGGGTTTGAAGAAGAAGAGGAAGGCTATGTTAAAGTACCACAGTTTGGCAATGTAGTAATAGAAGATGATGTAGAAATTGGGGCCAATGTCACTATCGATCGCGGGGCCACGGGTTCGACTACTATTGGCCGCAGTACTAAAATAGATAATTTAGTTCATATTGCACATAATGTAGAAATTGGCCCGGAGTGCTTAATTATTGCCCAAGTTGGTATTGCTGGCAGTGCAAAAGTTGAACGTAAAGTTACTCTAGCTGGTAAAAGTGGTGTTGTGGGACATATTACAATTGGTGAAAATACTACTGTAGCCGCTAATAGTACGGTAACTCATGACCTGGAAGCTGAGTCTTTTGTTTCTGGTTACCCAGCCCATGATCACCGCCAAGAACGAAGAACTAAAGCAGCTAGAAAGAAATTGCCTGAAATGTTAAAAAGAATTAGAAAATTGGAAAAGAGAATTGAAGAATTAGAAGAATAGTGAAGAGACTTGGCATTGCCAAGTCTAGATTGTAGGTTTATAATAATTTGTAAATAAAATCTTATAACATAATAAGGGGGCATAATAATGAAAAAAGTAGTTGTAGTGATGGCGTTATTGATCTGTTTTAGTGTGACACCTGCTGTGGAGGCAAATAGGTTTGGGAGTAATAGTTTATTAACTATTCCTACAGCAGATATTTTACCTCAGCAAAATTTAAGTATGAGTTATCATATGATTGATGATGCTGATGTAGTAGGATTTAGCTATGGATTGAATGAAAAAGTACAGGTGGGAGCAAATTTAGTCTGGAACGACGGTCTAGATGGTGATGGAGAAATTGACCCTTCAGTTAAAGTAAATCTATTAGAAGAGAATAATGAATTTCGCCCAGAGGTCTCACTAGGAGTTTTTGACCGTGATTATTATTTAGTTGCTAGTAAAAATACTAATATTGCTGGTATTAGAGCTCATGCTGGGCTGTTTAGCTATGAGTATGGAGATAATGAAGCTTTTGTGGGAGTTAGTAAAGTGTTGAATCCAGTTACTATTTCAACAGGAAGCAATAATCTAAAGATGCCAGTAACTACTGTAATGGGTGAGTATAATGAAGGTCTTAATTTAGGTGCTAAATTTAGATTTACTGATCATATTAGTGCTGACTTAGGAGTTGTAGATGCGACAGATGAATCTGCATTAACTCTGGGTATTAATTTTGAAAATAAATTTTAATGATAGCAAAACCTTTAACCATTTTGGTTAAAGGTTTTTTGTTTTTGTAGAAGGAATTGGAAGAGGAGTATATAATTATATATAATGAGTGACGAGTAAAAAACAAAGTAAAAAGAGAGTCAAAAGCAAAGGAGGTTGAGTTTTGCGTTCTAGTAGAAGTTTACTTTCTAAATTAAAACTACCTCTAATTGATCGCTATTTGTTATGGGAGTTCTTAAAGCCTTTTTTATTTTCGATTTTTACTATTACAGTCATTACAATCAGTAGTACTTTATTTGAACTGATGGATATGATTATTGTTAAACAAGTAGCTACAATTAAGGTTTTAAAGTTATTAATTTATAAATTACCAGATGTGATGGTGCAGAGTTTTGGAGTGGGAGTCTTATTCTCAACTATCTTATCTTTAACGCAATTAGTAAAGAATAATGAGTTTACTGCTATGCGCATGGGCGGGATTGGTTTACATCGGATTATGCTGCCGTTTTTAATTTTGGCCCTTCTGATTAGTGGTAGTACTTATTTTATTAATGAGAAAGTAGTTCCTTGGACTAATCACCGCTCTGAAAATATAGTGCGGCGGATTATTTTACAGGATGGAATTCCTACTTTACAGGCGGGAGTTTTCTTTAAAGGGGTTGAAGATAGGTACTTATATATCAATGAAATTAATCGCAAAAGTGGGGAGTTAAGAGATATTATTGTCTATGAATTACAGGAAGATAAAAAATATCCCCGTATGATTACTGCCGAAAAAGGGTATTTTAAGAATAAGGTGTGGCATTTACAGCAGGGTAAGATTCAGAAGTTTGATAAAAATGGGAAGGTGATTTATCAATCAGGATTTCAGAACTTTGAAATCAATGTTAATCAAAAGCTAGATAATTTTTATGGTCAACAAAAGACTACTTCTGAAATGAGTCGTAAAGAACTTAAAAAAGATATCAAGACTTTTAAGAAGAGCGGCTTAGAAGTTAATTCTTTAGTAGTTGATTACCACCGTAAGTTAGCTACTCCCTTTGCTAGTTTAATTTTTGTTTTAATTGGGGCCCCACTCAGTATTAAATCAGATAAAGGAAGAGTGTTTGGGATTATAGCTAGTATTATTACTATTTTATTATATTATATTTTTATGTCTGTTTGCCGTTCTTTAGGTGGGAATGGACTTTTAAATCCTATCTTAGCTGCTTGGCTACCTAATATTGTTTTTGCAGTAGTAGGTGCAGGATTATTAGTTAAAGAAGAATTCTTGAATTATTTCTAGTCTGGTAGAGCAGAGGGGGAGTTGAAGTTGATAAGGATAGTAGATAAGTATTTAGCTCTAGAATTCATTAAACCATTTTTTATAGTATTATTTGCTCTAACTGTGATTATGATTAGTACGTTCTTGTTTCAATTAACGGATTTTATCATCATTAAAAAGGTGCCGATTTTAACAGTAGTTCAACTTTTGTTTTATAAGTTACCGTCGTTTGTAGTAGAGACATTATCAATGTCAGTCTTATTTTCTACTTTATTAGCTTTAAGTAGGTTAGTTAAAGATAGTGAGTATACTGCTTTAAGAATGGGCGGCATCACTTTTAGGAGACTGTTAATTCCGTTACTGATATTAGGATTATTGATTAGTGGAGTAACTTATTTATTGAATGAACGCTTAGTACCTTGGGCCAATACGAGATATGAGAATATTAAAGATACTTTAATTAATCAAAAAGAAAAACCATACTTAGAAGAAGATCTATTTTTCAAAGGCGAACAAAACAAATACTTTTATATAAAAAAATTAAATAAAAGAAAGCATCAAGCCAATTATGTGTTAGTATATGACCTTCAAAACAGCCAACTATTAACTGCTCAACGAGGTACGGTAGAGAACGACATCTTGAAATTAAAGAATGGTATTATTTCTAAACTAGCTAGTGATGGTTATCTGCAGGAACAAGGTAAATTCAGCAGTAAAGCTATTGATTTAAAGCGTAATATTAATGAGTTGATTAATAAACAAAAGAAACCATCTGAACTCAGTCGGGCTGAATTAGAAGAAAGAATTAGAATTTTTAACCACAGCGGTTTAGATACTACTAAATTATTAGTAGAATATCATTTTAAATTAGCTCAGTCACTAGCCTGTTTAATCTTTGTCTTAATTGGAGCTCCTTTGAGCATTAAATCTGATCGGGGGCGCATAGTAGGGATTATTATCAGCGTAGTGATTATTTTTGTGTACTATGTATTATTATCTTTATCCAAATCTTTAGGAAAAAATGGTTTATTAACTCCATTTTTTGCAGCATGGCTGCCTAATATGTTGTTTGTATTTTTAGGTAGTGCTTTGATTTTTAGAGAAGATAATGTGATAAGCTAAAGGAAGAGGTGAGGAGAATTAAAGCAGTTAAATATTTCGGTTGGGTGGCAGTATTTGTTTTGTTCTTTAGTGTTAATTCTTTTGCAGCAGGACAAGTTAATTTGGAAGCAGATGATGTACAGTATTTTAAAAAAGATAATTTTATTATAGCAGAAGGTAACGCTCATTTAAAAACTGATGAGATTAATTTATGGGCTGATAAGATGGAAATTGATATGACAAAAAAGACGTTAAAGGCGACAGGGAATGTGAGAGTTAAAGACGGACAAGGTGAAGTGGAAAGTGATGAATTTGAGTATAATTTAAAATTAGCTTCAGGATTGTTTATTGATGCCCAAAGTACGATTACAGATAAAAGTATCAATGGAGAACTATATTTAAATACTCCGAAAATAGATTATGGAGAAGATAAGAGTGAATTAGATAAAGTAAAATCAACTAGTTGTGATTATGATGTGCCGCATTATAAGATTACTTCTAGTAGTATAGTAGTGTATCCGGGGGATAAAATTATTGCTTATAACAATTTCATTTGGGAGTTTAATGGGACAATCCCTATTCTCTATTCTCCAATTTTAATCTATTCTTTAAAGAATGAGAGCCAAATTTTAGAACATCAAGTAGGCCATAGTGAGACTAGGGGTTGGTTCTTAAAGAATACCTATAATTATTTCTTAGATGAAAATTATGATAACAATTTCTTAAATAGACTAGCTGGAGACCAAGGTCAATTATATTTTGACTATTTTCAAAGAACTGGTCTAGCTTTAGGGTTTAAACATTATTTCAGCTATCGTGAAGATAACCACTCTTACTTATATTTATATACTGAAGAAGATAAATTAAATCCTAGTTATTCACCGTGGGTCACAGTTGAACTTGATAGTTATTTAAGACGGCATAATATAACCCGAAATTATAATCTTGAGTATAAAGATCATGAGAGTAATTATTGGACTAATCCTGAAAAAGAGACTAATATTGATTTTGATTTCAGTCAGAATAATCAGTTCCAAGATTGGGATAGTGAATTAGACTTTGATTATGACAAAAGCAGTAGCTATGAACATAAAACTGATTTCGACCTCAACTTTGAGGGAGAAATTACTGATAATCAAGAGCTAGAACTAGATTTAGAACACCGCTTTGAACAAAATAGCTCTAGTTATTATTATAGTAATGAGATTGAACGTAATTATGAAGGCCAACTTAAATATGATTGGCAGTTAAGTGAAGAACACTATAATGATGATTTAGAATTAGATTTGGGTTATTTTTATGATGATAACGATCGCATACCTAAAGAGTATGATTTGGATTTTGCGGTTAAAAAGCACTTTACTGAAGAGCACTATATTGATTATGAATATATTTATGATGACCCACTTGATCGAGGTGTAATTGAAGATAATTATTTAGAGGAAATTGATGATGAAAAGACGGGCCATCTACATTCTTTAATCCTTGGTAAAGATAAAGGACGTAGCTTTTATGATTGGGAATTAACTACAAAATTGTTCCAACAAGATAGCGACATTGGTTATTATTATTTACCGGAGGCCGAGATGACGTTATATCCGGGAGAAATTTGGGATAATCAATATCTAAATAATTTAGATGTATCCTTAGGGGGAGCTAATAAATATGCTAGTAGTTGGGGCCATAAAGAACAGAATGGCTACTACAAATTAGATTATTATGATGTAATCAGTGCTCCGCTGCAGAATAGTATTATTCTAGATCAGCAGTTCCAACAGGATTATTATAGTACGGGACAGAGTCGCTGGTTCCATGAGAGTAGATTAGTCTTGAATACGAAGATTTTTGAAAATTGGAATAATAAAATTACGCACAATTATGATTATGGTACAGGAGAAGCTCCAGATAGATTTATTCAAAAAAATGAAGAGCATACTATTGATGAGCGTTTAGAATGGAGAGATGATGATAGCCGTTTTTATGTAGAAACAGGTTATGATGTCTTAGATGAAGAATATGAATTGTTAAAGAGTGAATTAAATTTAGAGTTTAAGGAACACTACGAATGGGACACAGTATTAGCTTATGACTTAAATGAGCAGTTATTTGAAAAGACTGTGACTTCTTTGGAGGTAGAGTATAATAATCTAGAATATGAGACTGCTGCTGAATTTGATTTAAATGAGTCGAAAATGATACAATGGGATAACGGACTGGATTGGAAGTTTGGCCCTCAAGAATGGCGTTGGCATTTATTACTAAATAATAGTTATGATTTTGAAGACGAAGAGATGGATAAAGCAGAAATTAGTTTAGAAAAGAGATTACACTGTCGTAGAGTCTCATTAGCTTATGATTATAGTTCAGAAGAGATCTGGTTTCAGTACGAAATTCTTGCCTTCCCTCAAGGCAGAGTTAAGTTCGGTACTAATGAGGAAGAGGGGATGTTGTTTGACGATGATCTAGGAGGTATGTTGGATGATCTTGAAGAAGAATAAGATTTATCTACTTCTTTTGATTCTATTACTCCTAACTGTAGGTATAATAGTAAAGATCAATTTAAATAAAAATGAATCTGATTCTGAAGATGAAGTAGGTAATTATCAATACCAAGTTAATAAACCCCAGTTAGTTAGTTATAGTGATGGAGAGAAGAGATGGGATATTGAATCAGAAACAATTACTCAACCTAAAACAGATGATAAAGAAAAAGTAAAAGTTATTTTGCGAAATATAAAAGAAGGTAAGTTATACTCTAATGATCAGTTGAAATATCGAGTTGACGCTGATAAAATAATTTATTATGAACAGAGTAAAGATATTGAACTACAGGGCAATGTTAATTTAGCAGAAGTTGCAGGAGATGAAATGAGATCTGATTTCTTTACTTGGGATGAAAAAAATAAGAATTTAAGTACTAACGAGGGCGTTACAGTCAAAATGGAAGATGGAGAATTAACAGCTCAAAATATGAATTTGGATTTAGAAACCCAAGTTGTTAATTTTACTGGTAATGTAGTGATGACCTTTAAAGTAGAGGGAGCTGAAAATGATGAAAAGTAAATTAGTTGTACTATTGATCCTACTACTAAGTTTCAGCCTCGGATTCCCTATTTATGCCCAGCAACAAACAGATAATAATAAAACTACAGAAGAAAAAGAGAGTAATGAAGCTAAATTAAAGGCTAATCGAGTTAAGTATAAAAAGAAAGAAAATATTAGAATTGCAATTGGAGATGTGACTCTTGATTATAAAGAGAATCATGTTACATCAAATCGCTTAAAAATGTATAGTGAGAATAATATTTTAATTTTCACTGAGAATGTTAAACTTAAACGGCCTAATGAAACAATTACAAGTAATATGATTCAGCTTAATTTAGACCAGGATCAATTAGTAGCTCAAGATAATGTAGTGTTGGATACTACTAAAGCTGGTGAAGAACTACATTTAACGAGTGAATATCTTAAATTATGGTTAGAAAGTGATGATATGTTGGCTAGAAAGAATGTGCATATGGATTATAAAGGTCAAGAGATTCGTGGTGAAGCTTTAGAGTATAATGCTAATGATGAAGAGATGATTATTACGGAGCAAGCTGAAATTAAAGAAGAAGATGAATGGATTCAAAGTGATAGAATTGTTGTCGATTTAGAAACTGGTAGTATTGATGCTACCGGCCAAGTTAAAATGGAATTTGAAGTAGAGGAATAATAACCTTAATATAACATCAATTACTAGCAGGATTTTGTTTACTCTGTCTCGTGCTTATTGTATAATTCTTGCGGACAGGAGTGAACAAAATGCTGCTTTTTAAATCGGATTTTATAAAAGATGTGGTAATTTTGTTGTTAGTTACTATTATTTTAGGTACATTACTTTCATTAGTAATAGGGACTATTAGTGATTATTACTTTGGTGATGCAGTGGATAGTTTAATTGGTGATTATGAGAATAATGATTTACTCTTAATTATAGATGAACGAGAGAAAGAAGAGACAGTAGAGAAAATAAAAGAAGTCCTACAGACGAAACTCCCGGGAGCAAAGTTGAGTACAGGGATTAATTTAGCAGGGAAGAGTAATTTATTTATTTCTGTAGGGAAGAAATATAAACGACGCGCTGTATTTCTAAATCTGGAAGATTATTTTAATGATATTAAAGGGATTACAACTACCTCGTTGATGACAGAGCCGCGGTTAACTATTAATGGCTTAAAAAATAAAGCTAGTCAATTACTAGAAGATAAGATAGCAGACTTAGATCATGTAGCTTTTACTTTTCCTGATGGTGATAGTTTAGAAGTAATTATTGATGAAGCGCAGTTTACTGCGCAAGTGAAAGAGAAGATTAATACTCTTTTAAATGACTATCAAATGTTAGGAATTAGATTTCCTATTAAAGAAGAAGTTGATAATCTAGTCCAGTTGGGAAGTAAATTAGAAAAAGTGCTTAAAGATGATTATGGACTAGCCGTAAAGAATATAACAGAACTAAATTCTAGTGAACTTGGCAGTTTAGCTAAAACTATGACAGAGATGAAAAGTTTTTTAAGCAGTTATGCTTCAACTATTAAAATTAAAGTGTTTACAGGTCAAAAGATAGAAGTAGGAGATAAATTGATAATCCCGGCTGAAGACAAGAAAAAAATAGACTTGCGGGTTAGTAATGTAAATGATATGATAGCAACAGCAGTCATCACAACTGGTGATAGTAGTGCTGCAGTAGGAGATCTTGTTTACAATTCAGACTCTACTACTGCTGTGGGAAAAGTAGAGATTAATAATCCGCGTCAGAAATTAGATTATCTAGTCAGTGAATTGAAGAAATTAGTCCCTCAGTTAGGTTCTATTTTCAATGATGCTGACTCTATTTTAGCTAATTTAGAAGAGCTCTTTGCTACTTTGCAATTATTAAAGGGGACTACCACTGAGATAGAAACTCTTAATCAGAAATTAGCTGGCTATACTGCTAATATAGAGCAGCTTGATGGCAGAGAAATTAAAGCTAATTTAGATTCTTTAGAGCATCGTCTTGAACAGTTAGTTGTAATTATTACGAGATTAGAATTCATGCGAGACTTAATTTTAGATTTAAGAGTAGAATTAACGCAATTAGAATCTAGAATTAATGCTGCTCAAGCTGAATTGAGAGTAGGTTCTAATTACTACAATAATTTGCAGCAATTAGCAGAAAACATTGCACAATTAAAGATTAAAGTAGTAGATAATACGCAAGAAATTATAGATCAGATTAATCGTTATAATCCATTATTAAAAGAAATTAAAAGTTGGCAGAAAAATGTGCAGGATTTTAATGCTGTGATTGATAAATTAATAAAAGAGTCACCACAAGAATTTGCTAAAAGATTAACTGCTGTGAGCAATAAAGATTTAATCACTCGCTTGCAGCAAGTTAGACAGCCAGCTAGTGAAGAAAAGTTAGCTGCAGTAAAAGAACAGTTAGTCAAACTGAGAGCAATAGATTTTGCGGGAATTACGGCTCAGTTAGAATATATTGAGCAGTCTTTGCCTAAACTAAAGGATGAAGAGATTACTGCTAGTATTGATTTACTAGATCATTATTTAGCGGGACGAGCAATTCCCGGTGCTGAAATTTCTTTGCTGTTGCCGGCTCAAAATGTGGACTTAAAAGTGATTAAAGAAGAAATTAAAACAATGATTCCCCAGCAAATTAGTTTTTATGATTCTCCTGTAGGAATAATTGTACCTAATTTGCGGAATCAAATCTATCAAATTTTGAGTGAAGTAAAAATAGTTTTAACAGTGGTCACAGCTTTGTTATGTACTAGTTTATCTTTATTATTTGACCATGGTTTAATTATTACTTCACTGCAGGAATTAAATACAGAGAAAATTTTCTATTCTAATCCAGCTTTTTATTATAGTTTAACTATGGCAGTAATAACCTTAAGTAGTATCTGCTATTTGACTGGAATAGAGAGTCCTTATTTACCCTGGTGGAGCAGCATATTAGTAGGGGTAGGACTGGGTTTGATTATTTTTAAAGAAGCAGCAGTGATTAATGATTTTGCTAAGGCAGAGTTTAAAGCTGGAGAAGCTTTTGGCTTTAATTATGCTCAAATAATGCGCCAAATTATTATTCCAGCCGCTAAGCCGGGGCTGTTAAAAATATTAAATCAGCGTCAAACTTATTTTTAAATTGGAGGAGTTATGTTAAAAGTTATTAATTTAACTAAAAGTTATGACTCCCGTCAGGTGTTGCGGGGGATTACTTTTGATGCCCAAGCAGGACAAACCGTTGTAATTATGGGTCCTAGCGGCTGTGGCAAGTCAACTACTATTCGTTGTTTGAATCGTTTAACTGAACCTGATGGAGGAAAAATTTTATTAAATGGCATTTCTGTGTTAGAATTAAATACTGAGCAGTTATTAAAGTTGAGAGAAAAAATTGCTTTTGTTTTTCAAAATTTTAATTTAATAGAGCACTTAACTGTCGAAGAAAATGTGATGCTGCCGCTGATCAAGAGTGACTTAGTACGTCAAGAAATTGTAACTAGAGCGCAGCAGGTATTAGAACAGGTGCAATTAGCAGAGAGAAAGAATGACTATCCTGCTAATTTAAGTGGAGGACAAAAACAGCGAGTAGGTATTGCCCGGGCTTTAATTATAGAGCCTAATTTGTTATTATTAGATGAGCCCACTGCTTCTTTAGACCCTATTTTAGTTAAAGAAGTATTAGATGTGATTGAAGATCTAACTAAGACTCAAGACCAGAGAATTGTAATTATTGTGACACATCAAGTTGCTTTTGCTTTAAAAGTAGCTGATTTGATTCTATTATTAGACCAAGGACAGATTGTAGAACAAGGTCATCCAGAAGAGATATTCTCTCAACCGCAGTCTCAATTAGGGCAAAAATACAAACAGTTATTAGACTATTATCGAAGTTAGATGAGTGAAAGGAGGGATCTGCTTGGAAAGAATGCAGCATACAATCAAACAGAAATTTAGTTATACTGGTATTGGACTTCATACAGGTCAAAATGTGACTATTACTTGTTATCCTCTTCCTCCTAAGCAGGGTATTATTTTTAAGAGAATTGATTTAGATGGTGAACCTGAGATTAAAGCAGATGTTGATAATATTACTTCAACAAATCGCTGTACTACTATTGGGAGTCAGGAAGCGGATATCAATACTGTAGAACATTTTTTATCGGTAATTAATATTTTAGAAATAGATAATTTATTAGTTGAAATAGATGCTAATGAGCCTCCAGTTACTGATGGAAGTGGTAAAGTATTTTATGATTTATTTATGGAGGCAGGTATTGCAGAACAATATGCTGCTAAAGAAATATATCAATTAGATGAAGCAATTTATGTTAAAGAAGGTGATCAGTATTTAACTGTATTGCCGGATGAAGATTTTAAAATCAGTTATACTTTTGTGGGGGACCACGAATCAATCCCAGATCAATTTTTTGAATATAATGCAGCCCAAGAGAATTATCAAGAATTAGTCGCTCCAGCTCGAACTTTTGGTTTTGCTCATGAGGTGGAGAAATTACAGAAAGCTGGCTTAGCTTTAGGAGGCAGTCTTGATAATGCAGTCTTAGTTGATGATGATGGGCCAATTAATAAATTACGTTTTGAAGATGAATTTGCCCGCCATAAGGTGCTAGATTTAATTGGTGATATGATGTTAGCCCCATCATTTAAAGGGCATATTATTGCTGTTAGATCAGGGCATACCCTTAATTCGAAATTAGCTAAAAAATTAAAAAAGAAATTATTAGGGAGGAATTGAAAAATGATGGACATTGATGAGATAAAAGAGATTTTACCACATAGGTATCCTATGTTATTAGTAGACCGAGTGCTGCAGGCTGATCCAGATGATAAGATAGTTGCAATTAAGAATGTAACTGCTAATGAAAGATTCTTTGAAGGACATTTCCCCGATCATCCAATTATGCCGGGAGTATTAATTGTAGAAGCAATGGCCCAGGTAGCAGGAATTGGGTTACTGCAGACGGTAGAAGAACCTGAAGATAAAGTACCTTATTTTGCTAAAGTAGAAGACGCAAGATTTAGAAAGCCAGTTAAACCAGGTGATCAATTAAGAATGGAAGTTGAAATCTTAAGACTAAGAGGGCGGATGGGTAAAGTAGCGGCTACAGCTTATGTTGAAGATGAGATAGTAGCTGATGGTAAATTAACCTGCTTTATTCAAGATAAATAACGGAGAGGAGTTAAACGATAATGAGCAAAAAACAAGATAATGTAGTGCGGTTAAAAGAAGTTCATGATACTGCTGTAGTACACCCTGATGCGGAAATTGGCAAAGATGTTAAGATCGGTCCGTATGCAATTATTGGAGAAAATGTGAAAATTGGCGATGGGACTGAGGTTGGCCCTCATGCTGTGATTAAAGGTTGGACTACGATTGGTGAAAATAATGAAATCTTTAATAGTGCTTCAATTGGTCAAGAACCTCAAGACTTGAAGTTCCAAGGAGAAAAGAGTTTCTTAGAAATTGGAGATAATAATACTTTCCGTGAATTTACAACTATTCACCGCGGAACTGAAGAAGGCGGTAGTGTTACAAAGATCGGTAATGGTAATTTATTTATGGCTTATAGTCATGTAGCTCATGATTGTCAAGTAGCTAATGATATTGTAATGGCTAACTCTGCTGCTTTAGCAGGTCATGTAGAAGTTGAAGATTCAGTAGTAATTGGTGGTTTAGTAGGAGTGCATCAATTCGTGAGAATTGGTAAGATGGCTATGGTTGGTGGAGATTCTAAAGTTGTTAAAGATGTGCCACCATATGTATTAGTAGATGGTCATCCAGCCTCCACTAATGGAATTAATGCTGTAGGCTTAAGAAGAAATGATATTGAACCTGATGTGAGACAAAAGATAAAAGAAGCTTATCGAATTTTATATCGTTCTAACTTAAATGTATCGGAAGCAATTGAAAAGATGGACCAAGAATTAGATAATAGTGAAATGGTAGAGCATTTCTTAAGATTCTTGCGTAATGCTCAGCGAGGGATATGCAAATAGGTGTCTATAAAGTGTAGCTGGCGGGATTGCCAAGCAAGTAATTCTTCGTTTGAAAATTTAGGTTAATTCGTCTAAAATTCATAAACTTAAAATAAATTTTGCTTAATCTAATTTGACGATTAAGCAAATCGAAATTTATTTTAAGTTTACTTCATTAAGACTCATCAATAACCTAAATTTAATATCACTGCGAAAAACTTGCTTGGCAATCCAAGGCAGTCTTACTTTAATAGTGGGGGCAGGGACTGTACTATTTCATTGTTGATTTATAAAGTGAAGTATTATAGATTAAGACTCATTAACAAACTAAATTTGAAGACGCTGCGAAAGAATTTTATCTCAATCCAAGGCAGTCTTACTTTAATAGTGGGAGCAGGGATTGTACTATTTTGAAGTTTTTTATTTGATTGTGTTATTTCGATGTTGTTTATTTTTGATTTTATGTTTTCACTACTAGCTATTAGCTACTAGCTTCTAGCTTTAAACTTATAGAAAGTTTGTTGGAGGGGAAAACTAATGACTGAAAAGTTAGGATTAATAGCGGGAGATGGAGAGTTACCAATTTTATTTGCTCAAGGAGCTCAACAAGCAGGATTAGATTTAACTGCTATTACTGTGACTCCTGATGCTAAAACTGATAAATTAAAAGAAATTGTACCTGGTACTGAGAAAATAGAAGTTGGTCAACTGGATAAAATCATTAATTATTTACAAGATGAAGAAATTTCAGAAGTTGTTTTATTAGGCAAAGTAACTAAAGAACTTTTGTTTCAAGGAATTGAATTAGACCAACGTTTTAAAAAATTATTAGCTCAGTTACCTGAAAAAAATGATGATGCGATTATGTTGGCAATTGTTAATGAATTGCAGGAGGAAGGTATTGAAGTTAGTGACCAGACTAAGTTCATGCAGCAGTTTTTTGTCGATGAAGGTTTATTAACTACTGTTGAGCCGAGTGAAGCAGTACTTGAAGACATGGAATATGGTTTTCAAATGGCTAAAGAAATTGGTGGTTTAGATATTGGTCAAACTGTTGTTGTTAAAGACCAAGCAGTTATGGCTGTAGAAGCGATTGAAGGTACTGATGAGGCTATCTTACGCGGTGGGAAATTAGGTCAAGAAGTTGTAGCAGCAAAAGTAAGTAAACCGCAGCAGGATTTTCGTTTTGATATTCCAACAGTAGGACTACAGACGATAGAGAATTTAATTGAGGTAGATGCGAAGGGATTAGTTATTGAAGCAGATAAGACCTTTATTGTTAATCAAGAGCAAGTAATTGCCAAAGCAAATGAAGCCGGAATTGCGATAAAGGCATTAAACAGTAAAGAGTAAACAGTAAAGAGTGAAAAGTAAGAACAGTGAAACAGTTTAATTATTAATTTAGTTGGGGGTGGATTGATGAGCAAGATACTAGTAGTAGCCGGTGAAGCATCAGGTGATATGCATGCAGCGAAGGTGATTCGGCGGATGAAAGAGTTAAATCCTGAGCTTGAGTTTTTTGGTATGGGTGGACAGCAGATGGCTGAAGCTGGGGTTGATATTCTCTATGATCCGACTGATTTAAGTGTAATTGGCTTTTGGGAGTCGATTAAGCACTTAGGATTGATGTATAAGGTTTTGAATAAATTAGAGACTGCTGCTCAAGAGCGTGAACCTGATGCTGCTTTCTTAGTTGACTTTTCGGGATTTAATATGAAAATGGCTAAGCGGACTGCTAAATTAGATATACCTACAGTCAATTATTTTGCTCCTTCAGCTTGGGTGTGGGGCAAATGGCGGGCCAAGAGGATGGCCAAGTACGGAGCCAAGATTGCATCAGTCTTCCCCATGGAACGAGATGTATATCAAGAAGTAGGAGCAGATGTAGAATTTGTAGGTCACCCCCTAGTAGATATGGTTGAAACGGAGTTGTCACCACCTGAATTTAGAGATGAATTTGATATTGCTGATGAAAAAATTACGATTGGCTTACTACCTGGTAGTAGAAAACAAGAGATTGATTCTTTATTGGCCCCGATGTTGGAAGCAGCGGAGTTAATTAGAAAAAAATATCCTCAAGCCCAATTTTTACTACCGGTAGCAGAGACTATTGCTCAATCTGCGATTGCTGAAAGAGTAAAAAATTATGAAGTAGATGTGAAGTTGATTGCAGCTCATTCATATGAAGTAATGGATACAGCTGATTTGTTATTATCAACTTCTGGTACTGCTACTTTAGAGGCGGCATTCTTTCAGACGCCGATGGTGATTATTTATAAGACTTCGTGGTTGAGTTATGGATTGAGCAAGTTATTAGTGAGAATTCCTCATGTAGGACTACCTAATATTATTGCTGAAGAAGAGATTGTACCTGAGTTATTACAGTCTGAAGCTAATGGCCAAACAATAGCAGAAGAAGCATTAACTATTTTAGATTCTCCTAGTCGTCAACGGGAAATAGCAGAAAAATTGGAGATAGTAAGAGATAAATTAGGATCTGGTGGAGCAGTTAATCGAGTTGCAAATCTGGTTTTGCAGACAGGAGGGATTCAGAGTGAAATTAGCTAAACGAATATTAAAGTATTTAAGCCCTTATAAAGGACGATTGGTATTAGCAGTAATTTGTATGATTGGGAATGCTGCTTTGTCGGTTTTCTTTTTCGATGAATTCGGGAAATTTATTGATACAGTGATTACGGAAGCAAAACAATCTGGTGCAGCAGCAGGGACTGATAAATTAACTACTATTATACTTGGATTATTTTTATTATTCTTATTTCGTGCTTTATTTCAGTATGGACAGAAGTATTTAACTGCTTTTGTATCACAAAATGCAATTAAAGACTTGCGGGCTGATTTATACGGCCACTTACAGAGTCTATCCCTAGAGTTTTATTCGCAAAATAAAACGGGAGAAATTATGTCTCGGGCAACGAATGATGTGGGAATTATCCAAGGGGCAATAGTCTCTGGAGCTGTAGGAGTATTCAGTAAGTCTTTTGTTTTAGCTTTAGGAATTGGAAAGTTATTTTATGATAATTGGCGTTTAACCTTAATTGCTTTTGTAATCTTTCCGGTGATTGGTTTTGTAGTTGATAAGTTCAATCGTAAGATTAGAAAGGTGAGTAAGAGGGCGCAGGTAAAAGTAGCTAATGTGTCTGATATTTTACAAGAGACAATTAGTGGAATTCGAGTTGTGAAGTCTTTTGGTCGCGAGGAATATGAGTATGAACGTTTTCAAGAACAGAATAAAGCTAACTTCCGGGCCAATTTAAAGAACTCGCAGCTAAATGCTACTTTGACGCCGGTAACTGAGTTTTTAGCAGCAATGTCTTTTTTAGTTGTGCTGTGGTATGGTGGCTTAGATGTAATTAAAGGACATATGACAACTGGTGAACTGACAGGATTTTTCACCTTATTATTATATATTACCAATCCTCTTAAGTCCTTAACGAAGTTATCAGGAACTATTCAGCGGGCTATGTCTGCAGCAGAGAGAATTTTTGAAATCATTGATATTCAACCCTCAATTCAAAATTCTCCGCAAGCGCAGGAATTAGAGGATGTAGAGGGGACTATTGAGTTAGAAGAAGTCAGCTTTAGCTATGATGACGATGAGTTGGCCCTTGATAATATCAATTTAGAAGTTGACCCTGGTCAAATGATTGCTTTAGTAGGTCATAGTGGGGCTGGAAAGTCTACTTTAGTTAACTTAATCCCTCGTTTTTATGACCCTGACCACGGACAGATCTATTTAGATGATATTGATATTAAAGACTATAATGTTGATTCTTTACGATCTAAGATGGGTATAGTACCACAAGAAACTATTCTCTTTGGCGGTACTATTGAAGATAATATCCTCTATGGTGATTTAGATGCTAGTCGTGATGAAGTAATTGCTGCGGCTAAAGCTGCTAATGCTCATGACTTTATTATGAACTTTGAAGATGGTTATGATACTGAGCTAGGCGAAAGAGGAGCAGGTTTATCTGGAGGACAAAAGCAAAGAATTGCTATTGCTCGTGCAATCTTAAAGGATCCAGAAATCTTAATCTTAGACGAGGCTACTTCTTCCTTAGATACTGAATCTGAGGCCTTAGTTCAAGAAGCATTAGAGCGATTAATGGAGAACAGAACTACTTTTGTCATTGCGCACAGATTGTCAACAGTATTGAATGCTGACCGAATTGTAGTTATGGAAGAAGGACAGATTGTTGAACAAGGAACACATGATGAGTTATTAGAATATGATGGTGTCTATAGTGATTTATATGAAGTACAACTTAAAGGCAGTAAAGAGTAAAGAGAGACAAGAAAAGAGTAAAGAGAGACAAGAAAAGAAAAGAGTAACAAGAAAAAAACAGTAAGAACAGTGAAGCAGTGAAACAGTAATCAGTAAAGATTAAAGAGTAAATAGTGAAGCAGTGACAAGAAAAGAGAAAAGTATGGAGCTTTGAGCTGTGGGCTAGCACATAGCCTACAGCTAATATAGGTGGTGATTCGATGCAGAAGATGAAGCAATTCTTTATTTCGGAGTTAGCTTATTGGTTATCGCAGCTAACTAACCGTTCTTTAAATTTAACAGTAGAGAATGAAGCTAAATTAGCAGAGCTGAAAGCAGCGGGAAAGAATATTATTTTTGCGGTGTGGCATGAACATTTATGGCTGCCGATTTATTATTTACGGACTAGAGATTGTGTTACTTTAGCTAGTGAAAGTCGTGATGGTGAATATATAACTGGTGTTCTAGATAAAATGGATTGGGAAGTAGTTAGAGGTTCGACAAGTCGGGGTGGAACTCGTTCTTTACTGCGGTTGATTAAGAAGTTACGCCAGGGTAAAGAAGTAGCGATTACGACTGATGGTCCGACGGGACCGCGGCGGCAGGTGAAGGCTGGAATTTATTATTTGGCTAAAAAGACTGATAGTATCATTATCCCGCTGGGAGTGGCTTTTAAGACGCAGAAGGTATTTAACAGTTGGGATAGATTTAAACTACCTGCTCCATTTACTAAAGCTGCTTTGGTATTTGGAGAAGGAATAACTATTGCCCCTGAGAATGCTGAGGATGTTGATTACTATCAAGATCTAATTAGAGACAAAATTAATCAAACAATCAACAGGGCAGAAGAGGTCATAGGTGATGAGTAATGGATATAGAAGAGTATTTAGTACAAGTAATTAGAAAAGAGAAAACTGGGTTAATACCAGGCTTGATTTTAATAGTGTTAACTATTTTGGCTAAGATTTATCGGATTACAGTTTATATTAGAAGAAAAAGTTATGATTGGGGAATTAAAGAAGGAAAGTCTTTAGACTGTACAGTAATTAGTGTTGGTAATATAACTGTAGGAGGTACTGGTAAAACACCTACTGTCAAAAAGCTGGCGCTAGATTTAGAAGCAGCAGGATATAATTCAGTGATTTTAAGTCGTGGTTACAAAGGTGATTTTGATGATGAAATAGGAGTAGTCTCAGATGGTAACTCGATTACTATGTCTCCTGATGAAGCAGGAGATGAGCCTTATTTATTAGCTCGGTTTTTAGATTCGATTCCAGTGATAGTAGGCTCTAAACGTCAGAAAACAGGGAAGTATGCTTGGGCCAGGTTTAAGCCTGATTTTATTATTTTAGATGATGGATTTCAACATTGGCAAGTTGAGAGAGATTATGATATAGTAGCAATTGATGCAGTTCATCCTTTTGGAGAAGGAGAATTATTACCGGGAGGATTGTTGCGTGAACCATTATCTAGTTTAGAGAGAGCAGATACAGTAATTATCACTAGAGCAGACCAAGTTGAGGAAGAGAAGTTAGCTAAAATCAAAGCTCAAATTAAAGAAATTAAATCTAAGCTGAAAATTATCAGTACTAAACATCAACCAACTTATTTAAGAAATGTAACTTCTAATCAATGTCAGGCCATAGATGTTCAAGGTAGCCGTGTTATGGCTGTATCGGGAATTGGCAACCCTCGTTCTTTTGAGATGACCTTAGAAGAATTAGGGGCTAATATTGTTAAGAAGATGCGCTATCAAGATCATCACAGCTATAATGAAGACGAAATAAACCGTCTCTTTACTTTGGCTACAGTCCACAATGTGGACAAAATCATTACGACTGAAAAAGATGCAGTTAGTATGGATAATGATTTAATTGAACTAAATAATGTTGATATTGATGTGCAGGCTTTAGGAATTGAGTTGGAGATTTTAGAAGGAGCAGAGACTTGGGATTCTGTGTTAGATGAATTAGAGGAGGCTTCAAAATGAAGGTAACAGCCATTATCCCTGCCCGTTATGCTTCGAGTAGATTACCGGGTAAGGTATTAAAAGATATTTGCGGTAAGACAATGATTCAGCGAGTCTATGAACAAGTTAGAAAAGCAGAAAATTTAGACCAAGTGATTGTAGCAACTGATGACCAACGTGTCTACCAAGAGGTAGAATCTTTTGGTGGTCGAGTCGAAATGACTTCTAAAGAACATAGTACTGGAACAGATAGATTAGCTGAGGTAGCTCAAGATTTAGATTCTGATATAATTGTTAATGTGCAGGGCGATGAACCACTGTTAAATCCTAAAATGATTGATCAAGCAGTGCAACCTTTGCTAGATGATACTACAGTTAAAATGAGTACTTTAAAACATGAAATTACAGATAAAGCGGAATTAGAAGACCCTAATTCGGTTAAGGTAATAACTGATAAAGATGATTTTGCGCTTTATTTTTCACGTTCTTTAGTACCTTATCCACGGACTGAAGAAGAGATTACTTTTTATAAACATATCGGCTTATATGTTTATCGCAGAAAGTTTCTATTAGAGTATACAAATTTAGAACCGACACCGTTAGAGAAAAAAGAATCGCTAGAACAATTGCGAGTATTGGAAAATGGTTATAAAATAAAAGTAGTAGAGACCGAACATCAAGTAGTTGGTGTTGATACGGAAGAAGACCTGGAAAAGGTAAGGCGAAAAATTAAAAGCAATTGAGAATTGAGAATGGATAATTGACAATTAAAAAAATAAAAAACAAGAAACGATAATGTAGAGACTTGGCACTGCCAAGTCTAGGTTTTGATTTTGATTGTACGTTCTTGAACTTAATTGTCCATTATCAATTGACAATTATCAATTAAAAAGGGGTGTTTATTATGGTAAAAGAAGTTGTATTAAATGAAGACGTCAAATTTGGGGCAGGACATCCATTTGTACTGTTGTCAGGACCTTGTGTGATTGAAAGTGAAGAACATGTAATTACAATGGCTAAAAAGATAAAGAAGATTACGGATGAATTAGGAATTCCTTATGTGTTTAAATCTTCGTATGATAAAGCAAATCGATCTTCGATTGATTCCTATCGTGGACCTGGTTTAGAACGAGGTTTAGAGATCCTAAAGCGAGTTAAAGATGAAGTAGGAGTACCGGTTTTAACTGATGTGCATACTGAAGAACAGGCTAAGATTGCTGGAGAAGTAGTAGATATGATTCAGATTCCTGCTTTCTTATCACGCCAGACTGATTTAGTAACAGCAGTGGGAGAAACTGGGAAGGTAGTAAATGTGAAAAAAGGACAGTTCTTAGCACCGTGGGATATTGATCAGGTAGTAGAAAAACTTGAAAGTACAGGGAACGAAAGAATTCTATTAACTGAACGTGGTGCTTCTTTTGGTTATAATAATCTAGTAGTAGATATGCGTTCTTTACCACGAATGAGAGAGACTGGTTATCCAGCTGTGTTTGATGCTACGCACAGTGTACAGTTACCTGGTGGAGATGGTGATTCTTCTGCAGGGGAACGAGAATATGTACCGTATCTAACTCGGGCAGCAGTAGGTGCAGGTGTTGATGCCTTATTTATGGAAGTGCATGATTGTCCGGATGACGCCTTATGTGATGGGCCAAATATGGTACGAGTAGAAGATTTAAAAGGAATTTTAAAGCAGGCACAAGAAATAGATAAGATAGTGAAAAGGTAGTAAAAGGGGTTGATATAATTTGAATCGCTTAGATGCAGAACAGATTAAAAAACAGGGCCAACAAGTCTTAGATATAGAAGCACAGGCGGTTAGTAGTTTAAAACGCTCTGTTGACGATACATTCGTAGAGATAGTACATGCTATTCTAGATTGCTCAGGTCGCATTGTAATGACGGGGATGGGCAAATCTGGTTTTATTGCTGAAAAGTTGGCTGCAACTTTATCAAGTACGGGCACTCCTTCTTTCTTTCTCCATCCTGCTGAAGCAATTCATGGTGATTTAGGAATGGTGCAAGAAGAAGATATCGTAATTGCTATCTCTAATAGTGGGGAAACAGATGAAGTGTTAAATATACTTCCTGTAGTCAAGCGTATTGGAGCGCAAATTATTGCGATTACTGGTAGTTTAGATTCCACTATGGCTGAAAATGCTGATTATGTATTAGATAGTGGTGTCAAAGAAGAAGCATGCCCGATGGATTTGGCCCCGACGGCTAGTACAACAGCTGCTTTAGCTTTAGGAGATTCTTTAGCTATGGCTTTAGTAGCAGTGCGGGACTTTGAACCAGAGGATTTTGCTTTATATCATCCCGGCGGTAGTTTAGGTAAGAGATTATTGTTGACTGTTGATGATGTAATGCATGTTCGAGAGCGAAATCCAGTAGTGGACCAAGAGACTACTTTAAAAGAAACCTTATTTAAGATGACTTCTACGCGGATGGGAGCAGCGAGTGTAGTTGATGAGTCAGAGGAATTAGTAGGGATTATAGCTGATGGTGATATCAGACGTCAGTTAGAGAAATCAGCTGATTTATTAACCCGACCGGTGCGAGAATTAATGACTAAAGATCCCGTCCGGATTACCAGCGATAAATTAGCAGCAGAAGCACTAAAGATTATGCAGGATAAAGAGATTAATGATTTACCAATAGTTGATGAAGAAGATCACCCAATTGGATTAATTAATTTCCAAGATCTGTTGAAAGCAGGAGTATTATAGCACCCAAGCAAAAAACAATGCATGTAGATTGCGCACTTTATTTGCTCTAAGTAGAGCGTTGTGGGCTACACGAAGGGTTTTTCGCACTATAAAAACCCGGAGGGGTCAACAAGAGCGAAGCTAAGTGATTTTAGAATTGATTTTAAAACGGAGGTAAAATCTATGAATCCTAAATTAGATTCTCAAGCAAAAGAAATAAAATTATTTATTACTGATGTAGATGGTGTATTAACTGATGGACGAATTGTACTAGGAAATGATGGCGAAGAGTTCAAGTTCTTTCACGTTCATGATGGAATGGGGATTAAGTTAGCCCAAGAGGCAGGGATTAAGACTGCTATTATTACAGGACGTGAATCCAAATTAGTCGAACGTAGAGCTGGTGAATTAGAAATTAGTGAAGTACATCAAAATATCAAAGATAAATTAGCTGTATTTGATGATTTATTGGCTAAATATGAGATTAGTCAAGAGAATGTTGCTTATATTGGTGATGATTTAAATGACTTAGAAATTTTAGAGCGAGTGGGACTATCTTTTAGTGTGGCTAATGGGATGCAGGCAGTGAAAGAAGCAGTTGATTATGTGACGGATAAAGCTGGTGGTGAAGGAGCAGTTAGAGAAGCCATTGAGCTGATTCTTAATGCTCAAGAGCAATAATTTTGTTAGAAGGAGTGAAGGTAATGGAGCAGGTTACTTATATATTTTTTAAGATTTTTAAATTTATAATAAATTTAATTCCCGAGCGGATCAATTATTATTTGGCCCATGGTTTAGGGAGTTTATTATATTATGTGGTTAAAGAACGAAGAGAGCTAGCAGTGAAAAATATTAAAAGCTCTTTAAATGTTAGTGATAGTCGTGCCCAGGAATTAGCTAAAGAGGTCTTTCAAGACTTGGCCCTTAAATTTGTTGAGATCTTACAATTAGAGCAGAAAAGTTTGACTGAGCTAAAAGAGAATGTTACTGTTGAAGGTGAAGAATATTTAAAGGAAATTTATCAGAGTGAAAAAGGGGCAGTGTTATTTACGGGCCATTTTGGTAACTGGGAGTTATTAGGTGTTTATTTATCTGCTGTGGGTTATCCGATTACTGCTATTGCTCGGGACTATAAGAATGATTATATTTATGAAGAAGTGATGAAGATTAGACAGAGTAAAGGGGCAGAGGTCTTTAACCGCAGTGAGATCAAAAAGGCTTTAAAAGCTTTACTACGTCAGAAATTTTTATTGATTTTAGGTGACCAAGATGCCCATCAAGATGGAGAATTTATGCAGTTTTTTGACCGACCTGCTTCTACTCCTTTAGGACCTGTAAAATTAGCCCAACGCAGCAATTCTTATATTGTTCCTATTTATCTAGTTCGGGAAGGATTTAATGATTATCGTTTGATTGTTAAAGAACCGTTAGAGATTGCTAAAGATGCACCGTTAGAAGAACAGCGAGATGTGTTACAGCAGTTAACTACATCTTTAGAGGCTGTAATTCGTGATTATCCTAGTCAATGGCTGTGGGTTCACCGCAGATGGAAGACTAAGATTGAGGGCGGTAGAAATGACTAAGAAAAAAACAATTATATTTGCACTTATTATTATTTTATTAATTACTGGATATTTTATTTTCACTAGTCAATCTACTCCTGAATCTGAGCAACAACAGCAGACTGCTGAACAGAGGCAGGAGCAAGAACAAGAGCAGATGGATGCTGAAGCAGAGTTAAAAGGAGCAGCAATGACTCTTTATAGCCAAGATGAGACAACGAAGTGGGAGTTAAAAGCTGATGCGATAGAACACTTTTCTAATTCTGGGCAGACTAAGCTGCGTCAAGTAACAGCAGAGGTCTATCAACAAGAAGAGCAAGTGATTAGTTTGAGTGCTAAAGAGGGTACTTTAGATACTAAGACTGGCTTTTTATCTTTACAGGGCCCAGTAACTATTAAGAGTGGAGCTAAAGTAATTAAGGCTAATCGATTAAATTGGAATCAAGCTAAGAATGAACTAATAGGTCGTGGTGATATATTATTAAAGCAGAGTGGTTTAGAAGTACGAGGAGAAAAATTTATTAGTCAGATTGATTTAAGCCGATTACGTGTTTTGGAAAATGTGCAGGTAACTTCTCAAAAAGAGGATGATATAAATGAGAAATAAAAGTAAAATTGCAGTATTAGCTCTAAGTGTTTTAGTTTTAGTAGCTTTGAGTACTGCAGCAGTAGCTAAGACGAATCCTGATTTGGAATTGACGGCTGATGAATTATTAATTGATGATAGTAATGCTGAAGTGATTGCAATTGGAAATGTTGAATTTAGCCGTGGTAATATTAAATTAAAAGCGGATAAATTGACTGCTCAACAAGAACTGCAGATGATTGAAGCTGAAGGTAATGTAGTAGTCAATCAATTGGGACGAACTTTAACGGCCCAGCACCTGCAGTTAAATAGTCAGACTGAAATTGGAATTTTAACGGGCAGTCCGCAATATAAAACAGAAGAAATGTTGATTCAAGGAGAGAAGTTTAGATTTGATTTGCAAACAGGAAAATTAACAGTTAATGACCAAGTTTACTTGGAAAATAAAAAAGAAGCAATTACTGCTGAAGCTGAACACTTAAGTTATGACCGAGCCAAAGAAGAAGCAATATTAACAGGTAATGTAGTAGCTCATAAAGGTGAGCGGCGTATGACGGCAGAAAAGATGACGATTGATTTAGAAACTAATAAGATTAAGGCGGAAGGGCGCACTACTTTGATAGTGCCTAACGCTAATCAAAAGCAGGGTGATCAAAATGCCGATTAAAGCATCTAATTTGGTTAAAACTTATGATAATAAAAATGTAGTAGATGGAGTTAATTTTACTGTTGATAAAGGAGAAATAGTTGGTATTTTAGGTCCCAATGGGGCAGGAAAGACGACTACCTTTTATATGATAGTAGGATTGATTCGACCTAATTCAGGTCAAGTTAAACTGGATCATCATGATATTACTAAACTGCCAATGCATAAACGAGCGCAGCGGGGGATTGGGTATTTGGCCCAGGAGGCTTCTGTTTTTCGGAAGTTAACAGTTGAAGAGAATATCATGGCTATTTTAGAAATGATTGACCGACCAGAAGATGACCAAGAGATTGTAGAAGAACTATTAGAAGAGTTTGATATTAAGAACTTGCGCGACCAAAAGGGCTATATGTTATCAGGAGGAGAAAGAAGAAGAGTAGAGATTGCTCGTTCTTTGGCAACTGACCCTGATTATATATTATTAGATGAGCCTTTTGCAGGAGTAGATCCAATTGCTGTGAATGATATTCAGGATATTGTGTCTCATCTAAAAAACAGAGGCTTAGGAGTTTTAGTTACTGACCATAGTGTTCGAGAAACATTAGCTATTACTGACCGCGCTTATATTATGCATGAAGGAGAAATTCTCTTATCAGGGACATCTGATGAAATAGCGAATAGTGAAATAGCTAAAGAGTTTTATTTGGGAGATAAATTTCAAATGTGAGGTGCAATTAATGAAGATTGTTTATCGCTATATATTGAAGGAGTTAATTCAACCTTTTTTATTTGGTGTGTTTGCTTTTACTAGTATTTTTGTCGGTTCTGATGTATTAATTAGCTTAGCTAAATTAATGATGGAGTATGGGTTACCGATTATTACTACAGTTAAATTATTCTTTTTAAGCTTACCTCAAATTGTAGTCTGGACTTTTCCGATGTCCATGTTATTAGCTTCTTTATTAGCTTTTGGTCGTTTATCCGGAGATAGTGAGATTACTGCTTTAAAAGCTGGCGGAGTTAGTTTTATGAGATTAGTAATTCCAGTTTTAGTTGTAGCCCTTTTAATCAGTGGTTTAACTATTTGGCTGAATGATACCTTAGTTCCTAAAAGTACTAATCTCTATGAAGAGATAGTCTGGAAGATGAAACATGGTGAAACCAAACCTAAAACCCAGCAAAATTTGCGCATAGCTCCGGTTGATAGTGCAACAGGGAAGTTAGACTTTGTTTTAACTGCTAGTAAATTTGATGGAGAGACGCAGACTTTAAATGAAGTGACCCTGCAAAATTATGAAGACGGTAAATTAGTTAATATTATTCAGGCTGAAAAGGCTAAATGGCTGGATAGCAAATGGGTATTCATGAATGGTGTAAGTTATACAATTACTAAAGAAGGACGAGTTCCACAAACTAAATTCACTAAGATGAATATGAAGAATAGATTAAATAGAGATCCTGAGCAAATTTCAAGACGGCAAAAAGAACCAGAAGAGATGAGTCTAAAAGAATTAGGAAAGCATATTGAATTATTAGAACAAGAAGGGCAGAATGTTAAGAAATTAAAGGTTACTTATCATCAACGTTATTCGATTCCTTTTGCTTGTTTTATTTTTGCTCTAGTAGGCGCACCATTGGGCTTACAACCTAATCGTTCCGGCTCTTCAATCGGCTTAGGATTAAGTATTATTGTGATCTTTATTTATTATACGATGATGACAGTTGGTTCTGCTTTAGGGCAGAGTGGTAATTTAACACCGTGGTTAGGTGCCTGGCTGCAGAATATCATCTTCATGATTGTAGGGATTGGATTGTTGTATAAAACGCAAAGATTTTAATAGATGATAGTAAAAATCGGCGAGAGCCGGTTTTTTGTTTTTAAGTCAGCTTAGTGCTGGCTTTATTTTTATGGGTAATATTGCTTAAAGGTATGGGGGTTTATAAATTGAACTTAATCTATATAAAGTTTAACTTTCGGGATTAAGATAAAATGATTCTTCGCTCCTAAATCTAGTTTGGCAATGAGTCTTAATGAAGTCTAGTGAATATAAATTTTGTAAGCTTAATTTCCAAATTTATATTCACTAGACTTCATTAAGACTCATTGCCAAACTAGATTTGAAGACGCTACGAAACAATTTCATCTTAATCCAAGGCAGTTTTACTTTAAGTGTAGGAGCAGGGACTGTACTATTTTGGGATTGCTTATTTTTTTGATTGTTCTTTTTGCTTTTGATTTAAATTTTTCTCTTTTATTTTTTCATTGTTAATTTATAAAGTGCCACTTTATATAGAGGGGAGTTGAAAAAATGTATGGATTACCTTTGATATTAATCTTAATTGTTATTGGTGGTTTGATTGCTTATGTGGGAGATAAAATTGGCATGAAAGTAGGAAAAAATAGATTATCACTATTTGGATTGCGGCCGAAGTATAGTTCAATTATTATTACAGTAGTGACTGGAGTTTTAATTACCATTTTTTCTGTTAGTTTAATGATGCTTGCCTCGCAAAAGGCTAGAATTGCTGTCTTTAGGTTAGATGATCTATTGTTAGAAATTGAAAGGTCGAAAGCAGAATTGGATACTTTGCGAGCAGATAAGAAAGAATTGCAGCAGCAGACTGAGAACTTGGCCCATAATCTTAAGTTATTTGGAGAAAAGTACTTTTTATATTTAAATCAAGAGGTGCTTTACAAAAAAGGAGTAGAGGTCAGTCAGATTATAATTAATGATGAATCAAAAGAGGAAATTAGTACTCAATTAAATAATTGGCTGCAGCAGTTAGATAGTCAGGCTCAAGAGTTAGAATTTAATAAGTTAAGATATAATGGGCGGGAATTAGATAAATTAATTACTATTTTGACTGAGAAAGAGGCGTCATATACAGTCAGATTAATCACGGCTAATAATATCTTTAAGGGAGATGATTTGGTGGTGAAGTTTGATTTAGTAGGTGTTAATTTATGATTGCTGCAGTGGATCCGGGGCGAGATAAGTGTGGATTAGCAGTTGTAGAAGATAGTGGAGAGATTATAATGCAAGAAGTCTTGGCCCGTCAGAAATTAGCTAAGAGAATAGTATCTGTGGCTGATAAATATAATCTGCAGTTAGTTGTTTTGGGGAATGGTACTTTTAGTGAGGAAATAAAAAAAGTAATTACAGGAAATGATCTGTTGGTGGAGGTTGTAAATGAAAGAAATTCGACTTTAGAAGCTAGGAAGTTATATTGGGAGCATAATCCTCCGCAGGGGTGGAGAAAGTTAATTCCTACTGCCCTGCAGACTCCTCAAATAGCAGTAGATGGATATGCAGCTGTGATTTTAGCGCAAAGATATTTAAATAATTATTTGACATAAAGAAATAAATTACTTATAATACTAAGTGTAATGCTTTTCATACAAAATATAAAAGTCTATAAGTGTAAAAAATGAATAGAAAAAATAGCAGTTTATAATCATTGTGTGGTGCTCTATTTATAAGTCTAATTATAAAACATAAGTGATTATAAGTTTTTTAGACTTCGAATGTAATGCATTACATACACGGAGTTACTATAATTTCATAATTTTAGAGTACCTCAAATGCCAATAAGAATTTTATTAACACTTGTTAAAAGTGTAATTCATTTTTTACTGGGAACGTTCTCAAAAGCTAAAAGTAGATAATTACAAAGAAAACAACCTACCTTATAAGTTTACAACCCCTATAAGAAAGTAGTTCAATAATCTCAATTAAAACTTTAGGGGGAATTCAAATGTTTAAGAAAAAGAATTTGATGGTAATAGCGCTTTCCTTAGTCTTAGTTCTATCAGTTTCAGTTCAAGCTAATGCTCTATTTGGTCTTTTCGAAGATGAAGAAGAATCTAAAGTAACAGAGATTACATTTTGGCATGGTATGGAATCAGGTGCCAATAATAAAGTGCTGACAAAGAAGGTCCAAGAATTTAATGAGGCACATCCTAATATTAGAGTTAATTTACAAAGTTATGGTGCGGCAGATAATGCAGAAAGTAAAGTTATGACTTCAGTAGCAGGAGGTAATCCTCCAGCAATGATGTGGATGGGTCCTCATATGACAGGACAATTAGCTGAAGCTAATGCTTTAGCTCCTGTATCTGAATTCATTAAGAATGACTCTGATTTTGATAAGAATGATATTTATGATTCGCTATGGAAGGTATCTTCTTATCAAGGAAAGATCTATACTGCTCCGTTTGATGCCAATAACTTAGGAATCTTCTATAACAAAGACTACTTCAAGCAAGCAGGGATTGAAGAACTACCTGATACATGGTCTGAATTTATAGAAGTAGCAAGAAAGGTCCAAGAAAATAGTGATGCTGAATATGGTTTCCAAGTTCCTATGGGTACTGGAGAATGGACTGTTTGGAATTGGGAAGCATTTTTAAAGCAATCTGGCGGTGAGTTCTTAAAGAATAATGGTACTGAAATTGCTTTCGATAGCAAAGATGGAGCTGAAGCACTACAGTATTGGGTAGATTTAAAGCATAAGCACAAAGTTGCTACTTTCTCTCAAACTGGTGCCGGTTACAAAACAGGTAACTTAGAATCAGGTCGGATTGCAATGCAGGTGATTGGTCCTTGGACTATGCCGCAGCTTAATAAAACTGATTTAAATTATGGAACATTTATGTTACCTAAGCAAGAACAGCGAGGTACTAGTCTTGGTGGAGAGAACTTATATATCTTCAGAACAAATGAAAAGAAAGAGCAAGCTGCTTGGGAATTTGCTAAGTATGTAATGAGTGCTGACTTCCAGGTAGAATATGCTAAGCAAACAGGTTACTTACCAGTAAGTAAGTCTGCAATGAATAGTGATGAATATCAGAAGTTCTTAGATAACAATCCAGAAGTGAGAACATTTACTAAGCAGATGAAGTATGGTTTTGCTCGTCCAACTGGCCCAGCTTATCCAGATATTTCTAGTGCTTTAGGAAAAGCAATTGAAAAAGCTCTATATCAGCGGATTACTCCTGAAGAAGCATTAGAAGAAGCTGCTAAGAAAGGTCAAAAAGCATTAAATGAATAATCACTGTAAAATCACTAACTTGGTGGAGGATTACCTCCACCAAGTTAATTTCAAATTAAAATGGAGGAGGATAAGATGCCTGATTTAAGCTCAGATACTGGCGTGATGGATAAAGTTCAGAATGTTTTGAATTTAGATGATGAAGATATCATTAGTTATATCTTTATTGCCCCAGCAATGTTGTTTATTGGTGTCTTCATTTTACTGCCAATTTTGTTTAATGTCTTTTTAAGTTTTACTAAGTGGAATGTAGTCGGGCCAATAGAATTTGTAGGATTGACTAATTATATAGAAATGTTTCAGTCACCAGAATTTTGGGGTGCCTTTGGTAATACAGTCTATTTTGTAGCTGTAGCAGTTCCTTTAACTATTGCTAGTTCATTATTTTTAGCTATACTATTAGACCAAAAGATAAAAGGATTAGGCTTCTTTAGAACAGCATTTTTTAGTCCGCAAGTAATTTCTTTTGTAGCAGCAGGACTAGTTTGGGTTTGGATGTTAGATGCTAATAAAGGATTAATTAATTACTTATTAGGCTTTCTGGGAATCGATCCGATTAACTGGCTGCAGAGTACTGTGTGGGCAATGCCGGCTGTCATATTGCTGACTGTTTGGCGCTTTGCAGGATACTTTATGGTTGTTTATCTAGCTGGATTACAGGGGATTCCTGAATCATACTATGAAGCCGCGGAATTAGATGGTGCAGGTAAGGGTTGGAAGTCCTTTATTCATATTACTTGGCCCTTATTAAAACCGACTACATTATTTGTTACGATCATGATGTTATTCTTTAGTTTTAGAGGATTTGCTCAATTTCACGCGATGACAAGAGGAGGTCCGATGGGCTCGACTACTGTATTAGTTTATCGGATGTATGAATTAGCTTTTGATAAATTTAATATGGGTGAAGCTTCTGCAGTAGCAGTACTACTAATCATTATTTCAATGATTGTTAGTCGAGTACAAATGAACTTATTAGGTGAAGAATAATTTGAACCTTATACGGGAGGTGCTAGATGATGAGTGTGTCTGATACGGGGACTTCTGCAAAATTGAAGAAGATAGCAGTTTATACAGTATTGATTATTAGTACAATTGTAGTTTTATTTCCATTTTTCTGGATGGTAAGTACGGCTTTAAAGACTAGAAGTGAAATTTTATCACAGTCAATTAGTTTATTGCCTAATGACTTGAATTGGGGTAATTTTGCGAGAGCTTGGAATAAAACCAATTTTGGGCGGCAATTTTTCAATAGTATGTTTATGTCTTTGTCAGTAACTTTTGGGCAGATTATAACTTCGGCTATGGCTGGTTATGCCTTTGCCCGCTTTGAGTTTAAAGGGAAGAGTGTTTTATTCGCAATATTACTAGCAACATTGGTTGTACCATTTCAAATGCGAGCAATTCCAGTCTATACTATAGTTGCTAAATTAGGATGGTTAGATAGTTATAAGGCCTTAATTATTCCTTCTTTAGCTAATGCCTTTGGAATCTTTTTGTTCAAACAGTTCTTCTCGCAAATCCCTTATGCCTTAGAAGAAGCAGCTTTAATTGATGGTGCGAGTAGATGGCAGATCTTATGGAAGATTATGATTCCATTATCTAAGCCGGCTGCAGTATCATTATTTATCTTTACTTTTAGTGCAGAGTGGAATATTTTATTTAAGCCTTTAGTATTAACTCGTTCAGAAGCGATGAGAACAGTACAGTTAGGATTGACTACTTTTCAGTCCCAATTTTCTACTAACTATTCGCTGTTAATGGCCGCTTCGGCATTTGTAACGCTGCCAGTCTTGATCTTATTCTTAATTGGTCAAAAACAGTTTATTCAAGGTGTTGCTAATACTGGTATTGATTAATAATATAGACTAAAAAATCAGCAAATTAAAATAAGAGAGGGGATAAGAATGTCAGAAATTAGAGAAGACATTATTACAGGAGATCATGTAGTTATATCATCTGAGCGAGGCAAAAGACCTCACGATTTCAACCATGAAGAAACTACCAATAAGGATGACTATTGTCCGTTTTGTTATGGGAATGAGGATGACACGCCACCTGAAATAACTGCTACTAGTAGTAACCCTAATCGTAAAGAAAATGAAGCAGGGTGGGATATAAGAGTCATACCAAATAAATTTGCTGCTTTAGATATTGATGCTGATTTGAAAAGACAGAATGGTTTTTATAATAAGATGACAGGAGTAGGAGCGGCTGAGGTATTGATTGAATCGCCAGACCATGAGGGGAGTTTAGGGACTCATGGACTAGAGCATACTATAGATATAATGCGGGTGTTAAAGGAACGACACGATGACTTGGCCCAAGATGAGAGATTAAAGTATGTGCAAATATTTAAAAATCACGGCGGCACAGCTGGAGCCTCCTTAGAACATCCTCATTGGCAGATTATGTCCACTCCATTAATCCCAACTGCAATTAGAGGAGAATTAGATGGAGCAGAAGAGTACTATTCTGAGAATGGGAACTGTGTCTTTTGTGATATCTTAACAGAAGAAACTGAAAAGGGGAGTAGAATTATAGAAGATACAGAAGAATTTACGGCATTTGCTCCTTATGCTTCTAGATATCCCTTTGAAATGTGGATTATGCCTAAAGAACATCAACATTCTTTGGGACAGATTAGTGAAGAGCAATTAAAGGATTTAGTAAAAGTTCTACAGAAGATGATTAGAAAATTAGAAGTTGGTTTTGACAATCCACCGTACAATATTGTACTGCACACTGCTCCATTTTTAGATGGTGTTGAGAAAAAATATCATTGGCATATTGAAATTTTACCTCGGTTGTCTATCAATGCTGGTTTTGAATTAGGAACAGGTAATTTTATTAATCCTACTTCACCAGAATTAGCAGCTGAAACTGTAGAAGATATAACAATTGAATAGTATTTATTTATAAACAAGGGTTTTTTTTAAGACCCTTGTTTATAAATATTAAGGGATGAATTCGATTTTGCAATCAATAGGAGGCGGATCTATTGAAATTAAAAAAGAAGGTTAAAAATTGGGCGCAGAATTTAAAAGATATGCAAATTAGTGATTGGCTAAATAAAATTACTGTGCTTAGAAGAGTCCAACTAGGATTTGTTGTAGTAGTAGCTATCTTATTAGTATTTAGCCTGTTAATTTTTATTAATACCGCTCAAATTGCTGATGAGTTGTATAGCTTAAATCAGACTTTAGTACCTAGTGTCAAAACTAATACGGCTGTAACTAATAACTTAAATAACAAAATGGTGAGTATCTATAAGTGGCAGGCCAATCTAGCCTCATATACAAGTAGTGATATGTTAGGCAAAGAATTAGATAATCTCAAAAGTTATATTCAGCAAGAGGATGTTAAGCAACGTTTAAATAAGATGGAGCAATTAAATGCTCAGATGAAAGAAAAGGTCAGTCAATTAAGAAAAACAGAAGAAGGAAGCTATGAGAATAAAAATTTATCATCTCAAATTAAAGACTTAGGCACAAAATTAAAGATGAATAATGCAGCAATTAGTAAATTTGGCTGGCAGCAGTTAGAACAGCGAGTGAATTCTATTGATAATAAAGCTAAAGAGATTAGAAATACTACTTTACTATTAGCTTTAATCAGTTTAGTTTTCTGTCTGCTCTTAGCTTTTGGATTGTACATTGGAATTAATAAGATTACAACTAATATCAAGAATAAATCTTATCAGGCTAAAGATAAATCAGAATCTATAGATGCTCTATCATCTGAGATTAAAGAAATAGCAGACGAAGTAGATAGTAAGATTAGCACTGCCTCAGTTTCTATACAGGAATTAGTTGAAGGAAATCAAGAAGTAACTGAAGCTATATCTGAAGTATCTACTGGAGTGGAAGAGTTAGCTCAACAAGCGGAAGAGATATCTCAGATAGGTGAAGAAACATATCAATTCATGGAAGAGACTACAGGGAAAATTGTGCAAGGTGATGAGCTCTTAGATACAGCAGTTAAAAGAATGAAAAGCTTAAAAAAGAGTATTAATAAGATAGGTAATATTTCAAATAAGATAATGGAAATCAGTGAACAGACTAATCTATTAGCCTTAAATGCGGCCATTGAAGCTGCCAGGGCGGGAGAAAAAGGTAAAGGATTTAGCGTAGTAGCTGAAGAAATAAAAGAATTAGCTGATGAAAGTAAAGAAGCAACTCTAGAAGTACAAGAGATCATCCAAGAAATAGAAGCAAGCACGAAGCAAACGGTGCAAGTTATGACTGCCGAAGAAGGAGACACAGAAAATATTGTGAGTGTCTTTAATGAAATAAACTACTTAGCTCAAGATGTAGCCCAACAGATGAAAAAAGTAAAAGAAGCAGCAGGAAATCAAGTAGCTTCCACAGAGCAAGTCAGTGCTTTAACCGAACAAATATCTGTCTCTAGTGAAGAAATGGCTGCTCAAACTGAAACAGCAGTTAGTTCTACAAAAGAAATTAGTAATTTAATGGGAGAAGTTACTACAGCTAACCAAAAATTATATGAGAAAGTAAATGAGCAAGAACAAAATTGTAGTCAACAAGAAGAACTAATGAATCTAGTAATTGAAGCTAATCAAAAGTTAAATAAAAAAGACTAACACAGCAACAGTAATAATTATCATATTTTTTACAATAAAATACTTAAATTTATAGTAATTAAAAGTTTACATTATTTTAATATTTAGTCAATTAGGTATTAACATTAATCTGAAATAATTAAATTGATAATTGTTAAAAGAAGTTATTGACTTCAAAAGAATTTATCCTTATAATATGATTAAGAATGGAGTTAATCAGCAGTTATAATCGAAAAAAGAAAGTAATAATAAAAAAATGCATAAATTTGTAGATTAAAACAGGAATTTCTCTGTTTATCTACAAATAATATAAAAGAGAGTAAATAATTTTAAACGGCTGGAAAGGAGGTGACCCCGCAAAGCCGAAGTCAAAATTATTTATTTTTCAATATGTTAAGTTTTATACAATTAAAAAAATGATTTTCATAAAGAAACCAAGGGGGAAAAATAAGATGAATAATAAGAAAATAGTTAGTGTACTTACTGCTTTGTTAATCGTGACGATGGCTGTACCTGTGTTTGCTGATAATCATATGGAAGATAAAGTTAAGGTGACTGGTGAAGTTAAATCAGTATTTCAAGTAGGTAATTATAGTGATAATTCACAAGCTGCTGCTGAATTGTGGGCTGATGATGATGCTTTAGATGAAAATTATCAAGATGATCCCGATTTATTCCCAGCTGAAAAAGCATTTTATCAAGAAATGAGCTTTAATGTGGCAGCAATGGTTAATGAAAATATTAACTTTGATTTAGCTCTTGATACAATCACAAATAACTTTGCTGCAACTGCAGGTGATTATGGAGATCCAATTCCTAATCCTAATACTGATGCTGAAAAGAATTTAAGTATGGATACTGCTACTTTAACAATTGCTGATGATGTATCTACACTTAAGATTGGTGACGTTGCTGGTTTCCATGCTGATTATACCTTCATCGATGATGAAGATAGACAAGGTATGACTCTAAATACAGTTGCTATGAATTCTGATGTATCTGCTTTTGTTCTTAGTGATGATTCTGATGCTCCTGCAGGACCAGCAGATTTTTATGGTGTAACAGCTAGTAGAGATTTAGCTAATTCAACTGTAACAGGTAAGATTCTTCATGCTAATGACTTTGATGTTGATGACAATGGTACGTTAGTTAATGTAACAAATGTTGTTGCTGCAATTGACACTAATGTAAATGAAAATGTTACTGCAAATGGTAAGCTTGTATTCAATGATGGAGAAGATGATAGTGATACATTCATGAGTGCTGGCGTATCTGCAGCAATGAATGAAGCATTAACTGTAAATGCTAAAACAGAAATGATGGGTGAAGACTTTGCACAGGTTCAAGGTGATACTGAAGGTCCTGGAACTGACCTTTTTGAGGTAAGTGCTGATTATGTATTAGATGATGCTAATACGGTTACTGGTGCTTACACAATGATTACTAAAGATGGAGAAGATGAAGATAAGAATACTATTGAAGTTGCTCTAGAAAATGTTAATGGAGCATATACTAATAATGCTTCTATTGCTACAACTGCTAATGATGGTTATGATGATGACACTGATGTAACTGTTATTAAAGTAGGAACTGAGTATGCAATGGACGATGCTACTTTGATGGCAGAGTTAACTAATCAGTCTGCTGATTCCAATAATGAATTTACTTACATCAAGCTTGGCTATGACCAGCAGATTACTGAAAATATAACTTGGAATACTTCTCTAGGTTATATTGATGGTACAACAGCTTCTGATAGCAATAACCTAATAGATAGTGGTGTTGCTACTGGAGCAGATGCTGATTCTACTGACTTAGAAACTTCTTTAACAGTTAAATTTTAATTAAATCTTAATAGATATTTAATCAACCCTGGGCCAAGTCGGCCTGGGGTTTTTTATTTTTTTGCAACTGAAGTCTTATATAGATATCCCTCTAATGCTAAATCTTACTTAAAGGAAATACAAAGGATAGCGCAAATAGATTAAGTGAGCAATAAAAAATAAGTTGGGATTACTTCCCTTAGTAATATTAACCTAGAGTGAGATATGTTACTTAAAGGAAAAGGGAAGGAAGTCGCAAATACATTAATTGAGAATTGTCAATTCTACATTCTCAATTGCTTTTATTTCGTGTTCAAGTAATTCATTGAGACAGGCAAGAAAGGAGGTGGACCCCACTCGCCATTAAATGATGAATTACTTAACAGCTATTACAGTAGAGCAAATATCACTAGATAGTAAAGAAAGCTGAGGAAACAAGGCCACTCAACTGGATTTACCTCTAGAGTGATGTAAAACTGTGATAGTCTAATAGATTTTATACTATTCAATCGACTAACAATCAACTAGGGGGATTTACTAATGAATAAGAAATTAATTATGGTATTAACTGTAGTAATGATATTGGCAATGACTGTACCAGCAATGGCAGGACAATTTAATGATGTACCAACTAATCATTGGGCTTATAATTCTTTAGAGAAGGTAGCCCAAGCGGGATTGATTGAAGGATATCAAAATGGAGAATTTAACGGACAAGAGGAATTAAGCCGTTATCAAGTTGCTGTTTTGACTTCTCGAGTGATGGATAAGATTGAAACTGATGATACAAAGATAAATAATGAAGTAGCACAGGCAATTCAAACTTTAGCAGAAGAGTTTGATGCTGAATTAGCTAAAGTTAATGCTAAAGTTAAAGAGTTAGAGACTGTACAGATTACAGGTGAAACTGCTATTGAATATAAAGATATTGAAAAGACAGGTGCTGGAGAGTCATATATTGATCCGTATGAACAAGACTGGGATGGCGATGATGACATTGACGATGATGATAAAGTATTAGCAGAAGATTATCTAAAACAGACTGCTACTTTTAATGTCGGAATTAATAAAGATAATTTAAGAGCAGATATTCAAATGGACACTGTTGGTAATTATTATGGTGATACAAATGAAGCTGCTGCTGATCAAACTGTCAGTGAATTAGAGTTAGATACTATTGCGGCTCAAATTGAAACTGATGATTTCAAAGCTAGCCTGGGAGAAGATCAGGTTCTAGGATGGAAGGACTATTTATTCTATGATAATGAAGATAATGCTGATGATGAAAATATTGCTGGGGTAATTTTGGAATCTGGTAATTCTACGATTGGTTTGGGACAATATTTAGATAATACGAATCAGGAAGTGAGAAATATTGCTGCTAAACAAGATAATATTTTTGCCTTACCGATTAATGCTTATTTAGGTGTAGCTGACCATAAAGATACAGGCGCAGAAGAAATTATTGTGGGATTAGATGCCGCTTATCAATTAGCAGGTGTTGATTTAACTGGTGAGGTTGCTGTGAATAGTGGAGACAATGATGGTAAGTTATTAATTGTAGGAGCAGAAAAGGCAATTGATAAGGTTAAAGTAGGTGCTGAATATGAAATACAAGATGAATTTGTAGCAATTCAGCCTGAAGGTGATTATGTTGGTGTTAATGATAGTGATGAAATAACTGTTAAAGCAGAAGTAACAGAAGATAATCCGTATCAAGTGTTAGGTGCGACTGTCTTTGGAGAGTACGAATATGAGTTTGAATCAGAAGATGAACTAAGATATATCGAAGCTAATAAAGAATTAGGAGATTTCACTGCTGCTGCAATTTATGATTATGATACTGCAGATAGTGAAGCAGATAAAGTAGTTAGTGTAGCTTATGCGCCAGAATTTAAGATCAATAATTTAGAATTAATGCCGCAAGCTAAAATTGCTGCTGTTTATGATGCTAATGAAAATAGAAGTACTAATAAAGAAGCTAAACTAGATGCTCGTTATAGAGTTAATGATAAATTGGCCTTTACTGGTGGTTATGGCTGGGCAGACAAAGAAGACTATGTTGACCTTGCCGGAGAGAAAAAGACTACTAGTGCTGGTCTTGAGTACAAAGTAAGCGACAATTCAACTGCTAGTATTAGTTATCAAAAGATGGACTTTAGTGCTGTAAATGCTGGAGATAGTTTTGACCGACAAGGTATTATGGGTAATATGGGATTCAAGTTTTAATTAGCCGCTGTTAATGTTTCAGGCGTAAATCATGAGAAGTGAGATAAAAGAATAAAAAGTAGGCAGGGACTCCCTGCCTACTTTTTTTAAAGGGGGCTACCCTAATGAAAAGAATATTATCATTACTGTTAGTATTAAGTTTTTTAATCTCAAGTATTGCTATAGTTGAAGCTAAGGAAATAGAAGTAGAAGATCAAGTACTGTTGGTAGCTGAAGATGAACTAGTGGAACTGTCAGCGCAAAAGAAGTTTGAAGACTTAATTATGATTATGAAAGAGTTAGTTCAAGCTAAGGCAGAGTCTAAGGTGGAATTAGAAGAGATTAAGATTTCCAATTTTGAATTGCTACCGCAGGAGAGATTTAAAATATATTATAATCTAGATTGATTTTATGGCCGCGCTTTAGCGCGGCTATTTTCATTTTTTGTTAAAAAATTGATTTGTTAATAAATTATCTCGAAATTGAAACAGGAAAAATACGATTTAATGACGAAAGATATAAATAAGGGATAGATTAAAGTATCTTTTAATAAGGAGGAAAATTTGATGAAATTAAGTTGGCATAAATTTTCAGCCATTTTGATAGTGGTATTAAGTATAGTAGTCTTTTCAACTACGTTGAGTTTTGCAGCTACTTTAACTATTAATGAATTAAATGGTTCGGGAGATATTTCTGTAACTCCTGATAATAATGATGGTAATTATGAGTATACGAATGGAGAATCAGTGACAATAGAAGTTCTTCCGGATCCTGGTTATGAATTTTCTCATTGGGAAAATAATGATGGGGAGCAAGTAGAAACTGATAATCCCTATACATTTAATATGGAGTCAAATGATAAAGTTTTAGTAGCAGTATATTCTGAATATGATTTAACGAGGTCTACTGCTGGTGAAGGTAGTGGTAGTATCTCTGTTGATACTGACAATTATCCGCAAGTTGAAATAGAAGCCAATCCTGATGATGGTTTTGAATTTTCGGGCTGGAGTGGTGATATTTCAACTTCTAAGCAGAATCAAAATCCAGTCACAATAGATATGACAAGTGATAGAGCGATTACTGCTAATTTCAGCAAAGGAACGGTCAGTGATTTTGAAATTGGCCCGAGTTACATTGTATTTAATACTGGTGTTAGAGAATATGATTTTAGACCACAGGCGATATCTGAAGAAGGTGTCAGAGAAGATGTAACAATTGATTTTCAATTTAGTACTGATGCTTCTTATGTGTATATAGTTAATAAAGAGACGGGGGAATCGATAGTTCCTGGTGGAGTTAATGCTGGGAATAATAAAGATGGTGTGAATTATGAGACTGCTAACCGGAGGATAATCTTGAGTAATACAGGATTATTATCTAATCTGGAATTGGGGAAAACCTTTGAAATTAGATTAGGTGATCCTAATAACGGAACGGTATTAGCCGAATTTACTATTAAGGGAGCTTATGCCCGACCGAAGATGGATGTTAGTTTGAAAGGTCATCCACAATATGGGGTTTTGGAAGATGATAAAGTTTACTATTTAAGTGAGAAAGATGACTTGAATGTAGATATTAGAGCTAACTCTGATCTATCGAATCAGCAGATAGTTAATTCAGTAACTTCAACAGACCCTGGTTTCTTAGGGCGAGATGTTAGTTTGTCTTCATTTACCTGGGAGACCGTTAATGGTAGTAGCGATATTGATGATGTAGTTAACGGCAATTTAAGTGGTGACTGGAAGACAGATGATTATGGTGACAACAATAACTGGGAGATGGATCCAGCACCATTTATTAATCAAGTTAATAGCTTAGAGCAGGGGAATGAATTGCAGATAATTGCTGTGAGAATGAAAGCTTATGCTTTAGGTGCAATTAATTATACTGATAAAAGTTATTATTTTGCTATAGATCAATCTAAACCAGAAGTAACAAGTATAGAACCAGGAATAGCAACTGATGAATTAGAAGGAAAGAATTTGGATGAGCAGATTTCTTTAGTAGATAATAATAGTGCAGATAGTGCTGAACCTGAAATAACAGTTGGGTTTAATGAAGTTCTATCAGGGATAGATTCAAGTGATATTAATGCACGAGCAATTAAAGTAGATGACAGTAGACCACTCAATTTGATTGTGCAGGATTATGCTGAAGATTTTGACCGCAATTTCAACCAAGAGGTGGATCAAAAGTTGCGTGTGATTGATTATAATGAAAGCCTCAATGAAGCAACTTTATTTCCTTATGGGAATCTACAAGAAGGAAAGTATGTAGTGCGTCTAACTGTTAAAGATAGAGCAGGTAATGTTAATGACCAAATAGCTAATGATGATGGTGTGACTGGTTTTACATTTATGCTTAAGGTTAATCAAGATTCTCCAATCATTAATAATATTACACTGCGTGATAATAATGGTCAAGAGACTGGTAATATCATCAGTACTAGTGGAGGGCGCTTACAATTTGATACTCATAACGCGGAAGAATTGCGTTATCAAATTAGACGGCGTGATCAAACTGGTGAAACTTGGACTTATGTTTCTGAAACAGAAATGGACAAAAAGACGCAGTTTATTAATAGAACCTTTAATGATATTGGAGTAGCTTTAGAAGATGGGATGTATGAAGTGATTATGGTAGCAGATGATATTAAATTACAACAGGAAGTAATAACTGCTATTGAAGATATTAATACTACTTTAGGTACTGATATAGAAAGCGAAGTTGAAAATGCAATTAAAGAAAGTTTAAATGAACAGAGTTTACGTTTGAATGAGAATCGAACTGAAGTGCGGGCCTTTAGATTTGAAGTTGATGGTACGCCTCCTGATATTGGTGGAATTAAGTATGTGAATCCTGAGACTGGAGAAGCAGAAGATCCTAATGATGATGGTAGTTTTGGTATTTTATACACTGCTACCCCAACATTTCAGATTAAAATTAGTGATCGTTCACCTTTAGGAAATTTAGATATAGAAATAGATGATATTTTAGCAGGAGTAGTTAAACAACAGACTGAGACGGTCGAGGGAGAAGTAGTCAATACGATTCAATTTACTCCTAATACACCGTTAAGCGATGGAGTGCATAGTATTAAAATTGATGTTGAAGATAAATGGGGGAATCCTAAAGACGAAGGCGATGACCCATATGAAGAGGTATTTGAGAATATATTTGAAACGCAAAATGTAGCTAAAGGTATTACCTTTAATATTAGTGATGGTGATCGTTTGAGTGTCAAAGAAGCATCAGCTATTGAAATTACTTTACCGCAAGATCAGGCCTTAGATAAGAGCTCTTTGCAAGTTGAGGTTAATGGTAAATTAGTAATTGACGGTAAATCTAAAGCAGCGGGAGTGCAGGACTTTGAAGTGATTACCTTTAATGACTGGGATAAATTTATTTTATTCTCTATGTATCCCTTACCAGCTGGGAGAAATGAAATTTCTGTCACAGTTGATGATCAACGAGGTAATACTACAGGAAATAGTGTCACATTTACAGCTGACTTACCACGAGAAGGATTTGGTTTTGGAAGATTAGGCAAGTTCTTATTAGAGAAAGCTAAAAAATTAGAAGAGCAATCTAGTAACTAAGGAGGTAATTAAGTTGAAGCGGAGGTCAATTATAATAGTTACTTTATTAATAGTGACTCTGATGCTATCAGGATGTTTAGTCCAAGATGATTCTAAAACAATGATGGGCTCAGAGGAAAAATCTGATGTCAAAGAAAAAGCGCAAGAGATTACAAATGACTTTTTTAAATATAACACTTATGATTCAACAGCTGAGAATCAATATAGTGCCCAAGAATTAATTGATTTATTTAGTCAAAATCCATCTAATAATCCTTTAGAAATTATATCCATTAGTGGGGCGAGAACGACTAAAAAGCCGATGAGTCAATTAAAAGAAGAACTATACAATAAGGAAGCTTTATTTGAAGCTTTTGAGGCACAATTGAGTAATGATAAATTTGATTACACTAGTTATAAATTAACTTTTGATTATAAGACTATCTTTGTAGATGATGATATTCAAGAGTATACAGCTCACTATCGAGTACAATTTCAGGTGTTTGAAAGTATTAATGGAGAAAAGATATCTACTCCTGAGGGTGTACCAGATGGTGTAACAGATAATGGAGTCATTACTTTTGATTTAGTTAATGAAAACCGAGGATGGAAGATTGATAAAATGGTGATTGATTTTCAAGAGATAGGAAGTATAGAACTTAATTAAATCAATTAAGGAGTTAAAGCATGAAAAGAAAGTTAGCAATTATTATATTAAGCTTAATGTTCATAATCACTACTAGCAATCTAGCAAGAGCTAGTTATTATGATTTAAAGATGAATATTGGAGAGCATATTAGTGAAATTAGCAATCAACTTTTTTTAGAAGAACAAGGTCAATTTCACGGTTATGATTTTCAAACAGAGCTAGAAATAAATAAAGATTATCGTTTTTTATCAGGGAAGAGTTATGCCCAAGATTGGGAGTTTAATGATTATTTTTTACGTTTTACTAAGGACAATACTAAGCTAGAATTAGGAGAAACTGAAGCTGACAGTGTATCTACTTTTCTGTCAGCTGATTCTTTGTTGGGGGTATCTTTTAAACAGGATAACTATAATTTGTGGTATGGTGAAAATGCCAACGAAGACCTTAATTTTGGCGGTCAAAGTAATGGCTTAGAGCGGATAGGATTTAGCTATGATGGGGTCAGAAGGAAATATAGTTATCATTATGAAGAGGATATAGTTCAAGACCGGCACTATTTTTCTTATCAAGATGGTTATAAGATTAAAAATCTTGATTTGGTAGTAGATACTGCTTTAGCTGCTACGGAAGAAGAAGTTGGTTCAGCAGTTAGCTTAGATTTATCTTCTTGGTACCGTGGGATTAGCTTGAGAGGAACAGCTAATTATTATGCTCCGGAGTGGCAGGAGATTGAGCAAGATATTTTTGCTAGTGGAGAATATGATTTTTCACTACAGGCCTATAAAAAATTAAGCAGTCGTTATATTTTAGAAACAGGTCTGGATTATAGTAGAGATAATTTAGATGACAGTCAATCATTTACTAGCCGCAATTGGAGTATTAACAATACTGTTAGTTATTTTTCTCCTAGTTATAATGTGTATCAACTAGGAGTCGATTATCAAGTTAATAATTATGGTTCTAATCTTATTAAATTAAGTTTGAATGGAGAGCTTAAAGACCTAACGGTTGATTTGAACTATGAGCAGCAAGAAGAGCAGCAAGTCTATTTAGAGTTAGATTATGAGCAACCACAATATAGTTATTATTTTAATTATCGTCTTGATGAAAATAATGGAGAGTGGCAGCATGATGCTGAAGCAGAGGCTGAATACAGCGCTCAATTAACTGAAAAGTGGGAATCTCATTCTATAGTTAATCTATCTTATCTCTATGATGATTATTGGCTTAATGTCACTCAGGGTTTAGATTATGACCTCTCGTCACAACAGACAGTGGAAGGGAAATTAAGTTTAAACCACTATTTTGGCAGTGATGAAATTACTCCTAAATTTATCTTTAGTTATAGATATCGATTTTAAGTAATATTTTCTTCTTTAAAGTTAAGCCGAGGTTTTATATAATAAGAACAGTAACTAGTAAAAAGTGATAGTGATCAGTGATGAGTAAAGAGAAAAAACAGAAACAAAAAAGAAGTAGCAAGAAAGGCAGTGAAGAGAAAAAACAGAAACCAAAAAGAAGTAAACAGTAAAAATTAAAAAAAGATAAAAGCAGTGATGAGTGACCAATAATGAGTAAAGAAAAAATAGAGAGGTCAGGTTAATAATGAAAAAAGCAATTATATTTTATATTATATTAATAATTTTCATTTCTACTCCTTTAGCAGGGGCTGCTGAAGGACAGGCTTTTACTATTAATGCTGATGGCTATGTTGTTTTTGATGAGGCTAATAACTTGATTAAAGCTCAAGACAATGTAGTAATTAAATTTGGTACAGATGAAATTAGGGCGGATAAAGTAGTAGCTAATGTTTCTAAGCAAGAGATTGAAGCAGTAGGCAATGTAGTCTTAATCCAAGCTGAACAGATTTTAGAAGGTTCTAAATTACAATACAATTATCAGACTCAAGAAGGTAAATTTTATGATGCCGCTTCTGAAAATGAAGGGATGTATTTTAGTGGGGAAGTAATCAATATTCAAGATGAGCAGTTACTGATTGAAGGTAGTGGGATTACTGCTTGTCAATATGATGACCCGCATTATGAAATTAAAGCGGAAGAGATTGAAGTAACTACCGAGGGCAAGATTATTGCAACTGGAGTTGAACTATGGGTTAAAGGTAATAAGTTAATGCCTTTACCGAAGTATGTAACCCATACTGATAAAGATGAACGAAAAAAATATGCAGTACCAGAACCTGAAATAGGTTACAATAATGATGATAGTTTATATTTAGAAGTTGATTATGATCATTACATCAATGAAGATTTAGAAGGTCATATTTTTGCTAAGGTAGCCCGAGAAAGTACTGATGTTTTAGAGTTAGATTATCTTTATCAACCAAACTCAGATTTTGAATTAGATAGCTATCTTGATTATAATCGGAAGTTTGGGTTAGGTGGGAATATTGTCTTAAATAATCAATTTGGGAGTACGAAGAGTCGTTTAGAACTACAATCATTTTTTGAAGAAGATGAAGATGATGCAGACTATAAAGAAGAGTCAACACGAGCCAGTTGGGATTTAAAACGTCAAGGCCCAGATTTATCTCTAAGACTGCGTAGAGATGCAGATGATATTGACCAGAAGATGGATAAAAAATTAATAATTACTGATGAAATGGGAGATTATTATTGGCGAGTACAGGGTAGTGAAGATAGTGAAGAGAATTATAAACCAGAAGTGTGGTTAGGTACTAAAAATCGTAAAGTAGTTGGAAATACCAAACTATCTACTAACCTAAAAGTTGGTCAGATTTATGAGCCAGAAACTAATGTAGAGACAATTAGAAAACAGTTCAATCTACACTTAGATAATAATCAAATTGAATTGTCTGATGGTCTAGATTTATATTGGCATAGTAAGTATAGTATTGCCGACTATGATACAGAAGATCAATATCAGACTTATGATTTTAATCTAGGTTCTAAGCAAGATTTCTGGGGCGCAGATTTGAATTTAGATTATCATTATTTTAATACTGCTGGAGAGACACCGTTTACTTTTGATCAATTGACTGACCCGGAATTAGGAGAGCGACATTATATTTCTGCTCGTCTAAGAGATGAATGGCAGGCTAATGAAGATTTAGCTGTGGGTTGGGAGTTAAGAGGTAATAAAAGCTATTATGAATTAGAGCAAGATTATCATAACTTCGGAATGGTATTAAGCAGTGATTATCAGATTAATGAATATCATAATTTAGAAGCTGCTTATCGCTATCAAATTAAAGGAGATAGTGATAATGGAGTAGCACCAATTGAAAGAGATGAAACTGAGTGGCAAAATGAGTTAAGATTGACTTATAAATTTGTAACTGAACAAAAAGAGTTCCCTTATTGGGATGTAGAGATTAATACTTTATATGATTTTGCAGCTCAAGAGGATGAAGATGCGCTAGAAGAACTGGAATTAGATTTCACACGGCAGTTTGATTGTTTCAATGTTAATATCGGCTTTGATTTACCGGAACAAGGAATAGATTTTGGGGTAGACCTTAAGTATTAGTAAGAATAGTAAAGAGTAAGAAGTAAAGAGTAAGAAGATAAAAGAGAAAGAAAAAATAGTAAGAAAGACAAGGGCTAGAATAATAGAGAGTTTAAAGGCAGTAGAAATTTTCTACTGCCTTTTTTTGCTTTTTAGCTCCTCTCTCAAAGATCAAAGCTCGTAGCTCATAGCTCGATGGGCTTTAGCCCATTTCGTTAGTATTGACTTTAAACTTGGCTGAAAATAATATATAATAAAAATTAATATGGTAAACGTAATTGTGAGAAATTTAATTAATAAAGGGGTATAAAATTGTGAAGAAAGTAGTTTACTTATTATACAATCTAATATTAACTGTAGTAGCGTTATTATATTTACCGGTATTAATTTATAAAATTTTATTTGGTGATGAAGAGTGGCGGGGGTTGAAAGAAAGATTTGGTTGGCTGCCGGAGGTTATCCAAGCTACTTTTCAAGATCAGCCTACTGTATGGATTCATGGAGCTTCGGTAGGAGAAGCTGGAGCAGCGAGTCCTTTAGTGACGGAACTGCGTCGTGAATTTCCGGAGCATAAATTTTTGTTTTCAACGATGACTGCTACTGGTCAAGAAATGGCAGCAAAGATAATTGATGAAGCAGATGAGTTTATTTATTTTCCTTTAGACTTACCGCAGGTAGTTAAACGAGTTTTTTATCAGATTAATCCGGAGTTAATAGTGATTATGGAAACTGAGCTGTGGCCGAATTTTATTAAACAGGCGCATCGTCAAGGGGCTAAAGTAATGATTGCTAGTGGTAGAATCAGTGATGATAGTATTAAACACTATCGTTATTTAGGTCCGGTCTTAGATGATCTATTATCTAAAGTTGATTACTTTAGTATGCAGTCTGAATTAGATAAAGAACGAATTATTGAATTGGGAGCCCCTGAAGATAAAGTAGAGAATAATGGGAATACTAAATTTGATCAAGATTATGGTACGACTAGTCAAGCAGCAAAGGATAAATTGTATCAAGAGTATAAATTAGATCCTCAACAGCCGATAGTAGTCTTAGGTAGTACTCATGATAATGAAGAAGAACAATTGTTGTCCTTGTATACAGAATTGAAAGAAAAGTGGCCTGATTTAGTATTGATAGTGGCACCGCGTTATGTAGAGCGGGCTGATGAATTGCAGGAGTTATATCAAGAGCAGGGGATAGAGACTATTAAACGTAGTGAAATTGATAGTAGAGACCCTGAGCAAGAGTCTGTAATTATTGTTGATACTATTGGTGAGTTGGCTCAGTTATATGGTTTAGCTGATTTAGTGTTTGTAGGAGGCAGTTTAATAGAGCGTGGGGGACATAATGTCTTAGAACCTGCTGCGCAGGGTAAATTAGTATTTTTTGGCCCGCATATGTTTAATTTTAAAGATAGTACGGCCTTGTTATTTGATCATGAGGTGGGAATTCAAGTTGATGATGCTGAAGAGTTGACTGCAGAGATGAATTATTATCTGAACAATAGAGAAGAATTACAGTCTAAAAATGAAGCAGCGGTAGCGATGATTGAGAAGAATCAAGGAGCAGCGCAAGAGAATGCTGCTTTAGCAGGCTCATTAATCAAAGAACAGCATATTTTATGTGTGCGTCTGAGTGCGATTGGTGATATGATTCATGCTCTACCAATAGCTAGTGCACTACGTAAAGCTTATCCGCAGGCAGAGATCAGTTGGATAGTGCAAAGCCTAGCTTATGATTTAGTGGAGGATAATCCGAATTTAGATAATGTTATTTTACTGCCTAAAGAAGAATGGCGAGCAGATTTTAAAGATGCTAAATGGGAGACTTTAAAGCACGGTAAAGAGTTTTTTGATGATCTAAAGGAAGAGTATGATTTTGATGTGGCTTTGGATGTGCATGGGTTGTTCAAGAGCGGCTTAACTACCTATTTAAGTGGAGCTCAGCGGAGAATTGGCCCGGCTAATGGTCGTGAAGGAAGTACACTATTCTATAATCAGCAGGTGACAATGCCTGATGAAGAAGTACATCAAATTGAGCGTAATTTGCATTTGGCCCAAGCATTAGGAGCTGAAGTTGAAGAGGTTGAATTTGATATAGAACTGCCGGAGGCAGTACAAGAAGAAGTTAGTGAACTATTAGAAGATTTAGAGATAGAAGAGAGAGAAAAATTAATAGCGATTAATCCTTTCACTACCTGGGAAGCAAAGAATTGGTTAGAAGAGCGTTATGCTAAATTGGCTGATAGATTAATCACAGATTTAGATTGTACAGTATTGTTTACAGGTGGTCCTGGAGATAAAAGTGGAGTAAGTGAGATTATTGAAATGATGGACGAAGAAGCCTATAATCTAGCCGGAGAAACTAATTTAAAAGAGTTAGCTGAACTGTATACCAGAGTGGACATGTTTGTAGGAGGAGATACTGGTCCAATGCATTTAGCAGTAGCCCAAGGGACACAATCTATTGTGCTAATGGGGCCAACTAATCCTCAGACCCATGGTCCTTATGGTGAGCAGCATATTGTGATTCAGCCTGATATAGAGTGTAAGAATTGTTGGGAGCGAGAATGCCCGCGGGAGAATCATTTATGTATGGAACGAATAACGGTACGTCAAGTATATCAAATTATTAAAAAACAACAATAATAATAATCACATGATTATTATTATTGTTGTAGAGATTTGGCACCGCCAAATCTACTGTTCTGATTTAATGTAGGTACTGTTAGATTTGTTTTATAGAAAGGATGATTGTATGGAAGATGAGGTAAAAAATGCCGATCGCATAGTAGTGATAGATCTATTATATCTCGGTGATTTGATTTTTGCGACACCGTTTATTAAGAATTTGCGTGATAAATATCCTGAGGCGAGAATTGATTTTGTAGCTAATGCTAATTTTGTATCAATTATCGAAGATAATCCGTACTTAGACAATGTATACGGCTATAATAAGAAGTGGAGTATCTTAGAGAGCTGGAACTTTGCGCGGTCTTTAAGTGGCAATAACTATGATTTAGGGCTGAATATTCATGGTAATTGGCGGACTGCGCTGCTGATGAAGGTGATTGGCCCGGATTATAGTGTGGGCTTTGGAGATAAAGGGCGGGGACTTTTTCTTGATCAGGAATTACCTCGCTTAGATGAGGCTCATATGGTAGAAGTTTATCGTCAGTTTTTAAGAGACTTAGGTTTTTTGGAACTGCCTGAATCTGAATTAGAGTTAAAAGTAAAAGAAAGTGCAGCAGACAATGTGGAAGAATTATTAGCTAGTTATAATTTAAATCCAAAGCAAAACATAATTGCTTTAAATACAGGTGGTAGTTGGCAGACTAAGCGCTGGCCGAAAGAAAAATTTGCAGCATTAGCTGATAAATTAATTAAAAAGGAAGCAGGAGAAGTAATCTTTACTGGTGGTCCAAGTGATATAGAGCGGGTTGATGAAATTAGAGAACTGATGGGAGAAGATGTAGTTAGCCTAGCAGGAGAGACTACTTTAGAGGAGTTAACTGCTTTGGCAGATAAAATTGATGTGATGGTCAGTGGTGATAGTGGTCCAGTACATGTGACGGCTGCAGTAGGAACACCTACGATTACTTTATTTGGCCCGTCAAATGAGAAAAAATATCATCCTTATGGTGAAGAACATCAAATTATTACTCATGATATTGAATGTCGCCCTTGTGGGGAACATGAGTGTCCATTAGAACATCACGATTGTTTGGAGAAGGTTAAAGTTAATAAAGTATTTAATGCGATAACCAAAAATAGATAATAATATAATTTTCTCGAGTTAAGAGCTCGAGATTTTTATTTATAGATAATTTTGGGCATTCCTTTTAATTTTAAAGCAAATAAGATATAATAATTTTCGTAAATACTTAGAAAATTGAATTATTTTTTGTAAAAAAATAAAAGAATTATTGAAAGGAGAAAATTCATATGAAAGTTGTTTTAGTTTGTAATGGGGATATTCCACCTGAAAAATATGGTGGTACTCAACGAGTAGTTGCTTGGCTAGCTAAAGGACTTTTGCATTTCGGACATAAAGTTTATATAATTAATGATGGAAAGTGTTCTTTAGAAGATAATAATTTAGAAATTATAAATGTTAAAGAAGGAATCAATAATTTAAGAAAAGCTGGGAAAGAAAAAGAAATATTCAAGTATTTGCCTGATGATTTTGATATAGTTCATTTTCATTTTAACCCTAAAGAAGAGCCTGACTTTCCTTATGTAGTTACTTTTCATTGGTTAGGTAAAGCTCGTGATAGTTATGATGAAACTATTTTACCAAATACTATTTTTGCAAGTCAAAAGCATGCTGAAGTTAATGGTAGAAAAGAATTTGTTTATCATGGTTTGGATCCGGATGAGTTTTTGTATCAAAAGTTTAAAGAAGGGAATTATTTATTCCTATCTAAAGTAAGTTATCCAGCTAAAAATGTTAAAACTGCGATTAAATTGGCTAAAGATATGAAATTTGAATTAGATATAGCTGGTGGGTGGAGACTTAGTTTATCTAGATATTTGCATTATAAAGGAATGGTCGGTGGATTAAAGAAAAAGAAGTTACTTTGTAATAGTAAAGCATTAATTTTCCCAACTTTATGTGAAGAACCGTTTGGATTAGTTACAATAGAAGCTTTAGTGAGTGGTACTCCAGTTATTACTAGTCAAAATGGGGCTATGCCTGAAATTGTAACTGAAGATGTAGGGTTTAGATGTGATAGTTATGAAGAATATAAAGCAGCAGTTAATAATATAGACCAAATTGATGCAGATGCTTGTCGGCAAAGGGTTTTAAATAATTTCACACATGTTCATATGGCAGAAGGATATTTGAAAAAGTATCAAAATGTAATAGATACAGGCACAATCTAAAGAAAATATATGCTTTAGATAAAGAAGCAATTGTTTTTGCAAATTGGAATAAAGATGCTAAATTTAATAAATTTTTTCCTAAACCAATGTACCGTTTTTATCGTGAAATTTTGCTAAGTAATATTTCTGAAGATTCTAAACGTTGGTGTGAGAAAACTCCTAAAAATGTACTTCATTTTGGTAAAATTATAGATTTTTTCGATAAAGAATTTAAATTAATACATATTATTCGTGATTGTAGAGCAATTTGAAGAGATTGTGGGCGAACATATGAAAAATATTATGATTGTAATTAGGATGAATAATAAGTAAATTGTTTTATAGGAGATGATAGTTTGAAATCTAAAGATTTATTAATGTTTATTCATATTGAGAAATCAGCAGGAACTTCTTTTAAATCTATTTTAATTAATAATTATTTTTTGTCATTTCTTAATTTAACAGCGTGGCATTATTGGACCAATAAAGATGATAATGTTTTAACTCCAAAAGAAGTTAAAACGATTTTGAAAATTTTTCCTTACACTAAAGCTATGTCAAGTCATGGGCTCAGACCAAAATTTGGTTATGAGGAAGTGCTTGATAGAAATATTAATTATGTAACTCTTCTACGTGACCCAGTTGAAAGATATATGTCACAATATTATTTTCAGAAAAATATGATGGGGATAGACTGGGATTTTGAATCATTTTTAGAAGAAAATTATTTTAATAATTTTATGGTTAAAAAGTTAGTTGGGGAAAATAATTTAAAAAGGGCTAAAGAAGTTATTGACCAATTCTTTTTTATAGGCTTTGTAGAACAATTTGATAAATCACTTATTCTATTAAAAAATAAAATGAATAATTCATTTAATATTAATTATGAGAAAATACGAGTTAATTCTAATAGAAAACATGATAAATATGCTGACGGACTAACTGCTGAACAATTAGATGCTGTTAAAGAAAATAATAAATTAGATATGAAATTATATAATCATGCTTATAATAATTTTAGAGAAGAGATAAATAAGATTGCTAATATAAATAAAAGAGAAAGCAAATTTAAAAATGAGAATCAAGATTACCAATTCCCTAGTCTAAAGATGAAAGCTTTTAAAATGTATAGAAAAATTTATTATAGAAATATAGAAAAACTTATAAATAGATTTTATCATGGGGCACCTACTAAGGGAGTTAAGAATTAGTAGAGTGGATATTTTAATTATTGCAGAGGGGTGTAAAATATGAAGATAAGTGGATTTTCAATGGTTAGAAATGCAACTAAATTATACTATCCAATTAAGGAAGCAATTGAATCTGTTTTGCCTATTTGTGATGAATTTGTAGTAGCAGTAGGTAAGGGTGATGAGGATGATTATACCCGAGAAAGAATTGAAAGTATAGATAGTGATAAGATTAAAATAATTGATACAGAGTGGGATATCGAAAGTCAAAGAAATGGAGTTATCCATGCTGAACAAACTAACTTAGCTTTAGAACACTGTACAGGTGATTGGTGTTTTTATATTCAGGCCGACGAGATAGTACATGAAAAGTATTTGCCAATAATTAAAGATAGATGTATTGAATTAGCAGATGATGATGAAGTGGAGGCTTTAGTATTTGATTATCGGCACTTTTGGGGAGATTATCGACACTATCAGATTAGTCATGGCTGGTATAAACGGGAAGTTAGAGTGATAAAAAACAATTGCAACATTAGGTCTAATAATAGTGCTCAAGGATTTAGAAAGAAAAATGGAGAAAAACCAAAAGCTGCTCATGCTAATGCAGAAATATTCCATTATGGTTGGGTACGTCCTCCACGGTATATGGAGAAGAAACGCAAAGCGTTTCATACTATTCATTGGGGCAAAGATAAAGCAGAGGAATTTCATGACGGAGAGCCTGAAGAATTTGATTATGGACCATTAAATAGATTGCCAGTTTATAATGGTACTCATCCTGATGTGATGAAAGAGTGGATTAATAATATGGATTGGGAAGATAAGTTGAAGTATAGTGGGAAAACTGACCCCTCTCAAGCTAAACACGAAGATCAAAAATTAAAAAATAAAATCTTAACTTATATTGAGCAAAAAATAGAGAAAAAATTTGGAGGTAAGGTATATTTAAGTGCTCATAGGAATTATGAATTATTGGGAACTAAATAATGGGTTATTATAAGTTAAGAGGTGAACTCAATTATGAAAAAAAAAGATATTGACCAAGAAATAAATTATATTAAGGCTAATCAATCAGAACACAGCTTTTTTTGGCTTAATGATAAATATGGAGTAGAGAAACTAAAAAAAATAGTTGAGAATATAAATTCTTATTTAAATACTGGAACAAAAATATATAATGAACGAAATTTATTAGTTCATATTGAAAGTGATATTGCCTCATCTAATTCAGATTTAGTAATTAAAAAATTTAAATTGAATAGAAAATATGACAAATTAAGATTTTGTTTTCTTGATTCTAAGGCTGTTAGATCTTTGAGAATGGCATTGGCACTACAAAAAATTGATATAAAAACTCCTGAACCTGTAGCTGTAGTTGAAAAAAGAGGAAAATTCAATCAAATTATTTATAGTTATTTTATTACAAAGTACCTTGATTATGATTATAATTTATTGGATATTGTTCGTGATGAACAGCACCCTATGCGTAAAAAAGTTAAGAATTTGGTACCTCATATAGCTAGGGATGTCAGAAAAATGCATGATGCTGGTATAATTCATAATGACTTACATGCAGGAAATATTTTGGTAGAGGATATAAATTCAGAGGAGCCACAATTGTATTATATTGACCTTAACCGAGCTAGAATTAAAGGTGAACTTGATGATAAAGAACGGATAAAGGACTTAGCTAGACTTAAATTTACTAATGAAGAACAAAGGATTTTTATGAAGGAATATGCTCCAAATAATTATAATGAATTTTTAGATGAGATGAAGGAGCAGAGAAGAAGAAGAGTTAAATTTATGGAATTCAAGAATAAATTGAAATCATTTTTCAGGAGTTGATAAAGTGAATATATTACAAATTAATTCTTCTAAGACCTGGGCTGGTGGTGAGGCTCATCTTAAGGACTTAGTTGATGGGTTAAAAAATAAAGGCCATAGTGTTACCGTAGCAGTTAAAGAAGATATAGCAGCTAGATTTAAGGATAGTGCAACTCAAATAGAAGTTTTACCCCTTAAAAATGCAATAGATTTATATTCTGCGTATCAATTAAGCCAGGTTATAAAACAACAGGATATAGATATAATTCATGCTCATAGTGGAGTAGATTATTGGATAGCTGCTTTCGCTAGATATTTAGCCCAAAAAGGTAAAATTGTAGCAACAAGACATATTCTAGTTTCATTAGGAACTAGTTTTTTTCATGAAAAATTATATAGAAGTTTTGATCAATTCATAGCAGTTTCGAATCGAGTTCAGGAGAAGTTAAATAATACTCATTCTTTTCTGGTGAATAAAAATGAAGTAATACATAATGGAATTAATATTAGCAAATTTTCTGGTCAAGATTATAATCAAGAGATAACTGAATTAAAAAAAGAATTTTCATTAACTGATGAATTAGTAATTGGTATGGTAGGTACATTATGTTCTAGGAAAAATCAAAAATTATTAATAAAAATAGCTAATCAATTCCAAGAAAAAAAGGTTAAATTTTTAATTGTAGGAGAAGATTTTAGTGATGATAATAATTATAAACAAGAATTACAGACAATGATTAAAGATTTAAATTTGGAGGAAAAAGTCATTTTAGCTGGATTTAGAAAAGATATACCCCAGTTAATGAATCTATTTGATATTTTAGCTGTCCCTTCCAGACGTGAAGCATTTGGATTAGTTGCTGTAGAAGGGATGGCAGCAAAGAATGCTGTAGTAGCTAGTAATGTTGATGGATTAGCAGAAATCATTGAAGATCAGTCAAGTGGATTATTAGTAGAATCTGATAATAAAGATGGATGGATAAAAGCTTTTGATAAATTAATTAATGATAAAGACTTAAGAAATAGATTAAGTAATAATGCTTATCAAAGGGCTGAAAATAAATTTAGTTTAGCAACAATGGTTAATAAGACTGAAAAAATATATTTTAATTTGATAAATTAGAGATTAAGAAGGGTTATATTTTATTTTATTTTTTGCAAAGAGAATTATTTTGATACAACTATAGGGGTAAATATATTAAATTTTTTGCAGGAAAGGATGACTGGAAGGTAATTTTAAAATGATTAATTTAAACTTGCAATTAATATTAAAGTAAAAAATAAAAGAAAAAATTATAATAAATTATTAGATAGGGTATAATTAAGTTTTGGAATTATATTATACAAGGAGGTCATATCTTGCAAATAGCTTATGTTTATGGTAGTAAGTGGCCTAGTGAAGGTCCAGCAGGTAGCTTTTGTACATTTACTTGCCATGGTTTAGCAAATAATACTAATGAAAATATTTATCTATTTGCCTCTAAAAACACTGATAAGGATATTAATGAAGTGTTAAAAAATTATTATTTTCTCGAACCATTATCTAATTTAAAGATTAAATTAGTTGATGATTCAGCAATGATAGGAAGGGTTACTAAATTTTATATAAAAGCCTTCAATAAAATTAGGAAATTAATTAAAAAAAACAAAATAGATGCTGTTATTACTAGAAAAACAGGATTTTTGCCATATATGTATTTTTTGAAAAAAATATATGGGGTTAAAATTTTTTTTGAAACACATGATTTTTATTTAGATATGAATAGACGTGATGAAGATGATAGAAAAAAGAAGGAATTATTTGAAAAGATTTTTTTACCAAAAGTAGATGGGATTATTACTCATCAAATTAATTTAAGAAATTTATATAAAGAATACTTGCCTCAGCAAAATTATTGTGTTGCCAGAACAGGGATTAGAGAAGTTATAAAAGTTGATAATTCATTTGAAAATGAGTATTTAGGATATATTGGTTCGTTGAAAAAGCGTAAAAAAATTAGTGATATTTTATATGCTTTAGCAAGAGTAAAAAATGAGGATTTAAAACTATTGATTGTTGGTGGGCGAAATAATAAGAGAGTTGATGAAATTTTATCTTTAGCCCAAGATTTAGGAATAAGAGACAGAGTAAAAGTAACAGGTTGGGTTAGTCGTAAAAAAGTTGAAAAGTATTTAAAAATGATGAAAATTGGAATGGTTCCTTTAGCTGATAGCTTTTTTAATCGTTATTTAACTTCTCCAATGAAAATATTCAATTATTTTTCGCATGGTATTCCAGTAATAGGTACTGATTTACCAACTATAAGAGAAATAGTTACTGACAAATGTGGATTATTTTATGAGCATGATAGAATTGATCAATTAGTTTATGCAATTAATAAGCTTGATTCTTCTGAAGAAGTTTATAATAAATTTTCAAATAATGTTGTTGAAAGAGCTAAAGAATTATTATGGGATGAAAGAGGTAAGAAAATACTTGACTTTATAAATTCTTAAAAATATGGTTTAATTTTCAGGAAAATTTAAAGAAATCATTAAATAATTAATAGTAAGAAAATATAAAAGTATTATATGAAATTGAGGGGTAATATAATGATAAAACAATTAGATGATTTTTTTGATTTTGTAATTTTAAGTGGTTTTTTTATTTATATATTAGGAAATATTATTTCATTGGCTGTAATGAATATTGGCTTAGGTATTTCATTATTAGGATGGATTATTAAAAAAGTAAGAAATAAAGATTTTAATATACCTAATACCCCTTATAATATATATATATTATTATTTATGGGGGCTTTAGTATTTTCATTATTTGATACTTTAAATTTGTCTAATAGTTTGGATTATCTCCAGCGATTTATAATTCCGATTTTAATTTTTTATATTATAGTAGATTTAAAACCTAGTAATAGAATTATTAAATTTTTATTAGGTTTATTATTTGTATTATTAATTGGTTCCAGTTTTTATGGATTATGGCAATTTAATCTTGGGATAAAAAGAGTAAACTCTGTATTTTTTGTATTAGAATTTGCTACTTTAAATACTTTTTTAATTATTTATACTTTTTTATATACTATTTGGGGAAATTTGAATTATAAATATAGAGTTTTATTAGGAATAAATAATGTTTTATTAATAGTGGTACTTATTTTTACTCAAACTAGAGGTGCCTGGATAAGTTTGATGTTGAGTTTAGCAATAATTTTCTTGTTGAAAAGTAAAGAAAGTTTAATTTGGTTTTTAATATTTATAGTGATATTTTTTAGTTTAGCCCCTTTTTTAGTACCTGAGGTTTATATTGATCGTTTTATTAGCATTTTTGATTTAGAAAATAATAAAAGTAATTTAACGAGATTAAACTTGTGGGAAGGTGCAGTGAAAATTTATCATGATTATTGGATTAATGGTATTGGCCTAAACAATTTTAAAGAAGTAATTACAAGAGATAAATACTACAGTAAACCAATGGTTTCTACTGCTCATGCTCATAATAATTTTTTACAGTTAGCAGCAGAAACTGGGACTTTAGGTTTAGTTACATTTATTATGTTATTTTTTATGATAATTAAAAAATTATATTTTTATTATCACAAATTTGTTAATAAAAATCTTAAGATTTATTTTATTGCTACTTTAGGAATAGTTATTAGCTATTTAGGTCATGGATTAACTGAATATACTCTTGAAGATAGAATTTCAAGTAGATTATTATGGTTTATTATAGGTATTTCAATGGTGATAGTTATTAATAATGATAGAGACTAATTAAAAAAATATTCTTTTAATAATGAAAGTTATCAAGAGCTCAAGTCTGTCGTATTTTTGTCGAATACAACAGATTTGAGCTCTTTTTTTGTATTTAAACCGAGATTATTATCAATTAACTTAGATAAGCTAGAGTATGCTTAATTATTTAATCAAATTTATCTTGACATATTCTTCAAAACCCCTTATTATATTTAGTGAGAGATTTACATTTTAAGGAAAAAGATTACTTTTTAAAGCAAAATAGTAAGATTGTTGGATTGCTTTAAAAAGTTAAAAGAAAATAACTTGAGAAAGGGGGACAGAATTAAGTAATTTTTAGAATAGTTAAATTGTTGTGTAAGAGTATTAATTTTAAAAACTTATAGGGGGTTAATAAGAGTATGAATTCGATTTGGACTAAGAGGCAAAGCAAAATATTAGTTGTACTAACTTTGATTGTTAGTTTAGTAGGACTAGTAGGATGTAGTGATGATGATAGTGGACCAAAGAAGTTTAATGTTGCAGGAACTGTTGTTAGCAATGATGGTCAGGCATTAGCAGGAATTACAGTTACAGTAGAAGGTGGAGATACAAAGACTAATACTGATACTGATGGTAACTGGGCTTTAACTAAAGTTAAAAAAGGAAAAGTGATTAAAGCTGTTAATACTGATGATTATACTTTTGAAGGTAGCCATACAGTAAATGCTAATAAAACAGATATTCAGTTTAAAGCTAATGAAAATAAAGGTACAGACGATAATAATAATGAAGATGGTGAAAATGACGGTTTAACTGTTGAAATTGTTGACTCTACAACTATTAAAGTAAAGTCTAGTGATAATGAGGTAGAAGAAATTATTCTTGAGAAAGAATTAGAACTAGGAGAAAACGAAGTAACATTCGAATATAATGGTAAAAGCTATACTAAGACTGTAAATTATAAAGATCCAGGAGTAGAAAGTGTAGAGTTGATAGATTATAGAAACTTAAAAGTTACTTATAATACTATAGTAGATCATGCTACAGCTAGTGAATTAGACAATTACTACATCAATATCAATGAAGGAAATGCTGCTTATAATTCTATCGATGCTATTGATTTAGGTGCTAGTAATAGATTGTCTGAATTGAGCCAATCTACAATCATTACCACTGAAGTTAATGATATAGATGGTAGAACTGTAGTAGATATTTATTTCCCTGAAGATGCAAGATTTACAAATAAAAAAGATCAATCTACTGATGACGACGATGAAAGAACTTTAGAAGTACAATATGCAGGTAATCAAATAGAGAATAAATTCTTAATCAAAGGTGAAACTATTGAAGTAGCAGTTAGAAACGTAGCTACTAAAAATGGTAAGTTATCTATAGATACAACTGTACATGAAGTTTATATTAAAGATGAAGATCACCCTACATGTAAATCTATGTTCGTAACTGGTGATTATAATACTGATAATTTAGGCAAAGTAATTAATTTTGATGGTGCAGTAGACAGAGTTATTCCAACTAGTGAACATGCAGGAAATAATGTAGCACTTAAATTTGATGAGCCAGTATTTGATAGTCATGATTTACAATATAAAGAAGATGAAGATAAAGTTATCAGAGTGTGGGTTAATGGTGAAGAGATTGCTTCTTCCTCTGGACTTGATAGCGAAGGCGAAGAATTAGCTAGTTCTTTAGCAGATGTAATGAAATTTAACATGAGTGCAGCTGATAATTATGAAAAGTCTTCTAAAGCTATTGTTAAAATTAAAGATCTTTTAGCAGCATATGCGACTAAAACAAATCAAGACTTAAATGCAGTATATAAGATAGGAGAAAGTCATACAGTAAAAGTTTCTGGAATTAGAGATTTAGCCGGGAACGTTATGGTAAAGGACATGGAAGTTGAATTTACAGTTAATTTAGTAGATGACGAAGAGATACCTGATGATGGAGAAACTCAGCCAGAAATTAATCATGATACATTACCTCCAATGGTAAAAGAAATTAAGCAGGTAGCAGATAATATCTTCCGAATTAAATTTGTGACTGGTGAAGATGAAACTTATCAAGGTGATGAAACACCTGGTCAACCTTTAGCAAATGTTACAGCTCGCTTTATTATAGACGGTGGAGAAGAGGATGAAGGTACAATTGAGCGTAATGTGCCGCTTTCTAATGAACAAGGTTATTCTTATGTTCAAGTACCAGCAGTTGATGAACAAACAACAACAGACGATGTTCTTTGTTATAGAAACAATGAGTCAATTTATCGGGATATTACAATTGCTAATCCGTGGCGTGTAGGAGAAGCTGATATTGATGATGATGGTACTCAAGAAGAAGATATTTATCTTCACGAAGGTGAAAATAAATTAATTGATAACTTTGTAATTAAAAAAGATGTAATGTCTCCAATCCATGACGAGTTTGGTAGCGATAGTAGTTATTATCCAGGCCGTGATGTAGTAGATACAGAAGAAGAAGCAAATTCTGAAGGAACTAAAGAAGATAGAACAATTGTTTTTGAAGTAAAGGATAGAGTTCCAGATAATATACCTAATAATGCTCACTTCAAAAATCCAGTAGTACCTGTTAAGTATAAATATAATGCTGCTGAAAAAGAGATCATTGAAAATGAGACAGTAGCACTTAATGATGAAAGTGGAATGTATTTACCTATTACAGTATCTTGTAAAAAAGTAGATGATGAACAAGGAATCGTTCGTAAAGATGTTCTGCTTAATAAAAGTACAGTTGATAATACATCAGAAAATTCTAAATCTGTTCAATTTATAGCTTATCAAGATGGAGATGGAATTAATCGTTATAAAGTAAAATTAGACCTGACAGGATATGATGATTTATTAGATAATAAAGGTCGGTTAGTGGATAATGCAACTTATACAGTAAAAGTACCAAAAGGTTTCTTTGCTGATGCTCCACAAGATGATGTATTTGACCTAAATGATAATGATACAGGAGATTATGGAGATTATGTTGGTGAAGGAAGTATAGATGCTACTCCAACAGATATAATCTTTGAAGGTAATAACTATCAAGAAACATTTAATCAAGATGTAGGATTTGAAGATCCAATCTTTGTAGCTGATGCCTTAGAAAAATTAGATAATTCACGTGCAACAGTTTATGAAAGAGATACTTCAACTTATAGTAGCGTGTATGATGTTTTATATGTAACAGATGAAAAAGATAAGGACTTAGAAAGTGAATTTTATGGTCATACATCTGAAAGATTCACATTTAATTTTATAACTCCTAAAGATTATATTGATGGAACTGATGGAACTGACGGTTATACTCCTGATGATGACATTGATTATAATCCAGAAGATGAAGTACCACAGACTACAAAGCGATTAGTTAACTACAATGAAGAATTGAATGAAATTCTAGTTAGATTTACTGGTGGCGTTGACCCTGCTACATTAAGAGATCCAAATAACTATACTATTGATGGTAATACTCTTGCAGAATTGGGTCTAGATAGTGCAGATATTGAATACGGATTACAAGAAATCGGTAGTGAGTTTGACTCTGAAGAAGATGAAGGAAGCGACCAACAATTCTCTATGGCAGTCTTTGAAGTACCAGAAGGAACTATATCAGAAGATGGTGTAAGTGCTGAGGTCACAATTAAAGGTATATCTAATAACTTCGGTGGAACAATGACTCCACTAACAACTGAATTAGAGTTACTAGATAATACACAACCTAGACCTACATGTACTTTAACAGCTACTGATGAAATCAAATTAACATTTAAAGAACCTGTTGAATATAGAGACGGAGCAGGTCAACTAAGTGCTGCTGATAACTTTGTTGTTTATTATGAAGCCGCACCTTATCCAGCAATGAAAGCAATTATTGATGAAGAAAATGATAGACGCACTTTAACAATTACATTTAGTTCTGTAATTAATGCAGATGTTGATCAAATAGATACAAGTAAACTATCTGTAAAAGTTAAGCCAGATGAAAATGATTCAATTCTAGTAATAGACGATGCAACTTTAAGAAACCCTGTTAAAGTTGGAGAATATCCTGTTACTAAGTAACACAAAAGGATAATGCAGTTAGACTGCATAATAGAATAATCTAGTATAAAAAGCCGGTGGGGATTTTCCCTTGCCGGCTTTTTATGCTAATGAAGTTTAATTATTCCAATGAAAAGCTTGTTTTTTGTAGCAAAAAGTTATATTATTACTAAAAAAGCAATGATAAATATAAAAATTAAAGATTAAGATATTTTTGGATAATCAGTAACCATAAGATATCATGAGGGGTGATAGTTGTGTTAGATTTTATAACTAATCTATTTAAAGATAATGGAAATGAGATTAGTAACGAGTTAACTCAAGAATTATTAGAGCTAATCAGCCAAGCTAAAGTAAATAACAAACTCAAAAGTTTATTGGCTACAGCAGACCATGACTGTTCAGAAGAAGAAATAAACACTTTAATATTAATCTGCCAATTATTTAGTTATCGCCTAGTAATTAGAAGTAACGATATTCCACTTAGTTTTTCATTATTAGAAAGTACATATGATCAATTAGTACAAGAGTTGAAAGAGTTAGATGAGATGAAAGTAAAGAAAGATACGGAACAGATTAAAGAAAAAGTAGAAAAGTTAGTAGAAGTCTATAAGTCTTCTGAGCAACAGCGAAAGATAGTCAAAGTAGAAGAAGCTGTTAAGGTACTGATAGAAGATGTTTCTACTCCAATGGAGAATAAAAATTTGAAAAATGAAATAAAAGATATAATCTGCCACTATATAACTTTGATTCAAGATTTTTTCACCTCTAAAACTTCTAATCTATAAAATGATTTTTATTCCATTGAAAAAGAACTCATATATGATATAATTAAAGCGGAAATTGCAATTATTATTCTTTATCTATAGGGGGTTCTACCAATCGAACTTAAAAGATTGAGCAATATAATTGGATTATTACTATTACTTATATTATTAATTGGAATATCTGCTCCAGTTAATGCATTTGATTTAGATTCAGAACTAGATAATTGGTGGTTTCCCTATGTAGGTCAATTTCATGGGCATTGGGATTTAGGTGTTGGTGCTCATATGTTTAATGATCATTTTAATCTTCGCAATTTGCAACTCCGAACTGATGTTGACCTTGCTCCAGGTATTAGAGTTAATTCCATAATTCGGTCTAATGAGAAATTTGATACAATAGATGGTTTTAATCCTAATTTTGACGAAATATACATAGAAGGATATGGTTTCCGTGATGGCGAATATGGTAAGTTAAGTGCTAGTTTAAAAATTGGGAAAATGAGGTACCTTCGTTTTCCTGAACCAGATTTAATCTCAAAGTTTGACCATGTTCCCGGCACAGAAGATTTGCGCTATGATGATTTTGAGACTGGCTATAATGGTGAGATGTTAACTATAGATTATAAGAGTGATTTAGGTTTAGGTTATCACGTCACAGGTATTAATTGGGACTTTGGTGACCGCACAGGTAGTAACTGGATTGAGAATTATTTGTTTTATCACGACCAGTGGGGTGCAATTGATTTTGAAAGTAGAGTTGGTAGATTACCATTCCGTCATTCTGCAGGAGACCAAATAGGTAGTGGAAAACATTTAGGATATAGTGGCCCTGGTTTTAATGTCTATTTAGGTGCTAATTGGCGTGGTTATAAAGCAGGAATTTTATACGAAAATATAGAAAATGAAAAATACAATGAACAGGATATCAGAACAGGAGTGATGGTGCAGTTTGCCTTTTCTAATGTGACAGAACTACTAGGTAAGTTGCGCTTTGATTATACAAGAAGTCCGGAAGGGATTGTCACTCATATTCCTTTAGGTAGTGGTGAATTTGGCTTTGCCCAACAGAAACCGAAGAATGCAGAACTAGTAGGAGAAATTAAGGCTAAGAGAATAATTACTTACTGGCAGAATGGTCAAAGTCGAAACTTTTATGAACATCGTGTTTCTAAATGGGGTAATACCGATCCAACTGAGACAACAGTAGTGATGAAGACTAAATCTTGGCGTTTGGAGTTAGAGTCGTTAGTAAGTCCGCATACCTCGCTGCGCACCTGGGATGATTTAGTGAAGTGGGAAGAACACCGCCAAGGACCGGCGCAATTGAATCAACCAGTTGTCTACAAATTTTACAAATTTGTAGACAGTGATGAGTGACAAGTAAAGAGAAGAAAAGTAACAAGTAATTAGTGACGAGTGACAAGAGAAAAAGAAAAGAAAGTAAGAATAGTGACAAGTAATTAGTAATCAGTAATGAGAAAAGAAAAAATAGTAAAGAAAAAAGCGAAATAATAAAAACAATAAAGTTTTGGTATTATAAACATATTTATAATTAAATATTTTATTTAAAATAGTTAAGGAAGGTGTTAAACTAAAGATGAAGAATCATAAAGTACTACTTAGTATGACTTTAATCTTATGTTTTTTAGCGGCTGCGGTGTTATTTACTAGCAATGTGGGTCATGCAGCTGAGTATAAATTGACGACGGGGGACGAGCTCTATATTTCTGTGTGGGGCTACCCGGATTTGCAGCAGGACGTTGTGGTTGGCCCGGATGGTCAGCTTAGCTTTCCGATGATTGGGAAAGTGCAGGCAGAAGGTCTAACGATCAATCAATTAACAGATGTAATGACAGAAAAGTTAAAACAATATATCAAGATTAAAGAATCTCAAGTGAATATTGTTTTTAAAAAATATGAACAAGTAAGAGTCATGATTTTAGGAGAAGTAAATAAACCAGGGGCTTATCAAGTGCGACCCGGTGAACAGGTATTAAATTTAGTTTCTCTCGCCGGTGGTACGACTCAAATGGCTGATATGAATAGCCTTAAATTAAGACGTAATGATAAGTCTTTAGCAATAGATTTAGAAGCTTTACTAGATGGAACTGAAGCAAGTAAAGAGCAAAACTATCAACTACAAGAAGGCGATACTCTCTATGTACCTAAAGGAGTAATCGAAATTAGTGTCTTAGGTGAAGTTAAAAGTCCTGGTAGTTATGAAGTCAAAAAAGGTAGTCGAGTTAGTGATGTATTGGCTAAAGCAGGCGGGACTACTAATGAAGTAGCAGATGAAATCAAATATATTTCTAATGATAAAGAAGAAAAGTTAGTGTTAGATGATCTATTACAAGGAAAAGCTAAAAACCCAATTGTTCAAGAAGGAGATACAATCAAAGCTCTAGAAGGCAAGTATGCTTTTCAAAAGTTTACTTTCTGGCGTAATTTATTCTTCTTTGTTGGTGGATTAAATCAAATACAAAGTTTAGTTAATTAATTCAGTTAAGGAGGACTATGATGGCACAGTTGGAAGAGGAAATGGTAGAGATTGATTTAAGGGAATATTTTAATATTTTGATGCGCCGTAAATGGATTCTAGTTTCTTTGTTATTATTTGCAATAGTAGCTAGTGGGATTATTAGTATCTATTTACCGCGGATTTATCAAACATCAACACTGGTCATGGTTAAACAGGATGAAGGAATGAGTAATTTATTTAGTGAGCAGTTATCAATTAGCGGTATGGGATCGCAAAATAATAAAGTAGCTACCTATACTGAAATTATAAAGAGTCGTCGTACTTTGAGTTTGGTGATTCGAGAATTAGATTTAAGGAACGAAGAAAAAAATGAATTGATTAGTGCTAAGACTCTAAGTAATAAAATCAGTGTTAGCGGTGGAACTGAAACTAATCTTATGACCTTGACTGTGAATTATCCTGACCCAGAGATGGCTAAAAAGATTGCTAATACAGTAATAGAAAAGTTTAAACAAGAAAATCGAGAGATGAATCAAGCTGCATTAGCAGGGGCTAATAAATTTATTGCAGATCAATTAGAAGAAGTGGAAAATAAATTAAAAGAAACAGAAAATAAATTATTGCAGTATAAAGAAGGGCAAGGAGTTATCTTACCGGAAAAGCAAGGCGAAGTAACTTTAGAACAATTAACTGATTTAGAATCAGCGCAGGCTAAAGCTAGAATAGAATTACAACAGAGTAAAGCTAGTTTACGGCAAGTTGAAAAACAACTAGGTAAGCAAAGTGAAGAAGTTGTATCTAATAAAACAATTACTGATAATCCTGTAGTTAAACAGTATAGAACTCAATTAGCAAATTTAGAAGTACAATTAGCAGGTTTGAATGAAAAATATACCGAGCAACACCCGCAAGTGAAAGAAACAAAAGAAAAGGTAAGTGAAATAAAGAAAAGACTAAAAAGTAGTGTTAAAGAGATAGTCAGTTCTAAAACTAAGACCATGAATCCGTTTTATAATCAACTAAAACAAAAATTAATTTCTTTAAATACAAACATAATTGCTGTTACATCTCAGTTAGAAGGTTATCAAGAACAAATTCAAGAAGTAGAACAAGAACTGACTGCTTTACCAGCTAAAGAGTTGAAATTAGCTAGACTAAAACGTGATTTGAAGATAGCAGAAAATGTTTATAAAATGCTGAGAGAGAGAAAAGAAGAGATTCAGATTCAAAAGGCAATGAAGACTTCTGATGTAGTAGTAGTCGACCCAGCAGTAATTAAACCCGATCCTATCAAACCAAATATTAAGTTGAACATAGTGATTGCAGCAGTATTAGCTTTATTTGTAGGAGTAGGGGTTATATTTGTACTAGAATACCTAGATGATTCGGTTAAAACTGAAAAAGAAGTAGAAGAGATTACTGATTTACCTGTCTTAGGTGTAATTCCATATATGGATGATATTGATCATGAGCAGGGTTATGGGAGAGGTGACGATATTGGCTAAAAGTCGACAGAATTTACAAACACGACATGAGGAATTGATTGTAGAGCATAGTCCTAAATCTCCAGTATCAGAAGCATATCGTAATTTAAGAACTAATTTAAGTTTTTTAAGACCAGATGAACCATTAAGCAAGATAGCTGTGACTAGTAGTACTCCAAAAGAAGGTAAGTCTTTAACAGTAGCAAACTTAGCTATTTCAATGGCTCATAATGAAGAAGATATATTAATCATTGATGCTGACTTAAGAAAACCAATGCAGCATAAGTTTTATGACTTACCTAACTATGAAGGTTTGAGTAATATTTTAACTGGAGAATTGAAGTTTGAAGAAGCAGTGCAAGAAACAGGAATTGATCGATTAAGTGTGATCAGTACTGGTTTTATTCCACCTAATCCGGCTGAACTATTAAGTTCTCATCGCATGGAAGAAGTAATTGAACAAGCCGAAGAGGAATTTGATTTTGTAATGATTGACACACCACCGGTAATTGCTGTAACTGATGCAGCTATTTTAGGTAAGAAGTTAGATGGGATTTTATTGGTAGTGGCTTCTCATGAAACTGAACGAGGTATGCTAGAAAAAAGTACTGATAAATTGAAGAAGGCTAATGTTGATTTAATTGGGACTGTACTGAATAAACATCCAGTGAAGGATGGAGCGGGGTATGACACTTACTATTATTACTATGGAGAATAAGGGCAGTAAAGAGTAATTAGTGAAGAGTGAAGAGAAAAAGAAGTAAAAGAGAAAAGCAAAAGAACTATTTAATAAAACAAAATTAATTTTATTATACTTCGTTAAGACTCACTACTAAGAAATTTAAAGTCGCTTCAAAATACTTTAATAATTAATTGTTGAGATGAGAATAAATTTAGTGAAACAAAATAAATTTAAAGACGCATCGAAAAACTATTAGAGTAACTACTAATGTGTGAAAATTTTATGGTGATTATTAGTTAATTATTATGAGTAATAATAGCAAGCTGTCATAGCCGAGATAGAAAGAAAAAATTAAAAGGTCTAAATGGAACAAAATTAATTTTATTATACTTCGTTGAGACTCATTACTAAGAAATTTAAAGTACTGCAAAATACTTTAATAACTAATTGTTAAGATTAGAATAAATTTAGTGAAGTAAAATAATAATAGTAAGTTGTCATGAGATAAGAGAGAAAGAATGAAAGAATTATATTGAATGAGTAGGTGATAACAATGATTGATTTACACACGCATATACTACCTGGGGTTGATGATGGAGTTGATAGTAAAGAAGAGGCTGCTGCTGTGGCTCGTGATGCTGTAGAGCAGGGGGGTGAGAAAATAGTTGCTACTCCTCATTATTTAGCTGATAGTGGTAAATTAAGTGTAGATGAGATTAAAGACCGAGTGCAGGAATTACAGCAGTATTTAGAGCAACAAGGAATTGAAATAGAGATATTACCAGGGATGGAAATTTATTTGACTCAGGACTTAGGTAAGAAGGCTAAAGAAGGTAAATTAATGGGGTTAAATGATAGTAAATATTTGTTGATAGAACTGCCGATGAATAATGTTCCACAATATACTGAGAATGTATTACATGACCTACGGGTATTAGGCTATCAGCCTGTGATTGCTCATCCGGAGAGATATAGAGAAGTTATTAAAGATCCTAATTTAGTTTATGATTGGGTTAACTCAGGAGCTTTAGCACAGTTGAATGGCGGCAGTTTATTAGGAATGTTTGGTTCAAAGATAAAAGAGACATCTGAAATTTTAGTAGAACATAATTTAGTACAACTAGTAGCTTCAGATTTGCATTCTAATAATAAACGAAAAGAATGTTTAGAGAAAACTAATAATAGGTTGAGTACAATTAGTAATGAGATTAAGTATTGGGAAAATGCTAAAGCTGTAACTAATGGTGAAAATGTTGTAGTAGATAACTTAAAGCAATATGAAGAGGAAAAAGGAATAATGGATCGCTTGAAGTTGGCCCTGGGATTTTAACATATGAATATAAAGGACAAAAACTTACAATTTTTTAACTATTATTTATTGAATTACTGCAATAGTATGATATAATTACCACAAAGTAGTAAGGTTAGTTAAAAATAAAATATATTTAAATAATTTAAAAGGGGGCCAAATCAATGTCAGAATTAGAGAGTAGAATAAATGAGGCTAATGTAGAATTAATTGAAGATAGTAATAGTTGCAGTTTAACTTACTTAATTTTAAAAAGAATGATTGATATTATGGTATCTATAGTGGGGGTTGTAATAACTGCTCCGATTATGTTATTAACTGCTATTGCTATTAAACTTGAGAGTCATGGCCCAGTAATTTTCTCACAAACTAGATTAGGTAAAAATGGACAAGAGTTTACTATTTATAAGTTTAGGTCTATGGTTAAAAATGCAGAAAAACATACTGGAGCTGTATGGGCTCAAGAGAATGATTCTCGTGTTACTAACGTGGGAAACTTCATAAGGAAAACAAGAATTGATGAGTTGCCTCAATTTTTTAACATTTTAAAAGGAGATATGACTTTGGTTGGTCCTCGTCCGGAACGTCCTTGCTTAACTGAAGAATTTCATGATGAATATTGTGGATTTAAGAGTCGATTATTAGTTAAACCTGGTGTTACAGGCTTGGCCCAAGTTAAAGGAGGATATGAATTAACCCCAGGTCAAAAACTAAGGTTTGATAAATTATATATTAAGCAGCGTAGTTTGCTTTTAGATTTAGAAATTATGATTAGAACGGCTGTTGTAATGATTATTGGTCATGGTGCTAGATAAAAACAATTGATGATTGAGATTTGAGACTGGATGATCAAAAGTCAAATTTGAGAAATAAAGTTTAAAATATAAAATAGAATAATATTAAATAATTATTTAAATTTTAAAGAGTTGATTATGAATTGTTAATTGATAAATTTGCAGGAAGGAGATAAAAGAATGATAACACCATTAATTATGGCTGGAGGAGTAGGAAGTAGATTTTGGCCTCTGAGTCGTGAAGATAAACCGAAACAATTTCTTAATTTAGTGGATGAAGATAGAAGTATGATTCAGGCTACAGTAGATAGGATTAGTAAATTAACTATTAAAGATAATGTATTCATTGCTACTAATGATAAATATGTAGAGCAGATGCAAGAACATTTACCAGAAGTTCCTTTAGAAAATATAACTATAGAGCCAATGCGCAAAAATACAGCTGCTTGCATTGGATTAGCTTCTTTATATATGGAACAAAAAGATCCAGAAGCAGTAATGGTTGTTTTACCTTCTGATCATCTTATTTTGGATGAAGAAAGATTTTTAGATACAGTTGAATCAGCAGTAGATATAGCTGAACAAGGGGATAATTTAGTAACTTTAGGAATTGAACCTACTCATCCAGAGACTGGATATGGATATATTGATTATAGGGCTAAATATGATGAGATAAACGGTAATGAAGTGTTTGAGGTAAATGCTTTTACAGAAAAACCTAATAAAGAAACAGCAGAAAATTTTGTAGAAGATGGGACTTATCTGTGGAATAGCGGAATGTTTGTGTGGAAAGTATCTACTATTCGGAAGATGTTTAAAGAATATATGCCTAAATTACACGAAGGTTTAGAAAAGATGAAAGAAGGAATTGGGACTGATGAAGAAAAAGATATTTTAAAGGAAGAGTTTGAGAAATTAGATAGTATTTCTATAGATTATGGAATTATGGAAAAAGCAAAGAACATTTATGTTATTCCAGGTAGTTTTGGTTGGGATGATATTGGAAGCTGGCCTGCTTTAGAACGTGTTGAGAAAAGAGATAAAAATGGTAATGTAATTAAAGGACGTCATATTGGTATTGATACTAAAAATACTATTGTGCATGGAAATGGTAAAATAGTTACTACAGTTGGTTTGGAAGATATAGTAATTGTTGATACAGAGGATGCTATTTTAGTTTGCGATAAGAAACGAGCGCAAGAAGTTAAGGAAATTAGAAATTTATTATCTGATAAAGGATTAGATAACTGTTTATAAGTTGAGAAGGAAGGATTAATATGAAAGAAGAGTTATTGGATGTTACTAAAAAATCTGGAATAGTATTTATAGGGAAGATAATAGGAGTTGTATTTGGATTAATTTTTAATATATTAGCTGCACGTTTTATGGGAGCTAATATATATGGTAGTTTTATGTATGTTTATACTGTGATTAGTTTTTTTCCATTAATAGTAAAAATGGGATTAGATCAAGGATTAATTTCTTTTATTCCTAAGGTGAATCAAAATAAAAAAAAGAATTTAATAACCTTTAGTTTGTTTTTAACCTTTTTCTTAGCGATAATATGTTCAGTTATTATTGTGTTTAGTAGTGATTTCATTGCTGATAATATTTTGAGTAATGTCCAGCTATCTAGTTTAATTAGATTAGTAGCTCCATTAATAATATTTTTGACTTTTATTGAATTAGCTAAAGGGGTATTTCGGTCAATAAGTAAAGTTAATCATTTTGTTATAGCTAAAAGTATAATGATACCTTTTTTTAAGTTATTGTCAGTTAGTGTTGCTTATGTTTTTGGATATAAATTATTTGGATTAGTTGGAGCTTTTTATATTAGTTTATTAGTGAGTTCAATATATTTGTTAAATGTAATTCGCAAATTGAATCTTATAACATTGTTAAATTTAAAATATAGTAGTGATTATAAACAATTAATATTATTTTCTTTTCCATTGTTACTTACTGGAATATTAGGATATTTAATTAATAGAACAGATACTTTTATGATAGGATATTTTCTGTCTGAAGATAAAGTAGGAATTTATAATATTGCACTAAAGGTTGGTAGGATGAGTAGTTTTATTCTGACATCTTTTAATACTATATTTGCTTCTACGATATCCACTTTATATCATAAAGGAAATATGAAGAGATTAACCAAAATGTATAAAGTGATAACTAAATGGGTGGTAGGAGCTAATTTAGTGTTTTTTTCAATAATTTTACTTTTTAATGAACAAATTATGCGTCTTTTTGGTACTGAATTTATGATGGGTGGATTTGCTTTAATTTTAATATCAATTGGTCAGCTAGTGAATGCTGGAGTAGGTTCAGCTGGTTATATAAATATAATGACTGGATATCCTGAATATGAATTTTATCTTAATAGTTTGACTGCATCAGTAAATATAGTAATGAATTATTTTTTGATTCCACGTTTTGGGATTGAAGGAGCTGCATTAGCTTCTTTAGTTTCTATTGCACTTGCTAATATATTGAGGCTTGCCTTAGTTTATAAAAATTATAATATTCATCCTTATAATATTAGTTATTTGAGGTTAGTTTTTATTATATTTAGTTCTTGTTTTTTTGTAAATGGATTAGATGTAGTTATTAACTTACATTGGTTTTTAGAATTAATTGTTTTATCTACTGTATTTATAGGATTAGTTAGTATTTTATATTATTACTTAGGTTTATCTACAGAAGACCAAATCATTATAGATTCTATTTTAAAAAAAGTAAGAGAAACATAATTTATTATAGATTGAAATCACGGAGGAGATAAAATGGAACATAATTCGAATTGTTATCCAAAGATATTATATAAAATATATGATTCATTGAAATTAATTAAAAATTTTATATTTGATAGATATCCAATTAATGATTCAAAAAACGAATTGAGTTGTAATCCTTTTTTTGTTATTGGTTCAGGGAGATCAGGAAATACTTTGTTAAGGTCAGTTTTATGTAACCATTCTAAAGTTGGTATTCCGCCTGAATCATATATTTTAGGGTTAATGTCAAGAAAATGGCAGACATTAAATTTTTTAGAATGGGAAGATTTAGTTAAAGTTATTGTAGGTACGCTAGAATCTCATCCCCAATTTTTCACATGGGAAACTAATTTATTTCCCGTGTATCAAAGATTATTAAAATTAGATAAAGATAATAGAAGTTTAGCTAAAATAATTGATGAAATTTATTGTTATTATTGTGACCAAAAATTTCCTGAAGCAGAATTGTGGGGAGATAAAACTCCAATAAATACATTGAATTTAGGCTGGATTGATCGTATATTTGATGATGTTAAATACATTCATATAATTAGAGATGGACGAGATGCTGTTAATTCTTATCTTAAAATGGGAAGGTATGAAAATGTAGAAGAAGCAAGTTGGCGTTGGAATAAGAGTATACAACTTGCTAGAAATTTTGGTAGAACTAAGTCAAGTAATGAATATCTTGAGATTAAATATGAAGAATTTGTTTCTTCCCCTGAAAATGAAATTGAAAAAGTTTGTAATTTTCTGAATTTAAATTTCGAAGAAGGTATGACTAAGCATCATGAAAAATTTGATGAGTTGGGGGATGTAACTAAGTTAGAACATCATAGTAATTTAGAAAGACCAATAAATACTGATTCAATTGGAAAATGGGAAAAAAATTTATCTGAGAAGCAAAGGAAAAAAGTAAATGAATTATTAAAAAAGAATCTAAAAATTTTAGGATATAAATAATAAATTAAGAAAGGAATTTTGATTTTATGAATTATAAGCCTAAGGTTTTAATTATTCCTTCTTGGTATCCAGATAATCAAAATCCTATTCAAGGTATTTTTTTTAAAAAACAAGCAGAAGCCTTGAATGAATTTCTAAATATTGCTGTTTTGAATATTGATATGAGTGTGAAGAAGTACTTAAAAAATAATTATTTCTTAAATAGGAACAATTTTTATAAAGAAAATAATGTGTTAACTTTAAAAAATAATCGATTTAATTTTGGTCGGTTAATAAACAGTTTTAATACTAAGTTATATCAAAAACACTTTGATAATGGTTTTGAAAAGATAGTGGACCAATTTGGAAAACCTGATTTAATTCATGCTCATGTTAGTTATCCTGCTGGATATGGAGCAATGTTTTTGAGTCAAAAGTATGATATACCTTTTTTAGTTTCAGAGCATGCTTCTTTTTTTGAAAGTAAATTGATAAAAAACTATAAAAAAAATATTGATAAAATATTAGAAAAAGCTGATTTATATACTGCTGTAAGTACTTTTTTGCAGAAAAAAATTTTAAAATATGGAAGAAAACAATGTAAAGTAATTCCTAATTTTATTGATTGCAGTAAATTTAATAGTGAAGTTGATAAAGAGAATTCTGATTTTGAAAATACTGATAAATTTAATTTACTAAATGTTTCACAAATGAGAGATATAAAGGGGATAGATTATTTAATATCAGCACTTAATAAATTAGTGTTTGATTATAATTTCAAGAATATTCATTTACATTTAGTAGGTGATGGAGAAAAAATAGATAAATATAAAAAAATGACTAAAAAATTAGATATTAATTCTTATTGTACTTTTTATGGACAAATTAGTAATGAAAAAGTTGCAGAGTATATGACTTTATCTGATGCTTTAGTTATATCAAGTAAAATAGAAACTTTTGGAGTAGTCGGAATAGAAGCTATGGCAGCCGGACTGCCCATTTTAGCAACTAAATGTGGAGGGCCAGAAGATTATGTGGAAGAGATTAATGGATTATTAGTTGAAAAAGAAAGTGTGAGTAGTTTAGTAGAAGGCATAAAAAATTTAATAAATAGTTATTCTAAATTTAATTCAGTAGAAATAAAAAAATATACAAATGATAATTATGGCAAAGAAAGTGTAAGTAAAGATTTGATAAGATTATATATGGATTTAATTAATTGATTTTTTCATTTATGTAAAGAGAGGTGAATAAGTTGAATATTTTAGTAACAGGTGTCCCAAGAAGTGGTACTACTTTTTTAGGTAGATCTATTGCATTGTCTTCTGAAGTTAATTATCTTTGGGAGCCATTTAATAAAAATTATAGAAGAAGAATTCCAGATGTATATCCTTATATAGGAAATAAAAGTTCTAAAGAAAAAAAAGAAAAGTATAGACAAATAGTTAGTGAAACATTAGAATTCAAAAAATTAAAACCTAATATCAGATTTCTTCCTGATAATAATATTATAGAAGTTTTCTTGAAAAAATTAGGGGTAAATAGAACTTTTTTTAGATACAATTGGGCTAAAGTTAAAAATATATTTTTGAATAAAGAGGTTACATTATTTAAAGATCCGTTTGGGATATTTTTATCTGAGTTTTTAATGAAAGAATTTGATTTTAAAGTTATAGTAGCTATACGACATCCTGCTGCAGTTATTAATTCAAGGAAAAAATTAGATTTTCATTTTAGTTTTGATTTTTGGAGACAGCAAAATGATCTGTACGATGAACAATTTAGAGAAATTGAAACCAAAATGAAAAAATATGGGCGAAATAATAATGTACAAGTTGATTCCTCATTAACTGAAAATAAAAATATAGTAATAGATTCTGCTTTTCATTGGTTAACCTGTTATAATTATATTGTTCAATTAAAAAATAAACACCCTGATAATCTTCTTTTAGTTAAGCACGAAGACCTATGTTTAGATCCAATAAAGGAATTTGAATCAATTTATAATCATGTTAATTTAGAGTATAATAATAAAATTTCATCAGAAATCAAAGAAGTAACTTCTGGTGATAAAACTGAGCAGAATTCAAAGGATTTAGCCAAATTAGAAAAAAGAAATGCTAAAGAACTAATTTTCAAATGGAAAGAAAAAACTTCAAAACGTGAATTAAATCATATAGAAAAGATCACAGGAGAAATAAGTAAATGTTATTATAAAAGAAGTGATTTTTGGGAAATATAAAATAATTGGAGGGGTAAAATTATGTCTAGATTAAAATTTGCTTTAGTGGGTTGTGGCCGAATAGCTAATAAACATACAGAAGCATTAACTGAATTACAAGGTGCAGAACTTGTCTCAGTTTGTGACCTTAAAAGTGATAAGGCTAAAGAATATGGAGAAAAATTTGATATACCTCATTATACAAATTATGATGAAATGTTACAGAATGAAGAGGTAGATGTAGTTAATATCTTAACTCCAAGTGGATTACATGCTAAGCATACAATTGATATTGTAAAAAAATATCAAAAACATATTATATGTGAGAAGCCAATGGCGCTTAAATTAGAAGATGCTGATGAGATGATTAGAACTTGTGATGAAAATGGAGTTAGATTATTTGTTGTGAAGCAAAATAGATATAATTTACCTGTTCAAAAATTAAGAGAAGCTGTAGAAGAAGATAGATTTGGTAAATTAGTTATGGGAACAGTAAGAGTTCGTTGGACAAGACATCAACATTATTATGATATGGATGATTGGCGTGGGACTTGGGCTATGGATGGAGGTGTTTTAACTAATCAAGCTTCTCATCATATAGATTTATTAGAATGGATGATGGGCCAACCTGTAGAAGTTTCAGCTCAGACTACTACACGATTGGTAGATATTGAACCAGAAGATACTGGAGCAGTAGTAATTAAATTTGCGAATGGTTCATTAGGGATTATTGAGGCTACTACTGCTACTAGACCAGAAGATTTAGAGGGCTCATTATCAGTTTTAGGAGAAAAAGGATCAGTTGAGATTGGTGGGTTTGCAGTTAATGAAATGAAGACTTGGAAATTTGAAAATGAGCGAGAAGAGGATAAGCAAGTAATGGATCAATTTAAAGAAAATCCTCCGAATGTTTATGGGTTTGGTCATAAAAGATATTTAGAACATGTAATAGACTGTATTAAAAATGATAAAGAAGCCTTAGTAGATGGTTTAGAAGGAAGAAAATCATTAGAGTTAATTAATGCTATTTATGAAGCTTCTGAAACAGGTAAAACAGTTAAATTAAGATTTGAACCTGAGAAGTGTAAATTAGGTGTAGGAGATGAGTAATTATAAAATATATCCTAACGTAGAATTAGGTTCTAATGTAACTATTGAAGATTATTGTGTGATTGGTAAGCCGCCTAAGGGAAGAGAAGATGGGGAATTAAAGACAATTATTGGAGATAATGCAGTTATTAGATCTAATACTATAGTATATGCTGGAAATAAAATTGGTGATAATTTTCAAACAGGACATCAGGCTATGATTAGAGAAAATAATATGATAGGTAATGATGTTAGCGTAGGAACTAGTTCTTGTGTAGAACACCATGTAATTATAGAGGATGAAGTACGGTTACACTCGCAAGTATTTGTTCCAGAGCACTCGAAATTAAAAGAAGGATGTTGGATTGGTCCTAATGCTGTACTAACTAATGCTAAGTATCCTCAATCAGAAAACGTTAAGGAAAATTTAAAAGGAGCAATTATAGAAACCAATGCTAAAGTTGGAGCTAATGTTACTTTATTACCAGGGATAGTTGTAGGTAAGAACTCTTTAGTTGGTTCAGGAAGTGTTATAGTTAATAATGTTCCAGAAGGAAAAGTAGTTGTTGGAAACCCTGGGCAAGTAGTTAAAGATATTTCTGATATTGATGAATATAAATTATAATTGTATAGAAAGGAAGATATCTTTATGAGTCAAATACCTTTTATGGATTTATCTGATTGCTATAATCAAGTTTACGATGAAATAATGGAAAAGATAGGTCATCTTATAGATAATACTAGATTTATTGGAGGAGAAGAAGTAAATAAATTTGAAGAAGAATTTGCTGAGTATTGTAATACGGAATACTGTATAGGATGTGGTAATGGCACTGATGCTCTTGTTTTAGCATTGCGTGCTTTAGAGATTGGACAAGGGGATAAGGTTATTACAGTACCTAATACATTTATAGCTACTGCAGAGGCAGTAACTAATGTAGGTGCTAAAGTGGATTTTGTTGATGTAGAAGAAGATACCTATACAATGGATCCAGAAAAATTACAAAACTATTTAAAAAATCAAGATTCAACGGATAATATAAAAGCCATAATTCCAGTACACTTGTACGGTCAAATGGCTAATATGGAAGAAATCATGAAGATAGCTAGGGAATATGGTTTAAAAGTTATTGAAGATTCTGCTCAAGCACACGGGGCTGAGCTAAATGGTAAACGGCCAGGTGAATATGGTGATATTGCTACCTTCTCTTTTTATCCTGGAAAGAATTTAGGTGCTTTTGGTGATGCAGGTGCATTAGTGACTAATAATGAAGGATTGTATAAAAAAGTTAAGATGCTTGCTAACCATGGTCGACTAGAAGAAAAATATAAACATCGAGTAGAAGGTTATAATAGTAGATTAGATTCTATTCAAGCAGCAGTGCTAAGAGTTAAATTGAATTATTTAGAAGAATGGACAGAAGAAAGAATAAAAAATGCCAAGTATTATGATGATTTTTTAACTGATAAAGAGGTAGTTACTCCTGTTGTCCGAAAAAATGCTAGACATGTTTATCATTTGTATGTTGTAAGGGCTAATAAAAGAGATGAATTAAGAAATGAATTATCTAATGAAGATATTTCTACAGGAATTCATTATCCTATTCCATTACATTTACAACCTGCTTATGAATATTTAGGATATAAAGAAGGAGAGTTCCCTATTAGCGAAAATGTAAGTGAAGAAATAATAAGTTTACCAATGTGGCCTGAATTATCTAATAGTGATATAAAAGAAATTTGTAGTTATTTATAATTCTATTTTTTATAAGGAGAATATAAAATGAATAAAAAGACTATTGGTTTTTTTCTACATGGTACTGGATTTGGTGGATATGAAACTAGAATGTTTAATCTTATAAAATGGTTATTAGAAAATACTGAGATAAAAATTATAATTTTTACAAATCAACTTGTTTTAGACCATTATAAAGATAGATTTTCTTTTCTTAAGAGGATAAAATCTAGAGTAGAAGTAAACTATTGTATTGCCAATTTTGATAATAGTATATCAAAAATTTTCAATGCAATAAAATTAAATTATTTATTACTTAAAAAGTTTAACTCTTTTGATGTATTGATTGGAGCTGAATATTTAAAAAATGCTCCTTGGATTAGTAAATTTAAGAAAACGATTATTAATATTGTTCATCCTAATTTTTTAGGTCAAGAAAGTAGTATTAATATAATTGAAAAACTAATATATCGGTATTTATTTAAAAATGCCAATAAAATTGATTTTTTAAATCCTTATATTTATAAAAAAGTTTTTGAAAAATTTAATTTTTTAACTAAGGAATATTGTTCTATTACTCCATGTAGTTTTATTAATCATTCACGTAAAAAATTAGAAGATATGAATAAAAAGAATAGAATAATGTGGATGGGAAGTTTTGAAGAGCAAAAGCAACCTATGCTTTTATTAAAAGCAGTAAATGAGATATCAAATTTTCTTATTAAAAAAGAATATAAGGTTAAATTTTATGGTAAAGGACCCTTAGAAAATAAAATGAGATCTTTTATTAAGAAAAATAATTTAGATGAGATTGTGACGATTAGTTTTACTAAGAATACACATAAGGTAATTGAAGAGGCTAGTATTTTTGTTTCTAGCCAAAAGTATACGAATTATCCTTCTCAAGTTTTATTAGAAGCAATGGATAATTATTGTATTCCAATAGCAACAGATGTTCCTGATACTGAGTTATTAGTAACTGAGAAAAATGGATTTTTATTTAATAGTTTAGATGAATTAACTGAAAATTTAACTAAGATAGTAGAAAAGGATGAAAGTAAATTAAAAGAATTAAGAATAAAAAGTCATGATATTGCTGCAAATCATAATTTAGATAGGTATGCAAATCATTTTATAAAATTAATAAGTTAAAACCTTAAAATATTACTTATTAAAAAAATATTTGTATTGTATATTTCACAGTATAGTTTTTATTAATCTTGATTTTTAAATTTGAGATAATTGTAATATGAATCAGGTGGTTACTATTAGAAAATAAGTAGAGGAAGTTCAAAGGGGATTGGTAATTGTGTTTTGATAGATGTAAACCAAATTATTTTTTGAAATAATGTACTGATTGTACCAATTTATTATATGCGTTTTGATTTTTATACCAATTTAATTCAAAGAAGGAATTTTAATAAAGTTATTTCTAAATAAATTTATTAAGTGGTGAGAATATGACTCAAACATTATATGTTTTATTAATCATTATTTTACAATTATTTTTTTTAGTATTTTGTTTTTCAAAAAAAAGAATTAAAAAATATAGATTATTGGCACTATTGGCTTTAGTTATTAGTTATGGATTAATATTTATAAGACATTATTATTTACATTCATTAGGTTTTAATATTGAGAAAGGAATTTGGCAATTAAGGACTTTAACTGATGCTTTAGATTATCATAATAGAGCAGTTTATTTAAATAAGCATTCATTTAAGTTTTTCTTCCAAGAATTATCTTATGCTTTCACACCAAAATATGATAATATATGGCCATTTTTCATTAGTTTAATTTATAAAGTTTTTAATTCTCAACATTTGATAGTTATTTATTTTAAGTTATTTTTTTATATTTCATCTATGAATATGTTTGCTATGATTTTAGAATA
>NZ_JAFBDQ010000007.1 GCF_016908315.1 Halanaerobacter jeridensis | reverse complement strand
AAAAAATCTATAATTATTGCTTTGGGGATTGCTAGGTCAAATTAGTTTCCATTTTTTAACTTGTAAAACTTTTACTTGACATAAGACGTCTTATAAAGATTTTTTTCACAACCTTAATTCTAAATAAATTTTATCCTAGGAAACCCTTATAATCAAATCATATATATTTATGTAGTATAACTGATTTTTATATCACAAAAACACGAAATATGTCTAAACACTTACATTTTCCGTAGAATATGATATAATTGAAATAAACATTTGCTCAAAAAAGGAGGCTCATTTGTTGAATCTAGAATATTTAAAATCATTTTATTGTATTGCTGAATGTAATAGCATCTCTAAAGCCAGTCAAGAACTCCATATTACCCAACCAGGCTTAAGCAGTCAACTGAAAAAATTGGAAACTGAATTGGGGCACACTTTATTAGATCGGTCTAATCAAGGTGTATCTTTAACTCCTGTAGGCGAAATAGTTTTTGATTATGCTAAATTAATATTTAAATTAGAAGAAAACCTATATGATGATATAAAAAAAGTTAATGCCGATAAAAAGAAACTATCAATTGCCGCTTGTCAGAATTTTGGTTCCTTTTACTTTTCATCTAAAGTTCATCAGTTCGAAGAAATATCTCAAGATACAAATGTAACAATTAACACCTACAATTCCTCTGAAGTATTAAAAAATGTATTAAATCATGATTATAATTTGGGCATAATAATAGGTAGTGAAGACTGCAAACATGTAAAGAATAGCGCGAATTGCGATCATCTTGATATCACTCACTTTTTTGAAGATGAATTAATTTTATGTGTCAATTCGTCTTACCCTAAAGATACTATCAATATTAAAGATTTTTTAGAATTGCCTTTCATATTAAGAGAGAAGAGTTCAAGTGCTTACTCTTTAATTGAAGAATTTGTAGAAGAAATGGGAGTGAGTCTAGACACTTTACATGTCTCTTTTTCTAGTAATTCAGTTAATATAACTAAAGATTCTGTAATAAATAGTTCTGCTGCCGCCTTTTTTCCAAAAAGTGCTGTTGAATTTGAACTTGAGAAAAATTCATTAAAAAAGTTAGAGTTTGAAGACTTAGATTCTAACTCTAGTATTCCTATTGATTATTCATTAATTAAACGCAAAGATTATACTTTTGACCAACACGAACAGAAATTCAAAGACTTTTTATTAACAATTTAATAGCCTAAGCTATCAATAAAAAAAGCCGCTAAGAAAATCTTAGCGGCTTTTTTAGTGCTTTTTATTATTTTTTAAATATTTTCTGTTGCTTCTAGATTAAGGTCTCTATTCTGCATCAAATAGACTACTACTAACAATATTAAACCAAGACCATCTGTTAATAAATGAGGGATTAATAATCCTAAAGCAGCTCCAATTAATATAGCTTGTTCTACTAACGTAGTCTTCCGCCTTAAATAACCTAATACTCCAGCTGCTAAAGCAGTTACTCCTAAAACCGAACTTATAATAATTAATAATAGTTGCGGTAGTTGAGCATCAATCAATAATAATTCAGGCGAATATGCAAAAATGAAAGGTACTACAAAACCTGAAATAGCTAACATCACCGCAGTTAAACCAGTCTTTAATGGATTTGAACTAGCAATCCCGGCCCCAGCATAGGCGGCTAAAGCAGCTGGCGGAGTTAAATCTGCTACAACTCCAAAGTACAGTACAAATAAATGAGCTGCTAAAACTGGAACACCTAACTTAGTTAATGCTGGCGCGGCCATAGTAGCTAAGACAATATAAGTAGCAGTAGTTGGCAAACCAGTCCCTAAAATAGTACAAGCTACCATCGTAAAGAATAAAGCTAAAAATAGATTATTACCAGATAACGATACTACAATAGTTGTAAATTTAAGCCCTAAACCAGTTAAAGTAGTAACACCAACAATAAATCCAACTGCTGCACAAGCAATCGCTACTCCTAAAGCACTTTTAGCCCCTTCTTCTAAAGTTTCAACTAAATCTTCGAAACTCATCCTAGTATCTTTACGTAAAAAACTAAGACCATAAGCTAATAAAATACCAATAAAGGCTGCATTTAAAGGAGTTCTTCCTTGAAATAAAAAATAAAAAATACTAATCAAAGGAATTAACATATGTCCTCTAGTTTTTAAAACATCCATTACATTCGGCACTTCATCTTCCGGCATCGGCTTTAAGCCCAACTTTTTAGCTTCAAAGTGCACCATCAACCCTACTGCTAAGTAATATAGTACAGCTGGTAAAATAGCTGCTTTAGCAATGGTCATATAAGGTACCTCTATAAATTCTGCCATAATGAAAGCTGCAGCTCCCATAATTGGCGGCATGATCTGTCCTCCTGTAGAAGCTGCTGCCTCTACCGCAGCAGAAAAATGAGGCTTATAGCCAACTCGTTCCATTAAAGGAATAGTAAATGAACCCGTTGTCACTGTATTAGCTACAGAACTCCCTGAAATAGAACCCATTAAACCACTTGATACAACTGCTGCTTTAGCTGGACCTCCACTAGTCCGACCAGTTAAAGCCAATGATAAATCAATAAATAAATCTCCTAAGCCTGTCTTCTTAGCAAAAGAACCTAATAACAAGAATAAGAACACATAAGTTGCTGATACTCCTAACGGAATTCCAAAAATTCCTTCAGTAGTAAAGTACATATGACTAGCTATTCTAGATAGTGAAAAACCACGGTGGGCCAAAACCCCGGGCATCTGCTGACCAAAATAGGCATAGAATAAAAATACTGCTGAAATAGCCGGCAGTTCCCAGCCTACTACCCTGCGAGCAGCTTCTAAAACTAATACAATTGCTATCACTGCCATTACATAGTCTAAAGTTGTATATAATCCAGCTCGCTGTACTAAGGCTTCATAATTAAATACAATATATGAAGTAACAACCAGACCTAGACCCGCCATTATAAAATCTAAAATCATCAATGGTTTATTCTCTTTAACTCGTTTTTTAAATGGATAAAGCAAAAATATTAAAACTATGGCAAAACCTAAGTGAATAGCACGTTGTTTTAAGGCTAATAAAACACCAAAACCAGCTGTATATAGGTGAAATAAAGACATAGCAACAGTAATTATGGTAATTATCTTAGCCATTAAACCTCGATATTTTCTATAATTAGTTGCCTTATCAAATTCTTTTAATAATTCTTCATTACCTTCTTCTTCTAATTTTTCTTCTTCCTCCATTTTGAAACCTCCCACGCTAAAAATTGATATAAGTTCTTTTCTTCTACTTTAATCATTACTAAATTTTGTGCCGCTGTTAATTGATATAATTTATAAACTTCCTGGTCAATTAATAATTTATGTTTAGCATAATCACTAACTCTCAGCGGGATTTTTTCTAGTTGAGTATTAATCTCTTTGATTATAAATTTTTCATCTTGAACCTGATAATTATTTTTCTTTAAAAAAGGCAATCCAGCTCCATAAGACATATATTTAGTACTAGTTAATAAAATATTTCTATCTAATACTTTAAAATAATCCCAAACTGGGGTATTTTCTACAGAATGAGTATATTTAATTGCAAATTTAAATCCACTATCAACTCGCTGTTGATAAATAACTCTTCCCCTTGCTTCTTCTACAACTAACACCTTATCTCTAATAAAATAAGGGCCTACAACTAATAAAGTAAGTATAATTAGTAGATAAACTAATTTTCGCTTCATCTAAAATCAGTTTCCTTCCTCTTACTTGATGTAATAATGAGAGTTGATAAAGTTTAAAACGGACACTAATATAAAATTAATGTCCGCTCAATTTATTCCTTATGTCTTGAATTTTTAGTTACTGACATATATATCTACTTAACTTCATCAAAGTATTTCTTAGCTCCTGGATGAAGTGGAATTGTCATTCCATCTTGAGCAGTCTCTACTTTAATATCTTGAGCTCGAGAATGACGCTCAATCAATTGTTCTCTATTCTCGAAAATAGATTTAGTTATATTATATACTAGCTCTTCATCTAAACTCTCTAAAGCAACCAAAGTTGCTTTCAAAGCTACTGTCTTAACCTTTTCATCTTGACCACTATAAGTACCTGCTGGCACTTCTACTCCTGTTAAAAATGGATATTCACTGTGTAATTTATCAATCTGTTCTTGTGAGAAATTCAACAGTTTAATATCCTGAGTTGCAGCTATATCCATAACTGCAGCTGTCGGTACTCCTGCAGTTAAAAATGCAGCATCAATTTGTTTATCTTTTAATCGACTTGCCGCTTCACTAAAGGATAGATAATCTTCTTCAAGATCCTCATAAGTTAAATTGAAATTAGCTAAAATTTGCTTAGCATTAGCTTCTACTCCACTTCCTGGAGCACCAACGGCTACTTGTTTACCTTTTAAGTCTTTAATATCTTCAATACCAGTACCTTCTCTTACTACAATCTGGATTATTTCAGGATATAAAGTTGCAATCCCCCGCATATTTTTAACGGGCTTATCCTCAAATTTATTAGCTCCATTAAATGCATAACTAGCAATATCATTTTGCAAAATAGCTAATTCAACCTCTTTTTTACTGACCAATCTAGTATTAGTCACTGATGCTCCAGTAGACTGAGCCGAAGCACTAGTATTAGCAACTTCTTCACTAATAATTTTGGCCATAGCTCCACCAATTGGATAATAAGTTCCAGATGTTCCGCCAGTTGCAATTGATAAGTATGTTGTCTTATCCCCTTCACTACTTTGATTAGAAGAACAACCTACTATTCCAACTGTAAATACTAATAACAACGAAAATATAACTAATGTTTTCTTATTAAGTACTTTCATCTTAAATACTCCCTTCTCTAAATATTTCTGATAACTCAGATTATAAATTCAATGTAAAATATATGTTAACTCTAATTATATACTTTTTCTGTCTAGGTGTCAAGGAAGAGAGATTTACACTAGCATTTTTTTAGCTCTATTAATTATTTGTCAAGTTGCTCCCATAAATTAAATTCTGCAAAATTTAATTCAGAGAAATTAAGAAATTCCGTTCCAATCTCAACAAATCTTTGGGATAATTTATCTTTATCACTAACATAAAATTTTCTTTTACCTGTGCCAATATTCTTCAATAATTCCCTTTGAGCCAAAATTTTTCTAGCTTTTAAGGCAATACCTCGACCAGGATAGATTAATTTCACATCAGGACCCATTACTTCTTTAATAATCCCACCTAAATAAGGAAAATGAGTACACCCCAATAATAAAGTATCAATTTCTTTTTCTTTCAAAGGAGTTAAATAATCTTCAGCTACCTCTTTAGCTTGCTCACTATATAATTCACCTGCTTCTACTAAGGGGACAAATTCTGGACAAGCTTTGGCAAAGATTTCTATATTTTCTCCCTTGCTGCGTAAAGCATCTTGATAAGAAGAACTGCCAATAGTTCCTGTAGTAGCAATTACACCAATTTTTTTATTTTTAGTTCGAGCTAATGCTTCTTCTACACCAGGATTAATAGGACCAATAATCGGTATAGAAAACTCTTCTTGAGCTGCCTCCAATCCCGCTGCAGTAGCAGTATTACAAGCAATGATTACAATTTTAGCTCCCCCTTCAACAAAATAGTTTATAATATCAAATACGAATCCTCGTACTTCGCTTTGTTCTCTAGGTCCATAAGGTAAATGTGCTGTATCACCAAAATAAACAATATCTTCGGCCGGAAATTCAGAAGTCATTTCCCGCGCAATTGTTAATCCTCCTACACCAGAATCAAATAACGCAATTCCATTTTTTACTTCCATTGTCACCATCCAATCATCAAAATTTGAGTTTAAGGCTAAGTTTAAACCTGAACTTGAGTAAAAATCAAGTCTCACCATAAGCTAAAAAAAACTTACTTGTATAACTTTTTACTTACTCTTTAACTCAAGCTTAATCTTAGACTCATCCTTTACCTTTAGTTTACTTAAAATCTCACTTAATCATGAATTATTTACTCAACAACAAATTATTTTAACATGACAAAAACGAGACACAAAGTCCCGCTTTATTCTGACTTTATAATTTTACTATTGAAAGGCAGCGGCTTACTTAATTCCATATGCCCTGCTAAAGTTTCAATTTCCTCACCTTCAATCAAGATCTTAACCTTATCAATTTCATTAAATTGAGCTAAAGTATTGACTACTGAATATACAGTCATTGTTTCTCCAGCAGTACCACCCCAATGTGAAGTTTTTAACTCTTTACTAAAATCCACTAAGGCAGTCTTATTTTTAACTTCAACTCCTAATAATTTCGCTTGAGGAGGAATAGTTGCTACTAAGTCATCAGAACTAGGTCCTTTAATGAGCTCCTGAATTAAATTAAAATACAGTCTCTTCTTCTTCACCTCTCTAGTTTGAGCTATTAAATAAGAAGCTTGATTGTTAGCAAAATAAACTTTACTTTCTATAGTAGCAAAAAACTTAGAGTAGATTAAAGTGGATAATAATATGAGAGCTAAAATTGAAATAACAATATATAACACATACTTATTTTTATCAGCCATTACTTTTCCTCCTCTAATAACTCAAAGTATTTAATAATCCCCTTGTAGATAGCTAAAGCAGATTTTTCTTGGAAGCCATCTTTCATTACTTTATCTTCACCTTCTTGATTACTGATAAATACAACTTCTTCTAATATAGCTGGCATATTAGTATGTGCTAATACATATAGTTCTTCTTTTCTCACCCCACGGTCAAAAGTGCCTAATTCATCTGTTAAAGAGCTTTGCACGAATTGAGCCAATAACTTCGTATTTCTATTGCTATGAGGAGCTATAAAAGTCTCGGTCCCAAAAGAACTTGAACTACGGTGCCCATTTAAATGAATACTAACAAAAATATCACTATTCATTTTATTAGCAATTATAGTCCGCTCTTCTAATGAGACAAAGGTATCTGTCCTTCTGGTCATAACCACTTTAGCCCCGGCATCTTTAAGTAACTTTTCTAATTTTAAAGCAATTTTTAGGGCTGGAACTTTTTCATATGAATTAGAATAACCTATTGCTCCAGGGTCTTTACCGCCGTGACCAGGATCAATAGTAATCACTTTGCCAGCTAAATCAAAATCTGATAATTTAAATCGTAAACTATTATCGATAGTATCTCTAATCACATTTGCTGATTTATTTAATTCTAAAACCACTCTCACTTTATGCGGATTAGTTGAGTATTGGCTAACCCGAACTTTTTCTACAATCCCTTGTGGCTTTGGTATTTGAACTTGATTCTTATTAACTACTACATCTGGAATATCAACTACTAACCTACGTGGATTAATTAATCTACTGATTTGATAACTTTCAGGTACTAATAAATCTATTTTAGCCTCAGTACCCACTTTAGTATTTACTAAATCAACAGCAGTTAACTTATTAAATAAACTAACTTGTAATTGATTTTCTTTCCAATCTAATTGATGAGGTACTGCAGCGATTAACTCAACAACGACCCTAGTAGTTGTTTGATTATATTGAGAAACTCTAACTTCTTCTATTAGTTCACTATCATAGTTAAATGTTTTAGATTTTAACTCTGTTCTAGTGTTAGGCAAATCAATTAATAATCTAGAACCTGATTTTAAAAATACAGATTCAGCTTTAACTTTTTTATTTAAATTCAGTAGCACTTTGTTTTCAGCTTTATAACTTATGTCTTTTAATAAAGTTTGAATGGGCTTAACTAATAATCCATCTTCAACAGATTCCAATTTAAATTGTAATTTATCCTTTAATTCAATTACTAAGCGCACAATATAAGGTTCAGTTTTATACTGACTAATTCTTAGTTCTTTAAACATTGGATGCTCAGGATTAATTTTGGCTTGCTTTTCTAAAATAGCATTTTCAATATTAACGATTACTCGCTGCGGATGTTTTAAATAGTCGATACTTGTTTTAGTTAAAGCAGAAGTGGAATTTAATTTAACTTTATTGCCTTCAAGTTTGACCCCAGTAATTAAAGGGCTGACCTTTAAGCGATATTCATAGCCATTATCTGTAGCACTTTTCTCCACTTTATATTTAGCCTTAGTAGCTAAATCCAATACTAATCTTACCGTATTACCATTAAATTGCGCCATCCGTACTTCTTTAATCAAAGGACTATTAACCTTAAACTGTGAAAATTTATTATATAAAGCTGTCCCTTTCAAATCTAATACAATCCGATATGGATTCTTTAAAAACATAGAAGTAGTATTAACATGTTGATCAACTGTAATTTTAATTCCATCATTATCTTGTGGCAAATTTTCTACAGCAGTTATGCGAGCATGATCTTGATAAATACTAACTAGTCCCTGTTTAGGTTTAGATTGAATAACAAGACCTAAAGCTTCTCCTAAGACTTTTAGAGGCACCATAAACTGCCCATCATCTTTATAAGGCTTAGCAGAAAAAGTAACTAATTTATTATTAACCTGTAACCTCTTTCCTCCCAAACGGAATTTCAACTTCTTATCTTTATAGACTAAATTAAGTGTATCAATTGCGCTATACCATTTCAACTCAATTGGTAAATTATTACTTAAAATTTGCAATGGAATCAAAATATCATCTTCAGCTAATTTATATTTTAGATCATCAGTTACCAAACTATCATTAATTTTCAACTTAATATTATTTCTATTATTCTGAGCCAGCGCAGAAAAATTAACTATTAAAATTAATAATAATGTTAATAATATAATTCTTTTAGGCATCGCAAATGCCTCCCATTTTATCTTATATAGTCCTACATTGTTCTGTTATTCTAGATTTATTAATAAATACCTTGTTATTTCTTGATTTTATTGATTTAGAAAATACTTTTTAATACCAGCTGTAACTCCTGCAGCTATTTTAGATTGAAATGAAACTGAATTTAATAATCTTTCTTCTACCCTATTTGATAAAAAAGCTGTTTCAAGCAATAAAGATGGCATTTTAGTTTCTCTTAACACAGAAAAATTAGCAGCTTTTAAACCATTATCTGCTAAAGAAGTGCGTTTAATCATTTCACTTTGCACATACCATGCTAAAGCCCAATTATCTTTACTAGCATACCAATGAGCATAAGTAGCTGTACCTCGGATTGTTGAACGAGGGTTAGAATTAGCATGTATACTAATAAACAAATCTGCTTCTTTAAAATTAGCTAGCTGAGCTCTTTCCAATAAGGGAATGAAGCGATCATTCTTTCTCGTTAATAAAGTATTGTAGCCTGCTTTTTCTAACATTCTCTGCAATTGTACTGCAATTTCTAAATTAACTATTTTCTCTTTAAGCCCTGTGACCCCAATTGCTCCTGGGTCTAATCCCCCATGCCCAGGATCAAGTACAATTAATGGCTTAATCCTAGAGAGAGACTGAAAACTAGATTCTTGAACTTGACTATCTTTTCGTGGGTCATTTGGAGCAAAATTCGAGTGAGATTGATAGCTATAATTAACCATTTTTTCCCTCGCCACCCAATGTAATTGGCCCCCATATAGTTCAGTTAATAGTCGTACCGGGATATATAATTGATCTGCAATCAAACGAGGCGATATTTCTAAGGGCAAAGGTCGCTCATTAATTGCTGCTACTTTATTGCCGGCTTGTAATTGTAAATTATAATCTGGACTAGATACTATTAACTTTTTCTCTTGGCTTTGCCAATCTAAATCCTCTCCAAAAAAACTTTTTAAAGTTCGTACTGGAATTAAACTTCTCCCTTTAATAATCTCAGGAGTAGTAATTACTCTATTATTAATAGCAAAAGTAGATTCTGCTTCTGCTATTACAGGGCAAGATAAGATGATTACTGCGATTACTAGTATGATTAATTTCCGCATTTTATTGCTCCTTTCATTATTTTATAGTGACGAGCAAGTGAAAGACTCGTCAAGAGACTTAAAGTCTATTAAGAGTTATTCATCTTGCTTGCTAGAATATTAACTATTTTTATTATACCAATAAAATAACAAATTGTTAGGTAATAGTAAAGAGTAAGCAGTAATGAGTAAAAACATAAAATCAAAATCTCAAAAAAGATACGAACCTTGAAATGATAGCTTTTGAAATTGGTTTTGACTTTGTTTCTGATTTTCTACTCATCACTCTTTTCTCATCACTCATTACTATAAAGCTTCACTTTTGTGAAGTTTTATATAGATACTATTAAATACTTTCACCGCAAACCCTCTTTGTAAATTATAACAAAGGCAAAAAATAAAAAAGGCCCACCACAATTGGTGAGCCAAATCTAAATCTATAGGATTAAGTCCTCATCCTTCTCTGGACGAGAATCAAATTCTTCTTTCATATCAGCATATCCATCTCTACCTAAAACACCATAAGCATAATTTTTACCTAACTCTACACCTGGTTGATTAAAGGCATTAATATTATATAACTCACCGCTCATAGCAGTTTGTAATTCAAATAAGAAGATAAATTGACCTAAAGTAAAGGCATTTACTTCTGGGAATTTAACAGTACAGTTTAAACGATTATTTTTAGTTAAAGCTAATTCTGTAGCTTTCTTTTCAGTTGTAATTAATTCATCAAAGCTGTGTCCACAAAGATAAGAAATTCCATCAATATCTTCATATGCAGTTCCAATTTCTAAATTTCCTCTGAAGTTTTCAACTTCAAGGAAAATAACAACTTTATCATAAGGTCCTTCCATATACAGTTGAGCTTGAGAATGCTGGTCAGTAGCACCTAAAGCTTTAATTGGAGTTGGACCTACATTAACTACATTTCCTTCTTTATCAAATTCTTTCCCTAAAGATTCAGCCCATAACTGGCGATACCAATCCGCTACATCTTTTAGTACATGAGCATAAGGCATCATTACTGACATTGGCTTACCATCTTGGTCAGCTAAATACTGTAAAACAGAATTTAAATAAGCTGGGTTAGACCATAAATCATCAGTATCACATAAATCAGCCATATATCCAGCACCAGCTAATAATTCTTCAATATCAATTCCTACAAAAGCAGAAGAAACTAAACCAACTGGACTTAATACAGAAAATCTACCTCCAACAGTATCTGGTACATAATAAGTTTTAATACCTTCTCTTTCAGCAATTTCAATTAATTTACCTGAATCTTTACTTGTCACAGCAACAAAATGGTCACTAACTGAATCTGCACCTAATTCTTCTGCTACTTTTTCTCGAGCAGTTAAAAATTGACTCATTGGTTCAGCTGTTGTACCAGATTTAGAAATCACATTAAATATAGTTCTTTCTAAATCTAATTCGTCTAATAAAGACTTCAATCTAGTAGGATCAACATTATCAGGCACAAATAATCGTGGGCATCCATCCCTAGCTTCTTCTTTTAGATTATAATACGGGTCATTTAGAGCAGTCTGCACTGCAATATTTCCTAAAGCAGAACCTCCAATTCCTAAAACAACAAAGTTATCATACTTGTCCCGATTTTCTTCCGCAAATTCTTTAATTTCTTGTGCAATTTCTTTATGAGTCTCAGGCAATTTCATCCAATCTAATTCACCAGCTTCTTTAGCTTCTAAAAGGTTTTTATGACCTGCAGTAACCTTATCCTGCAGAGCATCAACATCTTCTCTAGTATAGCCGTGTTCTTCTCCAACTTTGTCTGCGAACATATTGTTAACATCAAGTTTCACTCTCATTGACTCTTTCCACTCGGCATCTTCATATCTTTTAGTCATTTAAAATTCCCCCTTGTTTGTTAATAACAATTTTATGTATTAGAATAATTTTACACTTTAGACTTCAATAAATAATTATATCACACTCTAGCTTAATTATCACACTATTTTTCAAAAAACATTAAACAATTACTTTATTAGTTCTTTCCTATTATATACTGCTTCCCAATCAGATACAAAATTTCTTACTCCTTCATCAGTCATCGGATGAGTTAATAATTTTTCTATAAGTTCAGGATTAGCTGTAATAGCATCACTCCCTGCTAAACAACAATTATTAATTTGTTCTACATTTCTAAAACTGGCAGAAATCACTTGGCTATCTAAATTGTGAATTCTAAAGTTTTTTACAATTTCTGAAACCACTCGTACTCCTTTAGCTGAAATATTATCTATCCGATTAACATAAGGAGCTACAAAGTCTGCACCTGCTCTAGCAGCCATAACCGCTTGTTGAGGAGTAAATACAGCTGTAGCAGTAGTTTTTATTCCTATTTTATTAAGTGTTTTTATTGCTTTAATTCCTTCTGAGATCACCGGTATTTTTATGTATGTATTTGCACCTAATTCCTCTTTTAAATGTTTAGCTTCTACAATCATTTTATTAGATTTTTGAGCTAAAACTTGAACATATAACATTTTCTCTGAGCCTAAAACGTCTTTAATTTCTTTTAGTAATTCTAAATATGGTCTATTTTCTTGAGCAATAATTGAAGGATTAGTAGTTACTCCTGCTATAGGATATAAATCTAAACATCTTTTGATCTCTGATAATTCAGCAGTATCTAATAAATATAACATGTCTTTTCCTCCTAACATTTTTTATATAACTCCCGCCTGTAATAAATCTTGAAAATTAATCATTCCCAAAGGAATCTTATCTCCATCTACAACTGGAAGATCATTGATTTCTTTATCTTCCATAATTTTTACTGCTTCAGCTGCTAATTTATCAATTGTAATGGTGATTGGATTTTTAGTCATAATTGCTTTTGCTGTCATATTTTTTAAGTCAATATTACAATTTTCTAATTTTCGTCTAATATCCCCATCAGTAATAATCCCTACTAAAACATCATCATCATTAACAATATTTACTGCTCCCATTTTAGTTTTAGTCATCTTAAATAAGGCTTGTTTTAAGGAATTATCTTTATTGACTACCGGATTTTGATTTCTCACATCTAAAATTTCTTCAACAGTCAATAATAATTTTTTCCCTAAACTACCGCCTGGATGATATAAAGCAAAATCTTCTGGCTGAAAATTTCGAGCTTCTAATAAAGCCACTGCTAAAGCATCACCAAAAGCTAAAGCCGCTGTTGTACTAGCAGTAGGGGCTAAATCCAGCGGACAAGCTTCTTGAGTTACAGAAATATTCAAAACATAGTTAGCATTCTCTGCTAAAGTAGATTCTTGATTACCAGTCATAGCTACAATCTTAGCACCAATCCGCTTAATATAAGGCAGAATCTCAATTATTTCTTCACTTTCCCCACTATTTGATAAGGCAATAACAATATCACTATCAGTTACCATCCCTAAATCTCCATGAATGGCTTCAGCAGGATGAAGAAAAAAGCCCGGAGTACCAGTACTAGCTAAAGTAGCAGCTAATTTTTTAGCAATTACTCCTGATTTTCCCATCCCCGTCATAATAGTTCTACCAGAACAATTCAATATTTCTTTAACTACAGCTACAAACTGATCATTAACTGAACGAGTTAGATTTTTAATGGCTTGAGATTCAATTTCTAAAACCTCTTTTGCATTACTTTTTATTTTATTAGATTTTAATTTTTGCTGTTTCCCCATTTTAAAAAACCCCTTATCAATATTCTTAATCAAAATTTTATTAATTTTCGTTATCTTTCTCTATGATTTGGCGAGCAGTTATTTCATCTGTAATTAATACATTAATAAACCCACCACGTAAAGCACCTAAAATTGAAGGGACTTTTTCTGTAGAACTTGCAATCCCAATAGAATAATCTAAATTTCTTAATTTTTCTAATTTAATTGCAATTGTTCTTTCACTGAAATATGACTCAATCACTTCTCCATTAATATCATAAAATCGTGATGCAATATCGCCAACTGCATCTTTTTTAGCCAAACACTCTATTTCTTGATTATCAAAATAACCTGTCCAAACCATATTAGAAGATTTTATAGGGGCTCCAATTCCCACTACTGCTATATCAAGCTCATCCCATAATCCTAATATTTCCTTGATATTATCATCTTTAACAATAGCTTCTTTAGTTTCTTTTTTCGAAGTGATAGCTGGCACACAAAGTTGTCGACTTTTAGCATTAAAAGCTGTAGCAACTTTAGAAACTATTGTATTAACATGATATTCATTTTTCATATCCCCTGGCGCGCCTACTAAAGGGGTTATAATAGCTGAAGCACTCTTACAATCATAATCTAGTAATTGATTTGCTAATGCTGCTAAAGTAGTCCCCCACGCAAAACCAACTGTAATATCATTTTTAATAATCCGATTAAGTACACCAGAACCTGCTTTTCCTAATCTTTGCTTAATTATTTCTTCTTTTTCTCCAGAACTTGATCTAACTACTCGCGCTTCCTTAAGACCAAAATTAACTTCTAATTTTCTTTCTAATTTAATAAATTGATTATGATCACTATTAATCTTAATTTGAACAATCCCATCTTCTCTAGCTTTTTTCAGAAGACGACTTACAGTAGTTCTATGAACTCCTAATTTTCTAGAAATTTCACTCTGATTCATTTCATCTTCATAATACATTTGTGCTATTTTGACTAAAATTCTTGATTCATCTAATTCACTCACAATTATCCCTCCTCTATTGATAATAAGATTTAGCTTTGCTAATTTATCCCTCCTTCCCTTGCTAAATTACACTAAGAATAAATAAATTATTCAAGTAGGCACTAGATCTAGTGCCTACTTGAATTCTTAATCATAATCAAATTAACCTCGTGATTTACCTCCAGAAATATTATAAGTAGTTCCATGAATATAACTTGCTCTTTCGGAAGCTAAAAAACAAGCTAGATCTGCTACTTCTTCTAACTTTCCTTCCCGACCTAGGGGCACTGAAACATTCTTATAGCCTTCTCTTAGTTCATCCACTGTCATATCTCTTGTATAGGACAAAGACTTTTCATAGTCTAATGTCCTTAAACCTGTATCTTCCATAATTCCAGGAGCTAATCCTACTACTCTAACACCATGCTCACCAAGCTCTTTAGCCCAAGATCTAGTAAAAGAATAGAGAGCTGCTTTAGTAGATGCATAACAACTTTGTCCTTCTGACCCTTCCAAGCCACATTCAGAATCAACATTAACGATAACTCCCTTTTGATTTTTAACCATTTCTCTAGCAACAGCTTGGGCAGCAAAAACAGCTCCTTTTTGATTAATCGCAACCATTTTATTAAATTCTTCTTCATCTAATTCATATTTTCCTTTAGGATTATCAGGGTCGACTAATAATCGCGGCACATTAATACCTGCATTATTAATTAAAACATCTATTTGTCCATATTTTTCAATTGTTTTATCCACCATACTTTCAATATGAGCTTTATTAGTAACATTAGTTTTAAAATATGCATGTTTATCAGTATCACCTGGTAACTGTTCAACTACTTTTTTCCCTGCTTCATCTATATCAGCAATAACTATATAACTTCCTAATTTAGCAAAATTATTAGCTATCTCTTTACCAATTCCTGAAGCTCCTCCAGTTACAATTACAACCTCATCTTCTAAATTAAGCCAATTATCAGTCATTATTATCACCCTCTTATTAAAATTATTGTAATTCTTTTAAGGTAAATTAATTTACTATTTAATTACTCTTTAAACACTACAATTTTTTCTCCGATATTAACACTAGGTACTTCTTCTTCTTCTAAATGAAGACTGCCCTTCATTTCTGCTGTATCATTGCCATCAAATTTTAGAGTAATATGTCCTAATTTATCCAAATTTCCATTAACTACATCACCTACAGCAGTAATTTTATACTCTTTTCCTCCCATTCTTAAAATATCTCCAGTTTCTATCTCTTCAGATAAATTATTTTTTTGATGTAAAATGCAATATTCTTTTAATTCATCTGGAGCATTATCTTTAAATAAAACTACCATTCCCTGACTAGTTAGAAACTCTTGGTATCTATCACCTAAATCTGTAATGTTTGTTTCATAAATTTTTTCCATTTTCATAATCCCCCTCTAGTTTGTGATAACAATAACATATCAAATTGACTATAATATAGTGATGTGCTATAATTAAGTTGTAGCATTAAATTTAATAAATGATTAGCTCTATGAGGAGGACCTTGGTTAATTGTGGGATTAACCAAGGTCTGTTTCTTTTTACCCTGCATAAAGTCCAAAACTAGCTAGCCAAGCTAAAAATACACTTGTAGGATCCATTATAAATCGAGAATAAAGAACTGCTGGAACTCCGACCTCTACAGTTTTTGGGTCTGCCTCAGCAAGACCTAATCCGACTGGAATAAAGTCACATGCTGCTTGAGAGTTTATTGCAAATACTGCTGGTAATGCCAATTGTGGCGGAATATTACCCTTTGCAATTTCAACCCCAATAATACTCCCTACAACTTGGGCAATAACAGCTCCCGGACCTAAGAATGGTGATAAAACTGGGAAAGAACAAATCGCGGATATAAGTAATAAACCTGGCACTGAACTTGCAATTGGAGCAAATGTATGACCAACCCATTCACCTAATCCACTCTTTAAAATAATTCCAATTAACATAGTAACAAAAGCCATAAATGGTAAGATAGTATTGATCACAGTGTCAATTGTATCACGACCACACTGATAAAGAACACCAACTATATCTCCCATTCCTTGTCCAACTTTAGTTAAAATTCCTCCATTACTTCTTTGTTCACTTACTTTTTTGCCACTTTCATATTTAGATTGCTGCTGTTCAGTATTACTGTCAGTACTACCAGCTCTTGTTTCTTCTGATACTTCTCCTTCTTGAACCTCTATATTTTTCTCTTTAACACCTGAAACATAAATGTCTTCTGTAATATGCTCTGATAATGGTCCACTAGGACCTGTATCTTTGAGGTTTATTGTAGGAATATCCTTTTGTGGATATATTCCACATCTAAGTGTACCACCACAATCAATTACTACACAAGCTGTTTCTTCATCAGGCACTTTAGTTTCAAAACCATTTACTAACTCTGCACCAGTTAAATCAGCAATTTTTTCTGCAACTGAACTCATTGGCCCTCCAGTAATATTAACAACTTTATTTCTTTGTTCTGTGGGTTTAACTACTAATGGTCCTCCAAAGCCTCCAGAACCAGCACTTATCTTAACTGCATTATAATCTGACATCTATTATCCCCCCTTTGTTTTTATAGCAATTATGCATTAGAACTTACTCGTTTATTTTCTCCGCTAAATGTTTCAGCCAATTTGATACCCTGCTGCTTTTCAACATAAGCTGTTGTCATCTCAGTAATTACTCCTCTTAAGAAGTTGATTAAGATACCAATTAAGAAATATCTTAAAGCAAAAGGAGCCTTAGCTAATCCTAAATCTTGAATTCCTTTAGCTATACCAAGAAACACAAATAATTCACCTGGATTAACATGTGGGAACAATCCATTCATCGTATGACACGAAAATGAAGCTGCTGCATAATAAGCAGGTTTACGTTTTTCTGGTAAAAATTTACCTAATGATAAAGTCATCGGATTCATAAAGAAGAAAGTCCCTAATACTGGTAATAAAATATATCTTGAAAACACATTAGAGGTACACTTCTTCATAAATCTTTCTACTCTATCTTGCCCTACAAATTTAATTATAGCATTCATTGCTACTAACAGGGCAATAATAGTAGGAACAAAGCCTGAAACCCAATTAACAAAAATGGAACCACCTTTTTCAAACATTCCCATAAAGCCATTTGCTAAATTAACTAAAATATCCATTCGAAATAACCCCCCTTTTTGATTTCGATCCTTGACATAAAACTTTTCTTAACTTGAAGTTACTTTTAAATCCTTTTTTACTCACCTCCTCAATTTGAAGATTCTTCAATTTATTTAAATTAATTTTTTAACTTTAGTTTATCAAGAACAAGTTTGTTCTTCGCACTCCATTTGACCATTTTCTATCGCATTTTCAATTGCTTTTTTTGTTGCTTTACTAAACTCTTCAAATACTTCTCTCTGGTCTAAAGTAAACACATCTAATCCTTTAACAGAGTTTATAGTTTTCATGCGAGCTAAAACTGAAAACCCCTTCATTTTTTCTCCCTTAATAATTTTATCATCTTCGTCTATGGCGAACATTACTACAGCTCCAGGAGTAATTCTTCCTTTTTTTCTCCCCACCACTACTCTACCTAATTGCATTAATCTTTTATAATGTTCATTGAAATTCTTTATTTGAAAATAGCCAAAAGCTAATTGTAAAATCCAAACTCCACCAACAGCAAACAGTAGTTTTAATATCATATGTTCCCCCTCCTCCTGATTTTAATAAAAAACACCCATCATCAGATACTTACTTCTAAGCAAATCAAAATTTTCAATCAATAATATTTAGTAGAATTATAAAGTAAATATCTATTAATGGATGTTATTAAAGTTATAAACTTGTCCCTGATAAATGTCAGTAGCTTATAAATAATTATAATAGATCTCAAGTTGTGATTTATCTTATTTCTTAAAATCAAATTATTAGTTATAAGAATTATTAAAATGCCTTTGCACAAATGTGTAAGTTATATATCAATTGTTCACACATTTAAAATATATCACATAAAATTTAATTTGTCAATATTTATCGACAAAATATTACTTATTTTTTGATTAGTATGATTCCATAAATAGCTCATAATTAAGTTATGAATTATTTAATTATAAAAAGGAATTCTACTTATACTGCAATTGGATCATAAGTAGAATTCCTAACTACTTCTCTTTAAGGGGGAGAGAAAAATTTTAGGAACCTACTTATATCCAATTACTTACTTATTAAGATTGAAATTGACTAACTAAAGTATTTAATTGTTCTGCCATATTATTTAGTTTCTGACTAGAATCTGTAATCTTATCCATCGCCTCATTCTGTTCTGCAGTTGCCTCAGAAATCTCTTGGCTTCCTGCTACTAATTCTTGACTATGCTCTGCTACTTGCTGCACTTCATCATTTACTTCTTCAATTCTCCTCACTATTTCTTGGAAATAATTTTCAGTTTGATTTGCTACTTCTACTCCCGCATCAATATTAATTTTATTCTTTTGAATAGTTTCTACTGCATTCTCTGTCCGTACAGTTAATTTATCAATGATCTTTTTTATATTATCAATTGAATTTTGGGTCTCTTCTGATAATTCTTTTATTTCTTCAGCCACTACTGCAAAACCATGACCTGCTTCGCTCCTCCGGTTTCCAGAACCCTCCTTAGCACCACTTGCTCTGGCTGCTTCGATAGAAGCATTTAAGGCTAATAGGTTGGTCTGCTCTGCTATATCAGAGATTACATTTATAATCTTATCTATTTCTTCAGAAGCATCCTGCAACTCATAAATTATCTCAATTGAATCTTCAGAAGTCTTAGCAATCTGATTCATCTTAGTTTGCGTATCTTTCATTTGTTCTAAGCCATCCTGCGCTAAGTTTTTCACTTCTTCTGCATTTTGCGCCATAGATTGCGAATTATCATCTACAAGTTCTACTACATCTAATAAATTTTGAATTGAAGCTGAAATTTCTTCTAAAGCACTAGCAGTTCTTTGGCTAGAATTATTTAACTCATTGCTAACAGCTTCTGATCTTTCTCCAGTTTGAGTAACACTTGTAATCATACCTTGAAATCCAGCTAACATAGTATTTATATTTTGAGCCAAAGTACCAAACTGATCATCACGCTCAACTTCAATTTGATTACTCAAATCACCATCAGCTATTTGCTCAGTTACTGCTAAAATCTCTGCGAGGGGATTAAATACTAATTTATCTAGTGCTATCATTACTATGATCTCAACCATAGTCAGAGCTATAAATAAAATAACACCTATCCAGACTAAAAGACTTTCACTTGCTTGAGGAGTTATCTGGCTGATTACTATACTACTTAACAGTAAAATAATAATAAAACTACTTAGCTGCACAATTGTTAAGCCTATTTTTAACTTAGATTGTAGCGAAATATCTTTTATCTTAGCAAACAATTTATCCCCTCCCTGATTTTTTACAAAAATTAATTACTTAAAACTTCTCTTACTTCTTGAGCCGTTTCACAGCTTAGAGCTTCTTCAGCTAGCTCTTCTGCTTCCTCTAAACTCATATTTCTGATTTGATCTTTTACTTCCGGGATTGAAACAGCACTCATACTAAATTCATCTAAACCTACTCCTAATAAGAATGGGGCCAATCTTTTATCTCCTGCCATTTCTCCACACATACCAGCCCATTTGCCTTCTTCATGTGCTGCATCTACTACCCGTTTGATCATTCTCAATAAAGCTGGATGGAACGGCTGATATAAGTCTGCAATCTGTTCATTCATTCTATCTGTGGCAGTAGTATACTGGATTAAGTCATTTGTACCAATACTAAAGAAGTCCGCTTCTTTAGCTAAGATATCTGCAACCATTGCTGCGGCAGGAACTTCAATCATCATTCCTACTTCTAGGTCTTCATCAAATGCAATGTTTTCTTCGCGTAGTTCTTCTTTTACTTCTGCTAAAATCTGATTCGCTTCTCGCAACTGTTCAACTGCAGAAATCATCGGATACATAATCTTCACTTGGCCGTAAGCACTTGCTCTTAAAATAGCTCGTAATTGTACCTTGAAGATCTCCGGCTTATCCAAACACATCCGAATTGCTCGATAACCTAAAAAGGGATTCATCTCTTCTGGCATATCTAAATACGGCAGTTCCTTATCGCCGCCGATATCCATAGTTCTAATCACGATTGGACCATCTATCTTTTCCGCTACTTCTTTGTAAGCCTCAAACTGTTCTTCTTCCGTCGGTAAAGAATCGCGGTCCATATACAAGAACTCACTGCGGTATAAGCCAATGCCTTCCGCTCCATTATCTTGGGCGCCAGGTATATCAGCTGGAGTACCAATATTTGCTACTAATTCTACCTGATGTCCGTCAGTAGTTTCCGCTGGTAATTCTTTTAGCTCAGCTAATCTTTTCTTTCTCTGGGCATATTCTTCTGCCTTTTCTTCATATTCAGCTAGTTCTGCATCACTTGGATTAACAATTACAGTCCCATCTAGACCATCAACTATCATCTGATCGCCAGTTTCGATATCATCTAAAATACCAGTTGCTCCTACTACAGCTGGGATCTCCATCGAACGAGCCATAATAGCAGTATGAGAGGTTCTACTGCCTACTGCTGTAGCAAAACCCTGAACTAATTCTTTATCTATTTGAGCTGTATCAGATGGAGCTAAGTCTCGCGCAACCAAGATTACTTCTTTATCTAACTCAGCTAATGAAACTGTATTTAAGCCCAGCAAATTTTTTAAAATTCTACTTCCTACATCTCGGAAGTCGCCTGCTCTCTCTTGCATATATTCATTATCTAGAGCTTCTAGCCTAGAAGCAAATTCTTCAATCGCTTGGTCAACACCAGCTTCAGCATTGATTTGCTCTTGATCAATCTTCGTTTCAACTGCCTTGATTAATTCCGGATCTTCCACTGCTTTTAAATGTGCCGCAAAAATCTGTGCTTTCTGGTCTCCGATTTCACGTTTAACTTTAGCTTTAATCTTTTCTAATTGCTTTTTAGATTTGGCAATTGCATCTTTTAGCCGTTTTTTTTCTCCGGCAGTATCCTCAATAGTTCTCTCTTCATATTCTACTTCACCTTCTAAAACCAACACTTCTGCACTAGCTACACCTGGGGAAGCTGCTACCCCTGTTAATTCTTGACTCATTTCAACCCCCCCTTTTTTTATTCTTCACCAAAGCCCTCTGATACTAATTCTACAATTGCTGCTACAGCCTCTTTTTCATCTTGACCATCAGCTTGGACAACAATTTCTGCGTCTTGACTAATTCCTAGACTCATAACTCCCATAATACTTTTTGCATTTACTTCTTGACCCTCATATTCAATCTTAACCTCTGACTCATAACTGCTTGCCTCATCTACTAACATCGAAGCCGGTCGTGCATGAAGTCCTGTTTCATTTGGAATTACCACTGTATCTTTTTTCATTAGTATCACCTCGGGTATTATTTTAGTATAATAAAATTTGCATAATGAAAATTCAATTACATAACATCTGATTATTTTTACTCTTTTTTTCTTTCGCACAATTGTGATTAACTTTTATCATTTGTTACAATAAAATATAACATAGCTTTTTTATTTTGTCAAATAATAGCGAATTAAAATATTGGACTTTTCATTTAATTAATTTACTGTCAAAAAATAAAAAAAGCCATATTATCTACTAGATAATATAGCCTTTAAATAAAAATTAATTAAGTTGGTTTTTTAGACTTTACTTCAATTAATATTTTTTTAGCTTCTAACTGCACTAAATCACGATCATCAGTAGTTAACGGTTTAATGATTTCTTTTAATTTTTTATTATTAGGATAGATAGATTTTAAGGTTACTAAAGATTGATAACCCAACCACATATCATTAGTAGAAAATAAAATATTAATTACAATATCTATTAATTCTTGATCAGCAAAATTGATTTTTTCTAATAATTTTAATAGTGCATTTTGTAAGCGAGGGTTCTCTGTTTTTAATTTTGGTTTTATTCGCTTTAATAATTTTTCAGTTTGTATTTCACTCAGTAAATTAATTATTGTATCTTCAATTAAGAGATCATCTTCTTTTAAAATATTTAGCAATTTTTCTACTATCATATCATCATTTACATCTAAAACAACTCTTTTAATAAGAACGAATCTAATTCCGTTTTGCCTCATCTTTCTAATTAATACTCGTAAAGAATAATTATTAGCTTGCAATTTTCTTTTAGCTATATTAAACGTTTTTTGGGAAGAACTAGACAATAAAGATATTAATGATAACATATTTTGCTTGATAAATTCTCAATCTTTCTCCTCCCCAAAATAATAAAGTTATTAATCCAAGACCACTTCTTAAATACATTGTAGTAGAACAAGAGAAAATATTTGGCAAATCAATGTTTAAAGCTAACAGTAATAATCCTAATAAATAGTTAACTAGTACAAACTTAGACTGCCAACTAGTAATTTTTAATATCACTACTGGAACTAGCATTAAATAAAGATAATCAACAACTTCTAATTGCTTATAAGCATACCATAAATTTTGCCCATCCACTAATAGTAATTCTTGTAATAAAAAAGCTACAGGAAATACTACTAAGAAAAATAATATAGTTAAAAACAATCCCCCAATTTGATATTTATTGAACCAATAAATTGATAAAATAATAAATACTAAGCCCCATAAAACATTGATTCCATAAGCTTTAAAATAATAATAAGGATCTACCTGGGCCAAAGTGCGGTCAACATTAATCACCCCAGTCCCTAATAATCCCTGCTCATATTTCGGATCATCAATCACATCTGTATTATTTAAAATCAAATCCAGACCACGCTGGCCTGACAAATTAGGCTGCAGAGTCAATAACTTAGCCAATAAAGCTACTACTCGCGGCGCTGAAAAAGATGTCCCTACTGCTTTAAAACTTTTAACTGTGACCCCCTGGGGAAGATATAATCTAGAGATATATTTAACACTACCTGGAGCGCACAAATCAATAAAGTCTCCATAATTAGAACTAGCTGCTTTAGCATCAGCAGTAGCATTTCCTACAGCAACTGTTCCTTTAAAGCCCGCCGGATAAATTGCTTGCTCAGAACTTTCATTACCTCCGGCTGCAATAACTATTACTCCTCGATTAACTAAATCATTAATCAAAGTTTTATGTTTATCGCCTGCCTTAGAAAAACCTAAACTAATATTAACTATTATTCTTTGATTAGGATATTCTTTATTATAACTAGCAATTTTTCTTAAAGCATCATAATAAAGTTGCTCATTAATGCTCCCCTCCTCTTCTACACTATAAGAACGCAAATTAACCTCAGGCACTTCTTGATAAATAATTCTTCCTACCACACTGCCATGATTGATTTGACCATCCATTGCTAAATTTTCAACAAAAGCAAAATCTACTTTAGTATCTATAATAAAAACAGTTACTGGGGAGTTAGAGCGAGCATTAGCCAATGAAGTGCATATTAATAACACTAACAGCAACAACAATAAGATAAAATAACTTTTTTTATACTTCAATCTCTTCTCCCCCCCCTTTAATTTTAAAAATTGTAGAATCATATATTTATACTTATATTCTATTAATAATTAACCTGCATTAATTTGCAAAAAACAAAAACAACCCCTATGGGATTGTTTTTATAATCAGTCTCTCTTTTTTTATTGTTTAATACGATCTGCAACATCAACTGCAGTGGGCAAGATTAAACTTTCTACATTCTCTAGCGATTTTATATTATTAATTCTTTTAATAACTTCTACTCTAAGATTATACTTTCGAGCTATCTTCTCTAAAGTGTCCCCTGTTTTAACTTCGTAATAATGCGAAACAGGCACAGGGATTTTTAACTTAGCACCAGGTTTTAAATTTTCAATCATTGTTTCATCATTATGACTAATAATTTCAAAAAACGATACATTAAACCACTGGCTTATCTGCCAGATTGTATCCTTTTTCTGAACCTGATAAGAGGCAAAAACAATACCATCTTTTTTCTCTCTCGCTTCAATCCTTGTTTGTCTTTGCTCATCAATTATCCTAGGAGTAAGAAAGATTATTAATTCTTGCTTTTGCGTATCTTGCATTTTGCTCTTAAACAATTCCCCTAGAATTGGTAAATCACCTAAAAAAGGCACTTTAGACATTTTTTCTACATCTTCTTCTTTAATTAATCCTCCAAGTGCTATAGTCTGACCATGTTTAATGCGCACACTAGTTTCTGCTTTACGAGTCCCAATCACTGGATATTTAGTATCTCCCGCTTCTAAATACTCCTTAACTACACTAACTTCAGGACTCACCTCAATATACACTTCATCTTCTTTAGTGATCCTTGGTGTGATCTCTAAATTAATTCCTACATCTTTAAACTCAACTTCAGTATTCTCATCTGATTCTTTAACAATCGGAATCGATTCTCCAATATTAATAGTTGCTGTTTCTCCATCTACTGTTGTTAAACGTGGATTAGCTAAAGTAGAAGATTGATTATTTTGAGCTAATAAATTTAAAACACTTTCATAATCCAAACTAACATTACCAACTTCAAGAGTTGAACTAGTACTTTCCTCACCATCTTCATTATCTGTTCCGCCAGTTGTCCCTGTTCCTTCGCTCTCTTGGTCAGCATCAATCTTCAAATTACTAAAACTCCAGTCAATTCCTAACTCTTCTAAATCACCTTTAGATATTTCTTCTAAGCGCACCTGAATAACGACTTGTTTGCGCGGATGATCTAATTGTTCTATAGCAGCCTCAAGTTCAGGTAATTTACTTTTATAGGTCTGAATCATCAGCTGATTACTGCGTTGATTAATCTGTATTTTGTCTTGCTCTACTAATAAACTAAGATTATTCTTTACTTTTTCAGGGTCAGCATTATTTAATTTATAAACCTTAGTAACTTGTTCACCAAATCCTTCTTCTAATTTTTCTGTGGTGCCAATAATAATTGTATCTTCAATAATTTTATAATCTAAACCGCGACTTTTAACTAATAATTTAAAAGCCTTAACTACTGAAACATTTTTTAACTGAGCTGTAACTTCACCTTTAACAGTGCTATCATCAGTAATAACATTCAATTCTGCCATTTCAGCTAAAGAACGAAGAGCTTCTTTTAAAGCTACACCATTAAATTTGATTTCATTCTTAATCTGCTGGTGACTAAAATCTTTCTCTGCAGCAGATACTACTCCAGTGACAAATATTCCTAACAATAATCCACATATGATTACTAAAATTGAAAACTTCTGTTGCTGCTTAATTGTCTTCACCCCCCAGCTTAAGTACAAACTCTTGAGCTAATCTTTCTATTTCAGATGTTTTATTTTTAACAACCGGCATAATAATCACCCGCTCAGGCATAATTTTCTTCACTACGAAATTATTGATCATCTCTCCTTCATGAACCATTTCATTGTGACCATCTTTCATTTTCAAAATTGCTATTCTTACTTTAGGATTTACTAGCAAACCTACTAATTTAATCCCAATAGGTCTGATCTTTTCCTGGTTATTTTGATCTGTAGTTTTAGAATTATCAACATCATTTCCTTTATTTTGAGTTTGATTACTTTTTTCTTTCTCTAAACGTGGTTGGAATGGGTCAATTGCTCCTGACTCTTCTAACTGCGCAAGATTCATTACTGCATCTTTAGTTCCTGACTCTTCTTCCTCCTGCCCCATGCTACCTTTATTATCTGACTCTAAGTGTTTATTAAGTGCCACAACTCTCTGCTCTATATTTTGCTCATATTGACTTACACTTTGCTGCAGTTTAACTATATCCATGATTTCATAAGTTAGAACTATTATTCCTGCAATGATTACTAGTCCAATTATTAAATATAGGAACAGCTGCGGCATTAATCGGGAAGAAAAAATACTTTTAAAGTCCATTTTAATCCCCCTTACTACTCTCAGTTATATTATATCCAACGACTTTAATTCCCATAGTTAAAGGTGAGTTATCTGATTTTTCTTTAGCCGCAGAAGAAAAAGCAACTTTTTCAACTCGCATCAAATAATCCAGTTGAGAAATATCCTCTAGGTAGGTTAGCATATTCTGATAACTACCTCCTAACTGTAAAGTAACTGGATATTTAACATAAGACTTAACTTCTTTTCTCTCTTGAGGTTTAAAAACTAGTAATTTTAAGTTATTAGTTTCTGCTAATCTATTTAAATTAATTATTAATTCTGATAGAGTTTCTCTAGTCACTAACTGATTATTATTAGTTAATTGTCTTTGAATTTTTCTAAATTCTGCTTCTAATTGTGGCTTTTGGACTGCTAAATTTTTCTCAACTTCAAAGTCAGATTGAAGTTGACTCAATCTTTCTTCTTTAGCTTGAATATCTTGCTGTAACGGTTGATATAAATAAAAATAAAAAGCTACTGGGAGCACTACTGTTACAATTAGAACCATTATGATTTTTTCCCGTTTTGTCCGCTTTTGCCAAAAATCCATGTCATTCTCCCCCTTTAACTACAACTTGTCCACTTAACTGATATTGAAGAACAACTCGTGTAGGGTACCCAGATTGAGAAAATTGGGTTTGATTAGTCAATTCAACATATATATCACTAAAATACTTAGATTTTTTAAGCCGATTAATAACTACTTCTAAATCATTCTGTTCTAAAGCATAGCCACTTAATTTAAATTCATTATTTTCGTTAATTTGATACTGTACTAGCCAACTAGTTTCGGGCAATATCTCTCTTAAATCCTCTAATACCAATCCCCAATTTACTCTGCTGCCCATCACTGCCTGTTTCTCTTCTAATTGAGATTTTATCTTTTTAGAATCTTGTTTAAGTTTTAAAACTTCCGTAGTTTTATTCCGCACTTGCTGTAATTGCTCTCTAGCAATCTGAACTTTCTTTGCTAAAGCATTCTGTTTTACCATTAATCTCAAATAATTTACTCCTGCCAAAGAAATTAAAACTATAATTATCAAAGCAGCAATTACTAAACCCAATTTGTCTAATTTAACGCTTCGTTCTTCATAATATTTTTTGGGAATTAAATCAATCATTTGCTTTCTCCCACCTTAAAGCCAGCCCAATACTCACTAACATCTGAGGGAATACCTGCTGTAAGTAGTCTTGGTTAATATTATCTAAATTAGAGTAAAAATGATCACCTAGTTCCAATGCTTCAACTTCTACTCCAATTTGCTCTTCTAGATAATCCGAAAAACCTAATAATTTACTACTCCCACCAGTTAAAAATATTTTTTCTAATTCATATTCTTCATATTCTACTTGAAAATAATCTAAAGAACGATAAATGGAAGTAGTTAAATTACGAATTATTATAGCTGGTTGATCACCCAAAAATAAATTATTATTCTTTTTATAATTTTCAGCTTCAGCAAAGGACAGATGACGATCCTCAGCAATATCTTCAGTAATATCTTTTCCTCCCATATTAATAGTCCGAGTAAATAATAATTGTCCTTCATTTAATACTGAAATATCAGTAGTTTGAAAACCAATATCAATAATACAAAAGGTTTTATTAATATGCAGATTAGTACTTAAACGTCCTAAAGCTAAAGGCTCAGTCTCTATTCCCAATGCTTTAAGACCTAAAAGTTCAAATAAATTTAAATACTGCTCTATCAAATCTTCTTTAACTGCCACCAATAATAATTTATAACTACCATCAGGATTCTGATCCAAAATTTCATAATCTATTGAGGCCTCTTCTGCTGATAAACGAATCTGCTCTTCGGCCTCCCACTGCACTGTATCATCTAATTCTTCTTTGGGCATATTAGGCATCTCTATTGTACGAGTAATTACATTCTCCCCACTAACAGCACTAACCACTTTAGTCCCATCAAATTCATTCTCTTCTAAAGTAGTAGACAAATGATTAGCTAATTTTTCTACGCCAATTAATTTCCCTTCGTCTAAAATTCCAGGCGGAGTGGGCAAAATAGCTAATTTGTTTATTTGAATCGAGCCTTCTGTTCTTTCTACTTGGCTTAATTTAATGCTCTGTTCACCAATATCAAGACCAATTACTTTTTTTTGCTGTAAATTATTTATTTTTTCTTTTAGCCTCTCTATCATTTCCATTTTCTCACCTCACTAAACTTCACTTACTTTTCCTCCCATGAAATCATCACTGGTTCTAATCCAGATTTTTTATCTAAAACATGAGAAAAAACATCCGTCTGAATTTTTTCTGCTCTTATACTTGATCCGTCGAGTCCTAGAAACTCTGAAATGATCGTTGAAGTTACAGATGCAAAGTTTCTTTCAATCAAACTCATATCTCCTTTACTTATTAAGGCTCCCTGATAATTATAATTCACATCCCAATTAAAGTTCATATTGCCCGTTGTATAAACAAGTGTATTCTTAGTATCTAAACCTGCCCCCGCCACCGTATAATTACCATTAACTAAAAAATAGACATTTTCAATATCATTATTAATCTCTCCAAAATCTAAATTACCATTAACTACTACTACAGCTGGATTATTAGGGTCAGGAGAACTAATTTCATCATAGCTCATTGATAAACTACTATCTAAATAAATCATTTCTCCAGCCGGCAAAGAAACTTTATCACTTTTAAATATCCACCAGCCAGAACTAGAATAATAATCACTATTTTCAAAAGCTGTTTGATCAGCAAAATACTTATCACTTAAACCATTTTGATGGTCCTGAGCATCAAAATTAAAATCAGGAATTTCATCAGCCGAAATTTCTCTACTTTTAGGATCAGTTTTATTACCTTCCTGATCATAAACATCAACTTCAACTTCAGAACCTGAAAGAGTAAAGCTTGAATTTATAGTTCCTCCACTAGTAATAGGTTTAGTAAACATATCATTATATTTAACATGAGTTACTATCTTCTTTTCTAAATCATTTCCGTTGCCTGTAGCTAAAATTTCATATACATCTTCTGCTCCACTTAGCTTTTTAATAGTCACACTATAATTAACGCCACTACTTGCAGAAATTGTTTGATCTGCAATTTCATAGTGATTACTCTCTACTTTATTCCAGTCTCCGCTGTCTAAATTATCTTCTTTTAAATCATAAATAGCTTTTTCTATTCCTGCTTCAGCCGCATAAAAAGCTTTGGTTTCTTCAATTTCTGATCTAACTGATCGCATCTCACTAATAGTCACTGAAGACAATCCACCAATAATTGTAGTAAATGCCGCAATTACTATTAAGGCAACAGCTACGACTGACCCCCTTTCTTCCTGCCACATAGTGATCACCTCTTTCTCTAATCTAATAACCGCAGATTAAAAATTTCTTTAACTCTATAGTCAGCTTCAGTAAAGTCTTCATCTTTTGTTAAACCGATATCAATTTCAAGAATATTCATCTCTGAATCATAATTATATTCGGTATCAACTATAATCTTTTGTGTTACATTCACAGCTGAACCCCAACTACTCCCTGGATCATTATCAGGCCATTTATCTTCTCCTATCTTCTTTGTTTCGTTAGTAGTAGCTACCTGCCATATCTTTAAAATGTTTTTTTCTACAGCATATTTCAGACATTCTTCCGGCTCAGCATCATCATCAGTCGTTATTTTAAGCACTAATTCAGAACCACTATTTCTAACTTCAACTTCTCGACTACGCATTATATTGTCTTCTAAGCGATTAAGAATAAATCTTTCTTCTGTTTTTAATGATAATTGCTCTTGAGTATATTGTGATGAATTCCATCCCGCCACAAAGAGGTTGGTCACAGCAGTAGCTACAACCCCCATGATACTAAGTACAACTAAAATTTCTATTAAAGTAAAACCCTCATTTTGCTGCTTCATCTTATCACCTTCTTGCCAATAAGGTCTCTAATTTTACACTAGGAGGGTCTGTTTGATTTGAATTCCAAAATACTTCTACTGTTACTTCTTTCAAATCAGATCCACTATGGTTTTCAAGTGTTACTTCTATTTGATATTGTCCTTGCACATCCAATTCATTCTGCAAATCTTTGGGCGTTTTTTGATTCCAACTCTCTTCAGCCGCTTCTAACTGCGTCGTAAAATCCTGATTTAATTTATCAGCTTGAACAGCAGTCCCCTTTAAATCCTCTATGACCCGCTTAGCCAAGTTCAAAGCTTGACTTTGCTGATCAATATCATTCACCATCCGAGTATTATTAACAAAAAAACCAGCAATCGGTACCAGAGCAATCGATAAAATAGAAATTCCTACTAACAGTTCAATCATGCTAAATCCAGCTTCGCAATTATAAATCCATTTTTTCATACTCGCCAGCTCTCCTTTATAAATCAATTTACAATGGACAATTGATAATTAACAACTAAAAACTGTAAACTCTCAATTATCCACTGTTTCCAAATCATTAAAGGATCAACTGCCAATAAAAATCAATTATTTCTTGGCCCCACAAGATCATCACTAAACCACCTAAAGATAGAAAAACTCCTAACGGTAATTTACTCTTCAAACCTTTATCACTAACTACAATCAAATATAATCCAATAATAGACCCAATGATTGAGCCAATGAAAATAGCTACAAGAGCCTTCTGCCAACCTATAAAACCACCTAGCACTGCTATCAATTTTACATCCCCCATCCCTAAACCACCTCTACTAACTACAGCAATTAAAAACAACAATAAAGCTGGTCCTAGAATTCCTAATAAGGAATTAATATAACTAATCTCAGGATTGAGAAAACTCAATAAGAAGGCAACTATAATCCCAGGATAGGTTATTTGATTAGGAATGATTAAGTGCTGTAAATCAATAATACTGACTGCTATTAAAGCAGAGGCTAAAAGAGCATAGACCACAAACTGCATAGTCAAATAATATTGATGATATAATAGAATAAATATCAAGGCAGTTAATAACTCCACTAATGGATATTGATAAGAAATTTTGCTTCCACAGTAACGGCAGTGTCCTTTATTCCATAGAAAACTAACTACTGGAATTAAATCAATCGCCTGTAGTTCAGTCCCGCAATCCGGGCAGTGTGAACTGGGAAATACAATTGATTCTTCTTGTGGTAGTCGGTAGATGACTACATTAAGAAAACTACCGATCATCAGTCCGAAAATAAAGACTAAAGTTGCTGTCAATAGTAGACTCCTTTCTAAAAAGAAATTGGAGCGACATGATAATCATGCCGCTGTGAGATTTAAATTAATTAGTTGAAGTTGAAATACCAGTATCATCTACAATAACATCATTATCAGCATTAGGACTACTTAAAGTTATTGAGTAGGCATCATCACCACTACTATCAACAGTTACTGTAATACTATCATCACCAGATAAATCAGTATTAGTGAGGTCACCGCTTAAATCTGAAAGGGTTTGCTCTCCTTCAGTTAAACTAGGATAGACTCCAGTATCTGACATTGATTTTTCCCGCTCCATAGCATTTCTAATAGTATTAGCAGTAGATTCTAGCTTACCCATTGCAGCTCTATTTCGGACGCCAGTAATCTGCGGTACAGCAATTCCAGCAATAATACCTAACACAGCAACAACTAACATCAATTCAATTAAAGTAAAACCAGCTTCTGCACTGAATCCTTCTCTTATTCTCTTTAACATTTTGATCACCTCTTGATTATTTTTTTGTACTCTCTACTAAATCACTTACTACATCCATCGTACCGAGCTTGATTTATAGTTTCTCAGCATTTCCACCATCAATTGATAATTTATAATTAACAATGGAGAATTAAAAAATTAAACTTAAAATAGCAATAACATCAATATAATCCATTTTAAATGCATATCTAAAAACTATAAATCAAGCCACAGATCCTCTTTTCATTATTCTAAGATCATATTACATAATTAAGTCCACTATTTAGCAAAAGCTCAGCTATGCACCCCCTTTTTAATAGTTCACAATGGACAGTTTACAGTAGACAGTTAAAATCAAAACCTTAACAACAAAAACCTAAAACCTTAATACTAAAATCTATAGATACACTTTAAAATTACCAAATTATCTCAAATTTCACCAATTGCAAAATAAACATATTATAATCGCATTATCTCTTTAGTTCTTGTTTTGGATGCTAGGTTTTAAGATTTTGAAATTAATTTTAACTGTAAATTGTTAACTATCAACTATAAACTATCTAAAAACCCTGCATCATACTGAACATCGGCAGCATTACTGCTGCAACAATACTACCAACTACTAGACCTAAACCTAAAATCAATGCTGGTTCAATCAAGGAGACCATACTCTCTACTTTATACTCGACTTCTTGATCATAAAAATCAGATACTTTATCCAACATCTCTTCTAAATTACCAGTCTCTTCACCTACTTTAATCATTTGAATCACTAGTGGTGGAAAAACATTATCCCGTTTTAAGGGAGCAGTAAAACTATTTCCTTCGCTAACATTTATTTTTGCTTCAGCAATCCTCTCTGAAATAATCTGATTAGAAATAATATTACTAACTACTTCCAATCCTTCTAAGATAGAAACACCGCTAGTCAACAAAATCGCTAGGGTACTGCTGAAGCGAGCAACAGAAATCTTGGTAATCAAATCTCCAATCAAGGGTGTTTTTAAGAGTAGCCAATCTATCTGTTTCTTACCAGCTTCTGTCTGATAATAAAAGTAGATACTAGCTATCACAGCCACTACTCCACCAAACAATAGATACCAATAGTTCGACATAATATCGCTCACTTGCAATAAAACTCTCGTTGGTAGTGGCAACTTAGTATCTAAACCGGAAAAGATTCCGACAAAGCTAGGTAACACTACTGTAATCAAGAAAAAGACTACTGATACAGCAACTAATGTAATCACTGCTGGATAAGCCATGGCTGAAGTAACTTGTTGCTTCAAGTCATTTTCACGTTCAAAGTGATCTGCCATCTCTTCTAATACTTCATCCATCACTCCACCAGTCTCACCAGCGGCAATCATACTAATAAATAACTGCGGAAAAACATCTCTATGCTCAGCCATTGCCTCTGATAGACTGCTGCCGCTTTCAACATCTTCTTGAACTTTTTCAATGGTTTCCTGCAGGGTAGTATTTCCTACTTGGCGGGCCAAGATCGTCAAAGACCGCACTAGTGAAACTCCCGATTTAATCATTGTTGCAAATTGCCGTGAGAATAAAACTAAATCCTTTAGCCCTACTCCTTGAAAGAAGTTGAAGCTGAAACTAATCTCGGATCTTTCTTCTACTTCTTCCACATTAGAAATATAATAGCCCTGCTTTTTCAATCTCTGCACTACATACTCTTTACTTTCTGCTTCAATAGTACCTTCCGAAACTACTCCTTGCTGATCTCGGGCTTTATAATGGAAATTCTTTTCCACCACTCCCACCTCTCAATCTATAACATATTATCTAGTATTTTCTCGTCATCGGCTTTAGCCATAGCTTCTTTTCGTCTAATATCTCCCTGTAGATATAATTCACGAAGGGAATAATCCATAGTATGCATTCCTTCATCTTTACCTGTCTGCATCACTGACTCTAATTGATGTGTCTTTCCTTCCCGAATCAGATTCTGCACTGCTGAATTAATCACTAACATTTCTGTCGCTACTACTCGGTCTTGACCATCTATTGTAGGCAATAATTGTTGTGATAACACTCCCTGCAGACTAAGGGCCAACTGTGTCCGTACTTGTGTCTGTTGATGCGGAGGAAAAACATTAATAATCCGTTCTATTGTCTCAGAAGCACCATTAGTATGCAGAGTAGCCAAAACAAGATGTCCAGTTTCAGCCGCCTTTAAAGCTGTAGAAATAGTCTCTAAATCCCGCATCTCACCAACTAAAATAATATCAGGATCCTGTCGTAAAGCTGCCCGTAATCCCGGCGCAAAACCTTGGGTATCTCTACCTATTTCTCGCTGATTGATAATTGATTTCTGATGTTCGTGTACATATTCAATTGGATCTTCTAAGGTAATAATATGCTTATCTCGACGTTGATTAACGCGATTAATCATTGCTGCTAGAGTAGTTGACTTACCACTTCCTGTCGGACCAGTTACTAAAAATAACCCCCGCGGTTTTTTGACCACTTCTTTTAACTCCTTAGGTACACCTAAGTCAGCTAATTGTGGTATTTGATCAGGTAAAATCCGTAAAGCTGCGGCCGGGTCTCCCTGTTGATGAAAAGCATTAACTCGAAAATGATAATCATCTAAGTGATAAGCAAAATCTACTTCGCCCGCCTCTTCAAACTCTGCTCTTGTATCTTTATCTAATAGTTCAGTCATCACTGCCTTCAAATCAGACACTGACAACTTTTGATTAGTCAATTTCTCTAAACGACCATTAATTCTAATTGTTGCTTCAACTCCTACAGTTAAATGAATATCAGATGCTTCTCTTCGGACTGCCTTCTCTAGAATATTCTTTAACTTCATCACTCACCACTCCTAAGTAATCTGGACTTTAGTAACACGCATAACTTCTTCTAAAGTAGTAATCCCTTGATTAACTTTTCTAATTCCTACTTCTTCCATACTGATCATTCCTTCTTCTGCTGCAGCTTGATTTATTTGCGCTGAAGTAGTATCTTTAGCAATTAAATTTTGTATTTTAGGCGTCATCTCTAAAACTTCATGAATTGCTGTTCGCCCTCTATACCCGGTTTCATTACAATAGGCACATCCTTCGCTAGTATAGAGATTAATTTTATCTTGATGAGTTAAATAACGCTTAATTTCTGGGTCCATAAATTCTTGTTCTTCTTCTAATTTACATTCAGGACAGAGAGTTCTTAATAATCGCTGCGCTACTACTCCTTTTACTGCCGAAGCTACTAAGAATGGTTCAACTCCCATATCTACTAAGCGGGAAACTGCCCCTGCCGCCTCATTGGTATGCAGAGTACTAAAAACTAAGTGACCTGTTAAAGCAGCATGAATAGCAATCTTAGCAGTTTCTTCATCTCTAATCTCTCCTACCATCACTATATCAGGATCCTGACGCAAAATAGAACGTAAACCCCGACTAAAAGTTAAACCTTTTTTCTCACTGATCTGCACCTGATTAATTCCTTCTAAACGATATTCGACTGGATCTTCAACGGTAATAACATTACTTGTTTCAGTATCTAATGAACTCAAGGCCGAATAAAGAGTAGTTGTCTTCCCGCTCCCAGTTGGCCCAGTAATTAAAACCATACCGTGGGCTTGTTGAATCATACCCCGAAATGCTTTTAAATGTTCAGGTATAAAACCTAATTTATCTAAATCAAGCATTAAATCATTTTTATCTAAAACTCTAATTACTAATTTTTCTCCTCGCACAGTAGGTAGAGTAGAAATTCGCAAATCAACTTCTCGATCATCAACTATCATTTGAATTCTACCATCTTGGGGTAGACGACGCTTAGCAATATCTAAATCTGCCATAATCTTAATTCGTGATATTAAAGCTGAATGAATATTACGCGGAATATTCATTTCAGTATGCAAAATACCATCAACTCGATAGCGAACTCTAATTTCTTCATCTTGGGGGTCAATATGAATATCACTTGCTCTTAATTTAATCCCCTCATTAATTATATTATTCACTAATCTTACAACTGGAGCTTCATCAACTGCTTCTTTTAACTGGTCTAATCCCATTTCCGCTTCTTCTCCATCAGCTGAATCAATCTCTTCAATCATTCGGTCTACTTCTTCTTCATTGCCAAAATATTGGTCTAGAGCTTGTTGAATTTCTGATTGAGTAGCAATTACAGGATCTATTTCATAACCAGTTTCTCGGCGGATATCGTCAATCGCTACAACATCAAGTGGATCAGCCATAGCTACTTTCAAACTATCTCCATCTTTTCTAATCGGAATTGCCTGGCTTTTTTCTGCTAAATCTTGGGGAATAAGATTGATGATTTCAGGCTTGATTACAAATTTTTTAAGGTCGACTTGCGTTATACCAAGTTGATATTCAAGGGCTTCTACTACATCTAATTCTGTAATTACTCCCATATCAATTAATACTTGTCCTAAACGTTTATCAGTTTCTTCTTGCACATCTAGGGCTTCAAATAATTCATCTTGACTGATAAATCCCGCATCAAGTAAAATATCTCCTAAACGCTTTTTATTAATCATATTATGACTCCTTCCCCTTGAAAAACTAAAAGCAATAGATCTATTTTATTTACATATTATTAAACATTTTACATCTTTTTTCTACTTTATTCTACAAAATATTGCACTTCCACTTAATATATTCTCTTTTTCTACTTTATTACCTTCTTTATAACGCATTTTTTATAGATTTTTTGCCAAATTTTAATTTAATATTCAAAAATAAAAATGCAACCCAATTAAGGATTGCATTTGTGATTATATATTCTTTTTTAAAGATTCATCCAAGGAACCATCAGGCAGCATATAATCAGGATGCGGTTCTCCATTCTCCTCCATCTGATAACGCTGGCAATTTTGATTATCTCCTTTACAATAATTTTCAATCCACTTTTGATCCAACTTGCCTTGCTCATAATATCTACGCATCGGACAAACTGCAAACCACTTGCATGTTGTCACAATCAAACCTCCCATTTAGCTTAGTACTTTAAATGTAAAGTTAGAACGCTTCTCCTACATTAAAATAAAAATTACTTTGTTGAGAATTAAAGGCAAAATCCATCCGCAAATTGACACCTCGTTTTTTATCTAAATTATATCTCAAACCTAGTCCCCAACTTTCTTCTAAATCATCTACTTCAAACTCTTGATAAACTTCACCTATTCCAGCAAATAAGGTGCCTGACCATTTTTTATAAATAGGATATCTATATTCTAATTGAGTAGCTACTTTATTAGCTGCTAAAAATTTATCACTCTCATAACCACGTAAAATTCTCATATTACCTAAAGAATTCATTTTTTGTAAGGGAAGAGCACCGTTAGTGATTATTAATTTACTCTGCCAACCTAAAACATGTTTAGGAGCTAATTGCTTAAAAAATCTATAATCTAGTTCATGAGCTATAAAATCAGATTCAGAAAAATCTTCACTATGAATTATAGATTGATATTCTAAATATTGACCTGACCTTGTGTCCATCATTCTATCTCTAGTATCATAAGTATACTTCAGACCTAAGCCCCATAGATCAACTCCAGCAATTCCTCTAATATTTTGCTTTAGCTTCCGTTCTAAATTCAAATCATAACTTTCATAATTTGCAACCAATCCTAAAAAACTATTAGGAGCTAAACGCTTACTAATTCCACCTTCCACAGAAAAACCTTGCGAATCATATTCTAAGCCATCATTAAAAACAACTTCATTATTCAAACCATAAAATTTATTAACCCAATCTTGATAACTAAATTGTCCGCTATATTTATATTCATCTACTTCTTGCTCAGCTTGTAAAAAGAGATTAGCCTGACCTTCCGCAGTATAAAAAGCACCAAATCGGCTTTGGATATTTTTTAATTCAGTATCTTTAAAGTACATCCCCATTCCTCCACCTGCTAACCCAGTTTCAGGACTACTAAAGATTAGGGGAATAGGTATTAATGTTGTTTCAGGATCATTAGCTACTGCTAAACCACTACTTAATATTACTATTAATAAAATTAATATACTTTTTTTAATCATTGGCTTTTTTCACCTCACAACTAATTATTCCTTCTAATCCTTTTGGATTAATTCATAAAAATAAGGTTGACCTTTTTTGTTTTTTTGCTTTAATAACTTAATAGCTACATCAACATCATCTTGGGCCCGGTGCGTCTGCATCTTAGAAATATTATGTTTTTTAATTAAATATTCCAATCCTTTAGAATCAAATCCTTTTCCTTTCCAATTAATCCCCCTCATTGAACATAACCACAATTTGTCATCTACTTGCGGAAATAGTTGTCTAACAAATCTTTTATCAAATTGAGCATTGTGAGCTATTAAAACTTGGGCTTCATCAATCATCTTTGCTATTTGCTCTTTATTTAATTTTTCATTTTTTACATCTTGATTAGTAATCCCGTGAATATCAATCACCTGAGGAGGAATTTTGATACTAGGCTCACGCAATCCAGAATAGCTATCTTCGACTTTTAGTATCTGTCCCGTATCAGTATCAAATTGAAATAAAGATATGGCTAATTCTACTATTTCATCTTGATTACTTAATCCAGTTGTTTCTACATCAATAAAAGCTGCAGCTCCTTCTTTAGTTTGAGAAAATATTGTTGTCATAAACTCACTCCTTTTAAAAATTAACAATTATTTACTAAACTTACTTTTGATTAAGATACAATTTTTATATTTATATCATAATTTCTATATCAAGTATAAATCACCTTCACTAATTAAAAAACAACCCCTACGGGTTGTTAATCTGAAAATAATTACTATTAATTTAAAGCTATGTAAAACCTTCTTAATTATTTACTATTAGTTTCTTCTCTTTAATTGTTTTTTTAATTCATCAACAATTAATTCATCTACTCGTCTACTTTGCGCTACTATATGAGATTCCGCTAATTGATGGTTATTATTTTTATATATTTGATTGAGCTTTTCTTTTTCTTCTTCTATCTTCTCTACTACCCCTTGCATAATGATTCTCCTTTCCTAATAGTAACAATTATTAATGTTGATTATATTATAACTATTATTTGTCAAAAAGTAAATAAATAGTTTCTTTTTTTATATTTTGAATAGGATATTTTATAAAATTTAATATTATTATGTTTTTTAATGTTTTTAAAGGTAATAATTATTTTTTATAGAAAAAATAATATGGGATTAACTTCAAAAATAATTTATTTTCAGGAAGGTGTAAAAATGAAATCAAAAGCTCGAGCCACAAAATTTAATTTTTATTTAATTTTAATCATTTATTCCTTATTTTTAGTAACAGCAAAACCTCTTTATGGAACAGAATATCTAATTAATTTATTGAAAATACTCATTCCGGCTGTAATTGCTTTAACTATTATTTTTTTCTTGCCACTAAATAAAGAATATCAGTCTATATTATTACCTTTAACTTTTTCTATAGCAGGAATAGTTTATAGTTATAGCATGCAAGGTAAGATCGAGATTTTTTTGGTCCATGTTTTAACAATATTACTGAATTCTCTTTACTTTGACCAGAAACTTATGCTATCGTATTCTGGTATCCTTAATACAATTATTATTATAGCTTATTGGGTCAATCCAAGCAGAATAGTAGGAGTTCATAGAAATATATCAGATTTCATTCATGTAATGAGTATGTTTATGGGGGTACCAATCATATTATATTACAGCACTAAATGGAGTAATCAAAACCTTAAAGACACTGTTAAAGAAAAGAAAAAGGCTGAAAAAATATCAAATAAAATACAAAATGTATTCGATAAAATCAATCAATTATCAGGTGAATTATTAGACTATAGCAACACATTAGCAGCCAACGCTGAAGAAGGTAGTAGTGCAATCCAAAATAATAATAATAATTTAAAAAGCATAGTACAACAAATAAATCAAATATCTGAAAACTCAAAACAAATTAATAATGCAACTAAAAATACAACTGGTGAAATAAAAACTGGAAAAAATAATATCGAAACTACTATTAAAAGCATGAGAAATATTAATGATGAAGTTCAAGATGCTGTAATGATCATCAATGACTTAGACAATAATTCACAAGAAATTGAACAAATTACAGAACTAATAAATAATATAGCTGAACAAACTAATCTTTTATCTTTAAATGCAAGTATAGAAGCAGCTAGAGCAGGGGAGGCTGGAAAAGGATTTGCAGTTGTAGCTAATGAAATTAGAGAATTAGCAGAGCAAACTGCTCAAGCTACTGAAAAAATTGATAACTTGATTGAAAGAACAAAAAATAAATCTAAAAAAGGATTAAATATTATTAAAAGTGTAAAAGATAAAACAGAAACTGGACAACAAACTATTGAAGAAACTGGCCAAGTCTTTCAAAAAATCAAGAACGCCATGTCCAATAATTTAAATCAAATCCAAGATATTACTTCTTCAATTCAAAAAGTGAATAGTAACAGTAGTGAACTAATGTATAGTTCGGAATCAATTGAAAACATGTCAGAAGATATAGCTCAATCTTCGCAAGAATTAACTACAATGGCTCAAAAATTAGAAAACTTAAGTGAAAAATAAAGCTACCTAAATGGGTAGCTTTATTTTTTTCTATTCCCTTTTGAAAAGTCCAAAACCAGTATAGGCATAAATCAAAGTAATAACTGGAGCAATAAAAGCTAAAAAAGTATAAGGTATATACTTAAGGCTAACATCTAACACATTCTGAATATAAACCGAAACTACTCCCCAAGGTAAAACAGCACATCCTAAAGTTGCTGATGTTTCTAAGGTTCGAGATAAAACATTATTCTTGATATTCATTCTCTTATAAGCAGGCTCTAAAGTACGCCCTGGAATTATCATCGAAACCATCATCTCGCCAGTAGCAAACAACATTATATAAGCAGAGATAAGAGTACTGATAATTAAATCTCTTGGTGTCTCTATATATTCCATCAACGCTTCCAGCAATACATTTAAAACACCATTTTCCTCTAAGATACCTCCCATAGCAGTACCTGCCATAATAATGGCAACAGTGCTCATCATATTATTAATACCACCTTGGGTTAACAGATTATCAATCATTTTATATCCTGTATTTGAAACATAACCATTAGCCGCTATATCAAGTATTTCAGCAAAACTAGCCCCTTGGGTAATCATAGCAAAAGCAGAGGCTGTGACAAAGCTAGCTGATAGTGAAACAATAGCTGGCACTTTTAGCATAGATAAAATAATCATTAATACAGGTGGAATTAAAGTTAATAAACTAATATTAAAATTAGCTTGTAAATTGCTTAGTATCTTTTCTACAGTAGCAAAATCAACATTATTAGCAAGATGCATTTTACCAATAACCCCATAAAGAACTAGACTAATTGAAACTGTCGGAATAGAAACATAAAGCATCGAACGGATATGTTCAAATAATCCTGTACCACTCATCGCTGCAGCTAAATTCGTAGAATCTGACATTGGAGACATTTTGTCACCAAAAATAGCACCTGAAACTATAGCACCAGCTGTAATATGCGCTGGAATCCCAAGTCCTTCAGCTACTCCCATAAGTACTATACCTATTGTTGCAATTGTACCAAAAGAACTACCAATTAATAATGAAACTATTGTTCCTAATAAAAAGCTAACTGGTAAAAATATTGGAGGAGTTAGTAATTTAAGCCCATAAAATAACATCGTTTGGATAGTTCCTCCTAAAATCCAAGTAGCAATTACCATTCCAATAATTATAAGAATAATACACGCTCCCAAGCCATGCTGAATACCTCCAAGTAATCCTCCCTCTATATCAGACCAATTATAACCCAAATAAATACTAAATAAAGCTGCCGTCATACTCCCTAAAACTAATGCCGTTTCTAACACAAGAGCATTACTAAGACACAGTAGAATTACTCCTATAACAGTTAGTAATATAAATATCGCTTCTTTAATTGTTGGATTTCTTTTTGTAGTTGACTTTTCCATTAATAATATCTCTCCTTCTAGATGATATCTTTTTTATTTTCCTACTTATGATTATTTTCTTTTAAAAATATAATTATCCTTTTCTAAAGATTACAAAATTAATTATTCTTTAAAAATAATCAATTCCCTTTATTTTTCACATTAAACACCCCTCTAAGAAATAAGAGGGGTGAGATTGAAATTTTATATTTTGAATGATTAATAAATAAAATTAATATTACATTACGTATTTTTTAGTCTATTTACTCTAATACATCATCGATTATTTCATTGGATCTCATTTCTTGATGAGGCAATAAATCTTCAGGTAAGTGATCAAAACCTACTTCTTTAATTACATTAAATCGAGCACATTCTCTATAATTAGATTTACAATATTTACTCTCATAGCATTCACTTAATCCCTCACTAGTTAATACTCCCGGAGTTTTAAGATACTCTTTTATTAATTCCACATTATCAGCCAATAATATTTCATCTGCTAAAGGACACCTATAATAAAGTGGGCACATGGACATAAAAATCACCCCTCATGATTTTAATTATAGAGGTATATGAGTATTGCTATCTCCTAATATCCCTTCATCAATAATAACTAATACTTCGCCTGTTTTGGTTAATAGTTTAATCTCAATATCGACTCTAACATTATAATTGAATTTCTTAATCGTAACATCAGTCAAATAAGACTTGTTTTTAGGAGTATTAAATAAGAGTACTAACTCATTATGAACTCTTGTTCTATCTTTAGCAGATATTGAATTAGTGAAATCAACTACAGTTTGGCTATCATATTTATATTCCTCTTTAAATTGACTATTAGATGCTGTAACTTCAAAATCTTCATTTAAAACCAATAGTGGAGTAGTTAATTCATTAAACACCTCTGCAAATAATATCTGGGAATATTCTTCATTCACATTTATCACCCCTATAATCATGAAATAATAAAGACAGAATTTAAATTCTAATTATGTAAATTCGCTAAAAAACACAATAATCCTTTATTTTTTTACAAATTAAACCAAAATAAAAAATCTGTTTTTTCAAACATAAAATTCGCCTCTTTTTATTAAATTATTAGTTTTGCGCCCCCTTTTTTATTATAACTACTTTAATTATTTATTCTCAGATGCCCTCTCAATATAAAAAAAATAGTCAAAAAATAAAAAAAACGGCGGAAAATCCACCAGTTCAAAATATAAAAATGGTATAGGAAAGAAGATTGGAATCGTGATATATCAGATTCTATTCTTCCATTAAGCAATAAAAATATTTTTTACTTTGCCTTTTTATTATTTTTTGAGCTTTATTATTTTGATGAGGTAATAAATCATCTGGAACAGATGCCAAACCTAAATTTTTTGCAACTTGAAATCGAGCACATTTTGAATGATTTCCATCACAATATTTATCTTTATATGATTTAGTTAACCCCTCTTTTGTTAACACGCCAGGAATATCAAGATATTCTCTAATCAATTTAATATTTTCTGTTGATAATATTTCATCTGATAATGGACACTTGGGATATAAGGGACACTGATTCACTTTTATCTCCTCCTCCGAAGAAATTTAAAAATCTAAAGGGACTCTATATTTTAAATTTGTCAATTAGTCTTTGTATATTTAAGCCATTTATAACAATTCTTATGTGGATTTTAATATTTCTTCTGTCCAATCTATTGCCTCTAAAAAGGCATCACTAACTAATTCTTTATTTAAACCTAATTTATCAATAAAAAGATTAACTTTTTCCCATTCTCCCTCTTCATAAGAAATAACTAATTGATAGAAGTTATTCAAAACAACTTTCTTTCCTAATAAAGCATCTTTAATATCTTTAGCAAGTGGTAATTCACTTAATACCTCTTCTAAATTTCTACCCATCAAAACATCAATCATAGAAAATAACCCCATCATAAATAACTTTGAATTTTCCAGCCCACAATTTGATTTTTGACCTAAAAGTTCAGACATCCGAGCTCGAATTAACGATTGTCTAATAATTTCTTTAGGTTTATCATCAGCTAACTCTTTAACAACTACTAAATCAAACCATTTCTTCACCTCTTCAATTCCTAAAAGTACTATTGCATGTTTAATTGACTCTATTTCTTGACTAAAACTAAAAGCAGCTGAATTTATAATACTCAATAATTTATAAGAAAGGGACATATCTTGCTTAATTATTTTAGCTATTTTATCAAAATCAGGTGTATCTTTATTTAATTAATTTAAACCTTGAAAATAATTAGTCGGATAAACTGGTAAATCTTTTCCTTCTAATATCTCTGGCTTTTCGAAAAAATAACCTTGAAAATAATTATACCCCATCTTTTTTGCTTCTTTAAATTCTTTTTTAGTTTCTACTTTTTCTGCTAATAGTTTAATATTATAATTATTTGCTAAATCAACAATATCTTTTCTTTCTTGTTTAGAGGTGATTAAAAAATCAACTTTTATAATGTCAGCAATTTTTAATAATGGCCTATAACTAGAATCAAAAACAAAATCATCTAACGCTATAATATAATCTTCTTTTTTCATATTACAACAAGTTTTAACAACTTCTTTAGTGATTTTTACATCTTCTAATATTTCTACTACTAAAATATCATCATCAAACAAACTATGTATTTCTTTTTCCAATAAATTAGACGTGAAATTTATAAAAGCTTTTTTTCCTTTGGTAATAGTTTCAATCCCGATATTGCTGAAAGTGTTAGTTAAAACTTCAGAAGTAGCATCATCACCATCAAAATCCTTGTTAATATTATCACCTGCACCTCTATATAATAATTCATACGCATATACTTCTTTATTTTGATCGAAAATAGGTTGTCTTGCTACATAAGATTCCAATTTTATCCCTCCTACCAAAATTAAATATAATATTATTTAATTATTTTCAACTTTTTGAAACATATTTACTACTTTAGGGGTAAATAAATTTTTAAATATTCTTCCTTTATCTTTAACTGATAAATTAAATCTTTCAGAAAACTTTTTTGTCAACTTCATAATTCGCTCATTATGATCTACAACATAATAATTAAGTATTTTTTGATATTTGATTAACGATTCTATTTTATTATTTCCTTAAAAAATCTTAATTTCCTTTATTTTTTTACAAATTAAGTCAAAATATATTATATATTAATTTATTTCTCAATTTAGTTAACTATCTATTTTTTAACTTTTAATTGAAATATTCAATTAAAATATTCAAAAAAAATAATTAAGCCCATTATTAATAATGGGCTTAAACTAAAATCAATTTTCATTTTTAAATAATATCAAAATTTGTAAATCTAATAGTCATTCTTCTCTTCTTTCAGTAGATAAATAGTTCCTTAATAATTCAAATAAATCCTGCTTATAAAAATCTATGCAAAAATATACATAGACCACAATCATACAGGATTAGATTGTGTTAGGTATAATCGCTTGATTATAATCTTCACTACTGCCCTTAATATCTAAAATATCAAGGTGCTAGAAAGATACAAGTGTTACCTGTCCCTAAATTTACATTCTAGGCAAAGTCCTTTCTCTACGTGGTGCTTTGCCCTATATAAGCTATTTGAAAATTGATTCTTTTTATCAGGTTATAATTATTAAGCGATTTCCAACAACCTTTTCCTGTATCTAGAATATACATAGTCTTTGCTATAAGCAGGATTTTCACCACCCTCCTTTTTAATATTTGGGATTGATTTTTTATAGCTTTTAAAATATTTCATTCTATCACCTCCTAAATATAGGTTACCCTATATTTAGGCAACAAATTAAAAAGTTTTTTACCTTGATTTGAATAATTTTACATTATTATTTTGCAACTGCTTCAACCTCCCTTTTGATTGGCTTAGATAAAAAGGCATCAAATTCAACATCATTAACCTCTTTAATTTCTTCTTTAGTTACTGAAGCAGTCAAAACTAACACTGGAGTAGATTGATTTAATCCTTCTTCTTTGATTTGGGTTAAAGCTTGATATCCATCAACTTCAGGCATCTTTAAATCCATTAAAATCAAATCAAACTTCTGCTCTTTAGCCAACTCTATCGCTTCTGCTCCATTAGAAGCAGTTACTGATTCTAAATTTTCTTCTTTTAAAATAGAGGTTAGTAATTTTCTATTAGAAGCAATATCATCAACAACTAAAATCTGAGCAGAATTAAATTCTACCTCTTGATCAATTGATTTATCTTTAGAATCTGTTTCTCGTTTCTGCTCATATTCAACCCTATTAAACTCTATTTCAAATATACTACCCTCTCCTACTTCACTCTCTAAATTAATTTTACCATTCATCATTTCAGTTAATCGCTTAGTAATTGCTAACCCTAAGCCTGTCCCCTGCTCAGTTGTACTAGATTGCTGATTAAAAGATCCGAAAACATATTCTTGCTCTTCAGGAGGAATTCCAGTATCTATGACTTTCTCTTTACTAAATCATTTTCTTCTTGCAAGGATTTTATTTTTTCCTTTAATCTTTTATTTTCTTCTCTCAACTCTTCTATTTCCCCCATAATAACACCTCTTTTCCTCAATCAGCAGAGGGATAATAAATTAATTCTAGCTTATCTAATATTAAAATATCATCTGCTAAAGTAATCACTACAATTTTAATCTCTTGATTTGATAATTAATTTAATAGCTGTCCGTTCTTCTCCTTCAATTTCAATATCCGCAAAACCAGGAATACAATATAAATCCACACCACTAGGAGCAACATAACCTCGTGCAATAGCTATTGCTTTTACAGCTTGATTTAAAGCTCCAGCACCTACTGCTTGTAATTCTACTGTTCCTTCTTCTCTTATTACTCCAGCTAAAGCTCCTGCTACAGCTTTAGGATCTGATTTTGATGCTACCTTTAATAATTCCATATATTTTCCTCCTCATTTGAGTAATTTAAAACTTTTCCTTCTAATTTTATTCTTCTATATACTAATACAAGTTCCTGCCCTATTTCTAATATATTGAAAATATAGCATTTTACAAAAAATAGTTCCCCTAAAATAAATAGGAAGCAACAATCTCAGTGTAAAGATGACGACAAACCAATCTCCTACCATTTCTTTATTAAATTAAAAAAACCGGCGGGAAGCCCACCAGTTTCGTCTGTAAGTGCCCCAATATCTCAACCATATTATCCATTCTTCCAGAATAGATAGGACTTACACCTACTATACGCATAGATTACAAAGCACACAAAAAGAACTGCGGCAAATGCCGCAGTTAAAAAATGGAATGGATTAAAGTTACTTCATGTAACCACCTTTCATTGGAGAAGTAGCTAACTTAGCATACTGAGATAAAACTCCTTTTTCTGCTCCTACATCTGGCTTCTTCCATTCTTCTTTTCTAGTTTCCAATACTTCTTTAATTTCATCAGCTGATTTCTTCTTTCCATTGATTCCTACAATTTCTAATTTACGTTCTGGAATATTAATTTTAATTAAATCCCCCTCTTTTACTAAAGCAATTGGTCCACCATTAGCAGCCTCAGGGGAAACATGACCAATTGCTGGTCCTCTAGTAGCTCCAGAATAACGTCCGTCCGTAATCAAAGCAGTAGTAGACACTAACTCAGGGTCAGATGCAATTGCCTCTGTGGTATAAAACATTTCAGGCATTCCCGTTCCTTTTGGCCCTTCATAACGAATGAAGATAACATCACCTGGTTCAATATCTTGATTCATAATTGCATCTCTTGCATTTTCTTCACAATCAAAAACACGAGCTGGACCAACATGATCATGCATTTCCTGAGCTACTGCAGAATGTTTAACCACAGCACCTTCTGGAGCTAGATTCCCCTTTAAAATTGCTACTGCACCTGCCTCAGAAATAGGATTTTCTCTACTCTTTAAGACATCTCTTATTTCCACCGAATAATTCTCTTTAAATTTAGAACGACAATTTTCAATAAATCCTTTTTTCCTTAATTCTTCTAAATTTTCTCCTATAGTTTTACCTGTTACTGTCATTTGGTCTAAATGTAATAAGTCTTTTATTTCTTCCATCAATGCTGGAACACCTCCAGCATACCATAAAGCCTCACAAGCATGTTCCCCACTTGGTATTACATTAGCCAAATAAGGAGTCCGATTATGAATTTCATCAAACAATTCTGCTTCAATTTCAATACCTGCTTCATAAGCTATAGCTGGGATATGTAATAAAACATTTGTAGAGCCAGCAATTGCTGCATGAAGCATAATTGCATTCTCAAATGATTTTTTAGTTAAAATATCACTTGGTCTAATATCTTCTTCGACTAAATTCAAAATTCCTTCTCCTGCCCGTTTTGCTAAATTATCAAGTACCTCATCTTTTGTTGGGGCCAAAGCTGAGCCAGGTAAAGCTAAACCTAAAGCTTCGGAAACCACTTGCATAGTATTAGCAGTCCCCATAAATTGACAAGAACCACAATTTGGACAAGCTTCCCTCTGGTACTCTTGAAATTCTTCCTCCGTAATTTCTCCTCGCTCTAATTTGGCAGCATAAGTACCTATCTGTTCTAAAGTCAAACCATCTTCCCCTGGACTCATTGTTCCTCCCGGCACATGAATAGTTGGCATATCTACTCTCGCTGCCGCCATTAAATGAGCGGGAATAGCTTTATCGCAAGAAGAACTAAATATAACTCCATCATAAGGATGACCTAACGCATGAATTTCAACCATATTAGCAATAGTTTCTCGAGAAACTAAAGAATAGTTCATTCCATCATGACCTTGAGCAATTCCATCACAGATATCAGTTACTGTAAACTGAGCTGGTCTAGCACCTACATTCTCTACCCCATGAGCTATTTCATCAACTACTCTATCTAGATGAAAACTACCTGGATGACTTTCTCCATAAGTGCTATCTACTAAAATTTGCGGTTTAGATAAATCTTCTCTATCCCAACCTGCTCCCATTCTTAAAGGGTCTATTTCAACTCCTACTTTTCTCAATTTTTGGCTCTTTAACATATTTTCACCCCTTTTTATATCTTGTTACCATTCTGCCACTGTGCCATCATCATGTCTCCAAACTGGATTCTTCCAATTATGTCCTTGCTCTGATTTTTTTCGTACCTGTTTTTCATCAATTTCAATTCCTAAGCCCGGACCTTGGGGAATATCTACATATCCATCTTGATAATCAAATACAGATGGATCAACTAAATAATCTAATATATCACTATCTTGATTATAATGTATACCTAAACTTTGCTCTTGAATATAAGCATTGTGTGCTGTTGCATCTACTTGTAAACAAGATGCCAAAGCAATTGGCCCCAAAGGACAGTGAAAAGCTACTGCAACATCATAAGCCTCAGCCATAGAAGCTATTTTTTTACATTCTGTAATACCTCCAGCATGAGAGAGATCTGGTTGAATAACATCTACATAACCAGAAGCCAATAGATCTTTAAAATCCCAACGGGAAAACATTCTTTCGCCAGTAGCAATAGGAATTTTACTCTGCTTAGAAATTTCCTCTAGGGCATCATTATTTTGAGGTAATACAGGTTCTTCAATAAACATTGGATTATAAGCTTCTAATTCTTTAGCTAATGTTTTAGCCATTGCTTTGTGAACTCGCCCATGAAAATCAATTCCAATACCAAAATCTTTTCCTACTGTCTCTCGCACTGCAGCAACTCTATTTACTACTGCTTCTAACTTTTTATTAGAATCAATATATTGTAATTCTTGCGTTGCATTCATCTTTATAGCAGTAAACCCTGATTCAGCTCTTTTTTTAGCTTCTTCCCCCACATTACTCGGTCTATTACCACCAATCCAAGAATAAACTTTAATTGAATCTCGACAAGCTCCACCCAACAGTTCATGAATAGAAGCATCATAATATTTACCTTTAATATCCCATAGGGCTTGATCAATTCCCGCAATAGCACTCATTAAAATTGGCCCGCCACGATAAAAACCCCCTCGGTATAAAACCTGCCAATGATCTTCTATTCTCAATGGATCCTGGTCAAGTAAATAATCACTTAATTCTTCCACAGCAGTTTCTACTGTTTTAGCTCTTCCCTCAACTATTGGTTCTCCCCAACCACTAATACCTTCATCCGTTTCTATCTTTAAAAATAACCAGCGTGGAGGAAGAATAAAAGTTTCTAGATTAGTAATTTTCATATTTATCACCACTTTTAAATTTCTAACTAATTAATTTTAACTTTAATAATTACTTTTTTTACATTTTGACTATCATTAATATTAATAGCAGGCATATGGACATCTTGTGGCATGAAAACTACAAAATTCCCTGGTTTAACTCTAAAAAAATCTCCAGCACCTTCAAATGTTAAGAAATCATTATTTTTATCATATTCATTAAGATTCATTGTATCTATATTAGAATAACCTATTAACTCCGTTCCCTCGCTAATATATTGAATATCAATATATTCACGATGTGCCTCCCATACCCCCTCTTCTTGAGGTTTAGTTTGATAAGAGTCTACTATAGCAAATATATCATCATTATCTATTTCATATTTTCCATCTTTCCACTTTGAAAAATCATTCTCTTCTAGAAATTCAAATGCTTTTTCCAATCTTTCATTAATCTCGTAATAACATGAAGCATTACTTAAACTATCAGTAATCATATTAATCCGCTCCTTTTAAATCTATATCTCTTTAGATAATTATTTTCTAGCATCTTCTACAACTTTAGTTAATTGTTTAGCTTTTTCAGTTATAACTTCATAATTTTTATTTTTTATAGCTGCTTCATTCATTAGTGCTCCTCCAACTCCAAGGGCTTCTACTCCAGCTTTAATAAAGTCTTCTGCATTATCTAAACTAACCCCTCCTGTAGGCATCATAGGAATATGGTCTAAAGGACCTTTAATACTTTTTATATATTCAGGAGACATAACTCCTGCTGGAAATACTTTTACTAAATCCGCTCCAGATTCATAAGCATTAACAATTTCAGTTGGCGTCATAACTCCTGGAATAACTAATTTGCCATAACGATTACAAACTTCGATTACATCTTGATTTAAATTAGGAGCAAATACAAATTCAGCTCCAGCTAAAATAGCAGCTCTAGCTGTCTCACCATCTAATACTGTTCCCGCTCCCACAATAGCTTCTGTGTCCTCTACTCTATTTGTTATTTCTTCAATTAAATCTATAGCCCCATCTGTATTCAAAGTTATTTCTAAAGCTTTTACTCCTCCTTCTAATAATGCATCAACTACATTAACTACTTTATCAGCTTCCATACCTCTAATTACTGCTACCACTCCGCTATCAGTTATTTTTTTTAAAGTCCGTTCTTTTCTCATTTTACCCCCCCTTTTATTACCTATTAATAACATCTTTTTTTCCAGTAAATATTTCGACCTCTTCTCTAGTAGGCAAACCCTCTACGTCTCCAATAACTGTAGTAGCAAATGCTCCTACTGCATTTGCTAATTTAGTAGATTCTACTAAATCTTTTCCTCTTAATTGAGCCGAAATAAATCCAGCTGCAAAACCATCTCCTGCTCCGATTGGATCTACAACTTTTTCGACGTTGTAGCCTGCTACTTTCTCTTTATTATTCTTATTAGCAACTAAAGCCCCTTCTGCTCCTAATTTAACTACCACAATTTCAGCACCTAAATCTAAAATTTCATCAGCTATTTCAGTGGGGTTATCTGTACCTAATAAAATTTCTCCTTCTTCGATACCAGGTAATACAATATCTACTTTTTCAAATAAATCTAGCATTACTTCATTCATTTTTTCTTTACTCCATAGTTTTAAACGTAGATTAGGATCGAAAGAAATATTAACATTATTTTCTTTAGCTATATTAATTGCTTCCAAAATCGTTTTATAACAAGAATCACTTAATGCTGGTGTAATTCCTGTTAAATGTAAATATTTAGCCTGACTAATATATTCCTCTGATAAATCTTCTGGCTTCATCTTACTAGCTGCTGAATTATGTCTGTAATAATAAACATTGCTTTCGCCCAGTTCCTTTCTTTCTTTAAAAAATAAGCCGGTTGGTGCCTGAGAAGTGAATTTAACTTGAGAGGTATCTACTCCTTCACCTTGAATAAAAGATTTAATATATTCACCATGCGGGTCTTTGCCCAACTTACTAAACCAACCTACTTGGTGCCCTAATCTAGATAAACTAATAGCAAAATTACTTTCGGCCCCTCCTAACTGCTTCTTATAATCATAAATATATTTTAGATTTCCAGATTCTACTGGATTCATCATTACCATCGTTTCACCAAAAGTAACTACATCTAACACAATATCCCTCCTTGGTTTTATTAGTTATCTAAAGTTATAATTTTTCTGTAATTCTACTAATCTATTTTTCTAATACCTCTTGATTTACTAAATATTTAGGTTTATTCCCCATCAACACGTCAGCAACCCCTTCAGCAGCTCTAGTCTGTAATTCAATTTGTGCATCCTCCGAATACCAGCCAACATGTGGAGTTATAATTACATTATCCATTTCTAACAATGGGTTATCCTTTGTAATTGGCTCTTGCTCTGTTACATCTAAAGCAGCTCCAGCTAACTCATTATCTTTTAAAGCTGCAATTAATGCCTCCTCATCTATTACTGCTCCTCTAGCGGTATTAATAATAAAGGATGATTCTTTCATTAACTCAAATTCTTTAGTACTAATCATATGTTTTGTGTTCTCATTTAAAGGTACATGAATTGATATAAAATCTGACTTTTTCATTAATTTATCTAATTCAACTAATTCTACATCATATTTTTCTGTTACTTCTTTTTCTACAAAAGGGTCATGAACTAATAATTCTAATCCTAAAGCTGTAGCCTTATCTGCTAATTTACGTGGGATTTTACCAAAACCAACAATTCCTAAAGTTCTATCTCGCAAACGATAAATTGGCTTTGCAATACTGAAATCCCAATTCCCACTCTTAACGTCATTATTCAATAATACTGTTTTTCTAGCACAAGCTAATAGTAAAGACAGAGCTTGATCAGATACTTCATCTTGACAATATTCTGCAACGTTAACAACATTTACTCCATGATCAGTTGCTGCTTCTAAATCTACTGTATCTACCCCTATTCCATATCTAGCTACAACTTTTAACTGTGGTAAAGCTTTAAATACTTCTTCTCCAATTTGAGCATACTGCACTAATAAACCATCTACATCTTTTGGCGCTGCTTCTATAACTTCTTCTTGAGTTCTAGCTTGAGCCTTCAGAAATTCAGCATCAATCTCTTTTAATATTTTTTCTTCATACTCTAAAGTTTCATATTCATAATCCGTAACCATCACTTTAAATTTAGACATTATGAACTCCTCCTTATTATATTCCTGTTCAAGAGATTGAATCTTATTCTTTCTGCGAATTCGTCTTGTTTGTGCATCAAAATCTGCCTGCAGCCAGCAATTTATCATTTCTTTTACTAAAGAAAAACCAGAAACCCTAGCTCCAATACAAATAACATTAGCATCATTATGTCTTTTACTTGTTCTAGCAGAATATACATTCTCTACTAACGCTGCACGAATACCAGGAATCTTATTAGCAGTAATTGACATGCCAATCCCTGTACCACAAATCAAAATCCCTTTATTGTAATCTTCATTTCTTATTTTTTCACAAACAGTTTTGGCAATATCAACACTATCCACCCTTTCATCATCAAAAGTACCAAAATCTTGATAAACAATTTGTTTTCGATCAAAATAATCTTTTATTAATTCCTTTAATTTAAATCCAGCATGGTCTGCACCTATTGCAATCATAAATTTACACCCTTCATTTATTTTCTAATAATAACTCTTCTAATTTATTCTTAGCAAACAAATCCCTTTTTAGTGCTGGGCTTCGAACTATATTAGACACATTTAAAGGAGTTTTTAAATTAATAGCTTCTTTTACTATAGAAATTGGAGGATTAGCTAGACTATAAATATTACTTAATATATTAATTTTTTGTTGTTTTTTAGCTGCCTCTTCTAATTTTCCAGACTGAAAATTCTCAAAAATTTCTTTTCCTAACCTAGGGATAAAATTAGCACTCCCACCAATCATTCCATCTGCTCCTGCAATTAAACCAGATAGGAAATAATTATCTAAGCCTACTAATACACTAAAATCATCTTCTCTAGTTTTAATTTTATTAATTAATTTATGAATATGAGTTAAACTATCTATAGTATCTTTAATTCCCACTACATTATCATTTCTTGCAACAATTTTTTTAATCACATTTATTCCCATATTTATACCTGTTAAATCTGGATAATTATAAATAATGATTGGTAGATCAGTTGCTTCAGCAACTTTTTGATAGTGATTTATAATAGCTTCATCATCTAATTCCCAATAATAAGGAGTTACTACTACTAAATAATCTGCTCCTACATTCTGAGCATCTTTACTTAACTCAATTGCTATATCAGTAGAAGTATGGCCCACCCCTACTAAAACAGGAACTCTATTATTAACTTCCTCTACAATAAACTTTATATACTTTTTACGCTCCGTTACAGTCAAATGAGTAAATTCACCCAAACTTCCTAAAACAAATATTCCATCTATTCCTTTCTTAATTAAATAATTCACTAAATTACGATTAGCAGTCCAATCAATTTCTTTATTATTATTAAATAAAGTGACCATTGGGGGAATTACCCCCTCTAATTTTCTCATAATAATCCTCCTTCCCAATTTATCCCATTACTAAATTAGGAATAAACATTACTAATTGTGGGAAAACAATTAATAAAATTAATATAGCTAATAAAGTAATTAAAAATGGTAATATAGATTTAACTAGTTCTTCCATTTTCACATCAGCTACGCCACATGCAACATAAAGTACTGTCCCTACTGGTGGAGTTATCAAACCAATTCCTAAATTAATACACATAATAACCCCAAAATAAATTGGACTAATTCCAAGTTGCTTTACTACAGGTAATAGAATCGGAGCTAAAATTAATAAAGCTGGAGTTAAATCCATAACACAACCTACTGTTAATAATAATACATTGATCATTAACATAATTGCTATTTGATTATTAGCAATACTAGTAATTAAATTAGCTAATTGATAAGGAACTCTAGCAGTTGTTAATAACCAAGCTGTTACCATTGCCATTCCACATAAAAATAATACAGTTGCTGTAACCTTAGCTGTTTCTAATAACAAATCTGGCAAATCATTAAATTCAATTTCTTTATAAACTCCCATTGCTAAAATCAAAGCCAAAACAACTGCGATTGCTCCTGCTTCTGTAGCAGTAAATATTCCTCCCAAAATCCCTCCTACAATTAATAATGGCAACAATAAAGCTAAACTTGCTTCTTTGAAGCTAGAAATTAATTCTTCAATACTAAAACTTTTATTAGCAGTAGCTTCTGCATTACCATAATTATTCTTCTTAGTCGTAACATAAGTAGTAAACATTAAAGCAGTTCCCACAATAATTCCTGGAATTATTCCACCCATAAATAATCCAGCAATTGAAGTATTAGTTGTAATCCCATACAAAATAAAAGGAATACTAGGGGGAATAATAATTCCTATTACAGCTGAAGAAGCAGTAATTGCTCCTGAATATTTAGGAGGATAATCTTCTTCTACCATAGGTGGAATTAGCAATCCACCAATTGCTGCAGTATCAGCAATCGCTGAACCAGAAATACCACCAAAGAACATACTAGCTAAAATATTAACGTGTCCTAATCCCCCAGTAATAAAACCAACTAAAGAATCTGCAAACCTTACTAGTCTTTTAGCTATCCCCCCTGTGTTCATTACTTTTCCTACAAACATAAAAAATGGAATTGCCAATAGGGGAAAATTATTAATTCCAGATATCATTTTTTTAGCTAAAATTATAAAATCAAAATCCATAGCAGACATAATTATCAAATTAGATAATCCTAAGCTAAAAGCAACAGGAATACCTAAAAACACGAAGAAAAATAAAGTGCCTAAAAACAACCATAGCAATGTAGATACGCCTCCTCTCACCCATTAATTTTTTTATCTTTATTATCAGATCTAAAATTTTTTAATATATTATTAATTCTCTGCTTTATTTTTCCTAAATTTATAGCAATCATTACTAACATACTAAAAGGAACAACTGAATAAACATTACCTAATCTCAATCCTAAAGCTGGAGAGGTATTATTAGTGACATTAAAAACGGTAATTCCTGTTTTGAATAAAACTCCTAAAACAATTAAAATTAATATATCTCCTATTAATTCAACTATAGGCCTTATTTTTTCAGGTAACATATTTATTATAAAACTTAATCCTACATGTTCATTCTTATCATAAGCTAATGCTGCTCCTAAAAAGGTTACCCAAATAAAAATATATCGTGATAATTCAGAAGCCCAACCTAAAGAATGATTTAAAACATAACGATAAAATACATTAATATTAACAATCACCATCACAGCCACAGTAATAGCCATCACAAAGTATTTATATAATTTATAAATTTTTTTAAGCATTTTCTCCACCTCCTTTATTAAAAAGGAGAGGAAAAAATCCTCTCCTTTTTATTTTTTAATTAACTATTGTTGTTGGTATTCTTCTACCTTTTGTAATACTGAATCAACTAAGTCAGCACCGATTTCTTCTTTATATTCATCATAAACAGGTTGTACTGCCTTTTTAAATGCACTTTTTTGTTCAGAAGATAATATAGTTACATTCATCTTTTCTTTTAATTTCTTTCTATATTCAGCATTCATTTCTCGATTTATTCTTCTTTGATATTCTTTAACTTCTTTAGCTGTTTTTCTAAGCATCGTTTGTAGATCGCTTGGCAACTTATCATAAAATTTCTCAGAAACCATTAGTACAAATGGAGAATAAACGTGACCAGTATTCGTTACATAATCCTGAACTTCATAAAAGTTCTGCAGATAAATTGTTCCCCATGGATTTTCCTGACCATCTACAACTCCTTGCTGCATAGCAGAGAATAACTCACCAAAAGCCATTGGAGTTGGATTAGCTCCCATTTCTCTCCATGCAGCTAAATGCATTGGATTCTCCATAGTTCTTACTTTTAATCCTTTAATATCTTCAGGAGTTTTAACCGGTCTTTTACTATTAGTTAAGTGACGGAACCCATTTTCCCAATAAGCTAAACCAATCATGCCTTCATCCTCTAGTTTTTTAAGTAAGTTTTGACCAATCTTACTATCTAATACATAATCTGCTGCTTCATTATTTGGGAATAAAAATGGTAAATCAAATACTTTAAAACCTTCTACAAATTCACCAATTGGAGCAGTGGACGGACAAGTTACCTCTTGAGTTCCTAATTGTAAAGCTTCCATCATTTCACGATCATCTCCAAGTTGGCTAGAATGATATAATTCCATTTTGATGCGCCCATCACTTCTTTTTTCAACCATCTGCTTCCATTTTTCTAATGCCTTATACTGAGCAGATTTATCATTCAGTCCAATACCAGCTCGAATTGTATATGTCTTTTCTTTCTTTTCATCGCCACCAAATATACCAAATATAGCTTCAGCCTCACCAGTAATAGCTAAAATTGAACCTGCCACTAAAACTAAAACTAAAGCAATTGATGCAAATTTCTTATTAAACATTTTGATTCCCCCTTAGGTTTGTGAAATATAGTTTTCTAAAATAATAAAAACCTACTTCACCCATATCAGAATTTAAAATATAGGTTATAGTAGGCTTGTAAAATTATAAGCTTATATTATATAGTTTTGTATTATAAAACTTAGTTTCGCAAAATAATTAAAATTTTTTAGGTGCTACTCACCTCACCTCCTTATGAAGAAAAATATATTAAATTATAAAACTATGTTATAATTTAAATAATGAACTTATAAAATTAATTAACTTGTTGTTTCTTATTAAAAAACTTCGTTTCATATTCACTGTAATTATATTATAAGGTAATATAGATTAAGTGTCAAACTTTGAATAAAATTATCTCAGAAATAATTAATATTAAATTTAAGGTTAAACTATTAATTTATTGATTAGGATTATAACCCAATCGATAAGAAATTTGTAATCCCGTTTCTGTAACTTGATTCGCTAAATTAGAAATTCGGTCTTGAGTAACCCTTATAGTTGGACCTGAAATACTAACTGCAGCTACTACTTTGCCATCATAATCAAAAATTGGCGCTGCTATACATCTAATTCCTGCTTCATTTTCTATTTCATCTATAGCATATCCTCTTTCCCTAATTAATCCCAAATTTTCTTTGAATTCTTCAAGTTCAGTAATAGTATTTTCAGTACGCTTAGGCATCCCCTTCTTGCTAATTATTTCTTCTACTCTTTTTTCTTCTAAATGAGCAGCTATTGCTTTACCAACTGCTGTAGAATGAATTGGAGCTCTAGCACCAATTTGTGAAGCCATAGTAATAGTTTCTGGACTACTCACCTTATCAAGATATAAAACTTCTCCTTGGTCTAAAGTAACTAAATGAACTGTTTCATTAGTTTTTTTAACTAACTGTTCTAAATATGGTTTTGCATATTCTCGAACTTCTAGCTCATTAAATATTCTACTTCCTAATTCAAATATTTTTAATCCTAATTCATACTTGCCATTTTCTTCATTCTGTTCAACCAAACCCCTATACAATAAAGTTGATAACAACCTATGCACTGAACTTTTGTGAACATCTAATCTATTACTTAGTTCTGTTACCCCCAATCCATCTTCATATTTTGACAACTCTTCTAATATATTAACTGACCGATTTACAGATTTAACTAAATTGTTTGGTTTGTTTCTCATAATAATTCCCCTTCCACTTTTGTTTTTTATAATAAAACTAAGTTTCGTTATTCAATTAATTAAATATTTTTCTTAAAATTCCTGCAAATAAATTAAAGATCCTCCCAAAAATAAATTCATGCATAACTAAGTATATCAAATGAAAATAACATTAACAATTCTCTACTTGATTTACATTATAAATGACTTATTTTTATCTTTACCCAATTAAATATAATGACATTCAATTTAAATCTTAAACAATATAAAAAGGAGGATTCTAAAGGGAATCCTCCTTTTTATATTCTGTATATTCTTAAATTTAAAAATATATATTACTATCTTCTTATTTGCTTATACTAAATGATTAGAATCTGATTTTTTTCTTGCTTTCATTTCACTATCTGCTAGCTTAATAATTCCTCCAACACCTTTTTTAATTAAATTAGATACAGATTTAAACATAATCAAATCACCCTTTCTTATAGTTTTATACTCTTATAATCATTGTATTTACATTATATCTTTGTTTACAAAAAATATCAATAGTAATTTGTAATCATTACTAATAATATATTTTATATATACAGGTGCTAAAATTAATATTGCTTCCTTAATTGTTTTGTCCAATTCACGAATATCTATATTCTTATTAATATTAAGCTTAAATTTACATTTGTTTAAAAAATGCATTGACTTCCAAATCTAATTAAGTCAAATAAACTTTTATCATCATGATTGTATTCAATAATAATATCAATATCACTATCTCTTCTTTCTTCTCCTCTTGCTACTGATCCAAACACTCCCATTACCGAAACATCTTCTTCCTCACAAATTTTCTGGATTTCATTTTCATAGGTGGTCAAATCCATAATTAGTCACCACTCTATATTAATTATTATATCTTATTTAATTCGATTTTAAAAGTAATTCAATATTCAAAAAATAAATTTAATTATAAATTTTGATAACTCCATTTGCTTAAATTATTTGGAATAATAATAACTTAACTTTTTTTATAGCAAATGGAGTTTAATTTACTTCAACTAAAATTTACTCTCTTCAAATACCTTTTAAGTAAACTAATTAATAGTCACTTCACTACCCTGCACATTTACTTTACCATCTAACTTTATTTTACTGCCTTTGCATTTCATTTCAATTGCTTTTTTAGCATCTAGTTTGATTTTTTTCTTACTGTTTATTTTTACATCATGCTTACTCAATAATTCAATCCCATCTTCTTCATTAATTTTAATTAATACGTGTTCATCTTCACCTGTAATCATTATTTCTTTTTCCTTGAAGGCTATCTCTTTTCCATATTTAGTTCTAAAATATTTAATTTTAGGATCACTTACTTTATCACTACCTTTAATTTCTTTCCTTACAGCCGCAGTAATTACTGCATTCTTTTCATATTCATCAGGCACATATAGCAGTACATGATCCCCCTTTTCAGGCATTGTATAAAATCCTGTATCCCCTTCCGAAGTATAATCGGTGCAATATTTAAATAAAATCGCTTTAGATTTAGACTGCTCTTCGTCTATTTCTAAATGCACCTTAATCTGGTCTTGCTTTACTTCTAACACTTGACCTAAAATACTTAACCCAATTAGATTAGGGTTAATAATTTCTTCTTGAGCTAAGCCTTTCTTTTTTGTCATTATATATTCTCCAACTAAATTGCCGTTTTTAACTTCTAAAGCAATATCTTTTACGAACAAATTTTGATTGCTAAATTGCACTTTCGTACCTAAAGCTAAAGCATTAATTTTTTTCACATCTCTAATTTGAAGTGTATAATCAACAAAGTCTTTATCTTTAACTCCTTCTTGATAATTTTCTTTAATTTCTTGTGAAGTTCTTAATTTCTTGCTGACATCATAATCTGTATCTTCTATCTTGATTGTTTTCCTACCCTTAGGCACACCAAAATGAAACCTAATTCCTTCACCTGAACTATCAGGAACAAGTCCCGTATTAAATCGAGATGCTATTCGCTTTAAAAATTCCCAATCTGTCTCCTGATACTGGACTAGCAAGTTTTCCTTGTTTTCTCCTTCACTAGCTTTATCTTTGAAATCAACTTCAGAATAAGATTTTAGAACTTTATTAATCAATTTTTTATATGATATGCCCGTTTCTTGAAAAGAAAAACTTTTCTTCTTAATATCTAAATTATAAGTTTCTGCCAAACCATATATCTTTATAAAATAATTATTCTTCCTTGTTGTTAAATCAATTTCCTCTACTAATCCCTTAAAAACAACAGCACCTGTTCCTTTAATTTTAACTGTAATTGTATTTCCTACAGTAGTAGATTTAATATATTTATCACGCTGTTTATCTGAAATCAAGCCACTAATATAAAGTCGGTCATGCTTATTTATTCCTTTTTTAATTCTTAAATTATACAACTGTTCATATTCAATCTCTTCTACTATAACTCCACCTTGATTTAATATTTTTTCTTCTTTCAACTTTATCCCTCCTGAACTGATTATCCCCATTAGATTTAACTACATTTTGATATAATTTACAATATTTATTAATAAAACAATAAAAAAAGATTCTTCTATTTTTAACGATTAAATATGTTCAAACATAGCAAAATCATGCCAATGCCAGTTTCTCATAGTATCTACATCTTTTTTCACTAAACTTAAACTATCACTCAGATAATAACTCCACTTAGAATACATCTTATAAGGTCTTGCTGCTCCTTGAGTTGCTAACTTCTTAAATAGATAATCGTCAATAAAACCATAACTATGCAGTAATTTCTTTCGTCCTACCCGCCAGATATAATCATTCTCCCATTTATAAGTAAGTTTTCCTTTAAGAGATAATTTATTGCGATTAAGCACTTTTTCTAAAACAAACTTCCCTTTCGCTTTTAAAATAGAATCTTCAGACGCATTTACAAACTCCTCTATACCTCTACATATTGGGTTAACCAACCGCGAATACTTTATTTCAAAAGTAACTTCTTCATGAGACTTAAATAGATTTTTATAACGAACTATATCATTTAAATCCCAAATTAATTTTTCATCTATTTTTAATTGGAGTTCGGTTTCAGCTATTTTAATTGCATCAAGCGTTTTTAATTTATCAGCAGCAATTTTTTTCTTAAGCTGCATGCCCGCTAAATAATCTTCTATACTTTCTGCTATTATAGGTTTCCTTTTTCTCCTTGCTTCGCTAATTACTATGTTGGCTGCCTGTTCTATCTTATCAACTGAACTAGTTTTAGTTAATTCAGTTATTAATCTCTTTTTATCAGCAAAATCTGAATTACCAGAAGAATGCGTAACTTGAGTTGACCCTTCTTTTCCCTTTTCTGGCTCTTCTTCTTTTTCAGAATCATTGAAGAAAGCATTATCAAGAACAACTCTATTAGTTGAATCAAATGTTTCTTTTTCTGGTTTTTTTATTTCATCTTCGGGATAGATCCACAGAAACTGATCTTTAATCCGGTCTTCCTCTTCTAAAAATTTATTTTCTTCTAACTGTATTACTTCAGATTGACTATCATTCCAACTATCATAATAAGCAACTAGATTGCTGCCTTCTACATAATAAGGTGCTTCTTCTTCAATCCATAACCCGTAATCCCCTTCGGCAAAATTAATAATACATAATGTTTCCTGATTCCCCTCTTTGTTCTTATAGCTAATATATAAATTATTATCTCTTTTATAATACTGATATCCAGCTTGATCTTGATAAGCTTTACTATTATCTTTCTTCCCTATCGATTTAATATTCAGGGCTTTTAAATACTCTCCGTTAATTTTAATCTTTCCCCGTCCTTTAAATCTTACTTCTTTTAAATTCAGTGCAGTTGATAATTTATTATCCACTGCAATTAATCTTGGATTAGTAGTTTGTCCTTCATAATCTACTCCTAATAAAGGAATAGGTAGTTGAATATCGTAATCTCCATTTTTAAAATCAATAATTGATAATTCATCTTGCTTTCCATAAATAATCTTTAATAAATCTTTCTCTTTGTAATAATTATAAGTCAATCTCAATTTTTCTTCTCTTTTACCGTTTTCAATTGAATATTCCCCATAAACTTTCTCTTGATATTGTAAAGAAGAGTGATTATTCGGAGATAAATCTTTAATTTCTATCTTGGTTCCTATCTTTTCTTCTTCTAAGTTTATTTCTGCTCCTGCAGGATGTTTATTACCCCCATATTCTTCTTTAGCACCATAACCAGATTGATAAGCAAATAATTCTTCATCTGTTTTAACCACATCTTGATTGGCTCGGTCAATCATACTACCGTATAATAGATCTTTATTAGGTTCAAATTCTATTTTAAATTCTATCTCTTGATATCTATTCGTCACATGAAAGGATTTATCTTTAATTGAGTGATAAATAGTCTCTTTCTCTTGGCTAGTTATCTCTTCTGTTCCTAATAATAGTTTTTTCTTTTCTAAGTTTGATTCCCAGTCCCATAACTTTTCTATTTCTTTCTGTTCCATATTTTGAAGTTGGGTTAAAATTGATACATCTAGCTTATATTTAATATTGTCTTTATCTAATAAAAAAGTATATTTCTGATCGTCATAAGTTTTTATTACTAATTCAATCATCCCTTGTTCTACTTTATTCATAGCTGTTTGATTAGGAGCAGACAGCCAAGCCATACCTTCCATTGCACCAGATATGAGTCTTTCTTTAAATGTTTTTTTATCTATTTTTCTAATTTTTACCTCGTCTTTATCTAAAATTTTGATATCGTTTTTTGCATCTTCTTCTTCTAATTTACGTCCTTGTTTATTTATGCTATTAAACAAAGCTAATTTACATAGCTCAAATAAATTCTTCTGAAAATTTTCATCACTTTTAGACCTGCTCATAGCTTTATTTTTTTTATATAGTTTTTTTAAAGGATCAGTATCATTGTTGGTTATATCTAAAATTATAGTTTTAAAAATTGATCGTAAGTAATCATAACTCAACTCATTTGTTATATCTCCTATTCGAGCTGGATCACCATATCTATTCTTAGGTTCTCCAACATTTCCATCTTCCTCTACTAATATATAAGGATAAAATACGTCAAATCCATGTTGAATAGCTGCTTCTAGGTTTTCTCCAAACTTCTTATCTATTAGTTCATTCAATTCTTTTTCTATTCCTCGATCAGAATATTTTAATTCCTGATTTTTTACTACAACTATGCAATTACCTACATGATTTAATACTTTGCCTGTAACATCATAGGGATTAACATAAGTAATTATATTATGAGCATATTCTTTTGTTGTATAATTACTAGCTTGATTTACTCTTTGCTTATATTCTCTATATTGATCAATGAACTTCATCTTTCTTGCAAGTAATTCAAAATTAACTTTATCTTCTTTCTCTATTTTTTCTTTTAATTGTTTTACCTTATTTTTTACTACAGCATTATCACTTTTTTCTGCTACTTCAGGATCAGATATATGTGAATATAATTGTTGTCCTTCCAAACCTAAATTATTATACCATTTTCTATATTCTATTCTCCATAATATCTCATGAACTTTTTCTTTTATCTCTTCTTTTTTTAAACGATCTTCTGTTCTATATTGATTACTGATATTACTAATATCATTTCCATATTCTCTAATTACCTCTTCTTCTTTTAAATGTTGATAAATATCGCCCATCATTGTATTTCCTACTGTAACTTCTTTTAAGAAGTTTAAATGTCCTTCTTTATAGCCTAAAAATTCATTCCCAGTAAAATAGGTAAAATCTTTTATTCCAATTCCATTCCAAGTAATACATTGATAATCAACTTCTCCATCAGCCATTACAGCAGCCCACTGGGCTAATCCTCCTCCTAAAGAGTGACCAGTAAAAGTGAATTTAGTTTCTTTAGTCCCATGATTTGCTTTAACCCGTCTATAAAATTGTTCTGCTTTTTCAAATTGTTGGCTAGGGATTCCCGAGGCAATTAAGGCATTAGTCATTAAATGATCTTCATAGTTTTGATTGGTTCCGCGGTAAGCTATCATTATTTCATCTCTTTTATTATGTTTAAATGCCGCTGCATAAAAACCACTGCTTTCTCCATCCCAATAACATCCATCTGCTCCTAAATCTTGAGCTAAATATTTATCATCATTCTGAAATTTCTCTATCACATCACCAAAAGATTTTTTATCAAAGTCATTTTTATGTCCATTAGTTCCTTCTTTTCTAATAAATCTCCAATTATCCATTCTAGCAATTGACATCGAATATTCTTTAAATCTTTCATTCCTCAAACTTTCATCTGGTTTATAAAATCTTTTGCTATTTGAAAATATATGGCTTAAAGTATCATCATCATCACCATCAATAAAATCTTCATATACCATATCACTGAAAATCAAAGTTTCTACATCACTTGCCCACTCTCTTTTAGTCATTAAAATTCCCCTTCCCTTTAAAATTGTATTGATTTACATGCTGTTTATCCCATATTCTTCTCTAGCTTTTTTTATATCCATTTTTTATATATATGTTTTAATTGAGTCTGTTCTTTCAATATCTTTATACTTTTTATGATCAATTTTAATCATATAAGTTAATTCTGCACCATATATATAATGATCTTTATATTTAATAACATCTTTGTATCTATCAGGCACTTCAAAAATATCATGACTCAGCCAGTCAGTTTCTTCCATCAACCATTTAGGGTCTATCCCTTTAAAAAAATCTTCATTATAAAGTTCAATTTGAATTTTCCACCTCTTTAAATCTTGTTTTTCTAATAATTCCATCAATTCTAAAATCCCCGTCAGAGCTCTCTCTTTGTCTTTTTCTAATATATCTTCAAATATACATATTTTTAAATAAATTTTTGTGTTTTGTGAATCATCCTCTAATAATTCTTTCGCAGAAGGAATCCTTCCCCAATCGGTATACGTAGCAAGATTGGGATTAGAAACTAATTTATATGGTAATTTTTCCTTTATTATCGGTTTATAATATTTTTCAATCTCATGGTCAGTTCTTAATTTACCATATTCGTCCCATAGACTTTCTCCATATTTTCCACCTGTCTTTACTCTAAATTCAAGCTCTTTATCATCGACTGGATTACAATAAAGTACATACACATCAATTTGATTAAGATAAGCTATTCTATCAATCTCAAATTTATGATCATATCTTTCTTCTAAAGTACCTTTTACTTTTTTCGATAATTGGGGATAATCTTTTAACGGTTCCTTAGTACTTTTGTTTTTAGAACCTAGTTCTAATAATCCACATCCTGTTATCATTAATAAGGTCAAACTTATTATTAAAAAAATCTTAAAAAATTTCACTTTATATCTCATTTTTTTCTCCTTTCAATATCTCTAATTTCATCCAATTAATTTTCTGCTCTCTTAGTTTATTATTATACACATTGATTCCATTTCATTTATTAATTAGTAATTATTTACTTTTACACAGAAAATAAAATCCACTATTTTTTACTACAATTTATTTTTATCAAAAAATAAAAAAACTCCTAAATAATTAGGAGTAAAAAATTTGGGCATCAAAATGGCACCAAACCATTTTTCTAACTTTTAATATTAGATAAAAAAACCAGCGGGAAGCCCGCCAGTTCAAAAAATAAAAATGGCACGGGAAGAAGGACTTGAACCCTCAACACCTGGATTTGGAGTCTCCTAAAGCCATTTTTTTAACTTATATTAATTCCAATGAGTCCGTTCAGCCCTGATATAACAGTATTCTCATTTTTATAATTATTTTAATTATTAATAATTCCATCTAGTTCGGCGATGATTCGGCGATAAAATTAATGCTGTGATTTTTCCTTTATCCGCTCTATCTGTTCTTTGGATAATCCACTTGCTTCCGCTATCTTATCTATTTCTACATCTGTTTCCAACAAATTTTTTACCAGCTTCAATTCTCCCTCTTTAATTCCTTCTTCTTTACCAGCTTGATACAAGTTAGTCATTTCTTTTTTTACTCCCATATCATCACCTCCAATAATCTCTACAATATTCTTTTGGAACTCCTTTTCTAAAGCAGTTGGAAGAAATAAAATCCCATCTAAAAATTGAAAAATGTTATATGCTTTATCCCGCTCATAACCTCTATTAATTAACAATCCAAATAACTTTTTCTTGAATTTGTACCTTCGTTGTTCCTCATTCTTCGCTTCAAGGGCATACAACCCCGCTAATACAACTAAAGCAAAAGGGTTATCTGAAGCTAATAATTCTTCTTCATTCTGTTCTAATATCTTATAGGTATTATACTGATAGTCTATTTTAGTACCATAGAATTCATACTCAAATTTATTCGGCTTATAACCTTCATTATCTTCTGAAAAAATGGCTAAAGCTGTTATCTTTTTGTTGTATCTGTCATAGATACGATAGAAGTATCTAAACATTCGCTCACTAAATTCTTTTTCCTTATAACCCTGTACTTCTAAATGGGCTAAAATCCAATTTTCTGTTCCATCTTCTAAATAAACTTTTACTAATCTGTCACTCATTCTTTTACCCTTTAATGTCTTGTCTACTATATTAGCCAATTCTTTATCTAAAAATTCATAGCCTTGGCTAAAATCAATTCTAGAGTATAAATCAGGTAAAAAGAACTTTATAAAATCTTCAAATAGATCTTCGATAATTTCCTTCCACAATAAGTCAGGCATCTCTTGTTCCATAAGAAATAACTCCTTTTCCTCTATTAATATTATATCACATATTATAGTATTTAACATTAATCAATTCAATATACTTAAAATAATTTTAGTCTTTCAATAACCTCAGATCTTTCTCTACATTATCTACTATATATGGTTTAATTGAATTTTCAGTTAATAAATCAACTTCTCGATTGAATAACTTTGATAATCTATTCTCTAATCTAATTAAGTCAAATAAGCTTTTGTCATTATGATTGTATTCAATAATAATATTAATATCACTATCTATTCTTTCTTCTCCTCTTGCTACTGATCCAAACACTCCCATTACCGAAATATCTTCTTCCTCACAAATCTTCTGGATTTCATTTTCATAAATATTTAAATCCATAATTAATTCACCTCTTTATACTAACTTTTCTATTATTTATTATATCTCATTTTAAAAGTAATTCAAATGAGAAAGTACAATTACTATTACTTACATTTTTAATTATAAAAGTAATTTGAATTTTGATTTGTTAATCCTAGTAAAGGGGTCGGGCTAGAAACATAAAGTGATTTCTTATTTGAATCAATCTAAGTCGAATAGAGAATAATCAATTTTTCACTTTCTAATAGACGTTCCTAAAATGTTTAATATTCACTCTCAATTACATTCTTGTAATGCCTAATATTAGAAGGATTAACATGCCCCAATAATTTAGCTATTTGATTTATGTTGTTACCCTCCTTCAATTTGTTCACAGCAAAAGTATTACGCAAAGCCGTTGGATTGATTCGCTTCTTTAAATATGTATCATCAAACATGTCAATTTGATCTTCTTCTCTTTCATAAAATCGTTGCTCCTCTTCTTGAATATTCGCTTTTTTAGCATAATTATCAATCATAGTTCGAACTTGACTAGGATTTAGTTTATTACCTGTTCCTGTAGTAAATACAAATCCTACTTCTTCTATCTCCTCTAATTGTCTTTGCTGCCATTCTAATAAGTGAATAATAACTTCATCAGTTATTTTTAATTTCCTTTCCACTTGATCCTCTTTTACTACTTTCAATATACCTTCTTGTAAATCAATATCTGACCAAGTTAAATTAATCATTTCGCTTAAAGTCAATCCTGAAGCTATAAACAATTCAATCATCACCTTATTACGAGTTGAATTTAAATATCTTGTATTAAATTGATTTAATAGCTTTTCTATCTCATCGCTCTTTAAATAATTGAAATTAGTTTTAGCCACAATTCCTTTCTCCACTCCAATTATATATTCGATATATATTCACATACTATTTTATCACCTGATAAGTATAATAGCAACTATCTATTAATTCGTTATATATTCACAACCATTACTTTAACTAATCATTATAACCTAAAAACTTATCTCACTATCCATTGAAAAAGTAGGGCTTATTCTCTACAGTTAGAGTGTAAGCTGAAAACTTATAAAATAAATAATCTAATCCATTGAAAAAACGAGGTCTATTTAGCTACAATTAGGATTGAAATAGGATCGTTGCTTCAAACTCAAACAAGAATTATTAATAAACTTGATATTAATTTTCTAAACTCTTTAAAAAGTAATGGTGAATGACTACAATAAGACTGATTTGAAAACCAAAAGGAATAATCAGTTAAAAAACAGAGATTGAACTGCTATATAAAATGATAATTAAATTAATGTAACAACATATATACAGTGCTATAATTCTTCTTGGAAATAAAATCAAACGAACCATTCCTTATTTATATTTAATAAAGAACTATTACTCTAAAAACTGGATTTGATACATTAAACAATTAATACTAGGAGGAAAAAACAATGGCTACCACTACTAATAAATTAGAAAAGGAATTATCTAAAAATACAGATAACAATATTAACTCTAATGATTTGTACAGAAACTTGTTAGGAGTTGAAGGTTATTATACAAACATTAAACAAGCTGGAAACAAACTTATTGTAAAACATTTCCCAACTGGAATTAAATCAAATTATTCTAAGAGCGATAATAATACATCTTCGGAAGATCAAAAAAGTAAAGAAAACAGCTATAACAATTCAAGTGATGAAGAGAAAAGAGTAGCTAACATTGAAAGAGCTAACAACAAAAGACGTAAAAAAATTAAAGGGCTATTAAAATGTAATATAGAAGAATTACCAAATCTTATCACTCTTACTTTGGGATACCAAAATTATTCTTCATTAATAAAAAATAAAATTGAATCAGGATTAATAGCTGAAGATGAATTCACTAGCAAAGAATTAAAGGAATTAGAAAATTATTATTCAATAACTAGATCAAGTAAATTAAAAAAGAAAAATTCAGTTTTAAGATTGAAAGTTAGAAACACTTTAATGGAAGTCCATTCTACAAACTATAAGCGGATTAAAAAGCAAAACCAAAATAAATCCAACAGAAAAATAAGAGATACCTTCTGTCAAAGCATGGATAATACTGTAACTAAAAAAGATCCGACTTCTATTGACGACTTTAATAGTATGTTTAAGCAATTTAGTGAACAAATTACTAAAGAAATGGAAGAAAAATTTAAGTACATTGGAGTAATAGAATTTCAAGAAAATGGGAAGATTCACTTTCATATGATATGCAATATACCAAAACGATTTACTAAAATTCGTTTAAATAACTTATGGCATAATGGTAACATTGATATCCAAAATATAACTAATCCTAAAAGCAAAAGAAGAAATGACCTACAAGAAGCAGCAGATTTTTTAGGTTCATATTTTACAAAAGAAAATTTAGATAATGCTAAATGTAAAAAGAATAATTTGAAAAACAAAAATTTATATCGCACTTCTAAAAACTTAAACAGACCAATTGAAATAACTAAAGAAAAAGAAAAAAAAATCTTTATTAATGCAATTGAGAAATCAAATATTGAACTTATAAGTTACTATAAAGTTAATACTAATGTGGAGATAAATTGGGATGACTTTAAATTTGAAAATGGAAAGTATATTCATACTAAAACTGCTTTAACACAAAGCAAGTGGTTTATAAAACAATCAATAAAAAATCCAATATCTAAAGAAGAAAAATCGAATCCCTATGCTAAACCTTGCTATATTAGAATTTATAAATTATCGAAAAAGGTATATGATATTATAAGCAAATTAAGACAAAAATCAGGAAAAGCATTATTACAAAAAGCTAAACAAAAAAACCTAGATGAAATACCTGATTCAATGATTAAAAAATACTACGATAAGTACTGTAAATTGCTTACCAAAGCTCTTAATGAGATTAAAATAGGAGAGAAAGATTATAATAAATTTAATAATTTCCAAAACAAAAAAATTAGCTAATATAAGCTGTGTTTTAAATGAAGATAACTTTATAGTGATATTAAGCGATCGATAACCCATAAGGGCTTTATGGTAATAAGTTACCAAAGTAGCTATAATCACCTGTTCATCATGGTTTAACACCAAATTTATAGCAAAATATTAATGGGATATAATTAAAAACAATTTGAATTACATAGCTATTTCTTTAAACATTGGTTGCGAGTTTCATACTATTGGATTCTAGAAACTTATGGTAACATATTAACTTGTCCTAAAAATAGCTAATATTAAATTAAGAAATCCCCTCTAACTAAAATCAATCTAGTTAAAGGGGCAACCTAGTCTTAAAAGTGAAGCAATTCATTTAAACGTTTATTCTTATTTTGGCTTAATTCTTGTTTAGAGAAACGATGGTTCTCAGTAGAAGAATCTTCTTCATCTGAAAAGCCGAAGGCGTCTTCAATATCTAATTCACCTATAAGCAGTAGATCATCTAAAGAAATAATATCTCCAGATTGATTAAAACCATAATGTTTCAATAGTACGCCTTCAGCGGCCCAAGAATCAATTGTATCAATATCAATCAATAAATTACCCCTAACAAGGCTACCAATTATATTGAGTCTCAAATCCCATTCAGCTGTCTCATATTGGTTAAACTCTTGTTTGAACTGCTCATAGATTAATGAGAAATGGTTTGCAAAATACTTATAGGTAATGTAGCCTTCTAATATCCATTTGTCATAACTTTCATCATCAGTTGACTCTTCAATAACTTGACGATAGCCAATTATATCTAGCATATTATTACATCTTCTTGCCCTAAACCAGTTACTAGTATACATACCAAACATATCTGGGTCATCCTGCTCTTTTAATTCTTCCAATCTACTATTAGATAGGTCATACTTAACAATTTGATTAGTTAAATCTAAAACTTCATTTGCTGTCTCTTCATTAATATCGTTAAAAGTCGAACCATCATAAATAATTTTAGATACTAAATCTGGTATATTTAAAGCGGAATTATAAATTTCCATTGTCCCATCTCCTTATTAATTATTATTTAATCTATCCTCATTCACTACATCATAAGCCCAATCAGTAAAAAGTTGTTCTTGTGGTACTTTTAAAGCTTCAGCAAGTTTTTCTTGGTTTTTAATAGATGGCTTTGCACCTTCAAATACCCACCTTTCTATACTTCTGCTCGTAACCCCTATCATTTCAGCTAATTCACTCACCTTAGTATCCTCTACAAGCATAAGTCCAAACATTAATCGATTTTTAACATCCCATTTCTGCGGTGTTCTAAATCTTCTAACTGAATAATCTTCTTTAGTAATACCATGTTCCTTTTTGAAATCAGCATATTCAACATCCAAACCCATTTCTTCTGCTTTAGATTTTACCTCTTCTTCTTCTAAACCTGTCTTTTCTGCAATTTCTTCAACTGAAAAATCACCAGTTAAGTATTTCTTTAAATTATTATCTGACATATTGATCCCCTCCTGTTTGATTTGTTACTCAAATTATACCCTGCTTTGCTTAGTTTTTTAGTTAAATAACTGTTGAAACTAAATTTTTTGTTTTAATTCTAAAGCTTTTTATATTGTTTCAGTATTAAAAATTGATTTTAATTTCAAATTCTAAATTAATTTTAGTTTTAATTTTAAAATTGTAATTAAATATATAATTGATTTTTTTCTCATTCGAATCTGATATTAGATTTTTCTATCTCAAAGCTTTTAAATTACATTCCATAATCTGATGTCTCTTTTTTGAATATACCCTATATAACACCTCCTTTAAAAGTTCTCTGTAATTTTTAATTAACCATTAAACCTAAGTTATAGCTTCTTTTATGTCTTGGTTGGTAATCCAACACTAATCGTTTATGCTCCTCATAATAAGCTTTTATAGCCATATCAAGGGATATTAAACCATATTATATAAACACCTAGATAAACTCCTCTCAAAAAATAAAAAAAGAACAACTATAGCTGTTAACTACAATTGCTCTTGATTAAAATATATTAAAATTTTATAAGAGGTCGGGCTCGAAACGCTCGAACCTTCTTCAATAAATAACTTTAGTTTCAGATAGATAAAAATCAATTTTTTACCTTCTATTAAGCGTTTTTAAATTTTTTATTATAATTTAATATTTTCCTGCTTAAATTAATTATTTAGCTATATTTAATATATTAGATCGCCAATAATTATATTAACTACAAAATTTAAATCTTAATTATGAGATCAACTATTATTCTATGATTATAATTATTGTTAACTATTATAATATTATGTATTTTATTTATAGTTTTATATCAGAATCTTTTTTAATTAATACTAATTTTAAATTTGATAGAAAATTAACTTGATTATTATCATTATTATAAATTTCAATCTTTGCATTTTTAACTGCTGTTTTTTTATCTTTTCCTACAGTTTCAACTTGGTATATTTTATTTTTTTCATCTTTTAAAGTAACATTATACTTACAGGTCGTTTCCAACTTCATCACCTCATTTTATACTAAATCTAATTATTAATTTTCTCTTTATTATATTTGAGTTCTTACTTTAGACTATTAATCTATTTGTGAGTCTTATCTTCCAATTTATATAAATCTTGATACAGAATTTTTTATACCACTAATTTACTTTTATTTTAATAATGATATAGCTATTAATTGACTTCTACTATATCTAAATCAAAAAATTTTATCTAGATTTTTTTGGTTCCTTCATTAATTCCACTTCTAAAATAGCTAATTAATTATGCTATTTCTTTAACCTAAATTAAGTATACTAAATAATTAAACATGTATCAAATTGATATTTTTTTGACAAATTTTGCAGGATTAATTAAACTTTTAAATAATAATTAAAGTAATGTATTAATTTTGTTTTAGTATTTATAATCTATTCTAAATACTACTTAACACATATTTTTAAAATTTTAAGTAACTCTAATAAAGATTTATTTAGTAATTTATATTCTATATAATTAGAGGTGACCCATATGTCTAATTTAAACGAACAAAAACTAAAAAAGGAAAAAGAAGAACTAAAAACTACTCTGAATTCTATAGGTGATGCAGTTATTTCTACAGATATAGAAGGTAATATTGTTCGCATGAATCCAGTTGCTGAATTATTAACTGGCTGGAAAAGTGGAGATGCTATTGGTAAACCTATACAGAAAGTCTTTAATATTATTAATGCCAAAACAAGAAAAAAAGTTGAGAATCCAGTAAATAAAGTTCTAGAAGAAAAAAAAGTAATAAGATTAGATAATCATACTGTATTAATAGCAAAAGACGGTAGTGAATATAAAATAGATGATTCTGCTGCTCCAATTATAAATGAGGAAGAAAAGATTATAGGAGTTGTGTTAGTATTTAGAGATGTAACTGAAAAATATAAACAACAGAACTCATTACGAAAAAACAAAGACCTATATCAAAAATTATTTTCAAATATAAACAGTGGTGTAGTAATTTATGAAGTTATTGAAAATGGTGAAGATTTTATATTTAAAAATATTAACAAAGCTTCAGAAAAAATTGAACAAATAGATAAGGACGAGGTGATCGGAAAAAGCGTGAAACAGGTATTCCCAGGAATTATTGATTTTGGTTTATTTGATGTTTTACAACGTGTATGGAGAACAGGCAAAGCAGAAAATCATCCTATTTCTCATTATGAAGATGAAAGAATTACAGGATGGAGAGAAAACTATGTTTGTAAACTAACATCAAAAGAAATAGTGGTAATTTATAATGATATAACTAAACGTAAAAAAAGAGAAAACCAAATTGAATCTCAAAAACAAAGATTAAAAAATATAATTGATGGAGCTAATGTGGGGACATGGGAGTGGAATGTGCAAACAGGAGAAACTATATTTAATGAAAAATGGGCTGAAATGATAGGTTATACTTTAGAAGAAATTTCACCTACTACTATTGAAACTTGGAAAAAATTCACCCATCCTAATGATTTAGAAAAAGCCAAAAAAATGTTAGATAAACACTTTAAAGGAGAATTAGATCAATATAGAATGGAAATTAGAATGAAACATAAAAATGGGGACTGGGTCTGGGTTGAAGACAAAGGAAAAGTAATATCCTGGACTAAAGATAATAAACCCGAATTGGTATATGGTACTCATCTGAATATCAACAAACGTAAAAAGGCAGAAAAGCAATTAAAATACAAAACATTCCATGATGAACTGACTGGATTATACAACAGAGCCTACTTTAAAGAAGAAATTACCCGCTATGATAATAAAAGACAATTACCCTTAAGTATTATTATAGGTGATATTAACGGTCTTAAAATAACTAATGATACCTTTGGACACAATAAGGGAGATAAACTTTTAAAAAACGTTGCTCAAATATTAGAAAATTCTTGTCGGCAAGAAGACCTAGTAGCTCGTATTGGAGGAGATGAGTTTGTAATACTATTACCCCAAACTTCTAAAGAAGAATCGCAAGAAATTTATACAAGAATTAAAAATGCCTGTCAGAAAGCTGAAAAAGACCCAATTAAACCTAGTATTGCTTTGGGAAGTGCAACCAAAAAAGAAGCAAATGAAGATTTTGAAAAAATATCGGAAAAAGCAGAAAATAGTATGTATCAAAATAAAATACATGAAAGTACAAAAGTTCATAATATCATTCTTGATTCATTGAAAAAAATGTTGAAAGAAAAAAGCAATGAAACATTAGAACACAGGCAACGACTTGAAATTTTAGCTGTAGCTTTAGGAAAAAAATTAGATTTATCGCCACACAAGTTAAATACTTTAATCTTGTTAGCTGACTTACATGACATAGGTAAAATAACTATTTCTAAAGAAATTCTAAAAAAACCAGGAGCATTGACTGATAAAGAATGGGATAAAATTAAAGAACACCCAACTAAAGGTTATGAAATAGCGAATTCTTCTTCTAAATTAAATAATATAGCTGAAGGAATTTTATGTCATCATGAACACTGGGATGGTAATGGTTATCCTCATGAAATCGCAGGTGAAAATATACCTTTATCAGCTCGAATTATTAGCATTGTTGATGCTTATGATATTATGACCAGTGGCAGACCCTATAAAGAAGCCATAAGTAAAAAAGAGGCTTTAAAAGAGTTAAAAAATTGTGCTGGTAGTCAATTTGATCCTAAGTTAGTTGAGATATTTATTGATATAATAAAAAATAAATTATAAAATTTAAAATAAAATTAATCCTTTAGTTATTACAATCTTCCATTTGTTAAATCATTGGTGGTAGATAAATAAATATTATCTAAAACTTATTGTTAATCCTAATATTGTTCGGCTTTCTATATAAATCAGTAGCAAAAGTATAGCGAAGAGTATGAGGAGAAACCTTTTTATTTATATCTGATTTATCCAAAATACGATATACCATTTCAAGAATATAATAATTTTTTACCTTTTAATTTATTAAACACATATCAAGGCTTCTCTTCAACTCTTCCCTTTGACAATTCTTACAATTAGTAAGCAAATCTAAAACTTATTCTGATACTCATAATATTATATCTTTAATATTTCAACCTCTCTGTATTTATAATCAATAAAAAAAGAGTAACAAGATTAAACTTGCTACTCTTTATCTTAAAAAATTAATTTTACACTTTGAATTCTTCAATTAAACTTTGTAATTCTTGAGACATTTCAGCTAATTCTTGTGAAGAATTAGCTATTTCATCAGACATATTTTTAATATCAGCAGTACTAGAATTCATTCCTTCACTTTGCTCAGTTAATTCCTGAGTAGCATTCGCTGTTTGATCAATCTGTTCAGCTGTTTGTTCACTTGCTTCTTTAATTTCATTGAAAACTATTTCAGTTTCTTGAGCTACTTCTTTTCCTTCTTTAGCTTTTTTACTTACTTCTTTAATAGCTTCTAAACCATTGTCTGCTTTATTTTGTGTTCTATCAATGAGATTCTTTATATTATCCGTAGCTTCATTAGTTTCTTCTGCTAATTCTCTAATTTCATCTGCAACTACTGCAAATCCTTCTCCTGCTTCTCCAGCTCTAGCAGCTTCAATTGAAGCATTTAAAGCTAATAAATTAGTTTGTTCAGATATATTAGTAATTAAACTAATTATATTCTCAATTTCAATTGCTGTTTCATCTAAATCATTAATAATTTTTAAAGCCTTATTTGTGGAGTTATTAATTTCATTAATACTATTTAAAGTATTATCTATATTCTTACTTCCTACTTCAGTCTTTTGACTGGTCTCTTCAGCAAAACTACTTACTTCTTGAGCACTAGCAGAAATCTCTTGGATACTAGCAGAAATATTTCTAATTAAATCTTGAGTAGTATCAATTGTAGCATTACCTTCTTCAGCTGAAGCAGATAATTCTTCACTATAAGCTGATAAATCTTGTGTTAATTCCATAATAGGTTCAATTAAATCTTTTAAATTATCCTTTATTTCCTTAAAAGCAAAGGCTAATTTACCCAATTCATCTTCTTTATTAACCAAATCATTATCAATCTCCAAGTTAAAATTACCATTTGCCATAGATAATGCATATTCCTCAATTTTAATTATAGTATCAACAAATTTATCAACCGATAACACTATCAGAATTGCTAGAATTATAAAAGCAACTACACTAATAATTATTACCTTAGTCGTCATATTACTAACTTCAGCAAACATTTCATTATGAGGTACTACTATACCAAAACTCCATGGGGTTTCTGTATTACCTATCTTAACAGGAGCAAAACTTTTAAACACACTTTGTCCTAAAGAAACAGAATAAGCATCATCATGAAATAATTGTCCATTAGCAACTACTGCTCTATACTTATCTTCATTATCTCCTTTAAAGTCCCCTGATTCATCCCACAATCTATCTGAATCAGGATGTGCTACTACTACTCCTTTATTAGAAAGTAGCCGACCAAAACCAGTTTCAAAAATATCAAATCCATTAATTATATTCTGTAATTCCGAAAAATTAATGGTAATACCCAAATTACCAATTGTTATTCCATCTTTCTTGATTGGTACAACTAAAGCACTTACTTTCATATTTTGAATATTAGTATATGGCTCTAAAACTGTCTCAGATTTAAATTTATTTTTTCTAATATAGTCGTAAGTAATATCATTTTCTATTAATTGACCATTTTCTACATGATATCTTTTATTAAAATCTTCATCACTTAAACTTATCCACATATTATTAAAAAGATCTCTTTCTAATATATCTTTAATTAAATTAGGATCTTCATTAGGAATATTTCTTGGAGAATCTTTTTTACTATTTATAACTCTAAGTATATTAAAACCTGGCTCTAACTTATTTTCAATAATTTTAGCATATCGTCTTGATTCTGACATAGATAAATCAATTGACTTATCAACAGCCATATTTTTAGTTGAAGAAACTATTATACCAATTGTTATAGAAAATATTATAATTAAAACTAGTAATGAACTAGTCAAAATTTTAGCTTTAAGTGATTTAATTTGCACTTTAATCTCCTCCTAGTTTTTAATTTATTCACTCAATATAAATAATCTATAAAACTAAAAATTTAAGTTTCCATTACTTCCTTTGTCCAATCTATTGCTATTAAAAAACAACTTCTAACTATATTTTTACTTATATTTAATTTGTTAGTAAAATGATTCACTTTATCCCAATCTCCACTTTCATATGCTAAAACAACTTTATAAATATCATTAAATTCTCCTTCTTTACCTAATAAAGTTTCCTTTACATCTTTAGCAATTGGTAATTCTTTGAGTAAATTTTGCAACTCTCGTCCCATCAAAACATCAATCATAGAGAATATTCCAATCATAAATAATTTAGAAGATTTAAAATCATTGTAAATTTCTTGCCCTAAAAGTTCACACATTCGAGCTCTAATTAATGATTCCCTAATTAGTTCTTTAGGTTTATCATCAGCTAATTCTTTAATAACTACCAAATCAAACCATTTCTTAACTTCTTCAATACCTAAAAGTACTAATGCTTGTTTAATTGACTCAATCTCTTGATTAAAACCAAAAGCTGCTGAATTTATAATACTTAATAATTTATAAGAAAGTGACATATCTTGTTTGATAATTTCAGCTATTTTATCAAAGTCAGGATTCGTTTTATTTAACTCATTAAGCCCCTGAAAATAATTAGTTGGATATACTGGCAAATCATTTCCTTTCAATATCTCTGGCTTCTTAAAAAAATACCCCTGAAAATATGAATATCCCATTTTTTTAGCTTCTTGAAATTCTTCTTTAGTTTCCACTTTTTCTGCTAACAATCTAATATTATAATCATTAGCAATCTCAACAAGATTTTCTCTTTCGTCTTTAGAAGTAATTAAAAAATCTACTTTAATAATATCGGCAATTTTTAATAGTGGCTTATAACTAGAATCAAAAACAAAGTCATCTAAAGCAATAATATAATTTTCATTTTTTAAATTTAAACAAGTTTTAATAATTTTTTCTGTTATTTTTACATCTTCTAATATTTCTATTACTAAAATATTATTATCAAACAAACTATGTACTTCCTTTTCCAATAGATTAGAAGTAAAATTTATAAAAGCCTTTTTTCCTTGAGTAATATTTCTGACCCCAATATTACTAAAAGTATTAGCTAAAACCTCTGATGTAGCATCATCTCCATCAAAATTTTTACTAGTATCACTATTTAAATCTCTATATAATAATTCATAACCGTATACTTCTTTATTACGATTGAAAATAGGTTGCCTTGCTACATAAGACTTCATCGCTATCCACCTTTCAAAATTAGTATATTATTATATATCTACTCAGTTATAATTTCTTCAAATTTATTAACCACTTCAGGATCAAAATAAACACCTTTATATTCTTTAATTTTATTGAGAGCATCTTCATCACTCATGCTAGTATTGAAATAATCTAATGCTAATTCATGATTAACTCCTTTAAATGTTAATGCATCAAAGGTATCAATTACAGCAATTATTCTAGATAACCGAGGTATGTTCTTGCCTTCTAAATTATCAGGATATCCTGATCCATCCCAATGTTCATGATGGTGAATAATATCACTTGTAATCCTATGAAAACTCTTAAAATTATTTATTATCTTATAGCTATATTCAGGATGCTTTTTAAATTTATTTAACTGTTCATTTGAAAATTCAGTTTTTTGTTTCAGCATTTCTTGATCTAGAGCTAACTTTCCAATATCATGTACTTTAATTGCCTTCATTAATCTATCTTTTTTATTATCAGGAAAATCAAATTTTGCAGCAAATTCAGCAGCTAAATCAACCATTCTTTGACTATGGTCTACAACATAGTAATTACTTTTTTCTAATTTAGTTAATAGAGATTGTAACAATCTGTTATTGAACTTTTCTTTTTGTCTTTCCTTATTTCTATACATATTCTCTTCAGCTTCATTAAATATTATTGACAAACTTTGTTCTGTACTCTTTTTAGTAGCTAATCCCAACGCTATGCTTACAGGGATATCTCTAAAATTACTATTGCCTGTTCTCTTATTGATTCTATCTAGGATTTCTTTACCTTCTTTAAAATTTGTTTCAGGAGCAATAATACAAAATTCATCTCCCCCCCACCGCACTAAATAATCCTTACGTCGAGTTGAATTCTTCAAAATTTCAGCAGTTAATTTTAACAAGCCATCACCAGCTTCATGACCAAAAACATCATTAGTTATTTTTAATCCATTTAAATCTCCAACAATTATAGTAACAGGAAACTTACGCTCTTCTTCAATCTCCTTAACTTTTTCATCATAAAACCTTCGATTATAAAGCCCTGTTAATTGATCGTGAAAACTTATATATTCAATTTCATCTCTTTGTTCTTTCATTTGAGTTATATCCTTTGCTGATCCTATAATTTTAGTTACTTTTCCATCTATTATAACTGGTGATAATTTAGTCAACCAATATTTTGTTCCATTAGGTAAATCTAATTTTTCTTCATAAGAAATGGTTCCCTTTTGATTAAGGCATTTCCTATATTTATTTTCTACTTGAGCACCAACTTCTTCTCCTAATAGATCTTGAGGCGTTTTACCTTTTACTTGTTCTGTTTTTAATCCAGTTAATTTTTCATGAATAGGATTTAATAAATCGTAAACTAAATCATTGTCTTCAGTAACATCAATTAAAAATAATGCATCATTAGTATTATTGAATATAGTTTTATACTTTTGATATACTTCATCTAAATCTTCCGAAACTACTTCATAAAAATTAATTAATAATTCTCCTGTCTTATCCAAAAAGTTCATTTCTATATCAACTTCAACACTATTATTATTAAAATCATTAATGGTGATATTATGCAAAAAAGATTGCTCTTTGCGACTATTAAATAAAAGAACTAATTCATTTTTTACCTTTTTTTGGTCTTTAGTAGATATTAAATTCAAAATAAAACTTTTCTCTTCATCACTAGAACCATATTTCTGGATAAAATCATTATTAAAAGTTGTAATGATAAAGTTTTCATCTACAGCTAAAATAGGAATAGTTAATTTATTAAATATTTCTTCAAATAAAGTACTCAAATATTCATTATCCAATATTATCACCTCTGATTTTTATTACTAACAACAATTTCTTCAAATGAACTGAAAATCCTTTGTTTTTTTACAAATTAATCTAAAAAATATCATAGTTAATTATTTATCCAATTTGTGTTTTAATTGCTCTCTTAATGACTTCACAATCAGTTTGTCTAACTTTTGACTTTGGTCTAACAATTTTGAACTTTTTAGATTTTTGTCTTCCTTTTTATAAATTTCTTCTAAGTCATCTCTTTCAAGTTCAATAACTTTTAATTTCATAATATCCCTTCTTTATTAAATAGTAATTATTGTTAATTAATATTATATTCTTTTTTTCCAAAAAGTAAATAATATAGACAAAAATAAAAAATTACATCAGAAGGTAAAATAAAAGGCCCATTATTTATTAATGGACTTAAAATAAACTCAATTTTTATTTATAATTTATTTCAATGTCCGTAAATCTACAATTACGGACATTGAACTTTAATTATTAACAGCCTTTTTAGAATTAACCTCATACTTCAAATCCGTCATTACAGAGCCTAAATAGTCATCAGCTAATAATTTTAAAATTTCCCATCTATTAGCTGAATCAAATACAAGCTTTTCTCTCCCATTTTCTTCAACTACATCAACATCAACATTACATTCTTTTATCGCAAATTTGATATTTTCCATATCAATATCATTAAAATAATCACTAGAAGCTATATTATTAACCTTAGCAAGCATAGTTAAATGCCCTTTGCATGCCTCTCTAAGTTCATCCATATTACTTACAGGAACTTTTTGGTCTAAAGTATCCAATATATTATCGGCATTACTTTTTAGTTCTTCATAATATCTAAAGATCAGATGAAAATAATACGTACTTCGAATAAATATTTTACCTTCAAATAAAAAGCAATCAAATTTATTATCAAATAGAAACAGGCTTTCTTCGAATTTATTATACACTCCCTTACTAAACCAAGATATAATCCCACAGTTATTTACTTTTAATTTTTTATTGCATTTTCTAAATATAGTGATTTTTTCTCCCTTTATTTCAAATACTAAAATATAGAAATGCAGGCTGTTTATAAATTCTTCTTCTCCCTCGGTAAATGACTTAATACCTGTAGTTTCAGGTATGTTATCTATAACTGATTTTATTCTTCTGTTCTTTACATCTAAACATTCTATTTCATGCTTTCCCTTTTTTCTAGCAGGGTTATATTTAACCAATTCCTTTTTTCCTTTATGAATATCATCGACTACTGATAAAATTTTATTAGATAACTTACTTTTAAATTCATCTGCTAAATCTCCTTCTAATGAAACTTTTCTAAATTTGAATTCTTTTTCATATTCTGAAACTAAAATTAGAGACGCCGCAAAGTCTTTATTTAACATTTCTTTGACTTTCTGTAATTTAGATTCCACTTTAATCCTCCTCCAAATATACATTACTTGAAATTTTAATTGCTTTAATTCTATTTCCAGCAGATATAAATTTACTTCTTGAAATTAAAATTAATGTGTTTCCTGACTTATCTTTAGTTTCAAAAATATGATACCCAGCTAAATTTAATAAGGGGTTAATATAAATCATATTAGAATTAATGTATATGATCCCTAATACTAAAAATAAAATTAATAAAGATGATTTATCTTCAAAAGTAGTTAAATCCATACTTAAAAATGGAATTATATATGTGACTATATAACTAGTTGCTTCTCCATCCCTAGGATTTACTTCTTCTATATTTATATAGTCACTTTCAATTTTAGTATAACTATATATGAACACCCACAAGACAATTATAGAAAAAATACTTACAACAATCAAAATAAGATTGATTGCATTACTATCAAAAGAATTTTTGATAGAGAAAATTAAAAATAATGGGGCATATGAACTAAAAAATAATATTAATTTCACATATTTCTTTATCAATAATATCACCCCTATAAACAATAGTAACAATTCTTATTCAAATTGATAATTGACGACCATTAACTCTCAACCACTCCTGCTTTTCTTCATAATTAGGTATTACTGCTTCAACCAACTGCCAAAATTCTTTAGAATGATTAGGATATTTAAGATGAGCTAATTCATGAACTACTAGATAATCAACAACACTCATAGGAGCCATAATCAACTTCCAATTAAAATTAAGATTCCGTTTGCTACTACAACTACCCCACCTTTTCTTCTGTTTTTTAACTTTAATTAAATTAGGGGCTTCTCCTATCTGCTCTTGATACTTCTTTACTCGTTCTCTAATCTTTTGATCAGCATGACTACGATACCATTGGATAACTTCATCTCTAATCAACTCTCGCCTACTATCAGAGTCAGACACATCCTTGCTAACCATAATCCAAAACTTACCTTGATAGAGTTTAACTTTTACTTGATCAACATTATCAGATTCTTTGACTTTAATTCTATATCTTCTGCCAAGATAAGGTAGTTTCTCACCACTTAAAAACTCTTTTGGGATAGGAGCAGGCTTCACATCACTTAATTTATCTTGTTTTTTAAGAATCCACTCTGCTTTCTTTTCTACTACTTCCTCAATTTCATTCTCAGACAATTCTTCAGGTGCTCTAATTTTAACTCCACCTTCTATACTAACCTCTAATCCTACTGTCTTACGATCACTTCTTACCACTTTATATTTAATAATTGTAGTACCATATTCAATTGCTGGCATAATAACATCTCCATTATAGGATATTCTTAGCTAATTTCATTATTTGTGTAGTTAAACTGTCTAAATCATCTCTAAATTTTTCGTACTGATACAACTTTCTCATAATCATTCTTTTCATCGGCTTCAATACTTTATTCTGTTTCTTCTTCCAATCTACTACTGCCATTTCTTTTAGATTCTCCATTAATTCTTGAGCTAATTCCTTTAACTCTTTATTTCCTTTAAATTCCGCATCATCATTTACTTCATATTCACCTCTATCTTCTGCTACTGCTTCACTGGAGTCATTATCAGTTTTAGACTCTTCTTCCAATAACTCATAGAGAGCAAATTCTTTTTCATTCAAGCCTAATTTTTCAGCTTTAGTTCTAACATTTCTCATTTTATTAATTATACCACGCATTGCTTCAATTTTTTCTGTAAAATCAAATCGTCCTTGTTTTTGTTTTTCAATTATTTCTTCTAAACGTTCTTTAAGCGACTGATAGAAAACAGGATTCTCTTCCATCTTAACATTGACAGTATGTCTGATAGCATGTTCCATTTCACTTGCTTTGGCTTCTTCTTTATCTTTTTCTTTAATTACTTGGTCGAATTTATCTTCATCTAGAATTGATACTGGCTCATGAAGCAAACTAATATCACTCACTTGAATATGGTCATCAATTATCTTTCTAATCTTAGCCCCTAATCCTTTGACGTTAATACTCTTGTCTCGATAACGATTTCTAACTGCCCTATAAACCTTAGCTAATGTCTTCAAATCGTCACGATAAGGATCTGCAATTGGATCAGGCATCACAATATCCATACTCTCAGAAAATACTTTAAAGGCTTCTTTAAACTCCATTCGTTTATCTTCATCTTCAAAGGCTAACACACATTCTTCTAAATCATCTAAATTAAGACCATCAAATAATCTCATTACTCTACGATATCTTCTCTGCAATCTTGGTTCTTCATCTTTAACAGGAGTAGCAGCATTCTCAACATCTTCTTCATTAAAAATAGCTAATGCTTCTTGCAGATTGTCAAACCCACCGTAATAGTCTACAATTAAACCAAAGTTCTTATTCTCAAAACGCCTGTTAACCCTTGCTATAGCCTGTAAGAGGTTATGCTCTTTTAAAGGCTTGTCTAAGTACATAACTTGCTCTACAGGAGCATCAAAGCCTGTTAAGAGCTTATCACAAACTATTAAAAACTTAATTGGATCATCAGGCTTTTTAAATCTTTCAATCAACTGCTTCTGCTTATCTTTAGGCGTATGGTGTTTTTTTATTAATGGAGGATCATTCTTGCTCCCACTACTGAAAATAGCAATAGATTGAGGAGCATTTAGCTCATCTAATTTTTCCTTATAAATAGCAACTGCTCGTCTACTAGTAGTTACTATTTGAGCCTTCAAAGGAGCAATCTTTTCTTCCCAATGATTGATTATATCTAAACAGATTTTTTCAATTCTTCTGGGAGCTTCTGCTATAGCTTGAGTAGTAGCATATTTCTTCTTAATTTCAGCCTTTTCTTCATCACTATAATCAGCAAAGGCTCTTTCAAATATCTCATCTAAATCATTACCTTCTACTTTCAGTTCAGGCAATCGTCCTTCATATTTAATAGGCAAAGTCGCTCCATCCTCTACTGATTCTTCGATAGTATAAGTATCAATATAACCACCAAAAGTACGAGTAGTACTTCTCTCTTCTTTTTCAATCGGAGTTCCCGTAAACCCCAAATAACAAGCATTAGGCATTGCTCTTCTCATGTTAAAAGCTAAATCTTTGTACTGGGTTCGATGGGCTTCGTCAACCATCACAAAAATATTTTCACTTTCATTCAAAACAGGATACTTAATTTTTTCTTCACTTCTCGCACGTTTTTTATTTTCATTCTGTTCTTCAGCAGTCAACTGGAATTTATGTATTGTCGTCATAATTGTTTTACCTGAACCATATTTAATCTTCTCTCTTAAATCTTCTACTCCTCCAGCAGACTTAGGATTAGGAAAACCACATCTTTCAAAAGTAGCAGTTATCTGACGATCTAAATCTACTCTATCTGTTACTATTAACAGAGTAGGATTATTTAACTCCTTCATTCGCCGTAACTTCAAAGCTAAAAAGAGCATCGACAAAGACTTACCTGAACCCTGAGTATGCCAGACTGTACCATTCCTATCAGCTAAACTATCAGCTGTTTGAATTCTATCTAAAGCTTTATTTACTGCTCTGAACTGTTGATAGCGGGCTGTTTTTTTAACTAAAGTATTACCCTCTTGTTCAAAGACAGTAAAGTTTTGCATTAAATCAAGCAGATTTTCTTTCTTGAAGATAGAAAACAAGAGTATATCCTGCAAATTAGGTTCTTTATCAGTTAGTTCTTCAATTTCATCCCTTGTATGTGGATAAGGATCTTTCCATTCTCTAAAATGACGAGCAGGAGTACCTACAGGAGCTGCTGAAGCTGAGGGACCCCAAGCTGCTACTAAAAATTGATTGGTATAAAAGAGTTTCTCTGCTCCTTCATCTGCTTCATAATCTCTTAAATCTTGGTATCTCTGCAATTGATTAATTGCTTCTTCTTCAGGTTGATTACAGGTGGATTCGTTCTTACATTCAATAACTGCTATCGGAAGACCATTAATAAAGACTGTAATATCAGTTCTTATTTTTTCTTTGCCTTGCACAGTATACTGATTAAGAGCTATAAACTCATTATTCTCAGGATTATTGTAATCAATATATTTAACGGTTTGGTTTTTCTTTCCTTTACCTAAATCCTGCTGTAGTGAAATATGCTGCACTAATTTCTCATAAACTTTCTCATTTGCATCCATTAAATTAGTAGCCTGTATCTTAGCAGGTCGAATCTGATTAACTGCTTTATTTAAGTTATTTTCATTTAACCAAGGATTAATCCGTCGTAACGACTCTCTTAATTTATCTAAGAGTAATACTTGATGCTTTGATTCTCTATGAGGTATACTATCGCCTTGTTCTACGTCATAAACTTGATAATCTAATTCTTGGAATAGATCTAAAGCTCTCTTTTCTACTAAATGATATTCATCCCAATCTCGACTCATATAATACCCTCCTTGTTCTCAGCAATTATAAATTTAACTACTTAATATAAAATTTGCCATTATGAAGATTAAAATTTAACCACAACTAGTTTAGAATCACTAATTGTGGTTAAATAGTAATTATTCCTCTACATCAACTCTAACTTCACCAGTTAACAGTTTCTGCATTAAACCTTTTTTTAGTTCTTCTAGTTTTTCCTTCTGCTCCTGTTTTTTCTGAATTTTATTATCTACTGAAGATAGAATATTAGCTATTTTCTTTTGTTCTTCTAGTGGAGGAACTAATAATTTAAAAGAATTTAAATCTCCTTTTGTTATATGAATTTGTCCCGCCGATCCCCCTACTAAAGTTTTTAATAACGGTAACATATAATTAAGATAATTTTTATAATATTCATTATAATTTTTTTCTTTAGATTTCAAATTATATATATGCTGATTTAATACAGCCTTTTCTTTATTCCAAATATACGCACCTAACGAAGTATTTATATTGCCTGCCCAACAAAATAACAAATCCCCTTTATTAACATAATACTTATCTTTGACTTCAAAATTACAATAATTTGTTTCGGAATTTTCATTTTCTCTTAAATCCTGAATTCTAATAATTTGCAACCCTTCATTAGACCATTCATTTTTCTTAAAAGATCGCCCATTTATGAGATCAAACATTTTTTCAAGTCTCACTAAATTCCAATTTCTTGGTATCTCATATTTTTTACTGCCAATTCTAACTTCCTTAAATTCGTCATGCCCAATCCCTTTCGTCAATAACTCCTGCATCAATCCCTTCTTCAACTCTTGAGTCTTAGCAATAATTTGATCTGTCTTCTCTATCGCCTGATCGACTGAAGATAAAACATCTGCTATTTTCTTCTGTTCTGGAAGTGGGGGATAAATAATAGGTAAAGTAGAATATTCAGTAGCATTTATATTTGCCAGAGTAGTGCTTCTAGAAAAACTATTAATCCAACTATTGTAAAGATAAGAATGAGTATAATGAGACAAATAATCGTAATCTATTTCTTTACTATTCAGCTCAAACTTAATTAAATATCCTGCAAAAACACAGGTGATTTCAGTATCTCTATCTTTATATAAATAAGTTCTTCCTACGGAACCAGTTCGAGCAAAAACAATATCTCCCTCATTTAATATATACTTTTCATTTTCTTCTTTTTTTTCGATACTTTTCTTATCATTATTTTTTAGTCTGCCGTCTTCTGAAATATCTGTTATTCTTATATATCTAAATTGTTCAGCATCAAATTCTTCAGCAGACTCATTAGCTCCATATTGTCCATTATTTTTGCTAACCTGACTTAATTCTTTTACATTCCAATTTTTAGGAATCATTTCTTTTTTAGGACCAATTCTAACCTCTTTCATATCTCTACCCATCATACCCCAACTCACTTAAATAACCTTCTAATTCACTCTCAACTTCTTCATACTCCTCTTCAAGCTGCTCAAGATCATCTAATACCTCTTCAATATCAACTGGTTCTTCAGGTTCAGTAGTATCCACATATCTCGGCACATTAAGATTAAAGTCATTACGTTCAATTTCTTCCATATCAGCTACTCGACAGTACTTTTCTACATCTTCAAAGTTATGATAAGCATCTAATATCTTCTCAAGGTCTTCTTCTCGCAATCTATTCTGATTACTTAACTCTTCATAATCTTCTTCAGCATAAATAAATAGTACTTTATCTTTTCGTTCTTTCGGTTTGTCTTTATTAAAGACCAAAATACAACCTGGTGATGAGGTATTAGCAAACAGATTACCTGGTAAAGCAATTACTGCTTCAATTAAATCATCCTGCAGCACTTTCTTTCTAATCTTACCTTCAGAACGACTGCGGAATAAAGCTCCATTGTCTAACACAACACCTAATCGCCCTTCTTTGTTAGTACTAGCAATCATATGCTGTATCCAAGCCCAATCTCCTTTGTTCTTTGGTGGATATCCATATCTCATTCGTCCATAAGGTTCTGAATCTTGAATATACTCTTTACTCCATCGCTTCTGATTCCACATTGGATTAGCTAGTACAATATCAAATTGATCTAAATCTCCACCTGTAGTAAACTCAGGATCTCGCATTGTATCTCCTTTAGCTATTTCTGCATCATAGTGACCATGTAAGAGCATGTTCATCTTACAGATAGCCCAAGTATTAAGATTCCGTTCTTGTCCATAGAGAGTAATCCTTGAAGTATCAAAACCATTCTCTTTTAAGTGATCGGCTGAATAAACTAACATCCCCCCAGAACCACAACAGGGGTCATGAACTCTCATCCCTGGCTGAGGGTCTAATATCTCTACTAATAACTTTACTACTTCCTGCGGAGTATAGAACTCTCCACCTTTCTTGCCTGCATCATCTGCAAACTGCTTAATCAAATACTCATAAGCTGTTCCTAATATATCTGGATCTTCTAATTTTTCATTACTCAGTGTATATTTTGAAAAATGCTGGATCAACTGGTCTAATACATGATCAGGCAATCGTTCTTTATCATTAAAGTCAATATTGACTAATACTCCTTCTAACATCTCATTCTCTTCTTCTAATTCTTCAAAGGCTTTATTTAAGGCTGCTCCTATATCTTGTTTAATACTAGCAAGATGTTCCCATCTAGCTCGTTCAGGCACATAAAACTCATAAAAAAGAGGTTTATCTATAAATTCTCCTTCGCCTTCTTTCATTTCTGCTTGTTCTTCTGCAAAGACATCATTAATTCGTTTTAAAAATAACATCCCAAAGATATAGTTCTTATAGTCTGCTGAATCAATACTGCCTCTTAGTATATCAGCAGACTCCCACAAGTAAGATTCTAGTTTATCTAATGTTAAAATATCTTCTGACAAAGTAATCCCTCCAATTTTAATTTCTTGATTTGATAATTAATTTAATAGCTGTTCGTTCTTCCTGTTCAATTTCAATATCTTTAAAACCAGGTATACAATACAAATCTATTCCATTAGAAGCAACATAACCTCTTGCAATAGCTACTGCTTTTACAGCTTGATTTAAAGCACCAGCACCTACTGCTTGTAGCTCTACTCTATCTTCTTCTCTTATTACTCCAGCTAAGGCTCCTGCTACAGCTTTAGGATCAGATTTTGATGCTACTTTTAGTAATTCCATATATGTACCTCCTCATTTGAGTTGGTCATTTGAACAATTTAAAAACACCTTTCCAAATTCTACTCCTAGCTATGTATTTTAAAAACTTAACAGGTCCTTTAACTATCTTTGACAGTAGATAGAAGAATCTTGACAGCTTAACACTATCCCTCCTAAAAGATTAGTTTCGTTATCATATTTAAAAAGGTTTCCTTTATAAATCGAACTCTGCTCTAACAACTTTACCTATTATAATAGCATTCTCCTGACTAATCAACTTACTAGACTGCCCTTTAACTGGCTGTAAAAACAATTCTTCTCCTGCTTCAACTACATTAGCTAAGAAATATTGATCATTATAGTTAATGATGCACTTATCATCACTATTAATTGTACTCACTTTTTCAATCAACAGCCTATCTCCAATTTTGATTCGATTGCCAGTCAAAGTATCTGTTTTTACTTCTAAGTAGAAACACTCATTAAACTTCTCAATACCTTTAGGATCGGTTACTCTATGTCCTTTAATATTGGATTTAACCCAAAGTTTTTCATCTTGTTTTAATTTTTTTACTATAGGCACTTTAGCATTAGGATAAATATCAATAGGTTTTTTAGGCAGACTATAATTAGTACCCTCATTAGATATATCAATTCTTTTAGTTTCTTCTTTTCCTTCAGTTGATGTTATTCGATAAAATATCTCTAACTCCTTGTCTGCTATGTTAACATTATATATATAGTAGCGAGCAATTTTCTGCTGATCTGACTTATCTAATCTATTAAATACTCCTGTTAAAGTATCTGCATTTTTATATTCAATAGACAATTGTTCTAATAGTTCTTTTACCTGCTTTAATCTGCTATTATATTCTACCTTAAACTTTTCAGGTAATATTGTGTCAACTAAAGCAGGTTTAACTAGATCATCCCAAAACTTTTTAATTAATCCAATGTGAGGCTGATGTTTATATTCAGTTCTACCTAATATATAATCAGCTGAAACTTCATAATAGTCAGCTAAATGATAAACCAAATCATATTTGGGCTTTCTTTTACCCGCTTCATAAAAACTGATTGACTGTTGCGTAATTTTTAATCCTTTTTTTTCTCTTAATTCGTTCTTTAAATCTTTTTGTGTTAACTCCTTATCATTCCTTAATTCTTTCATTCTCTCGCTTATTATGGTTACTTCTTTATTTCCCATTTCTATACCTCCTTTATTTGAATTATACAACAAAATTATATTTTAGTAAAGTAGCCTTTATAGATATTAAATATTTTTTTGTGATATTAACCTTGACAAAATCTAACTTCCAATGTATAATTGAAATATAGTAAAACAACATTTAGATATTTAATTTATTTTTATTTTTTATTTTTAACTACATTAATAAATTAAAGGAGGGTTAACACTTGGCAAATCAATCAACCGTTTTCAATGAATTGTTAACCGAAATCAAAAAGTTGAACAACACTCTAGCTCAAAACAATAATGACAACAGCAAATCCGAAGTAGAATTTTTAAATGTCAAAGAGGCAGCAGACCTACTTAATTTAAGCACAAGCAATATTTACGATAAGATTAATCAGGGTAAAATACCTGCTTGTGAAATTGGCGGAAGAAAGGTAATTAACAAAGAGAAATTAATTGAACACATAAGCTCCCAAACTCATTAGATTCTAAGACCCCCTATAATAAATCATTCTTCTTTCCAAAATACTGTAACTTACATAATGCAGTATTTTGGAAAGAATTAACCCTCAAAGGAGGAATAATCATGGCAAATATTACTAAAAAAGGTCGTCAAAAATATCAAATTTGTATTGAATGTGGACGGAACCCTCAAACTGGAAAAAGAAAGAGAAAGTATGAAACATTTAATGGTACTAAAACGGAAGCTAAAAAAAGAGCAGCAGAGCTAGAACATGAAATTAAAAGCAATCAATTTATCGAAGATACTGAAGAAACAGTAGGCAGTTACTTAAAAGAATGGTTAAGAAATTACAAACACAATCTTGCCCCTTCTACTTACGAAAGTTACGATATAATAATTAACTCTCACTTAATACCTGCTTTAGGACAGAAAAAATTATCTGAATTAGGTCCTCAAGACATTGAAAGATACCAAGCACAAAAATTAAGTTCAGGCAGAAAAGACGGTAAACAAGGTGGATTATCTACAAGAACTGTTCAATATCATCATCGAGTGTTATCAAAAGCATTGAAAAAAGCTGAAAAATATAACTTGATTAGAGAAAACCCTGCTAAACTTGTTCAAGCTCCAACTCCTAATACACCAGAAATTAATCCGTTAAGTAAAGATGAAGTCAATAAATTATTAGACCAAGCCGAAGGCTTTGCTCATGACTTAATTTATCTTGGAGTTAAGACTGGTATGAGAAGAGGAGAATTATTGGCCCTTAGATGGTCAGATATAGACTTTGAGAATAAAAAAATTACTGTAAGACAAAGTATGACTAAAGTAACAGGCGAAGAATTAAGTTTTAATAAGCCAAAGACTAAATCTAGCCAACGACCAATTCAAATTGATGATGAAATTATTACTATGCTGAAGAAAAGAAAAGCTAAGCAAGAAGAATATAAAGAGAAGTTTGGAAACAAATACGATAATCAACACAAATTAGTCTTTAGAAAAAACAATGGTAAACCATTTTTACCTCAATATGCTACTAAAATGTTTAATCAAGTTGCTGAAGCAGCAGAATTAGGCGAATTTAGATTACATGATTTACGACATACCCATGCCACATTGATGCTCAAATCAGAAGTACATCCTAAGATTGTACAAGAACGACTAGGACATTCTTCGATCACTCAAACTTTAGATACTTATTCTCATGTAATTCCATCAATGCAGAAAGAAGCAGTTGATAAGTTTAATGCAAATTTTGATTTTGGTTTGAATTAAATCAATTAACCTTAAAACCCTCTCCTGAATATTGGAGAGGGTTACTTATTTTACATTTTCAAATAACTAATCTATGTTAGTATGGCGACATAATGGCGACGATGTTCAAAATAAAGCACTTTCAAAAAATTAAAAAAACTGCCGTAAACCCCGACAGTTAAGTGATAATAAAATGGCACGGGAAGGAGGACTTGAACCCCCAACACCTGGATTTGGAGTCCAGTGCTCTGCCAATTGAGCTATTCCCGTACGTTGATTAATTTATTTACTTTTATTTGCTGTATTTCCTATCACCACAGCACTTATCGATTATATAATAAGATTAGATGATTGTCAATAAATAATTATGATTTTTCTTCAAACTCATTCTAAGTACTTTTTTAAACAATAAAATATTCTATATTAAAAAAGGTCATTTAACTATGCCCTTTTTTAATCTGAATCTTTGTTTCCATATAATTAATTATATGGAAAATGGTGGAGATGGCCAGATTCGAACTGGCGTGTCTATAGAGTGCTCCTAGAGGTTCTACGAGCGTAGCTTGTGATTTGAACTTCACAGTTTTAGCTCCCCCAAGCAGGATCTAAAACTGCTAACCTGTTAAATTCCCCATTTCCCTACAGGCATCAGGAAATGAGTAGCCTGCTTAATTATGATACTTATAAGCCCTCACAGACAAAGAGACTTATAAGCATTTAGCTGACTGCGTTACGCAGCAGCTAAAGAATAATCTGCGTTATTGTTAGCAGATAAATTTAGACACTATTAATATTACGAGGCTTAATAGTAATCTCGGCTCGCTGGCTCCGGCACACCCTATAGATCGATACCAATACACCCCCACATAGTTACTAACAGTAATAGAAAGTAAGAAGCAAAATCTAAAGGTGAAACCTGCCAATATTCAATTGTAATTATCTTTCGCGACCATAGGTTCTATCTTTAAGAGCACGCTCCATTTCTCTTTGAGCAGTTCTCTCTTTGATATCTTCACGTTTATCGCGTTTATTCTTACCTTTAGCTAAACCTAACTCCACCTTAACAATGTTATGCTTCAAATACATTTTCAGTGGAATTAAAGTATAACCTTCACGCTGCGTCTTCCCAATCAAACTTCTAATCTGCCGCTTATGCAGCAACAATTTGCGCTTGCGTTCAGGATCATGATTCTCTCGATTCCCATGACTATAAGGAGAGATGTGAATATTATGGAGAAATATTTCTCCATCTCTAATCAAAGCAAAACCATCTTTAAGATTGACATTATGCTGACGAGCAGACTTTACTTCTGTCCCCTGCAACACAATCCCTGCTTCATAGCTTTCTTCAATATGATAGTCATGCTTTGCCTTACGATTACGGGCAATCACTTCAATTTGATCATCTTTTGACATAATTCTTCACCTCTTAGAGTCCACTCTTAATTATAACTATTAATCTTTAATTTGTCAAGAGCTAATTTCTATTCGATTAGCTCAAAATCAATTTGTTGAGCATCTACATTTACTTTACTAACTTCTACTTTCACTTCATCACCTAAACGATAAATTTTAGCAGTTCTTTCACCAATGATAGCTTGTTTATCTTCATGGTAATGATAATAATCATCGACTAAAGTACTAACATGAACTAAACCTTCAATCGTATTGTCTAATTCTACAAAGAATCCAAAGGACATTACACCACTGATTACCCCTTCAAATTCTTGACCTAATTTATCTTTCATATATTCTACTTTCTTCAAGTCTTTAGATTCTCTTTCAGCATCCATAGCTTTTCTTTCCTGTAGTGAAGAATGATCCGCAATAGAGAATAGATTATCTTCTAATTCTTCTCTTCGCTCTTTCGGTAAAACTCCCTTATTAATTACTTCTTTGATAATTCGATGTATCATTAAATCAGGATAACGTCTAATTGGAGATGTAAAGTGAGAATAACATCTTGAGGCTAAACCAAAGTGACCTATATTTTGTGGATGATAATGAGCTTTCTGCATTGTCCGTAGTAATACCGTATTCACAACTCTTTCTTCTGGTTCTCCTTCTACTTTATTCAGTACTTTTTGCAGTGATTTCGGGTGTACTTCTCCTTCTAATCCTTTAACATGATACCCTAAATTGTGTAAGAAACTATTTAGTTCTTCAATTTCATCTTTAGCAGGTTCTTCGTGGACTCGATAAATGAATGGTACCTCACGATAGTACATTTCTTCTGCTACAACCTCATTTGTTCTAATCATAAAGTCTTCAATTAATTTTTCTGCTATTGTACGGTCCACTTTTTCAATATCAATTGCATTTCCCTCTTCATCTAATACAACTTCTGCTTCAGGAAATTCAAAATCAACACTACCTTTATCTTGTCGCAACTTTCTTACTTTCTTAGAAAGATCAGCCATTAATCTTAATTCTGCAATCAAATGACTAAATTGATCAATTAATTCTTCGTCATCATCTACTAACATCTTCTTAACTTGATTATAAGTTAAACGTTGATTAACATTAATTACACTCTCAGTAATTTCATGTTCTAAAACTTCTCCGGAATTTAAATCAAATTTCATTAAGACAGACATAGCTAAACGATCTTGATCAGATCTTAAACTACATAAGTTATTAGATAACTTTTCAGGTAACATTGGAATTACACGATCAACTAAATAGATACTTGTCCCTCGTTCTAAAGCTTCCTGATCTAATGGACTTCCTTCTTTTACATAATGGGTTACATCTGCTATATGTACCCCTAACCTAGCTTCTTCTTCATTTAATTTTTCTATAGAAACAGCATCATCAAAGTCTTTAGCATCTTCTCCATCAATAGTTACCATCTTGACATCCCTAAGGTCTGTTCTTCTATTAATTTCTTTTTCACTAATTTTTTCCGGAATTGCTGCTACTTCTTCCCTAACATCAGATGGAAAATCAGCTGGTAAATCTAACTTTTTAATAATTGTTTCAATATCTACACCAGAATCAGTCTTATGTCCTAAAATTTCAGTTATTTCACCTTCAGGATTTCTTCTCTTAGCAGGCCATTGATTAATCTCAACTACTACTTTATCTCCTTCTTGCGCTCCCTTAGATTGGCTTTTAGGTACAAATACATCATGAAAGATCTTGCCATCATCAGGCACAACAAAACCAAAATCTCCACTATCTTCATATTCTCCTACAATCTGATGGTTAGCTCTTTCTAAAATTTTAATTACTTCTCCTGCTGTACTTTTACCTTTTTTCTCTCCGATTAATCTAACTACTACACGATCATTATGCATTGCTCCATCTATATCTTCAATACTAATATAAACGTCTTCTTGTTCTGGATTATCAGGAATTAAAAAGCCAAATCCCTTTGCATGCCCCTGAAGTCTTCCAACAACTAAATCCATTCGCTCAGGAACACCATATCTTTCTTTACGGTTTTTAATAATCAATCCATCGTTCTCTATTTCTTCTAACAAGTCTAAAAATTTATCTCTATCACGTTTAGGAATATCAAATTCTTTTAATAACTCTTCTGCTGTTAATGGTTTATACGCTTGTTCTTTCATAAAATCAACAATTTTACTTTTAGTACTCATAATTTATCACCTCTAAATATTTATTTATCTATATAAAGTGGCACTTTCAGTTTAACAGTAAAACAGTGAACAATTTACAGTTAAATCAAAACCAAAAAGCACAATCAAAAAATAAACAACCTCAAAATAGTATATCCCTGCCCCCACTATTAAAGTAAAACTGCCTTGGATTAAGATAAAATTGTTTCGCAGCGACTTCAAATCTAGTTTGTCAATAAGTCTTAATGAAGTATAATAAAAAATGATTTTGGGAGTTTAATTTCAAATTTAATTCGTCCCTCATAACAATCACGTCCTGTGATATTCGGGACATTAAAACTTCCTGTTCGTCAAAACTAAATTGCAGCTTATTATACAAATTTAGACGAATCAAACTAGATTTATAAGCGAAGAAATCATTTTATCTTAATCCCGAAAGTTACACTTTATATAGATTATTTTTAACATATTTAAAATTAATATACGAAATTGTAAAAATAAAAACTCTCAGCTAGATGCACTCTAACTAAGAGTTTTGGTGATTACAGACAATATTAATTATTGAAGATAAGCAATAGTTAAAGATAAGATCATAAATAAAATAGCAGCCACTGTCGTAACTTTACTTAAAATTTGATCTAATTGTCTTCCTTCATCACCAAATACTGAAGAAGCTCCTCCTTCAATAGCACCTAAACCTGCACTTTTACCAGACTGTAATAGTACTCCTGTAATTAACGCAATACAAACAATAATATGCACTACTTTCAATGTGAATAACATTTTTTATTACTGCACCTCCTGACAAAGAATAGCAGTTATATTTTAACATAATAAAATATAAAATGCAATAGCATAAATCCTATTCTCAAATGATTTATATCATTTTAGCTAAAAATACTATCATCTATACCATAACGACTTATTTTTTGATATAAGGAGGTACGATGAATCCCTAGCAATTTTGCTGCTTCGGTCTTATTACCTTCAGTCTTATTAAGAGCATTTTTTATTGCTTTCATTTCTGATTGAACCACAATTTCATTCAAATCATGCTCTTCAATTCCTAATTCAGAACCATCATCACTTGTTTCTAATGTCTCTTGCGTTACTACTGCTGGTAAATGCCTAGGCAAAATCACTTTACCATCTGCTAGGTTTAAACATCTTTCCATAAAATTATGCAATTCTCTCACATTACCGGGCCAATCATAGTTCTTTAATAGTTCAATAGTTTGGGGGTCTAGTTTCTTTGGCTCTAAATTTAACTCGTGTGCTAAATCAGCAATAATAGAACGGGCTAACATTGGAATGTCACCACGCCGCTCCCGCAGAGGCGGGATTGCTAAATTAATTACATTTAAACGATAATATAAATCTTTTCTGAATTCACCCTCACGCACCTGTTTTTCTAAATTTTCATTAGTAGCTGCAATCACTCGTACATCAAGGTCTATCACTTGATTACTGCCAATCCTTTGTACTTCTCGTTCCTGCAGAACCCGCAGTAATTTAACTTGCATATTTTTAGGCATTGTTCCGATTTCATCTAAAAAGATAGTTCCTTCTTGGGCCAACTCAAACTTCCCCGGCTTTCCCCCTTCAACTGCTCCAGTAAAAGATCCTTCTTCATAGCCAAATAGCTCTGATTCAAGCAAGTTTTCCGGAATGGCCGCACAATTAACACGAATAAACGCTCCATACTTACGATAACTAGCCTTATGTATCGCATGAGCAAACAATTCCTTACCTGTTCCACTCTCTCCTTGAATTAACACTGTAGATTTACTTTCGGCTGCTTCTTTAGCTAATTTCTTTAAATACTTCATTTTTTTATTTTGAGTTAAGATATTATCAAAAGAGTATTTTGCTTCTTCAAGTCTTTTAATCTCATTTTTATAATGATTCAACTGATTTTCTAATCCTTCTAAGCGCTGAGCAAGAGCCCGCAGTTCTTTCAAATCCTTAAATAGAACTTTTCCGATGGCCCCAATGATTTCATTACCTTCTTCAATCGGAATTCTACTACAGACCATCTCATTTCCTTCAATCTTCTGCAAGTGACCAATCTCTTTTTCACCAGTCTTAATCACTTTATGCATTCTAGTATTTTCAATTATATCAGTTACATGCTCTCCTAATACATTTTCTTCTTTAATCCCTAAAAATTCTTCATAAGCACGATTAAATTTAGTAATATAACCGTCTTCATCAACAATCACTATCGCCTCATAAGCCTCATTTAGCATTGTATCTAAAACATTCAGCTCATGTCTAGTATCTCTTAATTCATCTCTTACTGCTTGAATATCATTTATATCTTGGAAAACAGCAATTGCCCCTACTACTTTTCCTTTAAAAGTAATAGGGGTCCGATTAGAATAAATCTCTTTGTTTTGCTGACTTAGTTGCAACCGTTGACCGGTCTCACTAATTTTTTTGTCCAATACTTCAGTTAATCCTGTTTCCGGAATTACATCTTTAATATGTGTTCCTAATACTTCCTCTTTATTAGTATCTAATAGATCTTCACTTGCTTCATTAATTAATATTATTTGGGCATCAGTACCAATAGCAATAATACAATTATAAACTGAATCTGCAATTGCCTGCAGCCAGTTCCAAATTTCTTGCTTATTTTCAAACTGACTTAGATCCATTAATTATCATCTCCATTTTTATTTGAGTTGGATCCTAATTAAACTTTTTCAGTAATCCAACTATTCTTTGCGCAAGGTTATTAGCCACTTCAACTGCTAATTCATCCTCCTGTACTTTTTGCCATGAATCATGTGTTTGACTTGTAGCAATTGCCATATTAGCATCAGAAGTTGGTGAGCCTGCAGCTCCAACCATAATCATACCATTTGTCAAACCAAAACGATAAACAGTTTCTATAGCGCTTTGTGCACCCCCGTGCAGTAAGCCTGAAGTAGCAACTGCTCCTAATAATTTATCTTTTAATTGATGGTCATTCATCTTTAGATATCGCGTCCGGTCCATGAAATTCTTAAGAATTCCTGGTACAGAGCCATAATAAGAAGGAACGCTAAATATATAAGCATCAGCTTCTAATAATTTAGGCACTATCTCTTCTAAATCATCATCTAATTTACATTCCTTACCTTTAACACACACATTACAGCCAATACACATCTCTAAATCATAATCTGCAATATGAAGTATTTCAGTCTCTACTTCTTCATCTATTCCATCTAATGTCTTCTCTAATAATGCATAAGAACCTCTTTCAGCTGGACTTCCACAAATTCCTAGTATTTTCATTATTCTGCCCCCTCAATAGACAAAATCTGTCTAGTTATTATTATATCATAATTTAGTAAAATAACAATCATAGTCTGACTATCATCTATCTAAATTAACTATAATCAAAAAATCCTTGCCCACTTTTACGACCTAATTCCTCTGCTCTAACTTTTCCTTTTCCACTAAATAGTCTAGGCTATTTTTTATCTTTTCTAATCCCTCTTCTACATAATCTTCTTTAATATCTCGCAGATAAACTTCATAGCCAGACTGAGCTATTAGTTGTGCAATTCCAGCCCCCATTGTCCCTGCCCCTAAAACTGCTATTTTCTCCATTTTTAGTCCCCCTAAAATTAAAAAGACCACCACTTTTTAGCAAGTATTATTATCTAATAAAATCAAACAGGCTAACTTAATAGAATTAAATTAGCCTGTTTGGAAAATATTTATTTTAATTTTTTAAATACCAACGCATAATTACTAGCGGCACTACCACCGATATTAAATGTCATTCCGGTTTCGGCACCTTCAATTTGATTTCCAATAGAGTTATTTAGTAGCTGTCTAGCTGCTAAAACTGCCATGGAAACTCCCGTAGCACCAACAGGATGGCCTTTGGCTTTTAATCCTCCTGAAGCATTAATCGGCAGTTCACCATCAAGGTCAACTGTTCCATCATCTAAGAGCTTAGCTCCTTCACCATCATCTGCTAAACCTAAAGTTTCATAAGCTAGCAATTCAGCAATTGTAAAACAGTCATGAACTTCAGCAAAATCAAGATCATCAACAGTAATTCCCGCTTCTTGATAGGCTTGTTCAACTGCTTTCTTACCTGCTACAAATTCAGAGTTAGAACGTTTAGCAATTTCTAAATAATCTGTAGTATGAACCAATGAAGATATTTCTACTACTTCATCTGTTAATCCTTTAGCTTCTTCTGTTCTAGTCAAGACTAAAGCTGCAGCTCCATCAGATACTAATGAGCAGTCATTTAATCTCAATGGAGGAGCAACCACAGGATTTTTTTCATCAGGCAAGTCTAAGATATCTTGATACGTACAGTCCATCGGCATCTGAGCTAATGGATTAGCTAGAGCATTGTTGTAGTTTTTAGCAGCGATCTTTGCTAAAATTTCACTTAGCTCTTCATCTGAGAGATCATATCTTTCTCGATACCCCTTAGCAAATTCAGCAAATAGACCAGGGAAAGTCATACCTTCTGAACCTTCTGTAGGCCAATAAGAGGCCATACCTAAAGTTTTTGTTACCCCTTTAGTATCTAAACTAGTCATCTTTTCAGCACCCAATACTAAAGCATAGTCAATCTTACCTGCTTCTAAAGCATCAACTGCTGCTTCAATTGCTGCTGAGCCTGAAGCACAGGCATTCTCAAATTTAGTAGCAGGAGTAAATCTCAAGTCTGGGTCAATATTGACTGTATAAGGTGCTAAATGTTCCTGATTATTAAAACCGCCACTACTATAATTACCAACAAAGACCTGACCAATATCTGCTGCCTCTACTGGTGCATCTTCTAAGACACCTTGACCGACTTCTTCTATTAATTCATATAAATCTTTATCTAAATTACCAACTTTAGAATGATAAGTTCCAATAACACTAACGCTCATATTTTAGCCTCCCTATCTTTTGACTACAGTTGCAGCTCCTTGTCCACCACCAATACATAGTGTAGCTAAACCATGTTTGGAATCACGTTTCTTCATTTCATGTAGTAAAGTAATTAAAATTCTTGCTCCACTAGCACCAATTGGATGACCTAGAGCAATCGCCCCACCATTAACATTCACTATATCAGTATCTAATCCTAATTCTTCGACTACAGCTAAAGATTGAGAAGCAAAAGCTTCATTTGCTTCAATCAAATCTAAATCATCAATAGTTAAATCCAATTTATCCATTGCTTTTCTCGTAGCTGGAATTGGACCTGTACCCATAATTGCTGGGTCTACTCCGGCAGATGCATAAGAGATAATAGTAGCTAATGGTTCAACTCCTAATTCTTCTGCTTTAGATTTAGTCATTACTAAAACTGCTGCTGCTCCATCATTAATTCCTGAAGCATTACCTGCTGTTACCGTTCCATCTTTTTTAAAGGCAGGTCTTAAATTACTTAATCCTTCAGCAGTTACTCCACTACGAGGATGTTCATCTTTATCTACAACTTCAGGATCCCCTTTACGCTGTGGTACTTCAACAGGCACTATCTCATCAGCAAATTTATCTTCTTTCATTGCTTGCTCTGCTCTCTGTTGACTAGTAGCAGCAAATTCATCTTGGGCTTCACGACTAAGGTCCCACTGTTCAGCAATATTTTCAGCAGTAATTCCCATATGATAATCATTAAATGCACACCATAAACCGTCTTTAATCATCTCATCAACTAATTCTCCGTTGCCCATTTTTTCTCCCCAACGAGCATTTTGTTGTACATATGGGGCTTGACTCATATTTTCCATACCACCAACTACAAATACTTCTCCATCACCAGCTTTAATTGCCTGAGCAGCTAAGTTAACAGATTTTAATCCAGAACCACAAACTTTATTAATTGTCATTGCTGGAACTGTCTCTGGAATACCTGCTTCTATTGCCGCTTGACGAGCAGGGTTTTGACCTTGACCAGCTTGTAATACATTACCTAAAATCACTTCATCTATATCTGCACCTTCGACTCCTGCATCTTCTAAAACTGCCTTAATTGTAGTAGCTCCTAAATCAACAGCTGAAACTTTCTTAAAAGCACCACCAAAACTTCCAATCGGTGTTCTTAATGCACTAGCTATAACAATCTCTTCCATTTTTCATAACCCCCTGGTTTTATATATAGATATTTAAATTATTAGAACTCTTAAATTAAATAAGCAGTCCCGAAGCATAAAATCTTCGGGAACTGCTACTTATAATCTTTTATATTAAATTAGCTTAAAACTAATCCCCCATCAACACTTAAAACTTCACCATTAACATATTTAGCTTCATCAGAAGCTAAGTATAGATATGCTTTAGCAATATCTTCTGGGTCGCCTAATCTTTTTAATGGCGTCTGATTTGCCATCTTGTCCAATACTTTATCTGGAACTGCATCAGTCATTGGAGTTTCTACAAATCCTGGCGCTACAGCATTAACTCTAATGCCTTTTGGACCTAATTCTTTAGACCAAGTCTTTGTCAAACCAATAACTCCAAATTTAGTAGCAGCATAATTAGTTTGTCCTACATTTCCATATAATCCAACTACAGAAGAAGCATTTAGAATTACTCCACCAGAATCTTGATCTAGCATCTGTTCAGTAGCTGGCTTAGCACAGTTAAAGACACCTTTTAAGTTAACGTCAATTACTTTGTCCCACTGTTCTTCAGTCATTTTTGTTAATAGAGTATCAGCAGTAACTCCAGCATTATTAACTAAAATATCTAGACGTCCATACTCTTTTACAGTTTCATCAACCATATCTCGAGCAGCATCTAAACTGGAAACATCAACTTGTACAAACATAGCTTCAGCACCAGTATCTTTGATTGCTTCAGCAGTTTCTTTACCACCTTCAGCATCATAATCTGCAACAACTACTTTAGCGCCTTCTTCAGCAAAAACCTTAGCAGTTTTAGCTCCAATTCCTTGTGCTGCACCTGTTACAATTGCTACTTTACCTTTTAATCTCATATTTTTCCCTCCTATAGTTTTTTAGCTCTTAAAATTTATTTTCAATCTAATCTTAGTAAATACCAGTTGTTAGGTAGAATACAGAAATTACTAATGCTGCAATAATAGGTAATCCAATTGTATTAACTGCAATATCTTTATAACTTTCTTTATGAGTTAAGTGACATACAGATAATAGTGTAATTACTGCTCCACAGTGTGGTAGACTATCTAAACCACCCGCAGCTACAATCATAACTCTGTGTAGTACTTCCCCTGGAATTCCCATTGCTAGAAAGTCTTCAGATAAAACTTCTAATGCAATTGCTGTACCACCAGAAGAAGAACCAACAATACCTGCTAATAAAGTAGTTGAGAATCCAACTTTAAAGATAGATGGAATTGCCATATTAACTACTCCACTTTTTACTGTAGAGAATGCAGATAATGACTTAATTACTCCACCATAACCTACCTCAGAAGCAGTGTTAAAGATCGGTAGTAAAGCTCCAACTGAACCATCAAACACTTCTTGATTTCTGTTTGGAATATTCTTCTTCATAGCTAATAGCACAAATACTACCGCTACAGATAACGCCACAATTACAGGCCAAGTACCATTAATAGAACCACCGACTGACTTATACTTATCAATTACAGATGGACGCTTAAACCACCAATTAGCTAAAGCAAAGTTCAAGATAAATACAATAATAATTGGGCTGATAGCAATTCCGAAGCTTGGGATATTGTCGTCTTCTTCATGTAAATCTCCTTCATCATGATCGCCATATCCTTCACCTTCAGCTCTTAATTTATCAGCTCTATAGTTAAGGTAAGTAACACCACCAAAGAACATAATTGCTGCAGCAATTATACCTAAAATAGGTGCTGCATATATATCGGTATCAAAATAAACCGTTGGCATCGTATTAATATACTGCGGAGAACCAGGTAAAGCTGTCATTGTAAAAGTAAAGGCACCTAAAGCAATGGCTCCCGGTAATAGCCGCTTTGGAATATCTGCTTTCTTTAATAAAGATGCACCAATTGGATACATCGCAAATACAACTACGAATAAAGAAACACCACCATAAGTCAATAACGCTGTCGCTACTACTATCGCTGCAATCGCTCTTTCTGGGCCAAACTTTTCTGCTACAAAGTCAGCTATTGCAGTAGCAGCTCCAGAAACTCCCATCAACTTACCAAAAATCGCACCAGCCAAAAACACTGGGAAATAACTTTGAATATATCCCGCTGCTGCCGGCATGAACTGTGTAGATAACGCATGTAAAGGAGGTGCTTCACCAGCCACCAAAGCCGCTGTCATACCTAAAATTGGTGCTAAAACAAGCACACTGACTCCTTTATATGCAAAATACATTAACGCTATTAAAGTAGCAATAATCGCAAGTACTCCTAACATATTTTCCCCTCCTAAGTTTTTTTATATTTATTGTCTATTTAATTCAATATCTGATTCTAGATCCATTAATCCTTTAGTAAATATTCTTTGGTCCATCTCTTGTAGATCATCTGCGATAGTTGGTTCAAATCCCATCTGATCAATAATATCTTCTTCTAGGTCAACCCCTGGTGCAATTTCTTTCAGAACAAGACCTTCATCAGCTAATTCAAATACAGCTCTTTCAGTAATATAAAGTACTTCTTGACCTTTTTCTACAGCATATTCACCACTAAATGATATCTGTTCAACCTCATCTAAGAATTTATTTATATCGCCTTCATTAGCAATATTTAATTCTCCACCTTCAACTTCAACCTCTAAACCGCTAGCTGTAAAGGTACCACAATAAACTACCTTTTTAGCATTTTGAGTAATATTAACAAATCCACCTACACCAGCAATCTTAGGGCCAAACTTACTGACATTCACATTACCAATTTTATCTGCTTGAGCTAATCCTAAAAACGCTACATCTAAACCGCCGCCATCATAAAAGTCAAACTGATAAGGTTGGTCAACTATTGCTTCCGGATTAGTAGATGCTCCAAAACTCAAACCGCCAGCTGGAATTCCGCCGATTGGACCAGCCTCTACAGTTAAATTCATTTCATCACTAGCATCTTCTTCTGAAGCTACAGAAGCAACTCCTTCGGGCATTCCGATTCCTAGATTAACAATAGCATCCGGTACTAATTCCATTGCTGCTCGTCGAGCAATTACTTTCCGTTCATTTAATTCTAACGGTTCTAAAGAACCTAATGGTACTCTAGTTTCTCCAGTATAAGCTGGATTATATTGTTCAGCAAAGGACTGCATATGTTGTTCTGGGTCATCATTAACGACTACTGCATCAACTAAAATTCCTGGTACTGTAACTGATTTAGGGTCCAGACTTCCCGCTTCAGCTACTCTTTCTACTTGCACAATTACTTTTCCACCTGAGTTCTTAACTGCTTGAGCTAAAGGAAGAGTTTCTAACGGCATAGCTTCCTTTTCCATAGAAATATTTCCTTTTTCATCAGCAGTAGTACCTCTAATTAAAGCAATATCAATTGGGAAAGTATTATACTTTAAGTATTCTTCTCCGTCAATTTCCATTAAATCAACTATATCTTCATCCGTAACATCATTTAATTTTCCACCCTGCACTCTTGGGTCAGCTAGAGTTTTCAATCCAACATTAGTAATAGTTCCTGGTCTATCTGCTGCAGTATCTCTAAACATATGACTAATAACACCCTGCGGCAGATTATAAGCTTCAATCTTATTTTCATTTGCTAACTTACCTAATTTAGGAGCTAAACCCCAATGTCCACCAACAACACGTTTAAGTAGATCTTCATGAGCCAAATGATTCAAACCCCGATCCTGCCCATCACCTTGTCCTGCTGCATAAACTAAAGTTAGATCTTGCGGTGCACCTGTTTCTAAAAATTTATCTTCTAATCCTGCAGTCAACTGCTCAGGATGGCCAAAACCAACGAAACCTCCCGTAGCAATAGTCATCTCATCTTCAATCAGTTCTAGTGCTTCTTCTAGTTCAAAAACTTTATCTTTTGCCATATTCTAACCCCCTGTTAGAGTATTGTTTTTTTAATATTAAAAATATTCTGAAATTTTTTCTCGATTTACTTACCCCTCCTCATCCAACAAATTCCAGAAACTTATGTTCTTATGTTGATATAGTTTAATTGTGTTGGGAAAATTAGTTTTATTATAGGCTTATCACAAATTATTGGAAATTATAATATAATGCATGAATGTAAAAGAAAGAATTATGAAACTTTATGAAGGTTATAAAATTATGTAGGTTATATAAGTGTGGATAGCTAGATTATAGAAAAGTTATTATAGGATAGCTATCTTCCACTAAAATAATAATGCAACTTTCATGCCAAAAGACAAATATTCTGACAAAATAATTAATATTTTTTTCTTATTCCCTATTATAGCAGGGATTATTCGATTTAAAAAACTATTTTCCCAATTTTTTAATTCAACTTAATACTACTTTAAATTAGATTTTTTACACTTTTGTATATTATCATCTACATCGTGTAGTGTTAAAACTACATAGTGTAGATCAAGCTTGGCTGAAATAACTCCAGCCAAGCTTATAATCATTTACTATTCTTGAGAAAATCCTTCAGTCAATAATGGAACTATTTCATGTAGGTCTCCTACAATACCATAGTCACAAATATTGAATATATCTGCTTCTTCATCTGTATTGATCGCTATAATATAATCAGAAGTTTCCATTCCTGCCCGGTGCTGAATAGCTCCAGAAATTCCACAAGCTATATACAATCGCGGTTGCACATTCTTACCAGTCTGACCTACTTGGTGTTCTTGGTCAATCCAGCCTTCATCTACTACTGCTCTTGAAGCACCAACTTCGCCTCCTAAAACCTCTGCTAATTCTTCAATCACTGCAAAGCCTTCAGGGCTACCTACTCCACGACCACCAGAAACAATTATATCAGCATCTTCTAAGTTAACACTAGCACTAGCCTCTTTTACAATGTCTTTAATTTTAGTAAAAATATCAGCATCATGCAAATGAGAACTAATTTCTACTATTTTTCTTTTTACTTCTGATTCTGTTTCTTCTCCTAAATCAGCTTGAACTTCAGTTACATCTCCCACTCTATCATAATCAGGTTCTGCTTTTTCCATTACTCCTGGTCGCACTGTAGACATCTGTGGTCGATGATTAGAACAAATAATAGTCGCCATTAAATTACCACCAAAAGCCGGTCTTGTCTGCAGCAAAATACCTTCTTCATCATCTATATCTAACTGAGTACAGTCAGCTGTTAAACCAGTTTGTAATCTAGTAGATAATCTAGGTCCTAAATCACGACCATTATGAGTAGCACCTAATAATACAATTTCTGGTTTATAATGCTCAATCAATTCAGAAATGACATGAGCATAAGACTCAGTCCGATAATCTTTTAACTCTTCATCTTCAATAACATAAACATGATCTGCACCATAAGCAATCAATTCTTCAGCTTCATCCTTAACATCTTCTCCTACTAACACTGCTGAAACATCTTCATCCAATTTATCAGCTAATTTTCTAGCCTCACTGACTAATTCTGCTGATACATCTAATAATTTATTTTCTCGTTGTTCTGCTAAAACCCAAACTCCTTCATATTCATCTAAATTCATCTTCCCGTGTGAAGAAGCCGCCTCAATTTCAATTGCATCCACTGGACAGACATCTACACAAACTCCACATAAAGTACATTTATCCATATCAACTACAGCCACATTATCTTTTAATCTTAGCGCGTCATAAGGACATTCATCAACACAAATCCCACAACCCGTACATGTTTCCTTATCAATTTTTAACATTTGCCTACCTCCTCCAGTTATTTCAAATGTTCAGACTTGTTATTTACTAACTACTTTCTCTTCTTTTAATTTATCGATTAATTTATGCGCTTTTTCTTCTGGAGTTCCAGATAAAATTTCAGCTTTTTTCTCATGTGTTGGTACAAAAGTATCATGAACTTGAGTTGGTGAGCCACTTAAACCAAATTTACTCTGGTCTACATCACCTAATTTATTAGCTCCCCATTTCTTAACTTCTGTTTCCCCACTATGAGCATCTACAATACCTTTAATTGAAGGATAGCGTGGTTCATTAACTTCTCCAAGCACTGTTAATAATACTGGCAAAGAAGTTTCAAGAACACTATATCCATCTTCTAAACGCCGTTTAACCTCTACTGTATTGTCTTCCACTTTAACATCTTCTACATAAGTAACTTGGGGAATCCCTAAATTTTCTGCAATCTGTGATCCAACCTGCGCCGTATCACCATCAATCGCTTGTCGACCGCAAAAGATCATATCAAAATCATCTAATTGTTCAATCGCACAACTTAAAATATAAGAAGTTGCCAAAGTATCAGACCCTGCAAAAGCCTTATCACTTAACAAAATAGCCTCATCTGCTCCCATAGCTAATGCTTCCTTAAGAGCCTTTTCTGCTTGCGGAGGACCCATACTAAGTACTGTAACTGTTCCTCCAAATTCTTCTTTTAATTTTAAAGCCTCTTCAATACCATTCTTATCTTCTGGATTTATAATACTTGGTACACCTTCTCGAATTAATGTACCTTCTTCTGGATCTATCTTAACTTCATTTGTATCCGGAACTTGTTTAACACATACTACAATATCCATTTCATTTACCCCCTTTAGATCTTTTATCTTAATAATGACCCACCAATAACCATCTTTTGTACTTCAGTAGTTCCTTCATAAATCTCTGTAATCTTAGCATCTCTAAATAATCTCTCGATTGGATATTCTTTCATATATCCATATCCACCATGCAGTTGAATAGCTTCTCTAGTTACTTCCATTGCTACATCAGAAGCATAATACTTAGCCATTGCTGCCTCTTTAGAAAAGCTTCCACCTTGGTCTTTAGCAAAAGCTGCTTGATAAACCAAACTTCTAGCCGCTTGAATTTTGGTTTCCATTTCAGCTATTTTAAATTGAGTATTTTGGAACTTACTAATTGCTCGATTAAACTGTTCTCTTTCTTTAACATATTGTACAGTTTCATCTAAAGCTCTTTGGGCAATTCCTAAAGCTTGGGCAGCAACTCCAATTCTTCCACCATCTAAAGTACCCATTGCAATCTTAAAGCCTTTACCTTCTTCACCTAGTAAATTTTCTTTCGGTACCCGGCAGTCATCAAAAATAAGTTCTCTCGTATCTGAAGCATTAATTCCCATCTTATCCTCTTTTTTACCTAGAGTAAATCCAGGTGTATCAGCTTCCACTATGAAACCACTAATTCCTCTTGTTCCTTTACTTTTATCAGTCATTGCAAATACAATAAATACATCAGCTGCACCTGCATTAGTAATAAATATTTTGTTCCCATTTAACACATATTCATCACCATCTAATTTAGCAGTTGTCTTTTGACTAGCAGCATCTGTACCAGCATTAGGTTCAGTTAAAGCATAAGCCCCCAGTAATTCTCCTTTAGCTAATGGCTTTAAATACTTTTCTTTCTGTTCTTTTGTGCCATATTTCACTAATGGATCACAAGCTAAGGACGTATGAGCGGAACAAATGATACCATGAGTTCCACATGCTTTTGATAGTTCTTCAACTGTAATCGCATAACTTAATGTATCAGCTCCAGCGCCACCATATTCTTGAGGTACTGGAATCCCTAACATATGAGCTTCACCCATCTTCTCTACATTCTCGTAAGGAAATTCACAAGTCTCATCAATCTCAGCAGCAATTGGTTCTACTTCTTTCTCTGCAAAATCACTAACCACTTTCTTAATCATCTTTTGTTGATCTGTTAATTCAAAATCCATTTCTAATCCTCCTTTTTAGTAATAATCTATTTATTCTTTAGGTGGCATCAAAACAGCTTCTCCAACAATAATCTCTTTATCATCTTGATTAGTACAAACTGTTTTCATTACTACCCGATTCTTCTCTTCATTTTTATCTACAACTTCTACTGTAGCTGTAACTGTATCTCCAAAATTAACTGGAGCCCTAAAACTTAAATCTTGAGAAATATAGATTGCTCCTGGTCCTGGTAATTTAGTACCTAAGACAGCAGAAATCAAACCTGCTCCCAACATCCCATGAGCAATTCTACCTTTAAACATTGTGTCTTTAGCAAACTCTTCGTTTACATGAGCCGGGTTAAAATCTCCTGTCGTACCAGCATAATTCACCACATCAGCTTCAGTGATAGTTTTAGAAAAACTAGCCTGCTGACCTACCTCTAATTCTTTAATTGTACTTCCTCTCTCCATTTGAATTCCCCCTTGGATTAATTTGTTTATCTTGTAATTCTTGTCTCACATTTTCAGGAACTAAACCTTTGACACAACCATCAAACTCTGATATTTCTTTCATCAAACTAGAGCTTAAATAATTATATTTTGGTTTAGAAACTAGCATAAGAGTTTCTATCTCAGGGTCTAACTTTTTATTCATTAAGGCCATTTGAAACTCATCTTCAAAATCAGATATAGCACGTAAACCCCTAATAATCAATTTGGCATTTTCTTCTTTTAAAAAATCAGTTAATAGACCGCGACAGATTTTTACCTTTACATTATCTAAATCTACATTTTCTTTAACCATTGCAGCCCGTTTTTGAATTTTAAATAAAGGCTTTTTATTGGTATTTACACAGACAGCAATTATCAACTCATCTACAAATTTCCCTGCCCTCTCTATTATATCTAAATGACCATTAGTGATTGGATCAAAAGTCCCAGGATAGACTGCTCTTTCCATTTTCCATCTCCTCCCCTTGATAAAAACTCATTCATCATGTATCATAGCAAAATGTGTATTACTAAAATAATTTGTTATTATTTTCACTTATATAATAATGCAAGTATCATACCAAAGTACTTTATATCCCCAAAAAATAATTATAACCCCTACTTTTAAGGGGCCATTATAACTACTTATTTGACTCAATCATCCTCTTTATCCCTTATAATTAAGGGATCTTAAAATTGAATTTAATGATTGAAATCTTTTTTGATTTTTTTCTACTTTTAAAATAATAATTTAAGTTATATCCACTTATAATTTAAATGTAGTCTAAAATATACATTTTTAACACCGAAGTGTAGATAGAATACTACAAAGGGTTAATTATATCTCTTTCTCTTTCTAGAAGAAGGGATTTTTAATTCTTTTCTGTATTTAGCAACTGTACGACGAGATATTGATATACCACATTCTTTTAATTTCTTAGCTAATTTACTATCACTTAAAGGTTGCTTTTTATCTTCATTTTTAATGATATCTTTTAAATACTCCTTAATACTAGTGACTGAAACTTCCCGATTTCCACATTTAATTCCTTCACTAAAGAAGAATTTCAAAGGGAATATCCCATAATCAGTTTGTATATTTTTATTATCAGTGGCTCGACTGACTGTTGATTCATGCTTGTCTATTTCCTCTGCAACTTCCGCCATTGATAAAGGCTGTATTTTTTTAATCCCTGACTGAAAAAATTCAGCCTGCTGTTCTATAATTTCTTCTACTATACTATAAATTGTTCTTCTTCGCTGTTCAATACTTTTAATCAACCATAAAGCAGAATCTAATTTTTCTGCTAAGTAATCTTGTATTTCTTTAGTTTCGCGCTCTTTTAATAATCTTTTATATTTAGCATTAATCCTAAGAGTAGGGAAACTTTCTTCAGTCATAACTATATCGTAGTTATTAGCATGTTCTTCTACGATAATATCAGGCTGTAAATAATTACTAGCAGCTTCATCATTATATTTTGATCTTGGAATAGGATTTAAAACATTAATTAAATCTCCTAATTCTTGAATTACTAATGGCTTAACTTTAAGTGACTTAGCTATTTTTTTAATTTTATTATTTTTCAAATCTTCTAAATGATCTTGAATTATTTTTTCAGCTAACTCGATCTTTTCTGCACTATAATTATCACTATATTTCTTTAGTTCAGCTATCAATGCTTCTTTAAATCCTGAAGTAGCAATTCCAGTTGGAGCTATCTCTTTTATTTTTTCCAAAACTTTTTTTACTTCCTCTTTTTCTACACCTAAGTCTTGGCTTACTACCTCTAGATCATTAAAAAAACCATACTCATCCAAACTACCAATGATCTGTTCTCCAATTTTTTCTTCTCGCTTATTAGCAGTTATTAAATGTAACTGCTGCAGTAAAAAATCATTTAAACTCAATTTTTCAGCTACAAAATTTTCATAATTATAATCATCATTCTGAGAATTATAGCTCTCATTATCTGTAGAACTATATTCTTCTTCTAATTCTAATAATGGGTTATCCATTAGCTTATCATTTATATAATCTTGTAAATCTAAAGTAGATAATTGTAATAACCCAATCGATTGTCTCAATTTCGGGGTCATAACTAATTTCTGTTTTTGAACTTGTTCTTGTTTCTGCTGTGGAGCTAAATTCTGTTGTAATTGCATTTGCTCACCCCCCACTTCAACTTTCTAATAAAAGTATAATTAATATTACAGCTATTAATCAAGGTTAAAATATATTCTTTAACAAGTTCTGCTTAATCTTTAATTCAGGTAGGTTAAGTTTGTTGATTAGGAATTAATCTTAAGTAGTCATTATCTATTTTAACAATTAAAACTATTAATAGTAAAGATAACAATCCACCAGCTAAAGCAGTAGCTAATTGTGATACCTGCATCATATTAGAAATTTCTTTAGGCAAGTTTGATAAATATCTAACTCCAGAAGATAAAATAGTAAATCTAATAAATGACGCTATCCCCATCGCTAATAACTTCCCTTTTTGACCTAAATAATTATAAATTACTACTAACGCTATATTACCTCCAATAACAAATGGAAGTAAAGGTAATAATCCACTAGGTAACAATCCTATACTAATAGCAATCACAGGAGTTAAACCTCCAATCAAAACTCCTCCAACTGTCCCTACTAATAAAGCAGAAGCAAATAAGAACATATTTAATAAAATAGAAGCAATATAAGAAAGACCTAAAACTTGAGTAAGCAAACTTAAACTTAATAATACTACCAATTTAATCAGCCATCGACTATTATAATTCATTCTAACCTCTCCTCTAATTAATTTTTTAATTATATTTACTTATTCTAATCTAATTATATCAGATTTTATAATCACTTTTAAATTTATTTTACATTATATCACAAGATATATCAATTTTAATTAAAAAAAGCCGGATACAGATTACTCTGCACCCGACTAAATAAATATATTCAAGAATTTAAATTATAAGTTATAGAAATTGTCTAATCCGTTATACTGTCCGTCCATAGCTAAGTCTTCTTCAATTCTGATTAATTGATTATACTTAGCCATACGATCAGATCTAGAAGCAGATCCTGTCTTGATCTGGCCAGCATTTGTAGCAACAACTAAGTCAGAAATAGTATCATCAGAAGTTTCACCAGATCTATGAGATACAACTGCAGTCATATTATTTCTTTTAGCTAATTCAATTGCATCCATAGTTTCTGTTACTGTACCAATCTGATTTAACTTAATTAGGATAGAGTTACTTGCTCCCATTTCAATACCTTTAGCTAGACGCTTAGTATTAGTTACATATAAATCGTCACCAACGATTTGAACTTCATCTCCTAATTCTTCAGTTAACTTAACCCAACCTTCCCAATCATCTTCGTCTAATCCATCTTCAATAGAGATAATTGGATATTCTTCTACTAAGTCAGCATAGAAGTCAACCATTTCTTCACTAGTTCTTACTGCACCTTCACGCTTGAAGTTATACTTTCCATCTTCATAGAATTCAGTTGCAGCAGCATCAAGAGCTAGCTTAATATCTTTACCTGGAGTATAACCAGCATCTTCAATTGCATCTACAATTAATTCTAAAGCTTCTTCTGTTCCGTCGATATCTCGAGGAGCAAATCCACCTTCATTACCTACTGCAGTTACATCTCCTCTTTCTGCAAGAATATCTTGTAGAGCATGGAAAATCTCAGAACCAGCTTGTAGTGCTCGACTATAATTGTCGAATCCAACTGGCATTACCATGAATTCTTGGATATCTACAGCAGAATCAGCGTGCTCTCCACCATTTAAGATATTCATCATTGGAGTAGGAAGTTCTTTAGCATTTGTTCCACCTAAGTATTGATATAATGGCAGACCGCAAGTTTTAGCAGCTGCTTTAGCTACTGCCATAGAAACACCTAATAGAGCATTAGCTCCAAAGTTACCTTTATCTTCGCTACCGTCTAATTCGATCATAATTCTATCAATAGCTACCTGACGACTAGCATCCATACCAATAAGTTCTGGAGCAATGTCTTCGTTAATGTGGTCTACAGCATCTAATACACCTTTACCTCGATAACGATCTTCATCTCCATCTCTTAGTTCAATTGCTTCATATTCACCAGTAGATGCACCAGATGGTACTGCTGCTCTTCCTCTATAACCTCCAGCATAAACGTCTACCTCAACAGTTGGATTACCTCTTGAATCAAGAATCTCTCTCGCAATTACATCTTCAATAATAGCTTCCATTTTTATAAACCCCTCCTAAATTATTTTTGTTTTATTTAATCAAGTTATCTCCAGTCATCTCTTCTGGAGCTTCAATGCCCAACAAGTCTAAAATAGTTGGCGCAAAATCAGCTAACTTACCATTTTCAATTAATTCCGCATCTTTATCTTCGTCATTCACATAAATCAACGGTACTAAATTAGATGTATGAGCAGTAAATGGTTCACCTGTCTCATAATCTTTCATCTGCTCACTATTACCGTGGTCAGCAGTTACTAACGCTGCTCCACCTTGTTCTTGAATAGCTTCAATAGTCTCTCCTAAGCACTCATCCACTGCTTCTAAAGCTTCTACTACAGCATCAAAGTCTCCAGTATGTCCTACCATATCTGGATTAGCATAGTTTAAGACTATAACATCATACTTATCACTTTCAATTCTATTAACTACTTCATCCTTCACTTCATAAGCGCTCATTTCTGGTTTCATATCATAAGTTGCTACATCAGGGGAAGGAATAATTTCTCGATCCTCACCTGAATAGGCCTTTTCTTTTCCACCATTAAAGAAGAAAGTTACATGAGCGTATTTTTCTGTTTCTGCAATTCTAAGCTGAGTCTTAGTATTATCAGCTAAAACCTTACTTAGAACATTTTCTAAGTCAGTCGGTGGAAAAGCCACAGGAGCATCAATAGTCTCATCATATTCTGTCATACAGACAACTTCAGGTTCTGGGTATCCTTCCTGTCTATCGAAACCATTGAATTCAATATCATTTAAAGCTCTAGTTAATTGACGAGCTCTATCAGATCTGAAGTTAAAGAAGATTACTGAATCATCAGTAGCTACATTTGCAACCGGATTACCATCTTTAGTAATAACAGTTGGTTCTACAAATTCATCAGTAGCATCATCATCATAAGAATTTGTAATTGCATCTAATGCAGCTTCAGATTCATTTCCTTCACCAAAGCACATAGTATTATATGCTTTTTCAGTTCGCTCCCAATTATTATCACGGTCCATATAATAGTAACGACCGCCAATAGTAGCTATTTCTCCTACACCTAATTCATCCATCTTTTCTTCTAATTCTTTAATATATTTTTCAGCACTTTGTGGTGGCGTATCTCGACCATCTAAAATAGCATGAACATAAACCTCATCAAGGTTCTTTCGTTCTGCCATTTCTAAAAATCCAAACAAGTGCTTAATATGACTGTGTACTCCTCCATCAGAAACTAACCCTAATAGGTGTAAAGCAGAATCATTTTCTTTCACATTCTCTACTGCTTCAGCTATAGCATCTCTTTCAATTAATTCATCATTTTCTACAGCTAAATTAATGCGAGTAAAGTCTTGATAAACAATTCTTCCTGAGCCTAAATTCATATGACCTACTTCTGAATTACCCATTTGGCCTTCAGGTAAACCTACTGCTTCACCTGCGGCTCTAACTTCTGTATGAGGATATTCAGCCCATAATTTATCAAAATTAGGAGTATCAGCTGCTTTAACACCATTCATTTCTTCACGAGAATTACATCCAAATCCGTCTAGTATGATTAAAGCTAAGGGCTTAGGTACATTCATCTCTAACACCTCTCTTTTTACTGGAATATTTACTGTCCTATTTAAACTTAACTATTTTAGAGAAAGATTCAGCTTCTAAACTAGCGCTACCTACTAGAGCACCATCAATATTTGGCTGCTCCATAATTTCTTCTACATTCCAAGGCTTAACGCTACCGCCATACTGAATACGAATAGCATCAGCAGTATCTTGGTCATACATTTCAGCAACTGTATCTCGAATATATTTTACCATTTCTTCAGCTTGTTCTGGAGTAGCACTTTCGCCAGTTCCAATTGCCCATAATGGTTCATAAGCAAGTACCATATCTTTAGCATCTTCTGCTTCAATTCCAGATAGGTCAGCTTCTAATTGAAACTTAACTCTAGCAAAGTGCTCATCTGCTTCTCTTTCTTCTAACTTTTCACCAATACATAAGATCGGCTTAATATCATTCTCAAAAGCAGCTTTTAACTTTAAATTAAGTAGTGCATCATCTTCTCCAAAAATTTCTCTTCTTTCAGAGTGACCGATAATTGCATACTCACAACCAACAGATTTAATCATTTGTGGAGATAGTTCACCAGTATAAGCTCCACTTTCTTTATGATACATATTTTCTGACCCTAATTTAATATCAGTATCAGCTAAAACTTCATTTAATGGATATAAATCAACTGCTGGAGCACAAATTCCTGCTTCTACATCATCAACGTCAGCAACTAATTCTTTAAATTTCTTTGCCATTTCTACAGCTTCATCAACATCTTTATGCAATTTCCAATTAGCACACATAAAAGGAGTTCTCATTTACTCCACCTCCGAATTATAGTTTATAGTTGGTAGTAGCTAAGCCACCACCAACTATAGTTCATTTATTAAGTTAATTTCGCTTAACGAAATATATTATCTACTTGCTATTCAATGCATTCCTACCAGTTTTCAAAAAAGCAGAAAACTGTTCGTGATGTGGTAGTTTATTACTTTTACCATATCAATTTCGTTGAACTAAATTTAGTTTCTACTTGTTATTCAATGCATTAAATGCTGGTAATGGCTTTCCTTCGATAACTCGTAAAGAAGCTCCACCACCAGTAGAAATATGTGTTACAGCATCTTCTAATCCAGCTTTCTTAACTGCTGCAGCAGATTCACCGCCACCTACAATAGTAGTAGCATCAATGTTACCTAAAACTTTAGCTACTTCATTAGTTCCTTTAGCAAATGCGTCCATTTCAAACACACCTAAAGGTCCATTCCAAGTAACTGTCTTAGCATCTGCTAGAACATCAGCAAACTTTTCAATAGTCTTAGGGCCAATGTCAAGAGCTTGCCATCCTTCCTCAATCTCATCAATAGCAACTGCTTTATGATTTGCATCAGCAGCAAAATCATCAGCAACTGTTACATCGATAGGTAGGATTAAGTCAACTCCTTTAGCTTCAGCTTTCTCAACTAACTCATTAGCTAAGTCCATTTGATCTTCTTCAAGTAAAGAATCTCCAACTTCATAACCTTGAGCTTTAATGAAAGTATTGGCCATACCTCCACCAATTAAGATAGTTTTAGCTTTACCCATTAAGTTCTCTACAGTACTCATTTTATCAGAAATCTTAGCTCCACCAACAATAGCTACATAAGGTTGAGCTGGTTCTTCAACAGCTGGCTTCATAGTTTCAATTTCATTCTGCATTAAGAATCCAGCTACAGCTTCTGGAGCATATTGAGCTACTCCTGCCGTAGAAGCATGAGCTCTATGAGCAGCACCGAAAGCATCATTAACATATACGTCGCATAATTCAGCTAATTGCTTAGAAAATTCTTCATCATTAGACTTTTCACCAGCATTAAATCTAGTGTTTTCTAATAATAGTACATTTCCCTCTTTTAACTTAGCAATAGCTTCTTTAGCTTCTTCACCTACAGTATCATCTGTCTTAGTAACAGTTTCACCTAATCTTTCAGCTAAAGCTTTAGCTACTGGGTCCAAGCGTAAGTCTTCTTGCACTTCGCCACCAGGACGACCAAAGTGAGCCATTAAAATCACTTTAGCACCTTCGTCTTTTAAATAATTAATAGTTGGTAATGCAGCTTCAATTCTCGTATCATCAGTAACATTACCATCATCATCAACCGGTACATTAAAGTCTACCCGAACTAAGACCTTTTTCCCTTTAACCGCTACATCTTTAAGTGTCTTTTTTTCCATTAATTACACCTCCGTATGTTTTTAAATCTAAACAATAATAATCCAGGGCCAACACTAAGTTTGGCCCTGAACTTCAATTTATAAATTCAACTTACACCATTCTAAGAGCTAAATCAATAACTCGGTGAGTATAACTTAATTCATTGTCATACCAAGAAATAAGCTTAACCATGTTTCCATTCACAACCATAGTACTGTCACCATCAACTTTAGTAGACTCAAATTGTCCCATGATATCGCGAGAAACAAGAGGCTCTTCAGTATAACCTAGAACGCCTTCCATTTCTCCTTCTGCTTTTTCTTTGAACATTTGATTAACTTCTTCTACAGTTACATCTTGTTCTAGAGCAAATACTCCATCAATACAAGAACCATCTGGTACAGGTACTCTAAGTGCCATTCCGTCAATTTTACCTTCTAATTCAGGTAAAACTCTAGTTGTAGCAATAGCAGAACCAGTAGTAGTAGGAATAATATTTTCTGCAGCAGTTCTACCTCTTCTGATTTTGCTTGCTGGAGAGTCTAATACAGACTGGCTAGCAGTATATCCGTGTACAGTAGTAATAATCCCTTGCTTTAATCCGAACTCATCATTTAATGCTTTAACTAGTGGAGATAAAGCATTAGTTGAGCAAGATGCATTAGAAACGATCTTATCATCATCAGATAATTCATCATCATTAGCACCTAGTACAATTTCTGCATCAATTTCATCTTTAGCAGGTACAGTTAATAGAACTTTGTCTGCTCCAGCTTCTAGATGCTGTTCTAATTGTTCTTTATATCTGAATACACCTGTAGATTCAATTACAAGATCAACGTCTAACTCATCCCAAGGTAATTCTGCAGGATCTTTAACTTTACTAATAGCAATTTCTTTGCCATTTACAACTAAGTTTCCATCTTTAACTTCTACCTCTCCATCAAACTGTCCATGTACAGAATCATATCTTAATAAATATGCTAGATTCTCTACATCTACTAAATCATTAATTCCAACAACTTCTAAATCTTCAACTCCTCTACCTTCTAAAAGTCTTAAAAATCCTCTTCCAATACGTCCAAAACCATTAATAGCTACTTTAGCCATTTCAAATTCCCCCTGTTTAAGTATTTTTTGTTTAATATATGTTAATTGATTTTTCTACTTAGTTAGCATGATGACTCTTTATTACACAATTCAATCATCTTACGTGCTGCACTTTCATCGGTGATCAATACATCCTGGTATTGACTAGAAACAACAGATAAAATTGCTTCTGCCTTATCTTCTCCACCAGCAATAGCAATCACTTTATCTATAGCTGATAAATTTTCTAGCTTCAATCCTACACTAGCAGTTGAATAGACTATTTCTCCTTGAGGATTAAAGTAGTAACCAAAACTTTCTCCTACAGCCCCTTTAGCAGTCAACTTTTCAATTTGCTGTTGAGGCATATCACGTCTTTGAGCCATTACTTGTGCTGTACCAATACCTTGAATCAAAAAGTCAGCATTTCTAGCTAAATCTAGAATTTGTTTAATGAATGGTTCATTAATTAACGTGGATATTGTATCCTCTTTTAAATTATCTGGAATATGTAGTAAATGATATTTACCGCCTAATTTATCAGCAATTTCAGCAGCAATCGTATTGGCTTGAATTTCAACCTTTTCTCCTAATCCACCGCGAGCAGGTACTACAGTTACATCTAAACTCTGCTCTAAAGGTGACATCATCTCTGCTACAGTAGATAAAGTATAACCACCTGTCACAGCAATAATGCTTTCTTCTGTAATAGCTCTAGTTAAGAAGTTAGCAGAAAACCTACCTAATCCCTCAGCACCATGATTATAATTTAACCCTTCTGGAACTACATATACATCAACTTGCAGAATTTCTTTTAATTCATCCTCTAAATAAGTAGTTCCTCTCAGTTTTTTAATATAACCATCTAATTGAGAAAGTATTCTTTCTCCTCGAAAAGTTATTTTAGCTCCACTACTAGTAGTAGTAATATACTTTTTGTCTTTAAAGAAATTAAGATGGTTGCGAATTGTCCGTTCACTTAAATTTAACCTTTTAGATAGTGAACGGCGACCAATTGGTTCAAAACCATTAACCGCTCTTAAAATAGCATATCTTTCTTCTACTAATTGTCTTACTTCAGGTACTATCTTCTGCTGTAGTTTAAAGTAATTCTCCATCCTGATCCCTCTTCCTTCCGGGACAAATTTGTCCGTGTTGTATTTATTTGTCCCACAAAGGCTAAAAAAATATGTATCAGTGATTAGGATTATATTTTGGCTTCCCTTCAACTTTTCACCAATTATATTATATGATATTTAGACTCAAATGTAAATAAAAATATTAAAAAAACATAAAATAGCTATGAGGCCTGATCTTCGCGCTGAGAGTCAAAAAACAACCTACCTCATAGCTCATGACTTACCGTTCATGCTTGATCCTTTAAAAATTTCTGCCCCTCTTTTAAGTCTTCAGCCTGTTTCTTAATTCTCCGCAAGCGATGATTAACACCTGATTTAGAGAGAGAAGGTTCTAACATTTCTCCTAATTCTCTCATACTTGCATAAGGATTTTCACGTCGCAAATGTGCAATTTCTTCTAAGCCGGGAGTTAAACTATCGAGACCTTTTAATCGGTCAATCAGTTCAATTGCTTCTAATTGTTCCTGTGCTGCTTCAACTGTTTTATTTAAATTTGCTGTTTCGCAATTAACTTTACGATTAACTTGATTCTTGATTTCTCGATAAACTCTTAAATTCTCTACTTCTAACAAGGTGGAGTGTGCTCCAATTATATTTAAAACCTTCAAGATTTCTTCTATATCTTTTAAGTACAACACATTCTTTTCGCCCCGCACCCGCAAATTGATCTCAATCTCGAATGTTGCAAATAATTTTTGCAGTTCTTCAGCATATTCGTCATAATCTACTACTATTTCTAAGTGATAGTCACTCTCAGGGTTACTAATAGAACCTGCCGCCAAAAATACGCCCCGCAAATAGGCTTTACGACAACAATCATTATTCAAAAATTCTTCTTTAATCTTATAATTCAAAATATAGCTTTCATTAATTAATCCACAGTCAATCAACAATTCTTTGATTCCTTCCTGCGGAGGAACTTTTATAATATAATAATTCCCCTTATCAAGATACATCTTTTTTCTAACCCGAATTTCAGTCCAAAAACTAAACTGTTCTTTTAATAAAGTATAGATTTTTCTAGCCACAGAGGCAGTTTGACTCTTTAATTTTAAAGCCAAATTCCCATTTACTATTTCTAAACTACCTTCAATCTTAATTAATGCTGCTAATTCTGCTAAATGACAGCAGCGATTAGAATTATCTTTTCTAATTACTTCTTTTTTTACCTCATTACTAAATGACATCACTTATCACCTACTCTAATTCCTTTCTTGTTCTTCAGCAAAAATTAAATTCATAATTACTTGGGCCAATTTATCATGGTCATGACGCACTAAATCAGTTTGATTAATTAAATCTTCGCTAATAATTTCTAAATTTTGCTCTAATAATTGATTCCAGTCAACTTCCACTGGATAAGACCCTTCTTCAGCATATTTTTCCAACAATTCCTCTTCTACTTCTCCATCATTAACTAACACATAGTCAATGATTTTTTCTCCTATATGATTATAAATAGCCTGCACATGCTCACTAGCAGTATAATCATCAGTTTCACCAGGTTGGGTCATCACATTACAAGCATAAATTTTTAATGCTTCTGTCTTTTTTATTTCTTCAGCTAAATTTTCAATTAATAAATTAGGTAATACACTTGTATATAAACTTCCCGGTCCTAAAATCACAGCATCAGCTTGTTTAATAGCTTGTAAGGCCTCAGGTAGCGCTTCACAATCAGCCGGGTCAATTGATAATTTTTTGATTTTCCCTTCAGTTTCAGGGATATTAGATTCTCCTTTTACTGTGTCTCCATTTTCTAATGTAGCATATAATCTCATATCATGCAAAGTTGAAGGTAAGACCTGACCGCGAATAGCTAATACATCACTAGATTTTTTTACTCCTTGATGAAAATTACCAGTTATTTTAGATAAAGTTGCAATAAATAAATTACCAAAACTGTGTCCTTCTAATTCACCTTCTTCGAAACGATATTGAAATAAATTTTCCATTAATGGCTCTGTATTTGCTAAAGCTACTAAACAATTACGAATATCACCAGGAGGTAAAATATCTAACTCATCACGTAAAACTCCAGAACTACCTCCATCATCTGCTACAGTCACAATTGCCGTAATATTACTAGTATATTTTTTTATCCCCCGCAGCATAGTGGATAAACCAGTTCCACCACCCACAACAACAATCTTTGGCCCACGATTAAGATATCTATTTTGATATAAAATATCTACTAATCCATCTTCTTGCCCCGGCAATAAAGCATCATAAACGGAACTAATCATCTTTCGAATCCCAAACATAACTAAATAAAATCCAAAGCCAATAATTAATATTCCTAAAAAGATATTAATCCCCGAAGAAAGCTGCCCTGTAATTGAATATATTAAACTCACAAAAACATCTTCTAACATACTCAAAGGTTCAAACCTAATTATAACTGCTACTCCTGTACTAATTAATAATATACCTAATAAGACAATTGCTAACCATCTTTTAAACTTCAAACCCGGATACAGCCATTTTAACTTATTCAAACAACACCCCTCCCCTTTACTTATCAGAATCACGATGCTCAAGCAATAAATTATAATCCCCATCTAATTCTTGATATAGTTTATTAGCCAAAGTTACTGAGCGATGTTTACCACCTGTACAACCAATCGCAATTGTTAAATGAGTTTTACCTTCTTTAATATATTGGGGTAATGTAAATTCAATCAAATCAAATAATTTCTTTTTGAAATTCTGAGTTATCGGCCATTTCAAAACATATTCCTGCACCCGAGGATCATCACCAGTCAATGGACGCAGCGAATCTACATAATGAGGATTGGGTAAAAAACGGACATCAAACATTAAATCGGCATCAGCAGGAACACCATACTTAAAGCCAAAAGATAAAATTGATACTGTCAGTTGTTCTTGATTTTCTTCTTTAACAAACTTTTCTTTAACTTCTTTTCTTAATTCTTTAGGGCCAAGGTCAGTAGTATCAATAATTCTATCCGCTTTCCCTCTAATTTCTTCTAATTTTTTTCGCTCTAAATTAATCGCCTCTGAAATTCTACCTTCTGGTGCTAAAGGATGTCGTCTTCTTGTCTTCTTATAGCGGTTAATTAACACATCAGTATCTGCCTCTAAGAATAAAATCCGATAAGCTAAACCTGCTGATTCTAAACTAGATAGTTCCTCAAATAAACTGTCAAAAAAATCTCGCCCCCGAATATCAATCACAACAGCTACTCTATCTATCTCACCGCTAGAATGTTTACATAATTCTGCAAACTTAGAGATCAAAGCTGGAGGTAAATTATCAACACAAAAGAAGCCTAAATCTTCTAAACCTTTAATCACTTCCGACTTACCCGCCCCTGACATTCCGGTCACGATTATAAAATCTAAATTCTTATCCATCTTATTGTCACCTCTTTATTAATTTTTAGTACTATCAGCTAAATTAGTTGCTTAATTCATAGTACTGAGCACAGATCTAAATTTAGCCGAGACTCCTCATTTTATATTACTTACTTATTATTGAACATTTATAACTTGAGCAGGGGGGGATTCCTAAACGCTGCACTAATTCCAAGGCTGGAGTAACTTCCCCTACTTGTTGAGGAGTATGAGCATCACTCCCCAAACTAAACTTAACTCCTTCTTGAGCTGCTACTTTAAGGAATTCCTCAGTTAAAAAACCATGCTTAGCATTAATTTCTAAAGCTACATTTCGTTTAGCGGCCTCAGTAGCTAAAACTTTAGTATCAATATCAACTTGATAACCAGGATGAGTTATAATATCCACTTCATAATTATCCATAACTTTTATCATTAATTCAGTGTTCATTTTTCTAATTTTATCATTATTAAATCTTAATTTGCCAATAATAGCATTATTAACAATAATGCCCCACAATGATTTCCAATCACCTGGTCTGATAAACAAATGAAATCCGACTAACACTTTATCTAATTGTTTTAACACTTCTACAGGCACATCAATTTCTCCATCTAAGTTGATAATATTCGCCTCAACTGCTGCTAAAATATTTATCTCAGGATAATATTCATTATATTCATCAATTTTCTTTTTTATTTCTAAGAGAGTTTCAGCTTTCTTAACTCCAAAGCGTCTAATACTCTGACTTTTTGGCCCATGGTCAGCAATAGCAATTTCCGATAATCCTTGTCCAATTGCTGCCTCAATATTATCTTTAATTCTTCCTTCTCCATGACTATAAAGAGTATGGGTGTGATAATCTGCCGTTAAACGCACTAACTTCGCTCCTCAATAATTAAATTTAAATAAACATTCCAATCTTACTACCAATAATACTCAATAGTATCATAATGAAATAACCTTCAATAGCTGTCAACTTTAAAAATCTTAATACTGCAAATAAAGCTACTAATGATTCTGCCCATAATACATACTGCACATTAGTTGTAATATAAGAACTATCAAACTTTAAAAATAGTGCTGCTGTAATAACTACTATCACTGCTAATGAATATCTAAAATATTTTTTAAACTTAACCTCTTTAGTCTGATTCCATAAATAATAAATTGAATACCAGACTAATGGGAAGAAAAATACAGCCCATGGTTCATCATTAATCATCAACACTGTAGTCATTAACACTGCTAATAAGTAAGCATAATACCAGATGTTATCTCGTTTAAAGACAGGAAAAATTCCCTGCACAAAAATAAATCCTAAAGCCACTGCTGGAATCAGCCCTTCTGCTACTGTAATATTACCTAATATTTCAGCAGGCAACCATCCTAATATCTTTTCTACTAAGGGCGCTCCTAATAGTATTAAAAAATTAAAGACTCCCATTAAATAAATATACCACTTTTTTTCCGAGAAATAGGAAGCCACTGTCTCTTGCCAGCTATAAAGCAATAATACTACTAGACTCAATGGAAACAGCAAATTTATATTAGCTGTCAGAGCTACTAGCGAAACAGATAATAAGCTAGTTAATAATCCATACTGTAACCCAGCCGTAAAATCTACTAAGTTACTACCCCATAATAATTCTGTCAATACTCCAATGATTATCCCAGCACTAAAACTTCCTTCACTTACTCCTAATACTGATGGACTAAGCAACCATCCTAAAGCAGGAGCTAATAATAAAGGATGAAAAAATATTTTCATTTTAAATCCTACTTTATGCCGCACATAAAATAGTAGTGTAATAACTATAGCTAATAATAGTTTAATTAACATAATTAACCACCTCAAATTACAATATCTATAGTACTAATTCAATAGTTAGCCTAGATTTCCTCCAACTAATTAAAAAATGGACTCTTAGCGAGTCCATTTTTTACTAAATTGTGGCTAACTTCTGCTGGATTTCTTGGGTTCCCCAATTAATCTCATCATACTCTTGTAGTACTTCTTGATAAACATCTATAGTTTTATTAGCTATTGTTTTCCAATTGTATTCAGTTTTAACCTCTTGATAGGCATTAGTAATTATATTAGCAGCTAAATTATGGTCAGACAAAACTCTTAACAAGTTATGAGCTAAAGATGCACTATCACCAGGATAAACTTTGAGTCCATTTTTATTATGCTCAATAATCTCACTAAAACCACCTACATCAGAAACTACTACCGGCGTTTGAGTCACCATCGCTTCTAAAGCTACAATTCCAAATGGTTCATACAAACTAGGAAATGCTGCCACATCTGCTATCTGATAAAGGTTATTACGAAGTTTTTTATCAGCATATCCAGTGAACAAAACTTTTTCTCTAATTCCTAACTGAGCAGCTTGATCTTCTAACCACATTTGTGCCGGCCCTTCCCCAGAAATAATAAACTTCACATTATAATTATGGGCCAACACCTCTTGAGCAGCATTGATTAAGACATGAACTCCTTTTTCGCGTACTAAGCGACCAATAAAATACACTATTCGCTCTTCAGGTCGAGCATAGTTATCCCTAAAAGATTGAGGAAGGTCACTGCTAAAGTTCTCTTTTTTTACTCCATTATTAATTACTTGTACCTTATCATCTGGTAACGAAAAATGATCCCTTACTTCATCTTTCATATACTGGCTACAACAGATTACTCTCCATGCTTCATAAGTGCTCTTCCATTCGATATCATTAATATACCGTTGTTGCTCATTATGCAACCCTTGATTTCTTCCCACTTCCGTAGCATGAATTGTAGTTACTAACGGCAACTTATAACTGTGTTTTAAAGTTTGAGCAGCAAAATTCACTAACCAATCATGACTATGAATCAAATCAATACGATGGTAGTTGATTACTTCAATTGCTTTTTCTACTAATTTAAAATTAAACTGCAGCACCCAAGATGCAAAATCATTTGTTTCAATCTCAACTGGAGGTACTCGATAAACATGAATCCCTTTTTCAATTTCATATTCTTCCGTATCTGATAATCCTTGCGTTATGAGATGAACTTCTACTCCTTCTTTCACTAATTCCGGTAATAAATCAGATAAGTGACTAGCTAATCCCCCTACATGACAGGGAGGATACTCCCATGACAAAACCAATAATTTCATTAATTATTACCCCCATTATCCCAAAAAATAAAAAAGCAAATTATTAATGTATTAAATAGTATTGTCAGGCTAATTTTTTTTATTCATTTAATGCAAAGTTTTCTTATTAATAATAATTATTTTTATTTCAAACCAGGAATTACTATTTCTATCTATAAATCCTAATATTACGATGTATCTATATAAAGTGGCACTATCGTGCCACTAGCTAGTAGATAAAAGCTAGTAGCTAGTAGTAAATTCAAAACCAAGAGGCACAATCAGAAAATAAGTAACCTCACTTTAAGATAATCCCTGACCCCACTATTAAAGTAAAACTATCATTAGATGGCTGAGCAAGTTTTTCGTAGTGGCATTAAATTTAGGATGTTAATGAGTCTTAATGAAGTGAAAGTAAAATCAATTTTGTATTACTTAATTTCCAATTTAAATTAAGTGAAATTGATTTTACTTGAATGAATTTTAGACGAATCATCCTAAATTTCTTAACGAAGAAATGCTTGCTCAGCCATCTCGAAGTTACACTTTATATAGATAATATGCAATTTAATAAGCAAATGTGAAATAATATAAAAATGGGAGTGATAGTATGCAATATGAAAAATTAGGAAATAGCGACTTAGAAGTTTCAGTAGTTGGTTTAGGAACTTGGGCCTTAGGAAGTGATTTTTATGGAGAAGTTGATGATTCACAATCAATAGCCGCTATTAGACAAGCTATTGATTCAGGAATTAATTTAATCGATACTGCTCCGCCTTATGGAGACGGGCACTCAGAAGAAGTTGTTGGAGAAGCAATTAAAGGATATAGAGAGCAGGTTCTAATTGCTACTAAGTGTGGAGTTTATCGCGACGGAGCAGAATTGGTTCGGGATTTGAGTCCATCTACGATCAGAAAGCAAGTTAATGATTCTTTAGACAGACTGGGAATCGACACAATTGACCTCTATCAAATCCACTGGCCCGATACTAATGTACCATTAGAAGAAACAGTTGCCGAATTAGAAAAATTACAAGAAGAAGGTAAATTTCGCTACTTAGGAGTTTCTAATTTTGATAAACAACTATTAGAAGAAATAACTGATCTAACTAATATAGTTAGTTTACAACCGCACTATTCTTTATTACAGCGTGAGATTGAAACAGAAGAATTACCTTATTGTGTAGAACATAATATCGGTAATTTATCTTATGGTTCTATCGGGGGCGGGATTTTAACTGGAAAATATGATCAACCTCCAGAATTTGATGATGATGATAAACGAAGTCAATTCTATCCTTTCTATGATGAAGAAACTTGGTCTCAAACATTAGATTTAATTGATGTAATGGAAGAAATAGCTGCAGAGCATAATGCTCCTATTGTCCAAGTAGCAATTAATTGGGTTCGTCAACAAGAAGGAATCACTACTGCTTTAGTAGGAGCCAAAACACCACAACAAGCCAAGCAAAATGCTGGAGCAGCAGATTGGGATCTTTCTGCTGCTGAAATAGAAAGATTAACTAAAGCATCCAATAAAGTCATAAAATAAAGCATGGGCTGTCGCCCATTTAGAGACGAGTCATGAGTAAAGAGTAACAAGTTAAAAGATTAATAAAAATATATTATAAGGCATGGCTAAATAGCCATGCCTTTATATATTAAGTAAAAAACGGGATTGGTATTCAGTTTTTTATCTTTATTTTTTCACTGCTTTTCTATTCTTCAATTTTTTATTCTTCACTTTCTTCACTGATTACTACTTTTAACCGTCTCCTCCGTGTTTTTAAAATTCAAAAAACACTCCGTGCAGTCCTGTTCTCTCTACTTTTCTCTTTATTAGCTGCGCAATCTATATATTGCAATTTCCCCAAATTTAACTACCAGCTACTATTCTTACTGCTTTTCTCTCTTTACTCCTCACTCATCACTAATTACTCATCACTGCCCTTAACGAAATCAATTATTTCTTGCGGATCAGGCAATTCAGAAATTTCATAAACTTGAGAATAAATAACTTCTCCATTTTCATCTAATAAAATATTAGCTCTTTCTGAAAATCCATCTTCATCTCTAAAGATTCCTAATTCTTTAGCTAATCCACCATGAGGCCAAAAATCAGATACTAATTGTAACTTTTCTAGTCCTAATTCTTCTGCCCACGCTTTTTTAGCAGGCACTGCATCAATACTAATTCCTAACGGCACAATATTTAATTCTTCTAATTCTTCATAATTAGCTTCTAACCCTTGCATCTGGTTAGCACAGACACTTGTAAACGCCAACGGATGAAAAGATAATAATACTTTCTGCCCTTCCAAATCAGATAAATTGACTTCATTTTCATTATGGTCAGTTAAAGTAAAATCATTTATTTTAGTTCCTACTTCTACAGTCATAACTATCACCCTTCCTAAAATTTTATTATGTTTAAATGATAATAATTATCGTTATTGTTATTATAAATGATTTACTATATCTTGTCAATGATTTACTTTAACAATTTAACTCTCAAATATAAAAGCAGGGATTATCCCTGCTTTTATATTTCTTCTCTATTTTCACTTGTCACTCTTTACTACCCACTACTCACTGTTCCCAATAATTATTTTTCTGGGTGATAGTTCGTAGACTAGGCAATGCCTAGTCTCTACATCAGTCATTCATCTTTCTTCCCGAAAGTGATTTTAGGGTTTATGGTTCTTACTGTTCTTACTGTTCTTACTTTTCACTCTTTACTCCTTACTCCTTACTCTTTACTTCTTACTCTTCACTCTTCACTCTTTACTTCTCTTTACTGTCTTTTCTTGTCACTGCTTTTTCTTAATTATATTGCTGTCCATCATGTACTTCAAAACTCCAATTACTACCTTGGTTATTATCCCAATTTTCAGCAGAATCTTTAAAACAAAAGTTAAAGCGGTCAGTAGTATTAACTTTAAGTTGTGCCTGCCACTTTTCTGCATCCTCTTTTTTCATTTGAATACTAGTTACATCTCGCCATTCATCATTGAAACCTATTCCAGCATGAAGATATACTTTCTCTGCGCCAGATTCAGCTAATATTCCATTGTAAGAGATAGTAACTTTTTCTCCTGCAGTAATTGGTGTTGGTTTTACTTCTATCTTAGCATCATCCATCCTCTAATTCCCCCTATAAATATAGATATCAATAGTAGTATGAGGTAATTAAATCTTTTTTATTGCAGGAAAAATAAAACAACTTTTTAATTAATCTTCTTTTACATTCCGCTGAGACTATCTGCTGCTGGAATAGTAATTATTTCATTACTATCACTGTCATCATTGGCAATACTATTGCCATTATTAGGAGTAATATCATGTACATGAGTAGTATTATACCTTGGAGCAGCTGTAATAATTAATTTTGAACTACTATCAAAATTACTCAACTCAGAAATAGGAATTCTTAGTTCAAAAGCAAAATCACTATCAGCACTGCGTGGTGCGTCTAAACTACCTAATTCTGAAGTAGTCCCCATTTCTCCACCTCTGATTTGACTATCAGAACCATCAGTGGCAATATCAATATAAGAAATATAACCATTACCCTTATAACCAGATGGTTCTACATAAATAGCATAATCAACCCCAACTTCTGTATTATAAGTTTGATTATAAAATGGAGTAGTAGAAAAATCTTTTTTCCCTGTAGTGTTATCATTATCTTCATCAATTAAAATATGAAAACTTTCTTTATTTCCATCGTTAGCTGTTCTAGCTTGGACAGCAATATATAAATAATTTTCATCTCTGGCAGTCTTAACTTCACCAATCGTCGGAGCATTATCACCCCAGTTATATACTTCATGCCCAGCTCCCATAACATCTGTATAATGTGAATTATAATCTGCTTCACCTATATCACCATCAATAATGACTATGGTATTATTAGTTACTGACTGAGAACTGAAATCAACTAATAAATTATCAGCACTATCCTTGACATTACCATTACTATAATCAATTGTAACTACATCCCCTATTACAATTTCAACAGCTAAAGATAAAGTTAAAGTGTCTGTTCCACTACCACTTAAACTATTAACAGCTACTGGACTTCCATTTACATTAACACTAAATCCACTAGCATCTGTAGCAGTTACTACTTCACTCATTATTAAGACTACATCTTTTGGTGCTGTATCTTCTACTACTGCATTACTCACAGTTGGTGCTGTTTCATCAAGAGTTGTAACCTCTAATTTAGTTGCATCACCTTGTAAATTAGGATGTGTGGCTTCGTCTTCTCCTACTACATAAACATCATAAGCAATCTTTTCACTTAAAGCTGTGACAGTGATTGCAACTCCACTGCCGCTATCTGTCTTGCTACCATTTGCTAATGCTGCAGCTCCTAAAGCATTATTTCCTGCTTTTACCTGCGCAGCACTTGGCGCACTAGCTTGATCATTAACTACTACATAATAAACTGTTCCAGCTTCATTAAGCGTAGCATTCAAATCAAATGATGTCCCCGTGATATTGGCTGTGCTTGGCCCAGAACTGAAACTTGGTGCTGTAATATCTATCTCTGTATCACTATATTTAGTGCTCTCTAAATAATAATTGTCTCCGCCCCAATTTGTAATATTTCGTGCATCAATCCAAATATTATTTGTACTTGTGCTATAAGTAACGTTAGAGCTAAAATCATCTGCTTTCAAAAACTTCTTTGTTCCACTATCAGAAAACTCAATCACAAATTCAGTAGTAGCTGCTGCATCTTCTACTGCTACTGTAATTTCATACCAGCTGCTATTCTTAGTCATACTTAATCCTGAAGCACTTTCTTCCCCATTCTTATAATAAGATAAATTTACTGTTCCTGAATCACCCCAACTCGGCATTGCATAATGGAAAGTAATTGCTTCTACAGTATTAGTTACTGCTTGTCCACTGATATCAGCTAATTCATTGCCAGCAATATCTTTTACATTACCTCCACTATAATTTAAAGTTACTGTATCTTCTTTTTTAACTTTAGTATCTAAAGTCAAAGTTAAAACCTCTGTTCCACTACCATTTAAACTAGCAATTGTTACTGCAGTCCCATTAATTTTCACAATAAAACCAGTCGCATCACTTGTATTTACTATTTCACTCATAGTAAGTACAATATTTGTGGAATTTTTTACTACGGCTTGCTTTAATGTGGGAAGTATTTGGTCAGTGTTGCTTAAATTAATATCAACGGGAGCTGTTGCCGCTGATTTATATCTGCTCAAAGCTAATCAAAATTAACAAATGAGTAGATTACAGCGTTAACACCAAAGTTACAGTGTTCTTATCCACAAACCCTATCTTAAAAAGACTCGGGGGTGCTTTTTAGACTACTTTCTTCTTAATTTCATAGTCCCAGCTATCTTTAAGCAGTTTGGCAAATTCGTAATCACTATTTACTTTAATTGGGTTACAGAGTTTAGAAAGATTAGTACATTTCTGCTCTTGATAGTTGGGACTTAATTTTAAAATATTTCTTGCTCCATTAATATCGGAATTTATTGCTAAATCATTTACACCATCAACGTATAACCCACGTTCAACTCGCCTACCTGAATAATTGTAGTTTTTCAACAATTTCTTGCAAGCATCAATTAAACGCTGATATTCTTGATATTCAATATCAGATTCAGTCTTATCTTGTTGATTTTTTAGATCTTTAATCTTTTTCTGTAATGATTTAGCTTTATAAACTTCTTTAGTAAAAGAATTAGACTTTGATGTACATCCTTCATCAACAACTGTCACTTCAATTCCAAAATCTTGTGCTTTATACTCTAGATATTCTAATAGTTTAATAAATGGAATTTGGATAAAATTTTGCTTTGTTTTTTTCTGCATATTGCAATTGCCATTGTTTTTCATATCATTAAGAGTATATGATATAACCAGTTCAGTGACATTATGTTTATCGAGGTATTCCAACACTCTTTTACTGACTTTATGAAACTGGTCATAGAAAAACCTGTTTCTCTTTTCGAAGAGAAAATTTATATATTCTCTTAAATATTTCTTTCTAGTTTTAGATTCTAGAGTGTCAATAGCATTAGACAATTTAGCTATTTGCCGATTAAATTGACTATTATAGTTCTTAAACTTCTTACCATCTACTATCAGACTAGGGCTATCTTTATCCTCTATATAAACTGCTGCTAGATTATTAACCCCTATATCTAAACCTGCAATCTTATGCGGTTTATTATTTTGCACCTTTTTATTATGGTGATAAGTAACTAATAGGTACAATTCACCATTAGAATACTGTAAATTAATAGATTGAATGTTATCTAGGTCACCATCCACTAACTGTTTTAGCTTTTGCTGATTAACTCTTATATATTGTCTGCCTCTATCATGGTCCAGAGTTATACCTAATTTGTCTTTACCTTTCTTTAAATAAGAAAGTCCTATACCTTTATCATTATCAATTAAAAGAGTATAGTGATTTAGTGAAGATAAACTTTTAGGTTTGGGTGGTTTGGCTTTTTTATCACCTTTTTTGTTTTTAGTGTAAAAAGATTTAAAATTACCTCGTACTTTTCTAATAGTCATGACGAGGTTATCTTTTTTAAGTTGTTTCCCAACTTCAATTAAATCCTGCATTAGATCATGATCTTTATATTTTTCTTTCATGTAGGCTACTTTTTCAGCATGTTGACCACCTTTGGTATCTCTAATCACTGCTCTCATTACATAAGGATTAGAAATCAAATTTCTATCCCCAATCTCTTGTTTATAATCTTGCTCTAATAAAATAAGCAGCATATTTTCAAAATGCCTTGTTAAATATACCTTCTCAATTGCAAATTCTTTAAAGTCTTGATCTTTGATTAATATTTTGCTTGTGCGCAGCATCTAGTTTTCTCCTTTAACTTTAATATGTTTAATCAATAGTAAATAATTCTTTATTACTTGTCTTTATCTTTTTAGATTTATGACTGCGACTTCCATATAATTTAGCTGAAAATACTGTAATAATTGACAATACATCATCTACTAATTCTTCTTGATAACTTTTATCTTCAGTATAATTTATTATTTCAATTTTGACATCATTTAACTCGCATATCTGTTCAAACATTTCATATCCAAATCTGATAAGTCTATCTTTATAATTAACTACAATTCTTCCAATTTCCCTACTTTCAATTAATTTAATAAGTTCTTTAAGTCCTTTTTTCTTATAATTAAGACCACTACCTATATCTTTAATAATCCTGAATTGATAACCATTAGCTGTACAATAACTAGAAACTTTATCTATTTGTCGTTCTAAATCATCTTTTTGACTATTACTAGAAACTCTGCAATAACCAATAGTTAATCGGCTGTGATTATCCTCTTTAGTTTGAAAAGCAATTAACTTCTTTTTGCCATATCTTCTATGCCCACCTACAGTACGTTCAGGAACTAATTTCCCTTCTTTATCCCAACGCCTCAGAGTTGAAATTGCAACTCCTAAAAAATTAGCTGCTTCTTTAATTGATAGTTTCATTTTTATCACCTATTAATAATATAACCAAAATCTATCTATTTATACATCAAAATAAGTATATTTGATTATAAATAATTAAACTGTTTAGAAGCCCCTTTACTTTTATCCCTGCATTATTAAAATCTTTAGCTATTTCAATTAACCAACCATCTTTTCTTGGCCCTGCTTTTTCCGGCGAAGAAAAGATTTCAATAAACTCTGTCGTTGAATTTTGAACTTGCACAGAAAATTTAGATATATCGGGTAGAGAATCTTTAACACTACTTTTCTTGATATCAACTAAGGCTTTTCTAGGCTTATTCTTTTTAACAGTTATATCGTTATATGTATCCTGCAAAGTTTGCTGGGCTTTTTCTTTCGAAACCACTTGATTGCTTTTACCTATATCTTTTGTTAAAGTCATACCCCCATAGACAATAACAAAAACACCTATCCCTAATAAAAGTAAACTCAGTACTATAGTTAATAAATTCTTCTTACTGCTCACTTCTCTCACTCCTCTTTATTATTTAAATAATTTTGTCTGCTTAATTAATTCATCTATTTCTTTCATAGCCCCCATCTGCTCTATTTCTCCATCTTCTAAGCTATTAAATCTAGAGATTTCTAAAAGTAATTTATCTAATTTCAGTAATATCACCTCATTATCTTCTATAGAATCTTTAATAAAAGAAATATACTCATGATAGATACTTCTCTTATTTTTAATAAACTTTGGTGAATAATTTTCTTGAGCCTCACTACTCTTAATAAAATTATAATCTTCTTCATCAAAGGCATTTAACTTATTAATAATACTTTTAATATTTATATAAAATATATGCTCAATATCTAAAACTGTACCTTCAAACTTAGAATAACTAAGTTCATCATCATTAAACTTCTGCAGTAGCATATCCTTGATTGTTTCTTTCTTATTATTAAACCTGTCTATTTGCTCTAAAATATTATCAATATCTTTAGTAAATAGTTTCTTACTTTTATTTTGTTTAAGAGCTTCAATATAGTCAGCAGTAGTATTAAGGTTAACTGTATTAATAATTTCTTCTTTCTCAAATAATAATTTATAATTCCCCATAATAAAGATAACAAAACTAAGCACCACTATTGTTACTCCCAATGCTGTTTCAAAAGCTCTTCCTCCTCTTAACTGAATTCCTAGCAAACCTTCTGAAAAAAATATAATTTCTAACACTGCTAACCCTAGATTTAAAACTGCTAATTTGATTATTTTTTCAGATTGCACTATCTTTCGCTCCTTTATAAACCCAAACTTTTTATTGAATTTATTTCTAATTATGTTTTTACTTTCTTTATTATAACATTTTATTACTATAATTTCAACTCATGCTCATAATTGACACATAAAAAAATCCCGAGCACTAGGCTCGGGACAGGTTGAGAAACTACTATAAAGTTAAATTTTCAATGAATTCTACTTCTACACCATTAGGATCTTCGATAAATGCCAATTTAGTTCCATTAGGAGTCTCTATTGGCCCGCGCAGTAATTCAATCCCTTTAGCTTCTAAATCTGCAATAGTTTCTGCCATATCTTCTACTGCAAATCCAATAGACACAGGACAATCATTATCTGCTTCTACTTCTTCCCCTGCTTATTAATTCAATCGTTCCTCCCTCATCCTGTAGAAAAGAAATTTCTACTCCTGGACGGGGATTTAAGCGCTTAACTTCTGCTAAATTTAAAACATCTTGATAAAAGTTTAGTGACTCTTCTAAATCATTAACATGAATAGTGGTTAATTGAAATTGCATTAACTATCCCTCCAATAAATTTTAAGTATTATATTTCTCGCTCTTACATCTTATTTTATATATTGCTCTTTAATTCCCTGCATTAACTCAAATAATAATTATTAGGCCTGCTGTAGCCGCTGTCCAGCAGGAGCATCTGTAAGATATAAATAGCTCTGCACATTTTCAGTATCCTTTAATTGCTGTACTGCTCTTTCATAATTTTCTAACTGGGATTTGTACTCATGCAAATGATCTGCTATATCTTGAGAACTATGAACACGGTTAGTCTTCCAGTCAACTATTAACCATTCTCCGGCCTGATTCTGAGTTAATAAATCAATTGAGCCATTCATAAATTTATTATTCTCAATCTGCAAATAAAAATCTACTTCCGTCTGACACTGTCCAGCAGTTAAATCGCGAAATTCAGGACAGTTCTCTATTTTCTGTAGTTCATTTTTAATTTCTTCTTTTTTATCCCCATACTTTTCAATAGCAGGGTGTGACCTAAATAAATAGCTATAATCAATTGTACCATCATTGATTAATAATTCTAGGCCATGGTGAATGATAGTCCCCTTTAAGGTAGCCAAGTTTTCTTCCTGCCAAGATATTTTATTTTCTTTGTTTTCATCTACCTCTTCATCCTGCTTCACTTCAGGTTCAAACTCTGCTGTGCTAGATGGAGTTTCAACTTCAATAGTTAGAGCTTCAGATTCCTGCTCGGTTAAAATATTCAAAGCGTCATCTGTAATACTTGCCTCAAATGCTAACTCTGTTTCTAATTCTCTAACTTCTGTTTGATTTTTCGTTAGCTTTACTGCTACACTTCTTTGCTGATCATTAATCGCCAGATTTTCTGTCCTAGTTTCTTCCTCCCCCTGCATAAATTCAACTAAATCTTGATTACTATATCTTAAGCCTTTCATTAACCACTTTAAACCATTATGCCAATTTATTTCATCATCACTATTTACATGAACTGAAGCTGATAAGAATAACATTTCTTCTGCTCTAGTAACGCCGACATAAAAGACACGCTTAGATTCAAATTCTTCTTTAGCCCCACGTTCTTGTTTCAGCATTTGATAACTACTTGTTTCTTCTCGCTTAAAATCTTCTGTATAATATTTTACTCCAATTTGCTCCTGTCCCGCCACTTCTTCACAGATTATATTTCCTGTTTGGGGATTACCAGCATTATTTAAATCAGCTAAAAAGACAACCGGAAATTCCTTACCTTTAGCTGCATAAACAGTCATTAACTGTACTGCTTCTTGATCCTCAGTTTCTAATTCTTTACTGCCTTCTTTTTCTTCTTGCTCCATTAACTCTTCTAATTGTCCGACAAATGAATGAAGATTGTTACCCTCATTATTACTAAATTGAGCTGCTTCTTCAATCAATTTCTCAAAATTAGCTATCTTTTGCTTCCCATCTATTCCACTTAAATAACTAGCATATGCCCCACAATCACTTAATATAGTCTCAATTAACTGGTCAATACTAACCTCATTCTTTAGCTGCTGCCATTTTTCAAACTGGGCTTTGCTGCTTGGCTGTTTATTAAAGATTTCTGCTAATAAAGAAGCTTCTTTTTGACGCATCATCCTAAATAACTGCTCATCACTAAATCCAAATAACGGCGAACGGAATAATCCAAAAATCAAAGCATCATTTTTAGGATTTAATAATGCTTTTAAAGCTAAATAGAGGTCATAAATCTCTTGGCGTTGATAGTAACCTTTCCCTGCTACTGTAATATAATCAATACCAGCTTTTTCTAATCCTTGTTCATAATCCTTTAATCTTGTCCGAGCAGTCATTAAAATTGCAATATCTCCATAATCAACTGCCTGTAATTCCCCATTCTTGAAAATTTTCTTGTCTGAATCTTTTACTAACCACTCAATCTTTTCAGCTATCTGCTGTGCTTCATATTCTCCTTTGGAATATTCATCATTGCGATTGTATTCAGTTAATAACGTCTCTATATGAGAATCGGGATGGCGGCTAATTTCATCTTGATATTTTACTTCTCTACCAAAACTCAAATCCTGCTTAACAACATCATATTCGGCTGCCTCCTGATGGGTAACAGCAAATACATCACTAAAAACATGATTAGTGAAATCAATAATGGCTTGATTAGAACGGAAGTTTTTACTTAATTCAATCCTACCTTCCGAATTAGTAGCTTCTATTTGCTGCATTACTTCTTTAAAGATTCTAATATCAGCTCTTCTAAAACCATAAATTGATTGTTTAGGGTCTCCAACTATAAATAATTTATCCGCTGCTAACTTAGTAAAATCTTTATCTATAGTCACTAAGGGACGAATAATATCCCACTGCATCTGATTAGTATCTTGAAATTCATCAACTAACATAAAATCAATTTCATTTCTTAGTTCTTCTACTAATTGATAGTTGTTATTAAAATTATCAATCACTTCTTGCTCTAAATCAACAAAATCAAAATAACCTTGTTTCTTTTTTAGTTCTTGATATTTATCCACAACTGGTTGATATAATTTTAATATCTGTTGACTAAAATTAATTTTACTTTCTTCTTCACTCATTAAAGCTTTGCTTCCAGTACCAGGCAGTAACTCAAATAAATCTTTGAAAATCTGATTAGCTGCTAATTTAACATCATTACCACCCACCCAATCACTAGCACTCATATCGCTATAAATTGATTTTCTCTTTTCATCTGCCTCAGAATCATAAAAGCAATCTAATAGTTCAAAATGAAGTTCTAGTAATTCATCCTGGGACGAAGAATTAGTTTTACTAATCTCTTTTATGATTTTTTCAGCAATTTCAGCCACTTTTTTAGCTATACTAGTTCCTAATGATTGCTCTTTTACTTCAAAATCAGCTAACTGCTTTACTTTCTTTTGAAATTCTTCCTGCACAGCATAGCGCTGTAATTGCTTTAATGGCACATCACGAAGCAATTGATTGAATTTATCAGCTAAACTTTTATCTTCTAGTTCCTTTTTTATACGAGCAATTTCTTGTCTTTGCTCTAATAATTCCATTAAAACTACAATCAAATCTTTTTTGCCATAGCGATAAGTCAAATCCCACAATATATCATATAATTGATGGCTTTCATCTGCTCTAATTTCATCTATCACTGCAATCACTGTTTCACGCAGTAAATTATCCTTATGGATTCCTTCTACAATTTCAAAATCTGTAGTTAAGCCGATTTCAAATAAATTATCTTTGAGAATACTTTTGCAAAAAGAATGAATCGTAGAAATTTTAGCATGAGATAGATTATCTAATATATTAATAATATCTTTTTTTCTTTTAGCACTTAGACTATTAAAATTATCTGTTAAGTATTCTTCTAAGCGTTCTCTAATTCGCTCTTTCATTTCTGAGGCTGCTTTTTTAGTGAAGGTAATGGCTACTATCGTTTCTAGAACTTCTTTAGCACTTTTACTTTCATCTTCTAACTCAGTTAACAAAATTTCAATGTATCTTTCCGTCAATACTCTTGTTTTACCACTTCCTGCTCCCGCAGTAATAGCTAAGTTCTGATCTAGAGTTTTAACTGCCTGTACTTGAGCAGTAGTTAATTCTAAACCTCTAATCTCTTCTCCCATTAGTTATCCTCCTTCTGACATAGAGCCCAATAATTACAAAACTCACAATTGCTATTTTCTCCTGGGCCAAACTTCCCCGACTTAATCCCCTGCACTGCCTCTCTAATTTTATCTTCTGCTTCTTCCAATTTTCCTGAATAAGATTTGCGTAATTGATTACCTAACAGTATCTTATAGCGGCTATCTCTATCTTCCTTGGGATGTAAACCAAAGTAACCTCCCATCCCTACTTCATGAGCAAACTCCTGCTTAACGGCCATCATATAAAGGGGGATTTGAACTGGCGCACTACTTAATTTTTTATACTGCAACTGGCCAGTTTTATAATCTATAACTCCCATTACATCTCTACCAGAATGATAATCAATTCGATCAATCTTTCCTGCAAATAAATAATCATCCACCAAATTCAAATTTTTAAATTCCCATTCTGTTTCCTTAACTTCAAGTTCACTAGCTGGAATAGACTTGCTATAATATTGATTATAAGTACCATTTAATTCATTCTCTAAAAATTCCTCTAAAACAATACCTAGTTGATCATTATCTAAATAACGACTACCTTCGGTAGCCCAATAAAAGCTATGTTCAAACAAGTTATACTCATTCAGTACTTCCTTTGTTACCTGCACTAAAGTTTCATAGGCTTGTTGATAATTTTCCTCTGTAACTTTATTAGCGGCAAACTTAGTATAAAACTGATCTAAAATTCTATGCAGTAATGACCCTCTTTCTAAAGGATTCATTTCTTCTTCATATTCAATCTCTTCCAATTCAAATACTTTATCTAATAAAAATTGAAAGGGACACTCTAAATATTTCTCTAAAAACGAAGCCGAATAATTATACTTGTCATTATATTTATTCTGCAGCCAATTTAGATTATCTTTAGCCTGGAGATTGCCATTATAGCCGGCTAAATCATCTCTGACTTGGCCCTGCGTTAATTTAGCTTTAATCTCTAAACCTTGGCCCCAGTCATAATCTAAAGCGACTTGATTTAGCTTTCTCTCTTGCAAGTCTAAACCAACTACCTGCTGTAATTCCTGCTGAGAATAAATTTCATCTGTTTCTGGGATTTCTTCTAATTCTACTACGCGGCTTAATTCCTCTATACAAGCACTACTTAAAGCTTCTTCTTGATTGCCCGTCTTAGAATAAAGCATAAAAATACCTTTGTTAGCCGACAGCAAGTGATCATTCAACAAATATCTATCTCTTACTTCTCGATTATCCACTTTGATATTGACTTCTTCTAAATATTTATCGATTGGATTCTGTCTAATCGTCGGATATAATTCTTCACTCATACCTAATAAGAATATATAATCATAATCCCCACTCCGCAGTTCAATTTTACCTGTGACTTCTACTCCCCCGTTACTGTCTGGAGTATAAGTTCCTTCTTTGATTGCTAGCTGCACTAATTCTACCCACTCTGTTACTTCTTTAATGCCCAATTCTAAATCTTGCAAGCTAGCAATTTGGCTTTGCAAAGCCTGCCAAGCTGCTGTAATATCAGCAGGTGCCTCTGCTAAGACCTGGGCCAACCCCAAATCAGTTAATAGGTCTTTTAATCGAGCTGTAAACTCCTCGGAACTGACCTCTTCTTTAGGCCGCCAACAACAATATTCCTGCAATTGCTCTAAAGCAGTCTGCAATTCTGCTTCTAATTCCTGCTGCTCTAAAATTAAATCAACTAAATTCCAACCTTCCACAGGGAAACGAATCTCTTTTAATATCTGTTCTAAATGATAATCTGCTGCTGCAGCTGGAGTTAATTCTAGCCAATCACTTTTCAATAATACTAACAAATCTTCTGCAGTAAAATCTCCCTGCAGTAAGCGCAGAACTACTTTAATATCCTGCAGCAGAGACGATTCTGCTAAAGGATGAGGAATCTGCTGTTGATAAGGCAGATTATAACTATTAAAGACCCGGGCCAAGTGCTGCAAATAGCGATCAGGAGAGGAAAATGCTATTCCAATTCTATCTAAACTTTGGCCTTCTTTAGCCAAAGACACTATCTTACGCGCTGTAGCCTTTAGCTCTTCCACTACATCTGCTTTACTACTCACCTGCAACTTAGTCCCCATTTCTTGCTGCCAATTATATTTATCTACTTTAAACTGGTCATTAAACAGATCTTGAATTAACGTTTTTTCTTCTTCTAATCTAGCTTCAACATCAAAATCCTCTGCCTCTAAACGTTCCACTACATCTTTTAAATTGTGAAATAACTTCTGTTTTTCCGGGTCATAATCCAGGACAATTGTTGTATCAGAAACAAAGTCTGCTAATTTAAGGATTAATTCTAATTCTACTGCTTTAATAATCTGCAACCTGTATAAAAACAATTCTTCAATTTCTGGATATAAATAAGCAAAATCTTCTTGTTCTATGTTATTAAGTAGTTCTTGATAAGACTGCCATTTAGTTACTAACCCCTGCTCAGCTAACTCTTCTTTTATTGCTTGATAAATTGCAATCAATTCGGCTGTCGGTGCACTCACTTCTTGTTCCGATAAATCTACTAAGCGAGCATCCACCTGATTCATAAACTGAATTATATAATCAATGGACTTATGATCAAAATACTTGTAATCATTATTCTTTAATAGTTCATAAACTAAATACTTTAATTGTTGTTCTTTGATTAACTGCTTAGTACCTACTTTAACATATAACTCCTGCAGTAACTGCGCAATAGAAATTAAATTATTCAGTTCTACTGCCCCATTTGGAGCTTGAGCCACTAAACGATTGCGAAAAGCTGTTATCATCTCATAATAAGGTAAAATGGTTAAGGCATTATCATGCTCTTGATAATACTCTAAATCTGTATCGAGTTGGGGATTAATATCACTATAAATTAATTTTTTAGTCAACAATAACCGCTCCTTTCTGATAAATTGCAAACTTCTTATTATTAAAATTCACTCAATTCCTAAAATATCCTGCATGATCTATAAAATACTAATTAGATCATGTTCATAAGTGACTAATTAAAAATTGACCTTTAGCTATCAGAAAAGACTGCTTTTCTATCTTTGCACTAAATATTCCCTTATCCTAGTTTCAAATATATACTCTAAATCCCGAGTAATAACTTCACCATCTTCTTCAACACTCACATTTAATACAACTTTAATTTGACTCTTATCTGTCAATTCCATATTATAGTCATTTATTTGATGAATTAATTTAAATTCATCCTTATATATACCATTATTTTTTTCATACTCTTTAAATTCTAGTCCTTGCTTTAACTCCTTAGTTATCTTCTTAAATTTAACCTCCTTTACCCCTTCTAACTCTACATTATTAATAATAACTTTGCCATCATCTCCCTTTTTTCTGTATGAAGCTAAAGATAAATAATAGTAATGAAACTTGTCACTATAACTACGATGAGGAAGCTGTCTTGTATATGGTATAAATATTATACCATTAACCTGATATTTCTTTAGTCTAGAATCTGAAAAATCATATTTTTTATAAAAAGTATCTGTGTCTTTATGGACTAAGTCGATTATTTTTGAAAATTTACATGATGTTAAAAAACTTGAGATAAATATAACAATAATTAAAACAATAAGTACATTTTTCAAAGAAAACATTTCTAACACCTCCCTTATTCTTCACCTTGATTCCTTTCATTTTTCTTCCCAGTAAGATAATAAGGCACCACATCTTCTACAACATGCCCTACACCTTTTACTGCATACTCACCCCAAGCAATAATATCTAATTTATTCTCTGGTGGTAACATTGGAACAACATAATTATAAGTACCTTTATATTTTGCCTCAGCTACTAACAAAGACTTGCCTTGACACTTTACTCTATTCCCTATATCAATATAGTTATAGGATAGGACATCATAGTCAATAAAGTCTTTCTCTTTTAAACCTTGATTATAATTTTCTGCCGTCCAAAGGTAATCCGACCTATCTCGCTTTAAAGTATAATGAAAATCTTGGTGCAGAGAACCTGACTTCCCGCTGGGTACTCCAAACCAAAATTTTGGCCCGTCTGCTGCACTATAGGGTACTAATACTGTTTCAAAGTGAGAAGCCATCCGCTTTAGAAACTGCCAATCTGTTTCTTCATACTGTAAAATAAATTTTTCTAGTTTTTGACCATTACTAGCCTTATCATTAAAGTCTGCTCCGGAATAATCTTTAATCACTTCCTGGATCATCTGCTTATATTTCATCTCTTGATCTTGAAAGGAACGACTTTTTATCTTAAGGTCTAATTCAAAGGTATATGATATTGTCTCCACCTCTAGATAATGTATTCCCTGCACAGCTTTGACTTCAACACTAGTCACAACACCTTTAAATACCGTTCGTACTTTAGTCCCATCAACTACCTGCTTAACCTCTATCTCATCTTGAACTGTTGCCTTCCTTACACAAGTATCTCCCACTTCCTCAGCTACTATTCCCTTAAACTTCATTTTGGCATGATCATTTACACTTTGTAGAATCTCTAATTCTCTAAGTTCTTTTAGCTCATAAGGAGATATCACCTCTATATTCTCATAGCCCATTATCTTCTCATCCCCTGCCAATTACTCTCCCCCTCTGCTCTATAAATTCCTCATTATTTCTTGAACCAAACTGCAGATTATCACTCCTCCCTGAAATAAATTGATAATTGAAATCATACAAGCAAAACATTAAACACCCACTTGATAAAATTAATTTGCAATAACTAATATACTGCTTAATATATTTATTTTCGAATTTGACTTTGCTCTTGACTTTAACTTCTCTTATCCTTTGAACTTGCTTTTGACTTTGCCTTTGAATTTAACTGTAAACTGATTACTGATTACTAATAACTGCTTTTACCCTTGCCCATCTTTTTCAATTGTTATTTTTCCAGCATAAGTACACATAATGGTAGATGTATTCAATAGAGCTGGGAACTTGCCAATTAGCACATCAGTTTTGCCCGCAATCCACTGCATAGTAATTGCTGGGATACAGGGCATTTTCTTTAATTTGTCCTTGTTTGCAGCAGTTGCCGCTGCTACTGTGGGATTAGCTAAGCTCTTACACTTCCCAAAAGCTTTGATGTTTTTCATCGGCACAAAATCATTGATATTCGCTTGGGATTTATCCCTAATATAGATTCCATGATTAGGTGTCACACATAACTCACTCTTCTTATCTCCTTGATTACACTTTAAAGTAGCCCCTTCAACTACATAACTTTTCTTCTTAGCTGTACTCTTGATTACTTTAGTCTCCATTTATCGAGATGCTCCTTTCACATTTATAGTTCTCTCTGCTAAGTTTCAATCAACCTCTACCTTCTTTAAATCAACACCTATAAATTCTCTACGTAATATACTTTCTGCTACTGCTAGATTAACAACAATAGTAGGTTCAACAGTTTCTGCTATCTTAAAAATATTTGCTCCAGCCGTTCTTTGAGAATCAATTACTATCTTTTCTACTGTTCCGTCTCTATTAAATTGACTAGCTCGTGATAAACAACCAATACTTTCCGGAATCATAATCCAATATAAAACTTGATCTTCCCATTGAGGATCAAATAAAACTACTGGCTTAAAAAAGATATCTGCTTGATACTTTTCAAATAGTTCTTTTAAGGGATCAGAGATTAAAAGTAGCGGTCGGGCAATAAAATCTGTTCTTCTTAAATCAGCGTTAGTGAACTTAGTCCCCAATAAAGTACAATGGTTCATATGACCTACCTGAAGGGCAAGCCCGTTCAGGTTTCTTCATTCATTGAAACGAGCCTAATCTGAACCTACCGTAAATAGCAAGACAAATCAGGTCTTACAGTTTCTAGACTAGCCAAAAGACCAGTTGAGGCAACTTGCAATGCCTCCAGAAGCTTGAATTCCCGTCAGCCCGACGGTAATGTATTATTTTTTTACCCTTTGCTAATTTTATAGAGCAGCTTGGTTATCGCTTACTCTTTATCGTAGGGTTTGATTTTTTTGATTCATATTTAGTATATCATATTTTAGAAATAATATTTAATTATTTCTAAAATGTTGTCATTCAGCCCAAAGGCAAGCCCATTAGGGTTTTCTGACAACTAATGCAATAACTTTCAGCCAAATTACTATTGCTTAAATCACTATACCTTAAATCAATTCCGATATAATCACCCTGAGCTAAATCCAAATCTTGAAACACTTCATAAGCATATTCATAATCTCGCTTTTCTTCTAGCCACTCCTTCATTTTCTGTGCATCCTTTTCTTTTCTATCTTCCTTATAAACAATCTCACTTAAATCTCTATATTCACCTACTCGCACTTCAAATTCTTCGTTTCTAGCTAAGTTTTGATATTCTTCTAACTTGAGAACTTCTTTCATTGCATCTCTGGCTAGATAAACTATATAGCAATTATATTTTTCAGCCTGCTGGAGTGTAATCCGTTCAATATCAGTTTTGGAGAGGGGATTTATATATGAGTTCATCTGCTGTTGTAGTTTTCTTTCCGCCTCTTCTAAAAACTCAAATAACCAACTGGCATCATATTCCATTTGGAAGCTCTGGTGGTCGCAGAACCAATATTTATTTTGGGCTTCTACTAGATAGATATAACTTTTATCAGCTATCGATGTTCGTAACATTGAATAAGTAATATAGGCAATCTTACCTTTCTCACCTGTTTCCTGCAGTTGATTAACTTGGCAGCACAATTTTTTAAATGATGCTCTAAAATCGGCTATCAACTCATCTAAGTGAGCATTAAAATATTCTTCTACTGCAAACAGGCTGTGGGTAATTGTCCTCTCAGCATAATTATCATAAAAATACTCTAAAGCTTCTCTTTTATTCACTGTTAGCTCCTTTCTTAACTTAATTCGACTTAACTTCTCCGCCTTTAATAATTGTCTTACCATCCATAGTTATCTCACTTGATTTACACTTTAGGTCAATCTTTTCTTCAGCAGATATTACTACTTTTTGTTTCGCATCTATACTTAAATCTTTGCTAGTCTTAAATTTAATCGGCTCTTTACTGATGATTTCTATTCCTTCTTTGTCATGTAACCTAATAAAGATTTCTTCATCTTTCCCAGTGATCACAATCTCTTCGGGACTAAATTTCAATTCTTTCCCATCTTTAGGACTAAAGAGCAAAGAACCCCCCCTTTTTTAAATGGGTGATGAATTTGCTCGGTTTTATTTTTTAATACCATATATATAATCACAATAACCTTTTATTATACTAATATTTATCAATCATTAATGACATACTATGTGTAAGAAAGGTGATAAGTTTGGTAGCATTTCTAAAGAGTCTGTTAAACAGTATATCAAAAAACAAAAAGAGAATTGATTTTTACAAACAATTATAAGAGAGGAGGTGCATGCGATGAAATTAGCTGAAAACTTCATTCTGAAGCCAAACAAAACCGAGCAAATTATACTAGGTTGTCTAGGATATGCAAGTGCAAAGTTATATAATGTTGCGAACTATGAACGGAAAAATTACTCTAAAGATAGCAATAAAGATTTTCCTGATTGGTATAAGCAGAAAAAAGAGTTAAAAGATCATTTTTGGTATAAAAATCTGCCTTCTCAGACAGCCCAAGAAACTTTGAAAATATTATCAGACAACTGGAAATCTTATTTTAAATCTATAAAGGACTATAAGTCTAACCCAAGCAAATATACAGGCAAGCCTAAACCACCATCATATAAACCTAAAGATAGTAAGTTTAATTTCCGTTTTCTCAATAATGGGTTTAAGATTATAGATAACAAGTTAAGGTTATCTCTTCCAAAACAGTTAAAAGATTATTTAAAAGAAGAATACTCTATCAACCAAAAATTCTTATGGATAAAAGTGCCAAACGAGCTTTTGTCTGCTGATAGAGATTATATTTTAAATAATACCACTAGATTGGAGTTTAAACCTTTAACAAATGATAATTATAAATTAATCTTAATTTATAAAGTAGAAACACCAAAAATCAAAGCTGATAATGGGAATTATTTATCTATTGATCTAGGGCTTAATAACCTTGCAACTTGTTATTCTAATAAAACTAAAGAAAGTTTTATCTTGGATGGAGGCCAATATTTAAGTATCAGCTGCTATTTTAATAAAAAGATAAAACACTTTCAATCTATTTTGAATTCACAAGGAAAAAAGACTTCTAAACGATTAAAACAACTATATCAAAAAAGAGATAGACAGATTAGCCATCTAATTCATGCTGCAACTAAAACAATAGTTAGCTATTGTGTAAAACATAACATTAACAGGGTTATAGTCGGAAACATTAAAGGTATCAGAGACAATAATGACATCGGTAAGGTGAACAATCAAAAGTTACATCAACTTCCCTATGATGAAATTTACCACCAATTAGAGTACAAACTTAAATTAAAAGGAATAAATCTGATTAAAAAGAATGAAGCATTTACTAGTCAATGCAGTCCTCATACTAAAAAAGTGACTAAAAAATATGCTCAAGGTTCTAATCGTAAAAAGCGAGGATTATATGTAGATAATAAAAAAGCTTTTAATGCTGATATAGTAGGAGCATTTAATATTTTAAAAAAGTATTTACAGCAAAGACGTAAAGGACCTGAGATTGATCTTCAAGTTGAAGGTTTAAACAATCTAAGTAAATATTATTGGGATCAAAATAAATTTGTAGCTTAAAAAGTATCTCCGAGTCTGTAATAGGATAGGAGTAGTGGGTACGGACTATCCAACTAGGTAACTTAATCGATGTTACGGGTGAAATTCATCTTGTGTCCCATAAGGTTAAGCGACTATGAAGCTCGGTAATTCATTGCCGAGTAGTTCACGAGCCACTGAACAAATATGTTTTAAGAGTCCATCTTTTAGCTTAGCTACAACCTTGCTCACATAGAGTGGATTGTTTTTAAATTTAACCTTATCTCCTACATTTAAAATTTGATTGGTCTGTACTTCATAATAAGTAAAATCTGTCTCTTTTATATCTTCAATATAATTTTCAGATGAAAATCTATAATCACCTAAGCGCTTTTTGACGCGATAATTAAAATTCTTCAACTTACCTTTAGAAGCTTTTTTAGGTACACCAAAATAAAATTTTGGTTTTGCAAATTTATCATCAGGAATAAGTCCTGTATTAAAGCGCGAAGCTAATCTCTTTAAAAACTGCCAATCAGTCTCGCGGTACTGGAGGATGAATTTTTCAATCTGGGCTCCTTGAGAAGCTTTATCCATTACATCTCCGCCAGGATAATCTGCAATAACTTCTTTTAGCAGCTGTTTATAAGTCATTTTTTGATCTTGAAAAGAACGTTTTTTTAATTTTAAGTCAAGGTCAGAGGTATAAGATACTGCTTCTACCTCAATATGATAAATATTTCTGACGGCCTTGATCTTTAAATTTGAAATTTTCCCTTTGAAAAGAATCTCTGTTCCAGCATCATCTACTTTATTCACCTCTAGTTCTTTTTGCGTATCTCTTAGGTGAATATACTTATTCTTATCTTCTTCAGGCACTACACCCTTAAAATGCAAACTACTATGCTCATTTATTTCTTTGACAATTTCAAGCTCATATAATGCTTCAAGAGCAATCGGGGCTATCTCCAAGTTCCCACCAGTTATTACTTTAGCCATCTAACGAACCTCCTTTAACTTCTTCTGAAACTATTTCAACTGTCTGCATCATTCCTTTTGCAGCTACTTTCCAGTCGGCCATCTTTTCGGCTATACAATTGAAACTACAAATCAAAGCTCTCCCCTGCAATTCTACTAAAAAGTTAAAATTATAAATATCAGTATCTAAAGCTGGCGTTACAAACTCCAAAAACCCTAGCTGTTGACCATTTATCTCCTCTACCCCATCAGCCAAAATTTCAGCTGCCGGCTGCATCTTTTGGATCACTTCTAACATATAATCTTTAAACCCTGTCATTTCGTCTTCAGTAATATCACTCTTAAGTTCACTAGCAGTATGATTAAAGGAAAGATTAATTGTAGTATCGGGATTAGTATAAATCAATTCCGGTCTTCTGGCTGAAGGATACTTTAATGCAGCGATTTCTGCAGACATGACTTCAAAAAAATCAGGTAAATAGATCTTGAGTCTCTCGTCTAGAATAGTCCTTGCGGAAAATTCAATCAATTGGCCATCAATTATTAAACTAACCTTTCTAATACTAGCGGCAATTTTTTCTTCATAACTCTTGTCATCAACCACCTCTTCTTGTTCTGCTTGATTTTTGTTTATAATTTCAACAATCTTTTCATCCATTTTGCTTCCTCCTTTAGATTTATAGCTTTCAATCTACTAACTCACATGAAATTTCATTATATTTTACTGTTAATATTTTTTATTATATAACTATTATATCCAAAGCGTAAGTCTTATTCAATTATCATTTTTTAACTAGTCCCAAAAAATAAAAAAAGGCTTCCTTTGATGTGTTTAAAACACACCAAAAGAAGCCTACAATTTAAGATGAAAATACCAAGTGAGTGAACCTCCATTTATAATATTTATTTTTCACAAATCATTTCTTTATACAACAAAACAAATTCTTCAGGACTTAAAGCTTCAACTCTACTATTTTTAAAATCTTTTAAATTTCTAGTAATTATATAATCAACCTCTGTCTCTAAAGCACTTAATTCTATTACTGCATCCTCATAATCTTTAATTTCTGAATCTAAAGCAGATTTTAAAATTTTATTATTTACAGAAATAATTTGAAATATATCTAATATTTCTTCTAAAAAATATTTGACTTTTTGTAATTTGAATTTCCTTTGTAATAAATATGATAAAATAGTTATTTCATGAGCACAAACATAACCTTGAATATCATCCTTAAGGCAAATATCAAAAGTTTTTTCTGCCATGTTAAATCCTTCTCGTTTCAAACTCAAATCCATTATTACATTAATATCAACTATTATTTTTTTCATGGAATAATCTCCTCATTTCTTCTTTACTCTCCGGAAAATCTTCCCCCTCAAATATCCCACTTAACTTTTTTACTCTCGGATCCACTTCATAATCTTGCTCTTTTATTTCTTTTAATTCCAATAAATGCTTTTCAACTATACTAGAAATAGATTGATTAGTCTCTTTAGATAATCTATGAGCAAATTCAATTACATCTTCTTCAATACTTAAAGTTAATTTATCTTTCATGCTCATCCCTCCTTACGTATATTATTATATCATTATACGTGTTTATTTGCAATTATATGTTTAGTATTAAACCTCTAAGTTTTTGGTGCAACGAAAAATCCCGAGCGCTTGGCCCGGGATAAAAATTTATTTTTTAAACATTTCAACTTAATCATTAATTAAGCACCCACTGGAAGTCGTTAACTTCAATTCCCAAAGTTTCTGCAATAGTTTGATATCTCTTCGAAATCTCATTTACACTTACATTGTAAATTTCGCTTAATTCAGATTGAGTATGCTCCAAAGTACTAAAGCTAATAGATCCTATTGTATATTCCACTGCAGCAGCCCAAGCTCTATCACTACCAGACCAAGAATCAATTTCTTGTTTATAATCTCGCCATAGGAATACTGCATCAACCACTTCTTCTCCTAGCAGATCATGATTTGGCATTTTTTCAACTAATAATTTTTCCACTCCATCCAGCAGCAAAGATTCATCTTTTACCTCATAACCTAATCGTTTTTTTATTGCTTTTATTTCATCTAAAGTGAAATTATTAGGATCATTAGCAAATGAAAATTTAATTAATAATTCTAATTCATCTAAATATGATTTTAATTTATTTCGCCCCTCTTCATCTTTTACTAATTCTTGGGGAGTTCGCCCTTCAATATCTTCTCTACCTTCTAGTGGTAAAGAAATAAAAGCTTCAACAATTGCTTCACTAGTTTCTTGACTGCGAGTAATCCACTCTAATACTTCACCAGATTCAAGGTCTAATAGACATTCTTCATCATATTCTATTAGAAAGGACAATTCAGTTTCCAGCAGATTTTTTCCCAACTCTAATTGATCTTCCCAAGGAGTAATATAAATCAACTTATCTTCTTCAATAATAAAGTCACCTCTAATATCAGGGTCTAAGTCCGGTTCTTTTGCCAACCAAACCAAGCTTTGTTGCTCTGCTTCTTCTTCGGGTATTATATTATTTAATTTTAGTAACCGCTCTTTAACAATTTGTGGCGACTGTACTTTATAAGTTACTTCATAAATAATAGGAGAAAAATCCAGTGGTTCTTCCATCAACCAGAAAAACAAGTCCCAAATTTGAGCACTGGAGCAGCGAGAAAATTCTTCCCAATTACTACTATTATTGTCTCTTCTAAACTTGGCCCACTTCCCATTTAACTCAGTTTCAACAATCTCTTTATAATCAAAAGAAATTACATTATACAATCCTACTAATTGGGCATATTCGGCCATCTGCACTATTCTCCCTACTAAAATATCTCCTGGCAAAATTTCCTCTTCACTATTAATTACAAAACTACTTTCATCTTGAAATAAGTTCTCCACTTCATAACGAATGCCAAGTTGATCATTGACTTGATAAACTTTTAGCCGTGCAGCAATCAAAGCTTCAAGCACCTGCTGTTCCCTCTTTGATAGATTGTGTTCCAGTTCTTCCTTAAAAAGCTCTAAAACAGTCTTATCTTCTTCTAACTTACAATCAAAAATAAAATTGAAATGAGCTAAAAATTCTAACTCAGCAGGCATATCAAATACTTCAATTTCAAATGTTTGAGCATAACGCTCCACATAAGCATCTACTTCAGATAAGTAGTTTTCTTCCTGCTCAAAAAAGAAAGACATTACCTTATCAATCACACGATCTACTGCCAAATTATAGCTTTGCTCCTGCTCAACTTTCCTCAAACAACATTTCTTGTATTTCTTTCCGCTTCCACAAGGACAAAGTTCGTTGCGACCAACTTCCCAATTAATATTGTTTTCCATTTTATCATCCTTTGCATATGGCTTATACTATTTATTTTACCTGGAAATACAGATTTTATACTACAAACACATCATCTCCAAAAAATAAGAAAGTCCCGAGCTTGGCCCGGGAAAATTAATTAGATTACATTAAATTGTTAATCTGCGTCCATTAATTCTCAACCATTCTTGCTTTTCCTTATAATTTGGTATCACAGCTTCTACCAACTGCCAAAATTCTTTAGAATGATTAGGGTATTTAAGGTGCGCCAACTCATGGACCACCAAATAATCAATCACACTCATCGGTGCCATAATCAACTTCCAATTAAAATTAAGATTCCGCTTGCTACTACAACTCCCCCATCTTTTCTTGTATAGTCTCTTCTCTATTACGACCTAATTCTTTTGCTTTATATAAACCTTTATCTGCTCGTTCAATTATAGTATCTATCTCATCTCCTTTTAAATAAGAAGCAACTCCAAAACTAGCCGTTACTTTAGGAACAGGAGAAAAATCTGCTTCACTAATCAATTTCCTTAAACGCGTTGCCAATTTATAACTATCTTCTAAACCAACTTCAGGACAAATAATCAAAAACTCTTCCCCTCCCCAACGACCACAACTATCGACTTCTCTTATATTCTCCTGAATTAAACTAGCAACTTTTTCTAAAACATGATCCCCTTCAAGATGACCAAAATTATCGTTTATATCTGAAAAATGATCTAAATCTAATATAATAATAGCAAACTCTTTATTATATCTAAGCGTTTGTTCCCGTAATTCTTCTAAAATTGACTCTAATTTCCTTCTATTATAAATCCCAGTCAACTGATCAATAATTGAAACTTTTTTTAAACGCTGATTTTTATCCTTCAAATCCTGAATCATATCTTGCAAATTTGCTTTAATTGACTTTAATCCTTTAGCTAAATCTCCTACTTCATCTTTTCGGTTTAAAAAATTCTCGTCAATAGTAAAAGAAAAGTCTCCTTCTGCAACTTGCTGGCAATAACCTACAGCTTTTTCTACAGGATTAAAGATCTTATCTTTTAATAAATGACTTAACAATAGAGCTATAAATCCTGAGATTATAATTAGTCCTCCTATAAGATAGATCAATTGAAATCTTTCGGCAAATATCTCTTCACGTGGTACAGCCACACAAAGTGTCCAACCATTTAATAATTCAGTATAAGCTACTACTAGTTTTGGCCCTCCCAAAGAATAATTTAAAATTCCATTTTTATTTTCTGACAAGTGCTTAAACACTTTTTCGTTAACTAAATTATCTAGTTTCTCATATTTACTATATTCAGGATGCACTAAAAAATTATAGTCCTTATCTAATAAAAAAGCATAACCATTATCATAAACCTCTATTTTTTCTATTGCTTTTCGAATTTTATTAAAATTAATATCCATCCCTGCTACACCTAATAGAGTATTATCTTTATAAACTGCTTTTGTATATGACAATGTTCGTACTGAATCATCAACCCAATCTCCATATAAATCACTCCACACTGCTCTACCTTTGTCAATTGGTTCATAGTACCAATCCATATTTACATTACTATATTTCCCCTGAATATGATTCCAAGGATAACTGCGCGAATAATATTCTTTAGGTGCCTCGGGCTGCTTCTTATAAGTTCCTGTTTCTGTTTTGCGATACCAAACATCATGAGCCTCACCTAATAAGTTTGGATTAAAATAAAAATATGCCCCAAATGTATCATCAAGACGAGCAAAGTTTTTAACTAAATTATCCATTTCATTTCTTTTATAATTAAGAAAGTATTCTTTATCCTTTTGAATACGATCTAAATCAGTCAAATTAATTATTGAAGTAGAAAAATGATTGCCCATCTGATTTACCTTTTCTAAACTTTGATCAATACGATTACCATGACTTTGCGCTAAATAAAATAATTTCTCCTCTACCTCATTACGAATAATTTTATTACTTTGATAAATGTTAATAAGACCGATTATCCCTACTAAACCCAAAGAAGAGACTAGAAAAACAACTATAACTTTTGTTTTAATTTTCATCTAATATGTAGTATAGCAACTCCAGCCACATTATCTATCGGGGTGAGATTGCTACAATTGTCACCTACCTTTCTATAAATTAATTATATACCAATCCCCTAATATACGCAATATCACTATGATGTTTATTTACTTTTAACCATTTTGCTTATACCACTAGAATATTCCCTTTTAAATCTTTTTTGACCAACAGAAACTCTCTTTCTTATATATCTAATCTGCGTCCATTAATCCTTAACCATTCCTGCTTTTCTTCATAATTAGGTATCACAGCCTCTACCAACTGCCAAAATTCTTTAGAATGATTAGGGTATTTAAGATGCGCCAACTCATGGACCACTAAATAATCAATCACACTCATTGGTGCCATGATTAACTTCCAATTGAAATTAAGATTCCGCTTACTGCTACAGCTACCCCATCTTTTCTTCTGTTTCTTGACTTTGATTGCATTAGGTTCTTCTCCTATTTGTTGTTGATACTTTTTTACTCGTTCTTTTATTTTTGCATCAGCATGACTACGGTACCATTGAATTACTTCTTCTCTAATTAATTCTCGCCTATCATCAGCTTCAGCTACACTTTTACTAATCATGAGCCAAAACTTTCCTTGGTATAGCTTAACTTTAACTTGTTTAACATTATCAGATTCTTGTAATTTAATTCTATACCTTCTACCCAGGTAAGGCAACTTCTCACCACTTAAAAACTCTTTAGGGTTAGGTGCCGGTTTCACATCGCTTAACTTATTTTGTTTCTTAAGAATCCACTCTGCTTTCTTTTCTACTATTGACTCAATTTCAGCTTGTGATAATCTTTTAGGAGCTCTAATTTTAACTCCATCTTCTATACTAACCTCTAAGCCTACTGTTTTGCGATTACTTCTCACCACTTGATAATTTATTGTTGTAGTTCCATATTGAAATGTTGCCATAATAACATCTCCATTATAAAATATTCTTAGCTAGTTTCATTATTTGAGTAGTTAAATTATCTAAATCATCTCTGAATTTTTCATACTGGTACAACTTTCTCATAATCATTCGTTTCATCGGCTTCAATACTTTGTTCTGTTTTTTCTTCCAATCTACTACTGCCATTTCTTTTAGATTATTCATTAATTCTTGAGCTAATTCCTTTAGTTCTTTATTTACTTTAAATTCTTCATCACCATCTACTTCATATTCGCCTCTATCTTCTGCTACTTCTTCACTTGGCTGATTATCACTTTGTGATTCTTCTTCTAATAACTCATAGAGAGCAAATTCTTTTTCATTCAAACCTAATTTCTCAGCCTTAGTTCTAACATTTCTAATTTCATTAATTATACCCCGCATTGCTTCAATCTGTTCTGCAAAGTCAAAACGACCTTGCTTCTGTTTTTCTATTATCTCTTCTAAACGTTCTTTAAGCGACTGATAGAAAGCAGGGTTTTCTTCCATCTTAACATTAACAGTATGTCTGATAGCATGTTCCATTTCACTAGCTTTAGCTTTTTCTTTATCTTTTTCTTTAATTACTTGGTCAAATTTATCTTCATCTAAAATAGATACTGGTTCATGCAGTAAACTAATATCACTAACGCGAATATGATTGTCGATTATCTTTCTAATCTTACCACCTAATCCTTTGACATTAATATTCTGATCTCGATAACGATTTCTAACTGCTTTATAAATTTTACCTAATGTCTTTAAATCATCACGATAAGGATCAGCTATTGGATCAGGCATTACAATATCCATACTCTCTGCAAAAGCCTTAAAGGCTTCTTTAAATTCCATTCGCTTATCTTCATCTTCAAAAGCTAAAACACATTCTTCTAAATCATCTAAATTAACATCCTCAAAGAATCTCATTACTTTGCGATATCTTCTCTGCAATCTTGGTTCTTCATCTTTAACAGGAGTAGCAGCATTCTCAACATCTTCTTGATTAAAGATGGCTAATGCCTCTTGTAAATTATCAAAACCGCCGTAATAATCTACAACTAAACCATAATTCTTATTCTCAAAACGTCTATTAACTCTTGCTATTGCTTGTAATAGATTATGCTCTTTTAAAGGTTTATCTAAATACATAACCTGCTCTACAGGAGCATCAAAGCCTGTTAAAAGCTTATCACAGACTATTAAAAACTTAATTGGATCATCAGGTTTCTTGAATCTCTCAATTAACTGTTTCTGTTTTTCCTTTGGAGTATGATGTTTCTTAATTAACGGCGGATCGTTTTGATTACCTCCACTAAAAATAGTAATTGACTGTGGAGCATTCAACTCATCTAATTTTTCCTTGTAAATAGCAACTGCCCGTCTACTGGTAGTTACTATCTGTGCCTTAAGCGGAGCAATTTTCTCTTCCCAATGATTTATTATATCCAAACAAATTCTTTCAATTCGCCTTGGTGCTTCTGCTATCGCTTGAGCAGTAGCATATTTTTTCTTAATTTCAGCCTTTTCTTCATCACTATAATCAGCAAAGGCTCTTTCAAATATCTCATCTAAATCATTACCTTCTACTTTCAATTCAGGTAATCGTCCTTCATATTTAATGGGCAAAGTCGCCCCATCTTCTACAGATTCTTCGATAGTATAAGTATCAATATAATCACCAAAGGTACGAGTAGTACTTCGTTCTTCTTTTTCAATTGGAGTTCCAGTAAACCCTAAATAGCAAGCATTAGGGATTGCTCTTCTCATATTAAAAGCTAGATCTTTATACTGCGTTCGATGAGCTTCATCAACCATCACAAAGATGTTCTCACTTTTATTTAAGACTGGATATTTAATTTTTTTCTTCATTATTAGATCGTTTCTTATTTTCATTCTGTTCTTCAGCCGTTAATTGGAATTTATGTATTGTCGTCATAATTGTCTTGCCAGAACCGTATTTGATTTTCTCTCTTAAATCCTCTACTCCACCAGCAGATTTAGGATTAGGAAAACCACATCTTTCAAAAGTAGCAGTTATTTGACGGTCTAAATCTACTCTGTCTGTTACTATTAACAATGTAGGATTATTTAATTCTTTCAATCTTCGTAATTTCAAAGCTAAAAAGAGCATCGATAAAGACTTGCCTGAACCCTGCGTATGCCAGACTGTCCCATTCCTATCCGCTAAACTATCAGCAGTTTGAATTCTATCTAATGCCTTATTCACTGCTCTAAATTGTTGATAGCGGGCTGTCTTTTTAACTAAATCATTACCTTCCTGTTCAAAGACAGTAAAGTTTTGAATTAAATCAAGTAAATTTTCTTTCTTGAAGATAGAAAATAAGAGTATATCCTGTAAATTTGCTTCTCTACCTGTTAGTTCTGCAATATCATCTCTAGTATAGGGATACGGATCTTTCCATTCTCTAAAATGGCGGGTAGGAGTCCCTACAGGAGCTGCTGAAGCTGAATGACCCCAAGCTGCTACTAAGAATTGATTAGTATAAAAGAGTTTCTCTGCTCCTTCATCTGCTTCATAGCCTCTTAAATTTTGGTACCTCTGCAGTTGATTAATTGCTTCTTCTTCAGGTTGATTACAAGTAGTTTCATTCTTACATTCAATTACTGCTATAGGTATACCATTAATAAAGACTGTAATATCCGTTCTGATTTCTTCTTTGCCGTAAACTGTATACTGATTAAGTGCTATAAATTCATTATTCTCAGGATTATCATAATCGATATATTTAACAGTTTGATTCTTCTTTCCTTTACCTAAATCCTGCTGTAGTGAAATATGCTGCACTAATTTTTCATAAACCTTCTCATTAGCATCCATTAAGTTAGTAGCCTGTATCTTAGCAGGTCGAATCTGATTAACAGCTTTATTTAAGTTATTTTCATTTAACCAGGGATTAATTCGTTGTAACGACTCTCTTAGTTTATCTAAGAGTAATACTTGATGTTTTGATTCTCTATAAGGTAAACTATCGTCTTGTTCTACATCATAAACTTGATAATCTAATTCTTGGAATAGATCTAAAGCTCTCTTTTCTGCTAAATGATATTCGTCCCAATCCTGACTCATCTAATCCCCTCCTCGTCTGTGACCAATTATAAATTTAACTACTTAATATAAAATTTGCCATCAACTAATAAAAAAAGAGCCACAACCAATTTCAATATAGTAGTTGTGGTCTTTATATTAATCACTTTTCTAAATATTACAGCCTTCTTCACTTATCTTATGCTCAAAGCTATTATTCAAATTAGCCTTTTGATAAAATTCATCTTCTTTATAAACTATTAAATCAAGGGGATAATCTATAACAGAATCTAAATTCTTTCTTATTTCTCTCATAATATCTAACTTACGCTTATCTTCATCTGTTATTATACAGAGGTCTACATCGCTCTCATCATCTGCATTACCATTAGCATGAGAGCCAAATAGAATTATCTTTTTAGTATCAATTAGTTCTGAAATTCTTTGGCTTAGTTTTTGTAAGTCTTCTTGATTAATCATGATAATCCCCTCTCTAATTAGCATTCAAACTATTTAATAATATATATCACAAATCATGGTGTTTAACATTGGTTAGAGCAAGATTACTCTCCAATTATTCTAAGCTCAAGCTTAAACTTAAACTCAATCTTAAACCTCTACTCTTATTTCACCTGTTAACAATTTCTGCATTAAGCCTTTTTTTAGTTCTTTTAGTTTTTCTTTCTGTTCTTCTTTTTTCTGTATTTTATTATCTGCTGACGATAAAATATTAGCTATTTTCTTTTGTTCTTCTAATGGTGGTAAGGTAATATACATTCTCTCTAACTCAGTTTTAGATAACTCTACTTGATTAGTTGAACCTCTTATACAAAATCTTTCAAGATGTTTTTGTCCTTCATAACTTTCTATAAATCCTTTAAGATATCTAGAGTTCAACTTATTTTTACTAGGTCTAATTATTGTAACATGACCATCACAAGTATAATTTTCTTCTCCATCAAAACAATTTGCTCTTCCTATAGTACCTTTCCCAGTAGAATTTAACAATACATCATTATTTTTAAGTTTTCTTTCTTCATTTAAATTTTCCCATGCTTCTTCATCTAGAAATTTTACATTTTCTTTATATATTTTATCCCAATAAATACAAGCTTGATTTATAATTTTATAAGGACTTTTTTCAACATAATTAGGTCTTCTCCCTCTAGAAATATAGTCTGTTATTTTTTTTAGTTTAATTACATTCCAATTTTTAGGCAAATTATAGACTCTCGGGCCAATTCTAACTTCCTTAAATTCATCATACCCAATCCCCTTCGTCAATAACTCCTGCATCAATCCTTGCTTCAACTCTTTAGTCTTAGCAATAATTTGGGCTGTCTTTTCTATTGCCTGATCAACTGAAAATAAAATATCGGCTATTTTTTTCTGTTCTGGAAGAGGTGGAACAGGAATTCTTATCGCTCTAACATCTTTAACTGAAAGATGTTTTACTGTTGTAGCAGGAGTAATTCTATGTATCTTTTCAATTTCAGGCTGAATTCTATAATACAAATAATTTTGATCTAATAAATCATCTGAAGCCTCTACTCGACAAACTCTCTGATTAAGTAAAGCATCCTTACTATTCCATTTTACTACATAGAAATTACCATCCATACCGATTAGAATATCTCCATTAGTTATAATATACTTTTCATCATATTCTCCACTATAATAGGTGTCAATATTACTTTCTTGTAAATTTCTAATTCTAATCAAAGGCAACCCTTTTTTTTCATTATTAAATAAATCGGATTCAAAAGAAGACCCAGACAAAACGTCAATATGATCATTCAATTCTTCTACTTCCCATTTATCAGGCACTTCAATAGTTTCACCAATCAATTGAACTTCTTTGTATCCCTCTTTAACCTCATTACTCATAACCTACCACCAACTTATCCCGCTCGTTAATTCTCAATTTTCCATTATCAATTATCAATTGCTCTCTACCCATCATACCCCAACTCACTTAAATAACCTTCTAATTCATTCTCAATCTCTTCGTATTCTGCTTCAAGCTGTTCAAGATCATCTAACACTTCATCAATATCAACTGGTTCTTCAGGTTCAGTAGTATCCACATATCTCGGCACATTAAGATTAAAGTCATTACGTTCAATTTCTTCCATATCAGCTACTCGACAGTACTTTTCTACATCTTCAAAGTTATGATAAGCATCTAGTACCTTCTCTAAATCTTCTTCTCGCAATCTATTTTGATTACTTAACTCTTCATAATCTTCTTCAGCATAGATAAATAGTACTTTATCTTTTCGCTCTTTAGGCTTATCTTTATTAAAGACCAAAATACAACCTGGGGATGATGTATTAGCAAACAAATTAGAAGGTAGAGCAATTACTGCTTCAATTAAATCATCCTGCAGTACTTTCTTTCTAATTTTTCCTTCGGAACGACTGCGGAATAAAGCTCCATTGTCTAACACAATCCCTAAGCGACCTTCTTGATTAGTACTGGCTAGCATATGCTGAATCCAAGCCCAATCTCCTTTGTTCTTTGGTGGATATCCATATTTCATTCGCCCATAAGGTTCTGAATCTTGAATATACTCTTTACTCCATCTTTTCTGATTCCACATTGGATTAGCTAGTACAATATCAAACTGCTCTAAATCTCCCCCTGTAGTAAATTCAGGATCTCGCATTGTATCTCCCTTAGCTATTTCTGCATCATAATGACCGTGTAACAGCATATTCATCTTACAAATAGCCCAAGTATTAAGGTTTCTCTCTTGTCCATAAAGAGTAATGCGGGAAGTATCAAAGCCATTCTCTTTTAAGTGATCGGCTGAATAAACTAACATTCCTCCAGAACCACAACATGGGTCATGAACTCGCATACCTGGTTGAGGGTCTAATATCTCTACTAATAACTTTACTACTTCCTGCGGAGTATAAAATTCTCCACCTTTCTTACCGGCATCATCTGCAAACTGCTTAATCAAGTACTCATAAGCTGTTCCTAATATATCTGGATCTTCTAATTTTTCATTACTCAATGTATAAGTAGAGAAATGTTGTATTAATTCATCTAATACATGATCAGGCAGTCGTTCTTTATCATTAAAATCAATATTGACTAAAACTCCTTCTAACATTTCATTCTCTTCTTCTAATTCTTCAAAAGCTTTATTTAAAGCTGCTCCTATGTCCTGCTTAATACTAGCAAGATGCTCCCATCTCGCTCGTTCAGGTACATAAAAATCATAAAAGACAGGATTATCAACAAATTGTTCACCGTCTTCTTCTTTGACCCGCTCTCGTTCTTCTACAAAGACATCATTAATTCGCTTTAAAAATAACATTCCAAAAATATAGTTCTTATAATCTGCTGAATCAATACTACCTCTTAATATATTAGCAGATTCCCATAAATGAGATTCTAGCTTATCTAATGTTAAAATATCGTCTGACATAAACCATACACTCCTTTATTTATTATCGTTACCACTACTTAATATTATAGACTAATGTTGAAAGTCCTACTTATGATTAGAAATTATTATTACTTTAATCACTAAAATCTTGCGGTTTAATCCCCAATTCTTCCAACCGAGGTATAATTGATTCCATAGCCTGTTCTCTATTGCGGTAAAACTCAGTTCCTGATACGCGCCAAAACTTCCAGCCGACTCGTTCTAACTGCCGCTGTCTCATACGGTCATCCCACCATTTTTCTGGCGGATGCCAGCGGTCGCCGTCGCATTCAACTGCTAAACGATTTTCTGCACCTTCCACTACTAAGTCAATGCGATAACTTCCTACCTCTACTTGCGGCGTAACCTGATACCCTCTTTCGGTCAACCAATCATAAACATCTTCCTCAAATGGAGAATCCATAATCTCTTTAGGATTATCTAACTCTTTACTAGTAGTAACTCCATTTTGAATATAATTTAATAATCGATAGCGCATATCTTCACGATTGTTTAAATCACTTAATTTTACAGAATGGAATAACATCAATTGATCTTTGGCTCGACTGACTGCTACATTAAAACGTTGCTTAGCACTTCTACTAGTTAAAGCCCTAAATCGTTTATTATCACCCACTACTAAAGATAAAATCATCACATCTCGTTCATCACCCTGAAAAGCATAGGCATCCCCTGCTAAGAAATCATGTTTTTCTTGTTGGGCTGGAGTAAGATAATTATCAATTTCATTAAAAATATATTTAGCTTGTTTCTTCCCTTTTAACGAAATCACACCAAAGGTTTTATCTTCATACTGTGGGTTTTCAGCTAATTCCTTTATCTTCTGACAAATTGCTTCTGCTTCTGGTTTATTGACTTTTCCTCTGTCATCTATATAGCCTTCATCTACAAAATTATTTTCTAAAGTTGGCTGCAGTTTTTCTGCTTCTGGTACATTTCTTATCGGTAAAATATTGTCATTATAAAATTCTTGATTGCTAAAGTTAATTATTTCAGGCACACAGCGAAAATGTTCCTTTAACATCAACTTTGCTTGGTGGTCAAACAACATATCAGCAATATTATATAAACTTGTTTGTAAATCCATCATTTCATTAAATGGAATTCCATCTAAATGCTGGTCAATAAAAGCATTCACCTGATCATGAGGAATACCTACTGCACTAGGACTTATCTGCTGGTCATCCCCAACTACTATTACTTTCTCTGCTCGGCATAACGCCAATAAACTTCTGATGTCAGATTGACTTGCTTCATCAATAATTACTACATCAAAGGCCCCAAACTCTTTGGGAATAGTCTCTGATACTCTATAAATAGGCATTATCCATGCTGGTACAGCATCTTTAGCTTCCTGCATATGTTCTTGTGCTTTTCTCCGCCATTTTGGAGCATATTTCCCAGTACCTTTACCTAATTTATCAACAGCATTTTTCCATGCCGTTAAAGAACTTACATCCTGCTGAGAAATATTTTCTTTTAATTTTAATTTAGTAGCAACTAATATTAATTGTTCTTTACTCCTTCTTAATTTATCTTCTAAATCTTTTTGCTGTGCTTCAATCTTCTGTATTTTACCCTCACTATCAGCTATATCATCCAAATAAGCTTCTAAAGCTGCATACTGCCAAGCTTCTTTCCAATTATCCCAATATAAATTTTCAGTTTGATAATCAGCATTCAACCAATCTTGGGCCCAATTTGGTGCTTGCTCTGCTAATTTACCCACTAAATCTTTAAACTGTTGATAATCTGGTTCTAATACTTCTAACTCCTGTAATTGTCGATAATTATCTTCCCACATATCCACTTTCTCTTGCACCCGGGCCAATTCTTCAGGCACACATGATAATAGTCTCTCCACTAGCTGATGAGCACTTTCAGTATTCACAGCTGACAACTTTTGACGTAAATTTTGGTGAATTTGCTTAGCAGATTTAAATTCACTTTGTTCTTGTTTGATTTTTAAAACTTGATAAATCTCTTCTATTTCTTGGTCTAAATTATTAGTCAACAATTGATCGTGATTACTAATGGTCTCTTTCAATTCCTCTTTTAATTGCGGCTTTAATTGATAAGTATATTCTATTCCTGCCTTCAATTTCTCGTATACCTCTTTAACCGCTTTATAATTATCTGTAGTCTCTAATTCAGGCAAGTAGTCTCCTAAATTATTTCTTAATCCACTCCACGCAGTAATAAATTCTCTAAATTTTATTTTGAAATCAATCTTATTCTTAACTTGCTGCCATTCCTCTTTAGTTTCCGGTTGACTATTATTTATTTGACTCTGCTTTAATGCTTCAGTCTTACCGCCGTCAAAAAACTGAGTGATAAAATTCAACCAAGTTACCGGCTCTTTATCATTATTAATTTTAGTTAAAGCTTCAGCCACAAATTCTTGATAATCAGGCAAAGATACTTCCGAAGCTAAATTAATATTTGTGGTTAAATCCAATTGCTGCTGCAAACTAATTAATTCTGAAAATAGTTCTTCTAACTTATTTACTGCTTCTTCTAATTGTTCCCGGGGATACTGCTGATTATTAATTAATTCTTCTACCCAAGTATCTGTAATCTTTTGATATTTCTCTACAGCATTCTCAGCTAACTCAACTATAGCTTCTAAAGCGGTTTCCTTTTTAAATATCAAATCAGAATAATAACTATCAGCTTCTTCCTGTAATTGATCTATCTTAGCTAATGATTGGGCTAAATCTTTAAAATCACTTGGATTTAACAAATCATCTGAGTTCGGATATTGATAGTTATGCAGTTCATCTAAGTGAGAATAGATCTTCTTCCGTAAATCATACATCTGTTTAAATTCTCGTTCTGTAATAGAAAACTCAGGGATTAACTGCAACACTTGTTCTCTATCAATAGTCTGTTTCTCAGTTTGATAACTAGGTTGGTCATTAAACCAACTATATTCTTTATTTTTATCTTTCACTTTTTTAGCAGCTTGGGCTGGTGATAAAGGTTGGTCAAAGTTTTTCATATTAATATATAATTCAGCCCGGGCCAAGTCCTGCAGCTTATGTTTGCTTTTTTGCAACTTTCTGCGATAAATATCAATCTTTTCTCTTAAGTCTTCTGCTTCTTCTTGTAATTTATAATCTTTTTCATTCGAAACTATATCTGAAATATAAGTAACAGCCTCTTCTAACTTTTTCTTACGGTCAGCATCATTCTGTAACACACTTAGACATAATGATCGCAAAGATTCAGGAATCATTTTCCTTAACACTTTTAAAGCTTGGTCTTTTTGGCTAGTCACTAAAGTTCTTTTCCCATGAGCCATAAAGTGAGAAATCAAGTTAGCAATCGTATGACTTTTCCCAGTTCCAGGCGGCCCCTGCACAAGCACTCCATCAGAATGTTCTAAACTATCTAAAATCTGAATCTGTTCTTTGTTAGCTTCTTTAGGAAATAAGATATCTTTATCTAATAATCCAGTCCACTCATCATGAAAATTATCTTTATCCCAACTAGACGGACTATCTTCTGGATCAGTAATAATTCGTTCTAATCCCCCTGGCAATTCAACATTCTCTTCTTCTAATTGTCGATTAAATTCTCTAATATCCTTTAATAATTCATTTTGATTTCTATTCCTAACAAACAAAGCCCAGCCATCTACTACTTTTAATTGAGAACTCGGGTTTAATTTTACATCTTCAATTTTCGCCACTGCTCCTTCAGCAGATAACCCACTAGCTTCATAAAACAAATCTACATAAGGATTTTCTTCTTTACTTTCATAACTTAGATTTCTAAATTGACTCCTGATTTCTTCTGTTTCAGTTATCCCAGCGTCAATTAGTGGCTCTAACTCCAAATTCCATTGTGCATCATCCGGAACTTTAACTTCAATCTTATTCTGTTTAGGTTGATGATTAATTGTCATATTCTGAGTTAATAAGGGATGATTAATTAATTTATCATTCTCTTTCCAAACTACTAATCCATAACCTAATACTAATTCCAAATTCTCTTCGTACTGTAACTCCTTACGAATATTAAATAATTCATTAAATAGCTCCTTGCTTTCTTTAATCTTTTTAGCTTCTTTAGCCCATTCTTCCCATTGTTTAATATATGTACGCAAAGCTAATTCTCTCTCTGGGATCTCATAAAAGTTCTCCCTTATTCCAGATTTTAAATGATTCTCCCACAACTCAATACTAATCATATCTTCTGGATCATCAGAAACATTTATCCATTTACTCAGCAAATTTGGTATTGCTGGTGGGTCAGGAACTTCCTTGCGAATAATCGCAAATAAATTATTATCCAAAAAATAAAACTGCTCGTTGTTATCTATTAACTCAACTTTTAGGTAATTGATCTTGATATACTAAAAAATGATTATGGTCTTCTAATCTATAAGTAGGTTTATAACCTAATTTAACTACATCATTTAAATAATCAAATAACTGTCCAGCCTTATTACTCAATTTAGTTTCACCCATATATTTACCCCCTTAACTGATATATATTAATTTATACTCAGTTTAATAATTATAATTAGCAAAATTAAAATATTGATAAAATTACTACAACCATTTAATTATTTCTTGTTTTACAGCAATTTTCCTTTTATCTTGCGAAAAATATTATATTTAAACAAAAAATAAATCCCGAGCGCTTGGCCCGGGAATCATGATTTAATATTCATTATTTTCCTTAACAATCCTTTTTAAATTAAAGGGATCTCCTTTATAATAGCTTTTGGAAGCTAAATGAACTAATATAATAGTCATAGCAATATTATTACTTTCAAAAAAACCTACTAACATTCCATTATAATAATCATAATATTCCTTTCCCACTACAAAATTATCATCAGAATAAGTTGATATATCTTCTAATAATAAATCCTCTTCTTTATAAAGTAAAACTTTATTCTCTTGATATAAATCAATTATTTCTTCCTCAGTTTTATAAATTGTGAAATCGTCACTGTCTTTCACAATCATGAAATAAAAATCACCCTTTATCTTTTCAACATCCATCAACTTCACTCCTCTCAAATTGCCATCATTAATTTATAAATTAAAGTCTAAACTTTTTTATGAACTTATATCTTATTTAAGTTTAATATATCCGCATCTAAAAACCCTCTTTTAATAAATTTATCTTTCATTTTAACTTATCAGCTTCTTTTATTAACTCATTTACATAATTTAAATCAGAATCAATTCTTGATTTAGGTAACAATTTTTCTTCTCCATTATCAATTATTAAAGCTTTTAAATTACTCAACTTAACTGTTTTTGTCCTTTGTTGCCATTTTTCTCCAATTTGATGTTTTTTAATCTCATACAACACTTCACGGTCAGTATCTCGATCCTCAACTTCTAACCATTTTTTAGTTTTGGTTTCAGATAATATTTCAATTTCATACAACCGAAGAATAATGGTTTTATATGGTACAGCGAAAGTATTCATTAGTTTTAATATTTTTTTTATAGTTAAATCTTTATAATTATTAATTTTTAATAGATCAAGTTGCTTTAATAAAGACTCTTTAGGAACTAATAATAATGCCGAAAAAAGATTAGCCAGCTTATCTTCTATTTCTATATTTTCTTCTTCATTTAATATACTACTTTTTAATAACTCAGTTCCTTCATCAGTATCTCTAATCAAATGATATAATTCATGCCCTGCTGCAAAAATCTGTTTTTCTAAAGGTAAATAAGTATTAATATAAATAAATTTTTCTCCCTTATATTCACAGATGAAACCACAGAAATCATCGTCTTTAATCGGAAACATAATTAAATTAATCTGATCATCTAATATGTCAAAAATACTATCTCTTATTGCTTCATCACAAGCTCCAGCTAGCTCTTCTCTTATATAAGCAACTTCCTTTTTTACTTCTTCATATAATTGTAAATTATTCTTTTTAACAATTTCATTTATCAATTCCATTATTTCACCTCTATTTTGTGCAAAATTAAGACATCATATCTTCAAACGAATCATTTGTTTGTTTATAGAAGACTATCATATCCATTATTTTTTCCACTTTTTTTATTCCTTTTTTAGCTTTATCAGTACTAACTTCACCCATAAAAGCAGTAATAGTTTCAGGCTCTTTTTCCTTAGTAAATGTTTTAGTTAAATCTTCAACATCTACCTCCAAAACTTCTGCTATACTTTTTACTTCTGCTACTGTTATATTTTTTTTACCTTGGATAATATTATTCATTATCTGTCTTGAAACTCCAATTTTATTTGCTAATTTAACTTGAGTCCACCCTTTATCTTCCAAAAAATCAGAAACTCTTTTTCCTACAATTTGATTCATATCCATCACTCTTCAACTCCTTTCTTACTTATACTACTATTATATTCTTATTATATCCTAGTGTCAAAAATATATTTACAAAATTATATTTATTTTTTATTTTGTAAATCAAAGATTAACAAAATTCAAATTATGTTTTTCCCTTCTAGTAAATCGGATTTTTATGACAAAATGAATTTAGTGACAAAGCGGATTCATTGAAGTCATCTTTCGTATATTATTTAGCTTTTAAAAATAATTATGAATCTAGAAAAGAATATTTAGCAAAAGAAATAGACCAGATATTAGAATTTTATCAAGCTAATTTCAAAGAGGGCCAAAAAGAAGCAACAGTGGAGATGATCACTAATATTTTATCAGATAAATTTGCAACAATTCCTGAAGAATATATTGAAGAATTACAGCATCAGAGTTTGGAGCAGTTAGAAAAGATACTCCTTGCAGCATTTGAAATGAACAGTATAAAAGAACTAGAGGAATATTTTATTTAACTACAAAACAAAAGCCAGTATTCTCGAGCTAACTGTTCGAGAATATTGGCTTTAATAAAAATCTATCCTTACTCAATTAATTTATATTCCCTTTCACCAATTTCTTTAAACATATTTTCCTGCTTGTGTTTAGCTAATTTATATAATATAGAATATTTCAAATTTGCTAATAATATATTTATAATACAAAGTAATTTTTTAACTCTAATATAAGGAGATAATTACTAATGAAGAAAAAACATGTAATGATATTAGTAGTTAGTATTCTTTTAATAACTACTAATATCACTTGGGCCCACCGCCCTTTAGATACAGACGGACCGGCCACTAGAGAAGAACCGATCGTCGTTAGCAATCATAAATTATCGTGGGCTGCCTACAATCGCCTTACTAAACCTAATGATGCAGACTATTATCGTTTTCAGGCTCAGCAAGGCGATAAAATTTTCGCCTCGCTATTAGTACCTGAAATTGATAGATTAAAAGGATTTAACCCTGACTTGGCTTTAATTGGCCCTGGTCTAGATTCAGACTATGCTAGATTAAGCCCAACAGAAATTGCTGCTAAACTTAACTTTAGCACTGATGAAGGAGTCATTATTAAACAATATTCAAAGTCAACTTCCGAAGTATTTTTTGAACCTTTTACTCAAACCTCATATTGGCAGAAACAAAAACTAATAATTACTGCTCCAACCACAGGAACATACTATTTAACTGTTTTCTCCAACAAAGAAGAAGTAGGTAAATATGTACTTGCTATTGGTCAACAAGAACAATGGGAGATTAAAGATATAATTAAATTCCCTAAAATTTGGTGGAATGTTCGCCAGTTTGCTGAGAAAAAAATCTCAACTTATTTAATTTTAGTTTTACTCTTATCTATAATCATCTTAGCTATTAAAAAAATAATTTTTTAACCCCTGCAGATAGAGATTATATTTCTATTCCGTAATCTCAACTTTATTACCATCAGGATCAAGAACACTACTTTCATAATACCCATCACCAGTTCTACGCGGTCCCCCTACAACTTCATATCCTGCTTCTTCTAAATTATTAGTTAATTGATCAACTTTCTCCTTACTACCTACTGAAAAAGCTAGATGCGCATAGCCTAAAACTTCTTTTTGAACCTTATCTTTAATTCCTGCTTTACGCATTATTTCCAATCTAGCTCCTGATTCAAATTCAATAAAGTAAGATTCAAACTCTTTTTTCGGATTATAATATTTTTCTCCAGCCTGACCATCAAAATAGTTAACATAAAATTCTTTAAGTTTTTCTAGGTTATTTGTCCAAATTGCTATATGTTCTATTTGCATTTTAACCCCCACCTACTTTACTTTTAACCACTCATTTCATCTGCTACTGGTCGTTGAAATTCAAATTTAAATGTATTACCACTTGCAATTACATCTTCTAATTCATCATATAATGAATAACTACCAATTCCACTAATCTGAGCCCAACCTTTAGCCCGCGTTAAAGCTACAAACAATTGATTGCGCAGACCTACATCAGCCTCATTTTTAGCAATTTGATCAAGACCAATCACATATACCATATAGGCTTCATTTCCTTTAGCTCGAAAAATATTAGCAATTGTAACTGCCTCTTGATGCCAAAACTTATTAGGGTCAACATTAGGATATCTAGGATACACCACATTTTTCTCTTTCGCTTTAGGTACATAAATATCAACATCATACTTTTGCAGCACTTTAGCTGCTTTAGTCTTTAATCTATATCCTTCTTTACCTTCTCCTAAGGCTATGACTAGAATATCTCGACTTGGATCTAAGTCTTCTTTTTGAATATTGTACTTTATATTATTAGCCAAGGCCTGTAATTCCTTATCTCGGGTGCTATAATTATCAAATCCTATAATTTCATCATCCCAAATTTCTGGAACCCGATTAGGGGTAGTATCTTGAGGACGATGTAATACAATTTGGTTGCCAGGTCTAAAACTACCTTCTCGAACCTGATAACCAACATTCTCCCAATCTTCTTGGCGGGTAAAGCCGCGCAACATCCCTTCTTCTCTTAATAAGCCCATTCCAATGGCATGAGCTGCTACCAAGATTGGCCCAGGCGTTCTATAGCACTTATACATAATTTCACTCTTTCTAATTCCTCCATCATGAAATCCACTAACCATCCTTTTAAATTTAGGATCATCACCAAATAGCTCAGGAGCAGTTGGAATATTTAATGAATTTAAGCTCTGGGCTTCATCATAAGCCCAAATTAATCTTTTATCCTGCTCATCATTAATATCACTTAAAGTTTGATAAGCCAACCAGAAAAATGGCTGTTTATTCTGATATTTCAATTCTTCATCATCTGCTACTAAATCCTGCGCCTCATCAATTAACACAGCATCAAATAACTGCTTTATTTCTAACTCTTTTTCTAAAAATATTTTAGAAGCCAAAATCAACTTTTGATTAGGGTCTCTATCTCCTAATTTTTTATTCATCGCTCCAAGCGGTTTAACCTCATGTTCATCACAAACTTTACGATAAAATCCAGGTTGATTTTTAGAACCCCAGGCATGTAAAACCAATAAATTATCATTTTCCGCTGGATTATATCCTTGCTCTCCATTAGTAAATCGCTTCATCCACTTATCTAACTGTTTAATCGTTGCATCATACAGACTACGGGTAAAAAATACTAAGGCAATCTTCCAGTCTGGATTTTTCAAGTGCATATGAGCAGCCTTCTGGGCCAACAACACGCTCTTACCTGAGCCCGCAATCCCTCTAATTCGCTGTGCCCCTGGAGGAATACTCTTTCCTATCTCTTCTTGCTTTAAATCAATCTTATGAAGATGCTCTTTAATTATATTCTTAACTCCTTTTCTCGTCTTTTGATCTTGATTATTGCTCTTAGCTTTTTCTCTATGTAAGACTGTCCCGGTCAATACGGAGATTAAAGTCTTCCATTTTTGCTTATCTAATTGCTGACCTCTAGCTATTGGATCATAATCTTTAATTCTTTCTAGCAAAGTCTTAGGGCCAAGCTGATCTCCATAAATAATCGGCTTTAGATCTGATAGTATAGGCAAATCACTATCTTCCCATTCTTCTTTAGTAATATTAGGCAGAACCACTATTGACCTACCCGTTACTTTTCTTCTCAACTCCCGTTCTGCATCACAATAGCCTAATAAAGCAAATAACTGATCTTCAACATTCTCAATTGGCGTTTCTGAATCAAGGTCATAACCTCTATAATCCCATTGACTACCATTAATTTCATCTATTTGCTCTAAATTAGCTGAAATAACCTCTAACACAATCAATCCTAATTCTTTATCAACAATTAAAATATCTGGTTCACTTCTATTTTCTCCCCGCTTAGAAAAAATAGGATATCTCCAATAGGCTAAACATTCTTTATCTCGAAAAGACTTTTTGACTGACTCCCATACTTCTTTCTCTTCCTGCTGCCCTTGAGTGCCAAAGGGATCAGTAGTAATAAATTTGCGGTTACTATCTAAAAAAGTCATCATCTCTTCATCAGGTAGTCTAAATTCATCTCCCTCAAAATCCCAATCACCGTACAACTGCATAAACCAAATCGCAACCTCATAGGCTACTGCAATTAATTCTTCAGCATCTTTACTATCATCATGAGCATTATGAACTGCTTCATTTCCTACTTTTCTTAAGTCATGAAACTTTTCTAATACCTCTTGATTAATTAATTCTTCTTCTTCTAACTTTTTTAAACGATTGAACTGCCTATCATCCTTCATTCCCTCTAAATCTTCATATGTGAAAATATAATCAACTATTTTCTCTCCAAATTTCCTTAATTTAAATAAAGTTGTATTCGGATCACTATATAGATTTTTCTCAGCTAATTTTGCAATCTTGCTTAAATCAGACCATTTATCTTTTAAAAAAGAAAAATTACTAAAGCTCACTATTTTCCCTCCTGAATATAATTATAATATGCTGCATAAAGTATTGTTAAATATATTACAACTACTTAATTATTTCTTGTCTTACAGAAATTATCTTTTTTTAATACAAAAAATTATAGTCATTAATATATTTGTAATAAAATATATTTTTCAATTATAAGTTTATAGGAGAGAATTACTTTAATAATGAACTCGCACTAAGCAAAATTTTATTTCACGGTTACTCCATCCTAAATCCCAAGGGACTCTATGACGATCTGAGTTGTGAGAATTGACTAAAATATATCCGTTAGAATCTACTCCCGTCACAATAGATATATGTACAACTTTTCCTTTCTTTTGATAGGCAATATAATCACCAGGTAATAATTGATAAGACGATTTTAATACTCTTTCATAGCTACCGCGATTAATCAAAGACGCCCTAACACTATTTAGCATGTATCGATTAAAAGCATGGGCATTTACCCACGCTCTAGTTCCTGCTCCATTATTATAATTCCAAATTCTATTCTTTTTAAACCCACCTGCTTCATATAACATCTGAGAAGTAAAATTGGCACAATCTCCACCTTGATAATTATAATTTTTATATTGAGGATTATATTTTTGATTATATTTAGAAGGACTGGCAGAACCACAATATTGATCTACATATTCCAAGGCTTCTACTCGCTTAGGATTAAGGTCAGACAAGTTTTTAGCTTTCTTAGAAAGGATTATTTTTCTTATCTGCTTATCATTAATCTTATCCAAATGCAGAGAATCTGCAAAAGGATCTCTATACCACTCTTTTGTAATTAATAGTTCTTCATCTTGAGGCATTAAATTTAAAGAGTGATAAGTTCCTGTTCTAAAAGAATTATCTTCTGCTAAAGCATCTGGATATCCATATGTGTACTCTGTAGAAACAGCTAAATTTATTTTATGACCATCTTCTTTCTCTGTTATGCGATCAATAACAATCTGTGAAGCAATCTTTTTAAATTTTACACCTTGTTTAGTTGACCATTGATGTAGATACTGCATTCTGTTAAGTTCATGTTCATAAGCCCACATACCCGTTTTAATTTCTTTATTATATAATTTTTCTAGAATATCTGTATTTTCTTCTAATAATGCTTTATTTCGCTTTGCAAATATTTTCTTTACTTTTTCTTCTAATCCAAAATCTAATTCTTTGTTAACAGTTATATTTTCTTGCTTAAAAAATAAATCAAACCCCAAACCACCTACTCCAACAAGAAAAAACAAAGATAAACCTAATGTTAAAAGCAATTTATTTTTGGCAACAGTTAAAAATATCATTTTCTCCCTGCTTATAAAAACCTATGCAAAACTATACATAGACCACAATCATACAGGATTAGATCGTGTTAGGTATAATCGCTTGATTATAATCTTCCTTA
>NZ_JAFBDQ010000006.1 GCF_016908315.1 Halanaerobacter jeridensis | reverse complement strand
AGGCGAGTTGAACGTGGGTTATACGTTGATGATGTAAATGATTTAGCAATAAACTCTGATATTAATGGAGCAAGAAATATTTTAAAATTAAGTCCTAACTATCAAGAGCAGAAATGTACTAATTTTTCTAAACTCTGTAACCCAATTAAAGTAAATAGTGATTACGAGTTTGCCAAACTGCTTAAAGATAGCTGGGACTATGAAATTAAGAAGAAAGTAGTCTAAAAAGCACACCCGAGTCTTTTTTAAGATAGGGTTCGTGGATAAGAACACTGTAACTTTGGTGTTAACGCTGTAATCTACTCATTTGTTAATTTTGATTAGTTTTAAGCAGATATAAATCAGCGGTCAGACATGATAATCCACTCTTTGCAATTGGAAATTTAGCAGCTAATAAAAAAGAAATTTTGAATAAATTTATTAATTTTGCCAAACAGGATAAATATCAAAGATTAGCATCAAACTATGGATTTAATAAACTGGAGCAGTATGAGCCAGAAATGGAAGAAGCAGCGGGAGATACTATTATTCAAGCCCAGAAATTATGGAAAGAAAAGAAAGATGGTAATAATGAAATTGTGTCTGTCTTTGCTGCCGATGTATCAGGAAGTATGGATGGCGAAGCATTAAATAAATTAAAAGAGTCTCTGTTAACTGCTTCGCAGTATATTAGAGAAGATAATTCAGTGGGACTTGTGACTTTCTCTTCTAATGTAAATATTAATCTACCGATTAATAAATTTGATTTAAATCAAAGATCATATTTTGCTGGGGCAGTGGAAGATATGCAGGCTAGCGGTAATACTGCGATGTTTGATGCTATTGTTGTAGCAACTGATATGCTGATCAAGGCAAAAGAAAATAAGCCTAATGCTAAGTTAATGCTATTTGTTTTAAGTGATGGAAACACGAATCGAGGCCATTCATTTAATGATATTAAAAGTATGCTGCAAGTTTTAAAAATTCCAATTTATACTATAGGATATAATGCTGATATTAAAGTACTGCAAAATGTATCTAGAATTAACGAAGCAGCAAGTATCAATGCTGATGTCGATGATGTAACTTATAAGTTACGTAATTTATTTAATGCTCAAATGTAAGAGGAAAATTTAAATTTGAAGGGAGAGATGTAAAGAGTGGAATTTTCTATGGAAGTGATGGATAAAGAATCAGTAAAAGAAGAAATTGTGGAGCAGGTTGAGCCTGTCTCAGAAGAGATGACTAAATTAAAAGAGTTAGCAGCAGAGAATGCATCAGAAATTATGGAGCTTGACTTAGATTCCTTAGAAAAAAGAAAAACAGTAATTAATTCTGTTCAAGAGTTCGGAAAAGACACATTAGAAAATTCAGCCCAAAAAAATAAGTTATTAAAAACCTCAGTAGGAGATTTATCTAAAATGGGAGGAGAAGGAGGAGAAGTTGCAGATAGTTTACTGGATTTGCAAGAAGAAATTAAAGATTTAGATCCTAGTGCAGTTGATTTTGCTAAGACAGGTCTTTTAAGTAAAATATTTAATCCGATGCGCTCTTATTTTAATAAATATCAGCAGGCTGATGAGGTAATTAATGATATTATAGTATCGTTAAAGAAGGGAAAAGCAACTTTAAAAAATGATAATACAACTCTTGAAATTGAAGAAGTAGCTATGCGTGATTTGACTAAAAAATTGCGCAAAGAAATAGAGTTAGGCACAATGATGGATGAAGAAATATCAGCTCAAATTGAAACTGCACAGGCAAATAATGAAGACCAGGATAAAATAAAATTCATTAAAGAAGAAATTTTGTTTCCTTTACGACAAAAAATCATGGATTTACAGCAGATGATAGTTGTTAATCAGCAGGGGATTATGTCAATTGAAGTTATTAGAAGAAATAATAAAGAACTGATTAGAGGGGTAGATAGAGCTATAAATGTAACTGTTTCTGCGATGCGAACTGCTGCTATTGTGGCTAGTGCGCTGTATAATCAAAAGATTGTACTAAAAAAGATTAAGCTATTGAATGAAACTACTAATGATTTAATTAGTGGCACCTCAAAGATGTTAAAAGAACAAGGAACAGAAATTCATAAGCAGTCAATGGAAGAAAACATATCGGTTGAGACATTAAAAACAGCCTTTGCTGATGCTATATCTGCTATGGATGAAATAAGCACCTACAAACAAGAAGCGCTTCCTAAAATGAAGAATACAATTGATGAATTTAAAGAATTAGCAGATAAAGGGGAAGAACAGATACAGAAAATTGAAGAAGGAGATCAGATATCTCTATCTTAGGAGAAATGATCCTGGACTTAGTGTTCAGGATTTTTTATTTTTTGCTTGTAAAATTTCTAGAAGGTTTTTAATGGAATTAGCCAAAATATAATATATGATAATTCGATAAAATATTGTATATTTTATTAAAATTAATTTTTATAAGACAAAATAACTAATTCATGATATAATATCTATATAAGTTATTATTATAATTGATTAATAAAAAAATAATGGGGTGAAATTTTATGTTCAACTTTTGGACAAATATTTCAGTTAAGGCAGTGTTAGATTCTTTGTCAGTGAACATAGCAGTTTTAGATGATAAGGGAATTATAAAATATGTTAATCAAGCTTGGATTGATTTTGCACATGATAATGGTTTAGATCCTCAAGAATGTGGTGTGGGAGCTGATTACTTAGCTGTATTGGATAATGTAACAGGACATTTAGAGGAATGTGCTAAAGCTTTAAAGGCTGCCGAAGGAATTAAAGCTGTAATTACGGGAGAAAAAGAGGAATTTGTTTTTGAATATGCTTGTGATTCTCCACAACAAAAGCGGTGGTTTGAAATGAAAGTAACTACTTTTATTGGTGGTCATGATCGTCACGTTGTAGTTGCTCATGAGAATATTACAGATCGTAAGAAACAAGAGCAAGAATTAAAGACCATGAAAAATTTTCATAATAGTATTTTAGATAATTTAGAAGAGGTAATTGTGTATTTAAAACCTGGCTTTAATTTGAAATGGGCCAATCAAGCAGCTAAAAAATACTTTTCACTTAGTTTAGAAGAGATGAAGACACAACCTTGTTATAGTAAGTTTGGATTAGATGAACATTGTTCTAATTGTCCGATTATTAAATCTGAGCAGAGTAAAAAGAGAGAAGAAGCAATTGTAGAAAAACCAGATGGTAGTACTTGGCTTATTAAGGCTATTCCAGACTGTAGTTCTAATGGAGAATTAAAAGGAATTATTGAAGTTGCTCTCGATATTACTCAACGTAAAAGAGTAGAAAGACAGATGAAACAAGTAGTTAATAGATTGGAAGAGCAATTTGAAAAGGCTGGTCAACTCCATGACCAATTTTTACCTAATAAAATGCCGCAAATTGCTGGTTTGACTTTGGGAACTTATTATGCTCCTGCAGATAGATTAGGGGGCGATTTTTATAATTTCATTGAATTAGAGGATAAACTAATCTTTTATGTGTCTGATGTTAGTGGTCATGATTTAAGTGGTTCAATGCTGAATATATTTTTAAAAGAAACTATTAATTCTTATTTAATTGCTAATAATCAAACTGAAGATTTTATCAACCCGGTGGATATAATTGAATTTATTAATAACCATTTTAATGAAGAGAAATTCCCCGATGATTATTTTATTTGTTTAATAATTGGCATTATAGACGTGAATACCAAAGAGATTAAGTTTTCTAGTGCAGGAATGCAGTTTTCGCCGTTATTAATTAAAAATGATGGGATAAGTACTTTTTCTTGTGGAGGTCTGCCGATTTCAAATACAAGTTTTGACTTTGGTTTTGAATATCAAAACTGTCAATTTAAGTTGGCTGAAAAAGAGATTTTCTTTCTCTATACTGATGGGTTAATAGAACAAAATAATAGTTCAGAAATGTATGGAGAAGAACGACTCCAAAATTTATTAAAAGAAGACCAAGATTCTAATCCTAATGATATTATTGAACAGATTAATCTTGATTTTAATGATTTTAGAGATGAAATGCCAATGCAAGATGATGTGACCTACATGTTAATTCAACATGATAATAATTAAGTATAGGAAACCGAAAACTCCGAACCAATCAAGGTCCGGAGTAGAAATAGCTAGTCATCATTTATCATTTTTTTCACTGCTTCGTAGCGCGACCGTAAAATTTCTTCATGTTTTTCTTCATCTTGAATTAATTGTTCAAATAAGGCTTTAAGCTTTTGATCATCTGCTTTTTCTTTAAGTTTTTTATATTTTTTTTGATCAGCAATTTCTTCTTCAATAGCTGTTTCGATGCCTTCTAAAATAATATCCATAGTTATTTTCTCCTTTCTAGTTAAGATGTGTAAACAGATATAATTTATTACCGTGTTTATTACACGGGAAGACTTTAATTCCTTTGTTCTGTAATTGTGATAAATTTAAATTTTCAGTGATAATTTTTTGCCAATTAATTTCTTTTTGAACCCCAGATAGTGAAATCATAAAATAATCTCTATCTGCCAATGTTGTAATGGATAAATGATGTGTTTTTTGCCAGATCAAATCACTTAAATATTCAAAAGTACTAATTAATTCTTCGGGAATAGTGCTGAAGTCACTAAGATAAGAACTGATTACTTGTTGTTTTTTATTTAAATCATCTTTTTTTTCTTCGATTGTCCACTCTTTCAATTCACTATTGAGACGGGCAATAGTTAAATAGGTAATATCATCATCACCGTATTCTGAGCCAGTAACATTAAAAAAATCATGCCTGATGTTTTCTACTAAAACAGCAGGATGAAAATAATCTAAAGTGGTTAATTCATCTTTTAATTTATTATTGTACATTCCTGCTTCAACTGTTTGTTCTAATAATCCATCAGTGGTAAAGAACATCATTTCATTTTTTTTAAATTCAATAGTAGTTTCTTCTAGCTCAATAAAAGATTTATCAACAGAAGATGAGATAGGTAATCCTCCTGTATCAAGTTCATTTAAATTACCATCTTTACTCAGTTTATAAAAGGGAAACTGAAAGCCTGAAGAAGAGTAGGTAAATTCATAGTTATTCAAATCTAAAACTCCAACTAATAAGCAGACTAAATAATCATCAGGATACCCTTCTGCTCGATATTGTGTATCGATATATTCTAAAATTCTTTTAGGTGATACTTCCTCTCCTTCATTATGTTGTAATTTAAAATAGTCTTCAATAGTGTTATTGATAAATATAGATAGCATTGCACTATCAATTCCATGGCCAGAAACATCGAACATATAAATGAAATATTGCTCAAAAAAGACGTTCATTGAACCGTGATTTACTTTAAATACATTATAATAATCACCGCCTAATTCTGCAGCAGGTTGGTAAAAGGCGGCTACAGAGAGATCAGCTTTTTCTGGTAAACTATCTGGTAATGAATTTTGATGTATTTGACGTGCTTTGGTAAAATTATCTTGCTGCTCTTGTTTCATTTTAGCAATTTCTTCTTTAGTTTTTTGTCTATAATTGCTAAAAGAGATTAAAGTTAAATAATATATTAATTCTAATAATATTAAATTTAAATGTAGTGGTGGTACTATAAGTAACAAGCTAATATTAATTAAACATGAAGTAATTATTGTTTTCCAGTAAGAATAATTACTTAGCAAAATAAAGGAAGAAATTAATATAACCCTTAGCCATATAAAAAGATTCATTAACATTTCAGCTCCTGTTACAATAAATTAATTCTTTCATTAATTATACTTTCAACACTCATCGACAAAGTCCTGTTTATTTTATTAGTTATTTCAGGAAAAAGAAGCAATTACTCAATAATTATTGCTTTTGATTTTGGTTTATATATTATATAATTAAAGTATATCCGTTCTAGAAATTATTATTGTAATTAAGGCAGGTGAAAAAAATGAAAAATATTTCTAATAAACTGGAGCTTAGATCTGCTCTTGATTCTCTTTCATCACATATAGTTATTTTAGATAGCCAAGGTTTGATTTTATATTCTAATCGCGCTTGGGAAGAGTTTGCAGAGAACAATGGCTTAGCTCCTCAGCAATGTGGTAGTGGGACTAATTACTTAGCAACTCTCACTAATGTAGAAGGTGAGGAAAAAGTGAAGGCTGTAAAAGCTAAAACAGGTATTGAGAAAGTGATGAAAGGAGAAAAAGATCTATTCACTTTAGAGTATCCCTGCCATGCTCCTGATAAAAAGAGATGGTTTAAAATGCGAGTTACTCCTTTTGAGGGAGAAAATGATCAACAAGTGGTTATTGCTCATGAAAATATTACTGAACGTAAGCTACAAGAACAGGAAATGAAAGAGACTAAAGATTTTACTGATAATATATTAGACAACTTAGAAGAATTAATTCTTTATATGGACCTTGATTTGACAGTACAGTGGGCTAATAAAGGAGCACAGGAATATTTTAATTTAGATATAGAAGAGATGAAAGATCAATTTTGCTATAAGAAATGGGGTTTGGATAGTCCTTGTAATGAATGTCCAATTATTAAGTCTAGAACAACTCAAGAGCGGGAAGAGAAAATAATGGAAAAGCCTGATGGTAGTGTTTGGTTGATGAAGGCAATTCCGGATGTCAATCAAGATGGTGAGTTGGAAGGATTTATTGAAGTTAGTCTTGATATCTCTAAGCAGAAGAAAGCTGAAAGAAAAATTAAACAAGTAGCTAATAAATTAGAAGAGCAATTTGAAAAAGCAGGTAAATTACATGATCAGTTTTTACCATCAGTAATGCCTAAATTAGATGATATTAGTTTAGGAACTTATTATGCTCCTGCGGATAGATTAGGAGGAGACTTTTATAATTTTATAAATTTAGAAGATAAGTTGATCTTTTATATTTCAGATGTGAGCGGTCATGATTTGAGTGGTTCAATGCTCAATATATTTTTAAAGGAAACCATTAACTCTTATTTAATATCTAAAAATACTCCTACTAGTATAATATCGCCAGGAAGAGTAATAGAGTTTATAAATCAACAATTTGTTGAAGAAAGCTTTCCTGATGATTACTTTATTTGTTTGATCATTGGTGTTTTAGATGTAGATACTAAGAAAATAAGATTCGCTAATGCTGGAATTCAGTTTTCACCTTTATTAATCCAAGGGGCAGATGAAGTAACTACTTTTTCTTGTGGTGGATTGCCGATATCTTATGCTAGTTCAGAATTAGAATCATCTTACCAGGAAGTTGAATTTAAAATGCAGCGTGGAGATGATTTATTTTTATATACTGATGGACTAATTGAGCAGGATAATGGTTCTGAAATTTATGGTCAAGAGAGATTAAAAACCATATTAAAAGAAGAGCGACAAAATTTTCCGCAAGAAATTATCAAAAAAATAAATAGTAATTTTGATAATTTTAGGAAGAATATAGTGGTGCAGGATGATGTTACTTATATGTTAATACAGTATGATAAGTCTTAATTAAATTAATTGGTATTGGAGGGGCAACATGTTAGAAAAAGCACAGCAAATTTTAGAAGATTATTTTGGCTATCAATCTTTTCGACCAGGCCAAAAAGAAATCATAGATAATATTTTAAAAGAGAAGAATACATTAGGAGTAATGCCGACAGGGGGCGGAAAGTCAATTTGTTTTCAAATTCCTGCTCTTTGTTTTTCGGGAACGACAATTGTCTTTTCACCTTTGATTTCGCTGATGAAAGACCAGATTGATTCTTTGCATGCAGTAGGTATTGAAGCTACATTTATTAATAGTTCTTTAGGGAGTAAGGAAATTGAAGCTAGGATTAGGCAGGTTCAAACAGGACTTTATGATTTAGTATATATTGCTCCAGAACGACTGCGCTCAGAGCGCTTTGTAGAGTTGTTAGATGCAATTGAAATTTCCTTAGTAGTAGTTGATGAAGCTCATTGTATTTCACAATGGGGGCATGATTTTAGACCAGCTTATATGTTAATTTCTAGCTTTGTTGATGGATTAGCTGATGATACAACAGTAGCTGCTTTTACTGCTACTGCAACGGAGGATGTAAGAAAAGATATTAATGATATTTTAAATGTAGAAAAATCTTTTGTGACTAGTTTTGATCGAGATAATTTAACTTTTAAACTAGTTAAAGGTGAAGATAAACGAGATTTTATTGAGGAATATGTTAAAAAAAATAGTGCTGAAGCGGGAATTATTTATGCTGGGACTAGAAAAGAAGTTGAGCAATTACATTCTTTTTTAGAGGAAGAAGGATTTGCGGTAGGTAAGTACCATGCTGGATTGAGCAAAAAAATGAGAAAAGAAACACAAGAGAAATTTTTATATGATAAGATTAAAATTGTAGTAGCTACTAATGCTTTTGGTATGGGCATTGATAAATCAAATGTTAGATATGTAATCCATCATAATATGCCTCAAGATATAGAATCTTATTACCAAGAAGCAGGTCGGGCAGGTCGAGATGGTGAAGCTAGTGAATGTGTATTGTTATTCGCTCCTGGTGATGTGAGATTACCTAAGTATTTTATTAAACAGTCTAATTTATCGACTAAACGCAGGACCTTGGCCCATAATAAATTGCAAAAAATGATTGATTATTGTTATACAGGTAGTTGTTTACGAGGTTATATTTTAGATTATTTTGGGGAAGAAAATCCACCAGAGGATTGCGATAATTGTAGTAATTGTGAAACGGAGCAAGAACTAAAAGATATCACTGTGGCTGCTCAAAAGATATTATCCTGTATTTATCGTATGGAGGAGCAGTATGGAATTACTAAAGTAGCTAGAGTATTAGCAGGCTCAAAAGCAAAAGGAATTCTAGATTTAGGGCTTGATCAAATTTCAACTTATGGAATTATGAGTGAATATACAATTAAAGAACTTAAAAACTTAATTAAATTTTTAGTAGCAGAACAATATATTGATTTAACAGAAGGTAAATATGCAGTTACTAAATTAAATGATAACTCTTATAATGTATTACAGGATAAAGAACAGGTGTTGCAGAAAGTAAGAAAGCAAACAAAGCAAATTACTAATACTAATCAATTATTTGATAAATTGCGTGATTTGAGAATGGAAATTGCTACTGAAGAAGGAGTTCCCCCATTTATTATTTTTCCTGATAGTGCCTTGCGTGATATGGTCGATAAATTGCCAGCTAATAACAAAGAAATGTTAAAAGTAAAAGGTGTGGGAACTACTAAGCTTAAAAAGTATGGGAAAGAATTTATAGAAAAAATTAATGAAATTACGAATAGAGGAACAAGTTCTAAAGATAGTATCGTAGTTAATAGCGATAAAAGTTTTGTGAAAAGCTATAAATTATATCAACAGGATAATTCTTTAGCAGAAATAGCTGAGTTAAGAGATTTAACTGTCAATACTGTTCAAAAACATATGTTGAAAGCAGCAGAAAAAGGATTAGAAATAGATTTAAAATTCTTTGTACCTGAAGAATATCAACAGGTGATTTTAGAAGAAATAAAAGATAGAGAAGATACAAGGTTAACTCCAATTAAAGAAGCGGTTCCTGATGAAGTTAGTTATTTTCAAATCAGAGTGATGAGGTATCAATTTTTAAATAATGAGGCTAAGTAATTATTACTTAGCCTCATATCATTTTAATCAGATAATCCCAGTTTATCAGCAACTTCATTAATGATTTCTTTATCGCCTGGGATGTAGGATCTGCGGTCTATAATATCATTTGTTCCGACTGATATTTCATCAGCATTGAAGAGAGAATCTCTGTCGGATAGTAAATCTTCTAGTTCGTTATTGTTTAATGGATAACCTAGTTTATCAAATGGCATTTAAATTCCTCCCTTGATTTTATTTTATCCAATTGTAAAAGAAAAATTGTAAAATTATAATTGTAGTTCAGGTAAAAATTAATAATGATAGATGAATTTTTTGATTTAATGAAGGGAATATTATATAGTTATAGTATGATTTACATAGTTAGGGGGTTCATCTATGATTGAAGGACGAATTAATAAAATTTATTATGAGAAGAATGATTTTTATATATTTTCAATTGTCAGAGAAAATCATGAACAATTAACCTTAAAAGGAAATATAAGCGGAGAGCTAGCTAATAAAATAGAAGCAGGCAATGTGGTTAAGACTACTGGACAAAAGCAGTGGAATGATAAATATAAAAACCATGAAATTAGGGTTAATAATAATAATCTTGAAATTGAGGAACAAGGAGCAGCAGAAGAAGAACTAGAAATTATTGAGGGTGAAGTGAGTAGTATTGTTTATAAGGATGATGGGTTTAATGTGTTTAAGATTGATACCGAGGATTATGAAAAGGATTTTACTTGTGTTTCTAGCTCACCAGTCTTTATTGGAACTCAACTAGAATTAAAAGGTTATTTTGAAAAGAATGATTATGGATTGAATTTTAATGTAGTGCAAAGTAAAGAGTTACCTTTTTCAGATAAGCAGGCTTTGATTCATTTTCTTAGTTCTAAATTTTTCAAAGGGATCGGAGAACATTTTGCTAATAAGATTGTAGATAGATTTGGTTTAGATACTTTGGATGTACTGCGCGAAGAACCACAGCGACTGCAGAAAATTTCTGGGATTGGTACTAAAAGAGCAGCGACTATTATTGAGTCTTTTAAAGAAAAAATGAAGATTAAAGAAGTGATTAAGTTTGCAGTAGAGTATGATATTACTGAAAATATGATTTTTAAACTATATGAGAAGTATGGTAAAGAACTGATAAATTTATTACAGCAGAATCCTTATTTAATTACTGAGTTAAGGGGCATTGGATTTAAAAAGGCAGATGAAATTGCTCAAGAAATTGGGTTAGAAAAGGATAGTAATTATCGGATTAATAGTTTTTTATCCTATTATTTATCTTCGGGAGCTGGTGGACATACTTATTTTAAATTAGAGGAATTAGTAGAGACAATAGAAGAAAAGTTAGATTTAAGTAATGCTTTTAATCAGGTTTTAAAGGCTTACTATGAATTTGAGGAGATTACTTATACTGTACAGGAAGAAGATGAGATAGTAACTAAGAAATTTAGCAAAGACTTTGTGTTATTTACGGAAGAGGATTTGGAGCCTTTAGATGAAACTGAGCAGCGAGATTTTAGTTTGTTGGCCCAGCGTGAAGAATTATGTGTAGCTACTACAAAGAGTTTTCAACAAGAAATTGATATTTATCATAAATTGAAGACAATCAATTCTAGTTCTACTTTATCTAATTTAGAAAAAGAACAAATTGAGCACTTAATTCAAGAACAGGAACAAGAACAAGGGTTTCAGTATGCTAGGCAGCAGCGGGAAATATTAGAGCAATGTTTAGAAGAGGAATTAGTTGTTTTAACTGGTAAAGCAGGGACGGGAAAATCCACTGTCTCTAAAGGAATTATTCAGATGTTTAGTGAAAATGGAGATAAAGTGCTTAATTTAGCTCCAACAGGGAAAGCTGCTAAAAGAATTATTGAGGTGACTGATAAACAAGCCCATACTATTCATAGTGCCTGTTATAATCTTGAATTCAGTAACTATGATGTAATAATGGTTGATGAAGCGGGAATGTTATCAACTGCTGTAGCTCAAATGTTATTCAAAAGATTAAATCCTCAGCATACTCTTGTTTTAATTGGTGATGTAGCTCAAATACCACCTGTACAGCCGGGGAATATTTTTAGAGATATAATTAATTTAATTATTAATAAGCAAGTTGCTGGTTTGTTTGTTGAATTAGATGAAATTAAGCGTCAAGATAGTGATAGTCATATTGCTTCAGTCTGTAATAAAATAGCTGAAGGAACTAATCCAGGTAAGATTAATTATCCAGATATTAAATCAGTAAAAAAAGATAACGAAGAAATATTAGATTTTATTAAGCGTTTAATCAAACATGAATTAGAAGAAAAAGAGTCAGATTTTAGTGATTTACAAATAATTAGTCCCCAATATAATGGGATTGTAGGGATTAATGCTATTAATGAAATGATTCAAGAAAAATTTAATGAACAGAAAACATTAATCGATACTAAATATAAAAAGATAAAAAAAGATGATAAAGTAATGCAGACGGTTAACTTAAAGGAATTAGATATTGTAAATGGTGATACGTTAAGAGTGCTGCGGACTGAAGAACAGGCTAAAGAGGATGATGCTTTAGAGCGAGAAGGAAGTTCGGGAAAAGAAGAAGTAGTAGTTTGTAAATTAGATAATGGTTTAGAAAGTAGAATTATAAATTATCCTCGGGATGAGTTTATTAAGTATACTACTTTAGCTTATTGTTGTTCGGCTCATAAGATGCAGGGTTCTGAATATCCAATAGTGGTTTATGTGTTATCAACTTCACATTATATTATGCTGAATAGGAATTTGCTATATACAGGATTAACTAGAGGGAAGCATAGGGTTTATTTGGTTGGTCAGGCTAAAGCATTTCATATGGCTTTAAATAAAGAGGTGAACCAAACTCGAGATACTATTTTAGATTTGATTAAAGAACATCAAATTCAGTTTAGCCCTCAGAAACAAGGATATATCCAAGCCCAAATAGGATAAATAAAACAGGTTATTTATTTAATTGAAAAATATTCATTATAGACTTGACTCTTCCTATTTAAATTGGTAAAATATTGTTATAAAACAAAATAATAGTTACTAAAGCTAAGAACTACAATTTTTAATTGGCCACCTGAATTGTAGGGAGCTAATGGTGAACCCACTTTCTAAAAGAAAGTGGGTTTTATTTTTTTGCTCTTGTTTACATAATATTACAATAAATACATTTTTATTAAAAAAGGGTGGTTTTATAGCATGAAAGGAAGAAGGGTTCTGACTATTTATTTTTTAGTTAGGTTATTAATTATTTTCAGTATTTAAGTCTAAACTTTGCTGAAAATATTTCATTAATAATCCTAAAGTTATACCAAATGCTAAGGCAGCACTAATATCTAGTAATAAAATATTAACTGGTGAAATATTAATTACAGATTTAATATTAAAGAATGAACCCAAAACAAGCAAAATAATATTGGTACCCAGACCTAAAGTAATTCCCTTAATAATTGGAAAGCGATAATTAGTAATGAGCAAAATATAAGAAAGAATAATCCCTGAAACTGAGGCAAAAAAGAGATGATTAATAAAACCTGCAGTGATTTCTAAAAAACTATCAGCTTTGTGATGAGTAATTACCATATATGAAAAGTCAGTTGGTCTAATCTTTAAATATTTCAAATAATAAATAGGATAATTAATTAATTCCATGATAATACCTGCAATTGTCCCTGCCAGACCACCTCTGATTAATGGATCCTGCAATAATTTTTGTAGATTCAAATTTAATCGCTCCTTAAATCATTTATGATTAGTATGTGAATAGTTACAAATTATAATTACGTTTAAAATCAAAATACTATTGGTGAAATTTGTAAAACCCTATTAGGAGTTAATAAGTTTTAGTAAAACTGGTGGGAATTAAATTATAAAAAAATGGGGGGGTAGATATGAAAAAATTTAGGTTGCTAAGTCTCATTTTAATTTTATTGTTGAGTATATCATTGTTGGGTTGTTCTGAAATGTCTACCGAAGGACAACAGGCGTACAATGTTTCAGGAGTAGTAGAGGATCAAAGCGGACAAAGGATTGTTGGTGCTAAATTGAATTATCAGAATTTACAGCAATCAGGTGTGGTAAAGACGAATGAGGCAGGAAAATGGCAGATAAATAATTTAAACGGTCCGACCAAAATTACTTTAGAAGCAACTTCAGATCTAAAATCTCAAGTTAAAGAAGTTACGGGTGCGACTACTAATCTCAAATTCACCCAAGGTATTACCCAGTATGACTCATCTCAAATTAAAATTATTAAACAAGCTTCTACTTTAAATCATTTATTAAAAGTAACAGACAATAGTTTGATATTCACGCAAATGCCAGTAGAGTTAAAAGGTTTAACTTCTAAAGAAATAATTGGGATTAAAGAAACAAATCTCACTCCTAATGGTTTAGTCAGAGAAGTTGAAGCTATAACTAAAAAAGATGATAAAATAATAGTTGAAACTACTAAGCTCAGCAAATTTATTCCCTCAAGTGGGGTTAATAATAATTACCTTTCTGCATCTGTAGCTAATCAAAGTCTAACTCTTAATCTTCCTCCAAAAATTAATACAGAAAAAACGCTAACACTAGAAGGTACGACTGCTAATCGAAACTTATGGTTTGGTGGTATTTATCAGATTGTGTTTAAAGTTGATGGTAATAATGTTGGAACTGCTTATCCTTCAAATGGTAGTTATAGTTTTGATTATCAATTTCAAACTGTTGGCGATAGTATAGAAGTTACAGCAATTGCTTATGATATTTGGGGGCGTAAAATAAGTAATGTTAAGAAAACAATTGTTGTTTCTGGAGGAAATAATAATAATCAAGATACAACTGAAACAGTAACTACATTTACAGGAGATAGATATTACAAAATCATAGCTAAGCACAGTGGTAGAGCACTTGATGTTTCAGGTGGAAGTAAAGATGATGGTGCTAATATAAAACAATGGGATTATAAGGGATATGATAATCAACAATGGCGCTTTGAAAATGTAGGCAATGGATATTATAAGATTGTAGCGAAACACAGTAATAAAGTACTTGATGTAGAGTATGGGCGTATGTCAGAAGGAACAAATGTTCAACAGTGGGAGTATAAGGGATACGATCATCAGCAATGGCGTTTAGAGAAAACTGGAAATGGATATTACAAAATTATAGCTCAACATAGCGGTCAAGTGCTTGATGTAGCAGGTGTTAGTACAGATAATGGAACAACTGTACATCAATGGAGCTATGTTGGTGGGGAAAATCAGCAGTGGAAGATTGAAGAATTAAATTCTGATAATGAAGATAATTTTGATGATGGTAATAACGATTCTAATGATGATTATAATGATGAAAACAATAATACTACACAAGTAGTTAAGATTGAAGCAGAAGATTATGAATATATGTCTGGAATAGAAACAGAAAATTGTAGTGAAGGAGGGCAAAATGTAGGCTGGATAAATAACGGTGATTGGTTATCTTATAGACTTAATCTAGCAACTTCAGGACAATATAAAGTAGAGTATCGAGTGGCAAGTAATGGTGGTGGCGGAGTAATTAATTTAGAACAAAATTCTGGCCGAAGATCATTAGGAAGGGTAGATGTACCACATACAGGAGGATGGCAGAATTGGCAGACCATATCTCATGTTGTTAATTTAGAAGCTGGACAGCAGAGTTTTGGGATTGGTGTTCCTGATGGTGGATATAATATTAACTGGATTAAATTTAGCAAAATTGATGGTCAGCATGATGATAACAATGATGACCATAATGATAATAATGGACAATGGAGACTTGTGTGGAGTGATGAGTTTAATTATCATGGACTACCTGATTCTAGTAAATGGGGTTATGATGTTGGTGCTGGAAAATGGGGTAACAATGAATTACAGTACTATACAGAAAATCGTTCGGAAAATGCTCGGGTTGAAAATGGTAAATTAATTATCGAAGCCAGAAGAGATTATTATGGAGGTAGAGATTACTCTTCCGCTCGTCTAGTAACGGAAAATAAAGCTGATTGGAAGTACGGACGAATTGAAGTAAGAGCAAAGTTGCCTAGTGGACGGGGAACCTGGCCTGCAATTTGGATGTTGCCAACTGATTGGGTTTATGGAGGATGGCCTGACAGTGGAGAAATTGATATTATGGAGCATGTAGGCTATAACCCGACTAAAATTTATGGTACTGTGCATACAGCAGCTTATAATCATATGAAAGGAACTCAAAAGAGTGGTAATGTTGATGGCGGAAGTTGGGAAAGTTCTTTCCATACTTATGCTATCGACTGGTATAGAGATAGAATTGATTTCTTTGTAGATGATAATCTTTATTATTCATTCTCTAAGCATGGTGGATCAGCAGAATGGCCTTTTGATCAACGTTTCTATTTAATTTTAAATATTGCAGTAGGCGGTGATTGGGGTGGAGTCGAAGGAGTTGATCCTAATATTTGGCCTCAAAGAATGGAAGTGGATTATGTGCGAGTGTATAAACAAAATTAGTTCATAAATAAGAGTGAACTAGATGTCATCTAAAAGTTAGTAATAAATAGTAAATATGATTTTTAGATGGCATCAATTTTTACTTTTAGCTAGATGAATTGCAATAAATAATTATCTATAGATACGGGGGGCCAACTATGAAGAACAATAAAATATGGATTGTGTCGGTAATTTTATTGTTGCTTTTTTCTGTAGTAGGTTGTTCTGATGATGGTCAGGGCCAAGGAAAATATAGTGTGTCAGGGATAGTGCTAGATTAGTCAGACCAAGGAATTGCTGATGCTAAATTAAGCTATCATGGAGTAAATAACGAGCCATTGCAAGTACCATGGGGCGAAGTAAAAGGATACGCTGAGCAGGTAATTCCTGTTATTAGAAGTCATTCTGATAATTTGATAGTAGTGGGAACTCCAACTTGGTCACAAGATGTTGATAAAGCAGCAAATAATCCAATCAATGCCCATAATATTGCTTATACCCTACATTTCTATGCTGGAACTCATGGACAATATCTCAGAGATAAAGGTAATTATGCAATGAGTAAAGGTTTAGCTCTATTTGCTACAGAATGGGGTACAGTCAATGCTAATGGTGATGGTGGAGTTAACTATGGTGGTACAGAAGAATGGTTAAATTGGATGGACCAAAATAATATTTCTTGGTGTAACTGGTCAATTCATGATAAGAATGAAGGAGCAAGTATTTTCAACCCGGGAGGTAGTCTTTCAGAATCAGGGAAATATCTAAAAGATATTTTACATGGTTCAGCACCTTATGCTCCCTGGCGCTAAAGAGAAGATTAAAAGTTAGGAAATGAAAATTAAAATGATAGATTTTATTTAAGTGGTTTAGTATGACTAGACCACTTGTTTATTTATTACTTAGTCACTTATGACTATAAAATAAAAAAACAATAAAAAAAGGAACTAAATTATATACAAGTAATTAATGATATATAAGCTAGAATTTTATTTTTTATCAAAGTAATAATGGAGGTATTATAATGAATGAGAAAATTGCGGGAGTAAATTTGGAAATAAAACAAGGAGATATAGCTAATCAGTCTGATATGACTGCTATAGTTAATGCTGCTAATGCCCAATTAAAAACCGGTGGAGGGGTTGCTGGAGCTATTCATCGTCAAGCAGGACCAGAATTAGAAAAAGCGTGTCGCCCATTAGCACCTATTGAACCAGGAGAAGCAGTGATTACTAAGGGTTATAATCTACCTAATGATTATGTAGTTCATTGTTTAGGCCCCGTTTATGGGCGAGATAAGCCAGAAGATAAGTTATTAGCTAATTGCTATAAGAATGCTTTAGAATTAGCTGAAGAAAATAATATAGCTTCGATTGCATTTCCGGCTATTTCTACAGGAGCTTTTGGTTATCCACTGCGGGAAGCTACCAAGATTGCTGTCAAGAGTGTAGTGAATAAGGCACAAGATCTAAAAAATATTGATAAAGTTAGATTTGTGATATACACTGATAATGATTTGCAAGTATATCAAGAAATTATTAAAAATATCTAGTTAGTTATGATTAAAGGGAGGGGTAATATGGCAAAATTACCAAGTAATATTAGACAAAAAATAAAAGAATCACAAAAAGATGAAATTACTGAATATCATATCTATTCTAAATTAGCTGAGATAGTTTCTGATGAAAAGAATAGTCAGATTTTATATGAAATTGGTCAAGATGAATTAGAACATTATAATTTTTGGACTAATAAAATGGATCAACAAGTAAAACCTATTCTTTTTCAATGGCGGCATCTGAATATTTATCTGAAAAGTCAGAGGGAAAAGTGGAAACTGCTTTAACATCATCTTTATATACTGGTTTAGCCTATGTTTTTACAGTAGTAGCCTTAATAATTCCATTTTTAATTACTAGTAATTATTTGTTAGCCTTAGGTAGTACTTTAGTTGTTGCTGTCTTAATTATCTTTTTCTTTAATTATTATGTCTCAGTAGCTAAAGATTATTCTTTTAAGAAGCGTTTTACAGAAATGGCTGTATTAAGTATAGGAGTAGCTTTGATTAGTTTTATCATCGGCTATCTAATTCGAGTTACTTTAGGAGTAGAAATTTAAAATTGAAGGAGTGATAAATCTAATGAATAATTTAACTGAGAAGACTTTAGGGGTTGAAGATATTTATCAAGGGCAGGTAGTAAATCTAAAAGTGAAAGAAGTTGAATTGCCAGATGGTCAAATAAGTACTAGAGAAGTAGTAGAACATAATGGAGGAGCAGTAGTTATTCCTTATCATCAAGGGCAAGTAATTTTGATTAAGCAATTTAGAAAAGCTGCAGAAGAAGTATTATATGAACTTCCAGCTGGTATGTTAGAAGAAGATGAAGAACCTTCAAATTGTGCGCAACGAGAACTTGAAGAAGAGACTGGGTATAGAGCTACATCGCTTGAAAAAGTATCTCAATTTTATACTAGTCCTGGTTTTACAAGTGAAGAATTACATCTTTATTTAGCAACTGATTTAACTGAGTATGAACAGCAAATGGATGAGCATGAATTTGTAGAAGTAGAAGAAATCTCCATAGAAAAAATAGAAAAGAAATTAGCTAGTGGTCAATTTAAAGATGCTAAGACAATTATTGGTTTGCAATATTTATTACAAAATTATAAAAAAATAAAATAGTAAATTAAAAATATTAATTTCTCCTTGCAATGACCAGAAAAAAATGTTAGACTATTAGTAACAATAATTATTATCAGTTAATAAGGGAGGAATTAATATGTTTAAACAGAATTATTATGCGCAAAAGAGTGCTAGCCATGATTTTTATGGAGAGAATAAGGTCAATAATAATGAGGTGATGTCTTCTTATTATGCTGGATTAGAAGCTAAGCATAGAGAAGATTATTATAAGACAGTGGGCCTTAATAATGAAGAAGATTGTTATACTGGATGTCAAATTGAACTTAACTATAATAACGTAGCAGTTTCTATGTAGTTAATAAATAAAAAATTCATGTTGGATAAATATAAGTACTTACTAACTGAGTCTATTTAGGCTCAGTTTTTCTTTTGGAAAATATTAAAAAAATTGACTTTAAAGTCCTAACAGGATAAAATTATAAATGAGAGAAAAGATAATCTTTTAAAGTGTGGTTGAGTCACGAAATAAGAGAAGGAGTGGATTAGATGAGAACTAAGAAATTAGTATTAATTTTAAGTATGATAATTGGCTGTTTATTTATTTCTGTGTCAGGAGTTGCCCAGCAAGAACATGATTTAAGCTTAGATTTAAAATTAGGGCAAAGTTATAATTTAGAAATAAAAGCAGTACAGCAGATTCAACAAGATTTTTTCGGTAATCAAATGACAATCAAACAAAATTATAACAGTAAAAATAATTATCGGGTTAAAGCTATTGATAAAGAAGATAATTATATCTTAGCTGTAAAGTATGATGATTTAAATTTGCAAATACAAGAATTAGGTGGGAACTTTGGTGGAGTTCAAGAGAATCAATTTAAAGCTAAATTTAATAATAGTATGAGCAAAGCAACTAAGACTATTTTAGACCAAGAATTTACGATGAAGATTTCTCCTCAGGGAGAGTTGATTGAATTAAAAGGATATAGAGAACTTTTATCTCGGTGGCAATCTGCAGTTAAGAAATATCAAAAAGAAAACGATTTAATGATGAGATCAGGAATTGAAAATTTTTTTGATGAAAGATTTATGAAACAATTGTGGAAGAATCTTTTAGCTTATATTCCCCAACAGTCAGTAAAAGTAGGTGATAGTTGGGAAAGTAATTTTAAATTAACTGCTCCGTTATCAACTACTATTAATAATAAATATATTTTAGAGCAAGTAGGAAAGAAGCAAATTATAATTGCTACTGAAGCTCCAATAAATATTAATGATTTAGAATTAACTCAATTGCAAGGACAGGGGGTTTCCTATAATTTAACTGGTCAACAACAAGGGCAATTAATATTAAATCCGGATAGTAATTGGATTCAGGGGGGGAAGCTAAAATTTGATGTATCAGGAACAATGGAAGTTGAAAATTCGATGCTTGAACAAAAATTATCAATGCCGGTAAGTAGCTTTATAGATATTACATTAAATACTTATTAACTATAAGTCATTTGTGAGGTGTAGCCTAATTATTAGTTGGTGGTACATCTTTTTTTAAACTATCTATTTCCAAAAAAATACTTTTAATACTTTAAATAACTGGTAATTAATGGTATAATTTATTTAGTAAAAAGGGTAGCCTTTAAAGAGTGAGGTGAAAGTATGATAATTAAATGGAAATATGAAAGTAAAGGTAGAATTGAAGCGGGGGCAGCAATAGATAATGATACTATTTATATAGGTGATAAGCAGGGTTTTTTATATGCAATTGATACCTCTGGACAGTGTAAGTGGAAGTTTGATAGTGGAGGAGAGATAATTTCTACTCCGGTAATTGCTAACAATGGTGATATTTATATAAAAGTTAATAAATTAAATGATTATCAATTACAAGCAGTTACAGCAGCAGGGAATTGCAAATGGCAGTTAAGTGTAGGTCTAAGTGGGAAAGATAGTCCAGCAATAGGAAAAGAGGGCACAATTTATTTAGAGGGGTTTAAGTTGCATGCTATTAGTCCTGAAGGGCAACAACTATGGGCAGTAGAGTTGGATGCTGGAAATATTAGTAGTGCTAGTCCAGTAATTGATAAGCAGGGTATAATTTATGTTCGTAGTGACCAGCAGCCAAAGTTATATGCTGTGAATAAGAGGGGCCGACAAAAGTGGCAGTATAAGCTTAGTGAGGGAAGCTTTTGGGGAGATGCAGTAATTGACCAGCAAGGGACTATTTATGTTGGAAGTTCTAAGTTACATACACTTAATCAAGAAGGTCAAGAAAAATGGAATTATACACCTCAAAAGTGGATCACATCTAATATAGTGTTAGGGAATGATACTATCTATTTTGGTGCAGGAGAAAAATTATATGCTGTTAATCGCAGTGGAAATTTAAAATGGAGTTTTAAGACTGCTGCAGATATATTGAGATCACCAGTTTTAGCTAATGATGATTTGATTTATGTAGTGAGTGATAAATTATATGTTTTAAATAAACGAGGAAAAAAAGTAAAGGAATTAGAGACTGGTGACTTTCTAGGGGAAGCAGTGCTTGATAAAGAAGGGACTATTTATGTAGGTAGTGGTAATCAATTATATGCAGTTAGTGATCAAAATGGTGGTTTAGCTGATAGTCCCTGGCCAGTAGTAGGACAAAATTTAAAACATACTAGTTGCAATACTGATTTTTATAGAGAAGAGCAGGTAGCTTTAGATAATTAAATAATCTTTTTCAATCAGCCGCTAATAATACGGCTGATTTATTTTATTGTAAAAGATTGTTTTAATTGCTATAATAATAATATAAGATAATAATTTCTAATTCTATTAAAATTCACAAGTGAGGTGAGTTATATGTCTGCTAAAATAGTTATTTCTTTGTTAATATTAGGACATTTGTTAAATGATTTTGTACTGCAAAGCCGTCATGTTGCTTATAATAAAGGAGAAGATATTAAATTATTAATCCAACATTGTGTATCTGGAATTGTAGTTTCTATTATTTTGACTTGGTATTATTTATCTTGGTGGCTGATTGGAATTGAAATTTTAATTTATGTTTTTCATTTTGTGATTGATGGTTATAAGACTAAATTAAGAGAATTGAATTGGGGAATAGTAACGGAAGTGAGATTATTTATAATTGATCAATTAGCCCATTTAATAGTTATTACTGCTACTTATCCCTTATTAAAATTAGCTAATATAAGTTTAGAACCGTGGGGCGAATTCTTTAATAACCAAGTTTTATTTAGAATTTTTCCTATTTTTGATACCTTAAATTTAGGACAGAAAGATTTGTATATTATGATATTAACAATTATAGCTTATGTTTTTGTTTGGCGACCAGCTTCATTTTTAGTAGATAAAATTTTGCTTAACTTAAAAGAATATGCTAGTGAAGACGAAGAGGAACACAATCTGAGAGAATTGATTGCTAAGTTAGAAAGAACTATATTGTTGACTTTAGTTTTGAGTCATAATTTTCTCGGATTAGTTATAGTATTTGCTGCTAAGTCAGTAGCTTGTTTTGATAATTTCAGCAAAAAAAGTTTTGCTAGCTATTATATAGTAGGAAGCTTGTCTAGTTTGTTGATTGCGATAGTAATCGGTACTTTATTGAATTTAATTATTTATTTAGAAGGATATCAGGCCCGTTTCATAATTTATAAACTTTTTTAACATTTTATGGAAAAAGGCTTGACTTTTAACTAATTTTTTAAGATAATTAAAGTAGGATAGAAAAAGAAAAAAATTCCAAGAGATAAGATTAAGTTATACGGAGTGATTATTATTAATAGTAAAGATAGAATTTTAGATGTAGCATTACAGTTATTTATTCGTAATGGTTATCGTGGAACTTCTCTCAATGATATAGCTGATCAAGCTGGATTGACTAAAGGAGGAGTCTATCATTATTTTTCTAGTAAAGATGATTTATATTATCAAGCTGTAAAACGTTTCTTTGATTTTAGTCAACCTGGCTGGTTAGATAATACCGATGTGGAGATTAAAGAATTAATTTGGCAAGGTTTTCAATCAATTAAAGATCGTAAAAAGTGGATTAAAGATTTAGTAGGTGTAGATAGTAATGATGCTATTCTTCATTTTTATATGTTTTTATATGATGCAACGCGAAGATACCCAGAACTGCAAAAAGATATTGATCAACATGATGAAGCTAAACGTAAAAAATTGGCTAAAGTTTTTAGACAAGCTCAGCAAGAGGGTAAAATCAGAGAGGATGTTAACCCTGAAGTAATTGCTTTTGAGTTAGATGCTTTATTACAACAATTAGAATATTTAAGTTTTGTTAATCCTAATATCTATCAAGATTCGAATATGTATCAAAGATTATTTGATAATTATTGGTTGCGATTAAAAAAATAAATTTTTTGCTAAAAACATACCAACCGGTAGGTATCGAATTTTGTTGAAATTTGGTATTTTTTAAAGTTGTTGCTAATAATTTGGAGGAGGAGTTAAAAATGAAAACCATGATGCAGGGATTTTATTGGAATTGTATGCGTAATCTTGAAACTAGCTGGTATCAATTAATGAATAATCGAATCCCTGAATTAAAACAGGCTGGAATTGATATGATTTGGTGTCCTCCCCCCTCGTTAGGAATGGACAAGCGGGGTATGGGTTATGATATTAAAGAACATTATAATTTAAATAGTGCTTTTGGTAGTCAGGAAGAATTAAAAGAATTAATTAATAAAATGAAAGAATATGAAATTATGCCTGTAGTAGATACTGTTATGGCTCATATGATTGGTGGTTTTAAAGAATATAACCCTTATTATGAAGATATAAAATATAAAAGAGCTTATAGTTATACTAATTTTCCTGAGCCAGAATTCCCTAAAAACTACCAACATTTTTGTCGTCAATGTGGAGACTGTGAAAAAATGGAGAGTGACTTTGGAGAGAAAATTTGTCATTATGCTGATAATGCTTATATGAAAGAAGAATTAATCAATTGGGGTCACTGGTTGAGAAATGAAATAGGATTTGTTGGTTTTAGATTGGATTATGTGAAGGATATTAAAGATAAGTTTATCAAAGAGTGGACAAGTTCTGTAGAGTCAAAATTTGTAGTAGGGGAATATTGGAGCGGCAATAAAGAAGTACTTCAACAATGGGTCAATAATACTAATACTAAAGCTTTTAATTTCCCTTTGTTTTATGCTCTTAAAGATATGTGTAATAATCCGCAGAATTTTGATATGCGGCAGTTACAGGAATATCAATTACCACAGACCGTTTCTTTTGTTGACAATCATGATACTGATCGTGATGAACCAATTATTTATGATAAGAAATTAGCTTATGCTTATATTTTATTGTTTACAAAAGAAACATGTATTTTTTGGAAAGATTATTATAATTATAAATTGCAAGATGACATTAATGAATTATTAAAAGTTCGTAAGCAGTTAGAAAAACCTTTAGAAGTTGAGTATGCTGACCAAGATTTGCTAGTAGGTAGAGGTTTAGGAGTTAAAGTTTATATTAATAAGAGTAAGACCCAAAAACAGTATCAAAATAAATTGATTGAGTCACGAGATTATGAAGTTAATAGAAAAAAACGCCATTTATTCTTAACCCAAGAGTATGCTAATTGATATTTAGTGCCTAATTGATTATAATTAACATAAACAACTAATTTTAATTAATTATTTAATATGTACTAAATTCAAGTGGGGGTGATAAGGATTAGTTATAATGATTTAGATAAAGAAGAACTAGTAGTTGCTTTAGAAAACAAAGATGAAATTATGGATAAATTAGAAGAAAAATTAAAAAATTATCAAGAAATAAGTTTATATAAGAATAAATTTATTAAGGATACTGAATTAGGGAAGATATTCAAACAGATCCCAGCTGGATTATGTATTACTAATGATGAGGGATATTTTGAATTAGTTAATCCAGCTTATTGTGAGATATATGGATATTCAGAACAAGAGTTATTAGGGCAACATTTTAGTATGGTAGCAACAGAAGAGAATAAAGAAAAATTAACAAAGTTGCATGATCGGTTTATAACTGGCAAATCTGAATTGCGTGGTGAATGGGAAGTAGAAGATAAAGAAGGACAAAGAAAAATTATTTTAGCTGATGCAGTTAGAATTCAAGGACCTAATGATAACTATAAAAAAGTTACTTTTGTAATTGATATCACCGAACGTAAAAAAATAGAAGAAAAGCTAAAACAAGCTAATCAAAAGTTACAAGAAAAAGCTGTAACGGATGGATTAACGGGGTTGTATAATCATAAAGAAATTATCAGAAAATTAAAACTAGAAGTAGAACGAGCTACTAGATATAATTTAAATTTAGCTGTAATGATGGCTGATATCGATGATTTTAAAGATATTAATGATAGCTATGGTCATCAAAAGGGAGATGAAGTTTTAGAAAACTTGGCTCAACAATTAAAAAATATGACTCGACAAGAAGATATTATAGGTAGATATGGTGGAGAAGAATTTATAATCGTTTTTCCCCATACTGATGTCGAAAATGCTTTTGAAATAGGAGAAAGAATTAGACAGACTGTTGCTAAGCAAACAATTGCAGATGTAGAATTTACAATTAGTATAGGTATAGCTGATTTGAATTCTGATTCCCACCAGAAATTAATTAAAGATGCGGATTTAGCTCTGTATCAAGCGAAAAATTCTGGAAAGAATAAGGTAATTAAATCTAAAAAATAGAAAAAAATATATTTCAAGAAAACCTTTTCTTTCATTTTAGCTATTTATATTGCAATTAAGTAAAATGTCGAATATTAGCTTTACATGTAGAATGATAAAATATATAATGAAGAAGTACAACAGTTTATTATAGTTGCTAATCATTTGAATTGTAGGTGATGATATATGAAAATAGAAGTTGAAAAAAAAGACAATATAAAAATTATTCGTTTGATAGGTGACTTAGATGGGACTTCTGCGCCAGAAGTAAGAGAAGAAATAATTTCGCATATTAATGATAATAGTAAATTAGTTTTTGATATGAGTCAGTGTGAATATATTTCTAGTGCTGGCTTAAGGGTATTATTAATTATAGCTAAAAAACTAAAAGCTAAGGGCGGTCAAGGAGTTCTAGCTGGTTTAGTAGAAGAAGTGAAGGATGTGATGGAAATAACTGGATTCGATCATATGCTAACTAGTTATGAAAGTATTGATACAGCTATTAATAGTCTATAGGAAGGAAGATAACTATGGAACGTGTAGATAATTATCCAACTCATGAATATCAAGGATTAAAACTAAGACGAGGACATCCCTTACCTTTTGGAGCTACTTTAGTTCCAGATGGTGGGGTTAATTTTTCTATTTTTTCTAAACATGCTGAAGATTGTGAATTAGTTTTGTTCGAGAAAGGAGCTAAAGAACCATTTGCCGTAATTCCTTTTCCGGATGAATTTAGAATTGGGGATGTCTATACAATGATAGTGTTTGATCTTGACTATGAAAATATAGAGTATGGTTATCGAATGGACGGACCTTATGATCCCCAAAGAGGACATTTATTTAATAAAGAGAAAATCTTATTAGACCCCTATGCTAAAGCAATTGGAGGACGAGAAGTCTGGGGGGAAGAGCCAGATTATAGTGATGATTTTCAACATCGAGGTCGGATTGTAGACCATGATTTTGATTGGCAGGGAGAGCGTCCATTAGAAAAAGATATGGAAGATTTGGTTATTTATGAGGCACATGTGCGGGGCTTAACTAAACATCCTTCATCTGATGTGAAACACCCTGGTACTTTTGCTTCCATTAGAGAAAAGATACCATATTTAAAAGAATTAGGTGTTAATTGTATTGAATTATTGCCTATTTTTGAATTTGATGAATTTGAGCATTCCCGAATTTCTCCTGAAACCGGAGAACGGTTAATGAATTATTGGGGTTATAGTGCAGTAGGTTTTTTTGCTCCTAAGGCTGGTTATGCTGCTACTGGTAAGTATGGTATGGAAGTTGATGAGCTTAAAAACTTAATTAAAGAACTGCATGAGAATGGCATAGAAGTGATTCTTGATGTAGTCTTTAATCATACTGCTGAAGGTAATGAACGGGGGCCCTATATATCTTATAAGGGAATAGATAATAAAACTTATTATCTATTGACTCCACAGGGCTATTATTATAACTTTAGTGGTTGTGGTAATACTCTAAATTGTAATCATCCCGTAGTTCGTAATATGATTTTAGATTGTTTACGTTATTGGGCTTCTGAGTATCATATAGACGGATTTAGATTTGATTTAGCTTCTATTCTATCCCGAGACCAAAATGGACATCCTATTCCTAATCCTCCCATTATAGAAACTTTGGCTGAAGATCCTATTTTAGGTAATTGTAAATTGATTGCTGAGGCTTGGGATGCTGCTGGTTTATACCAAGTTGGTTCTTTCCCTTCAGGTAGTAGATGGGCAGAATGGAATGGAGAATATAGAGATGCAGTCCGTAAGTTTATTAAAGGTAATGGAGATGTAGCTGGGGAAATTGTACAAAGAATTGAGGGTTCGCCGGATATTTATGGAGAACGAGGTCCAACTGCTTCCATTAATTTTATTACTTGCCATGATGGATTTACTCTCAAAGATCTAGTTTCTTATAATCATAAACACAATAAAGCTAATGGAGAAAACAATTTTGATGGTACTAATAATAACAATAGTTGGAACTGTGGAGTTGAAGGAGAGACCGATGACCCTCAAATACAACAATTAAGAACTAAACAGATGAAAAATGCGATCACTATTTTATTATTGAGTCGCGGTGTTCCGATGATTTTGTCTGGGGATGAGTTTGCTAATACTCAGTTTGGTAATAATAATGCTTATTGCCAAGATAACGAAATTTCTTGGCTTGATTGGGATTTATTAGAGGAAAATGATAATATTTTTAATTATTTCAAGTCAATGATTGAATTTAGGAAACAGCATCCTGTATTAAGAACTGATCATTTTGATACTGATTATAATCGTACTGGATATCCTGAAATATCTTGGCATGGTTTGAATTTATGGGAATTTGATCCCTCAGCCTCCACTTTGACTATGGCGGTATTATTTGCTGAACCGAATGATAAATATGATACAGAAAGTGACCAATTTATTTATGCTGCCATTAATATGCATTGGGAAATGCATGGTTATGAATTGCCTAATTTGCCGCGCAGTAAGGAATGGCATTTAGTAGCTAATACAGGTATGGAGCAACCAGAAGACATTTGGTCTGCTGGTAATGAACCAAAAATAGATAGCCAAGATGAAGTATTAGTTGGACCACGCTCGATAATTTTATTAGTGGCAAAATAATTTTGGTGAAGGAATGATTAAAGTGCCCAGTATAAAATTACCGGCTACTATAGAAAATTTAGATCGGATGTTAGAATTTGTTGTTAATGGAGTTAATCATTTTGAAATTGCGACTGAAAATTCATTAAAGAAGTTGAGATTAGTTTGTGAAGAGATGTTAACTAATATTATTGATTATAGTTATCCTAAGCAGACAGGAGAAGTAAAAATAATATATAAGGTCGTAACTGAAGAGAAAAAAGTAATTATTAAGATCATTGACCACGGGGTGCCTTTTAATCCAGTTGAATATAAAAAGCCTAATCTATCTGCTTCGATTGAAGAACGAGATATTGGTGGCTTAGGGATTCACATTGCTAAAAGAATTGTGGATCAAATGAAATATCAACGCAACGAAGAACAGAATGTTTTAACTATAGTGAAATTTATCAATTGAACTTCAGAAGGTGATCTCTATGAAAAATAAAGAAATTGTGTTTGATTTTAATGAAGAAACAGATAATGTAGAATCAAAGTCATTATTTGAAGAAAAGAGCGGACAACTAAAATTTGCTGCTTCTGAAGGAAAGAAAGAGTTAATGATGCAAAGCCCGTGGAAAGTTTTAATCGTAGATGATCAAGAAGAAGTACATCAAGTAACTGAAATGGTATTAGATGATTTTGAATTTCAAAACCGAGGAATTAAATTTATAAGTGCTTATTCAGCAGCAGAAGCTAAAGATATTATCGCCACTGAAGATGATATAGCAGTTATTCTTTTAGATGTGGTGATGGAAGAAGATAATTCAGGATTACAATTAGTTAAATATATTAGAGATGAATTAGAAAATAATTTAGTTCGAATTATATTGCGAACTGGTCAACCAGGAGAAGCACCGGAAAAAGAAGTAATTAAAGCTTATGATATTAATGATTATAAAGAAAAAACTGAATTGACTTCTAAAAAATTATATACTACTTTGATGACTTCTTTACGTTCTTATCAAGGGTTAAAACAGTTAGCTGAAACTACTGCTGCTAAAAACAGAATTGAAAGTGAATTGAATGTAGCTACTAAAATTCAATCTAATATGTTGCCTAAAGATTTTCCTCCGTTTCCTGAACGTAAAGAAATTGATATTTTTGCCAGTATGACTCCAGCTCGTCAAGTGGGCGGCGACTTATATGATTTCTTTTTTATTACTGAAGATAAATTATGTTTTGTAATTGGTGATGCTTCAGGTAAAGGGGTTCCAGCAGCTTTATTTATGGCAATTGCTAAAAAATTAATTAAAACAGAAGCTTTAAAAAACATTCCTCTAGAAAGAATTCTCTATAATGTGAACAATGCTTTATGTCGAGAAAATGGTGAATTATTGTTTGTAACAGCTTTTATTGGAATTTTGAATGTAAAGACAGGTAAGTTAGAATTTATTAATGCGGGACATAATGCGCCTCTTATTGGACGAGATAAGTATTGGGAATTTTTAGATGTAAAAAGTAATTTTATTTTAGGAATAACTAGTGATTATAATTATCAAAAGCAGAGTTTATATTTAACTTCTGATGATATTTTATTCCTTTATACAGATGGAGTTACTGAAGCAATGAATGAGCAAGAAGAACAATATTCTTATTTGCGCTTAAAAAAAGTTTTAGAAGGAATAAAAACTACTGATGTAAGTATTATAGAAAATAAAATTAAAGGTGATATAGAAGAGTTTGTAGCTGAAAATTCCCAATCTGATGATTTAACAATGATTGTATTGAAATTTAATGGGACATAAGAGTTTATTTAATATCCAGTTGTTAGATTCACCTTAATTAGTATTAGTCTACCACAAATTGATAGCAAGATGTATGGGAGTTATTAACAATAAGCTAATATCGAATTAGCTTATTGCTGCCACAGGGCAGAGCCACAGTGGTTATTTGCGTTTGAATTTGTTTTTTGATATAATAAATGTAATAGTACAAATAATTTTATAATTTTATAAGTCTCATTAAGCTAACCCAGAAAGTTGTTTTTTAAAATTGTAAACTATGGGAGGAAATGATGATGATAAAGTCTAATTTAAGATGGGACTTAAATGAAAATGATGGTGTAGTCGAGGTGTCATTAGCAGGAGATTTAGATTCTACTAATGCGCTTGATTTTTTAAATCAGTTGAGAAATTACATGAAAAATTCAATTAATAAATTAGTCTTTTTAGTTGAAGGCTTAGAATATATTTCTAGTGAAGGAATTAAAGCGCTTTTTTATGCTGGCGAAGAAGCAGAAGTCGATGCTAAAATTGTCTTAAACAATAATGATAACTTTATCAGTGATTTGATTAAAGAAACGGGATTAGACGATTTATTTATTATTGAAAGAAGAACTAAGTAATCTATAATCTTAATCAATTAAAATAAAATTGGAATGTTGCTCCTGTTTAATTTAAATTCTGGGTTTAGGTTGTTAAGAATAATAAATGAGTATCTCATAGCTAAATAAGTTGAGTAGCAAAAAAGCTTCAGGGTAATCCTGAAGCCTTTTTAGGTTTATTAATTATTTTTCCTTTGTTTTGATTTTCAATTTTTTTAAAAGGCGGGGTTAGTGTGAAAAATAAAATTATAATTATTTTTATTATCTTATTTATAATCTCTTTTTTAAAATCTCCCGTATTAGCTAATAATGACTTACTTGATTTTAGTCAAGAATTAGAAATTAGAGATAAAATTTATAAAAGCACTTATAATTGGGGTGACCAAACAGTAGATTTTAATCAAATCTTGCCTCTCAATGACGGTTATATAGTAGTGGGGCGTCAACGTAGCAAACAGGGAGTGTTAATTAAATTAAATAATGATTTAGAGCGAATTTGGAGTTTGTCTTTTTCTTCAGTTTTACATGATATAATTCAATTAAAAAATGATCAGCTGTTAACAATTAGTACTCATCAAATAATAAAATTAGACCAACGTGGTCAAAAACAGTGGAGTAAAAGGTGTCAAGCTGATTTTAGGAGTCTAGAATTACTTGCAAATGGTAAATTTGTAGTGGCGGGTGAGAAAAGAGGGCAGGGATATTTGGCCCAGTTTTCAGCTGCGGGAGAGAAAGAATGGAGTCAAACTTATACCGAATTTAATCAAAGTATATTAAAGGCAGTGATTCAGACTAGTGATGGGGATTTAGTTGCAACTGGAGGAATCATTAATTCTAAGGATTGGCAGGTGGATTCTAAAGCATGGATTATCTGTGTTAATAATAAAGGGATTAAAAAGTGGAGTAAAACAATTAAGCGACCTAATGCTTGGGATGCGTCTTTTTCAGCAGTGCAAGAAACAAGGCAACAAGAATTAATTCTAGTAGGGGCTGATGGTTATTTAGTAAAATTAAATCAACGAGGAGAAAAGATTTGGACTCGTACTTATCCTGGCTTTACTGTTAATTATACTAGTATCCAGGAGAGTAATAATGGCTCTCTAATTGCTGTGGGACAGCAATCTGTAGGGCGCAGTTATGGTGGGGGAGCAAATGATTATCCGTATTTAGTAGTATTCGACCAATCTGGAGACCTAATGCAGGAGAAGGTATTTAAAAATGCCGTTGAAGGTGGATTGAAAGATATTATTAAAGTTAAAAATGGTCACTATTTAGCGGTTGGAAGCGCTCAAGGGCAGTCTGCTGTTCATAATACTCATGGTTTTTTAATTGAGTTTAATGTAACTGATACTCAGCATAAAAAGTTAATTAAGCCTCCTTTAAATAACAGTAACTTTATTGATTATCAAGCGCAAGAAATAACACTAGATTTAGATTTGTTGTCATTGTCAAATGAGGTATTAACAGAGGTACAATTACAACCGTGGACTGATTATTATCAACTAAAAGAATTAGCTCCTTTAGGTAGTACTTGGGAACAGGCAGGAGTGCCTATAATTTTAATCCATGGTTTTCAAGCTAAAGCAGTAACTAAAAACGATTATGAGCAAGCACTTAAATTTGTTTTTGGGCAGTTAGTTAAAAGAATTGTCCAAGATTCTAGGATAGATGCTAATGAAGTCAGGGTTTATGGTTCTATTTGGCCTACGAAAATGTATAGTATTGAAAAGAACGCTCGCTCTCTAAAAGAAGCTATTAATCAGAATCAAGATTTAAAATATCGTGATGATATTATTATAATAGCTCATAGTATGGGAGGGATTTTAGCGCGCTCTTATATCGAAGAATTTGGTGGTGCTCAGCATGTGCAGCGTTTAATCACTATTTCTACTCCGCATCAAGGAGTACCCTCGACATTAGTCTATAATTGGACGCGGTCTAATTTTTTACAAGGGATGGTTAATTTTTTGGCTGATAATCCTTTAGGATTTGACTTTTCAGGGTTAAGAGATACTTTTGCTACTGAATATTTTTATCAACTAACTACATTTCAAGAGCAGTCTAAGTTTGAAAAAAGACTTAGCAATACTTTTTTAGAACAATTAAATCAGAATTTTGCTTATTATTATGATCGTGGTCTTTATAAATTAATTGCTGCTGATGCTGCAGGTGATGAAAATATTACATTTATGTATGACCTAGTAGCAGATAATTATGCTGGAGTACAGAATGATGGTTTAGTAGCTACTGCTAGTGCTTTGTTTTCAGAAGAATATTCAGGAATTGTAAAAAAAGCTAGTCATGCTGCGATTACTGAAGATGAAGATGTAATTGAAGCTATAATTGACGATTTAGATGATTTGATTTATCATTTGCAATTAGATTCAGAATTATTAAGGAAAAATGAAGCTATAAAAGTAGAAATTTATAAAAAAATTGGAGAAGATAAATTTAGGATTTTCCAAAAAGTTGTGAAAGATGAACAGTGGAGTACAGCTAATAAAATTAAAGAGTTGACTTTACAGGGCTGGATTGAAACTACTCAACTAGGATTATCAGGACAAAATTGGGTTGAAATATATGTAGTTGATGATGCTAAAGAGAGATTAATTACTAGCTATAGTATCAATAGTAGCCAAGCTCAATAATAGTTTATCGATTATTGTTGAAAGAACTAAAGGGCTTTGATATAATCAAGGCAGTTTAATAGTTACAGGACTAGGAAATGACCAAGGAGGAAAAAAATGATTGCAATTACACCCACAGATATAGATTGGTTTCAGTTTTTGAAGAAACGGCTCAATTTTCAAGTGATTAATTTTTGGACTGATACTCCATGGAACCCGCAAAAACTAAATTTTGGTGATAAATTTTATTTTTTATTGCGTTCTCCAGTGAGAAAGATAGCGGGGTATGCTGACTTTTATTATTATCAGAATTTAACAATTAGAGAAGCTTGGCAGAAGTTTGGACGTGGTAATGGAGTTAATAGTTTATATGAGTTAGGTACTAAGGCTACTGGAGATAAAGAGCCTGATTTTAATACAGAAATTGGCTGTATTGTACTGCAAAATCCTGTTTTTCTTGATGAAGATGATTATTTTTATCCGGCTGACTATAATTTATCTTTTTCAGATGCGATAAGTAAACATAAGTATTTTCCTCAGCGAGATAAGATTCATTTTGAAAATGATTATCAGCAGGTCGGTTTTTCTTTTTCATCAATTAGTGCTGATGAGGAGTATCAATTTAATCAAGCTCCGCAGACTAGGGGGCAATCAGAGTTTCGTCAAAATTTATTCAGGTATTATAATAATCAAGGGGTAATTACAAAAGAACATAATGCAGAATTGTTAGATGCAGTTCACATTCATCCTCATTTGACTAGCAATCGCCACCATCCTAAAAATGGAATTTTATTACGTACTGACTTTCATAAGTTATTTGATGAAGGATTAATTACTATTACCCCAGGGTATCAGGTATTAGTGGCTTCGCAATTAGAGTCTGATTACTATCATGAGTATCATAATAAAGATATTTATTTGCCGGATGACCATATTTTTTATCCTGATCAGCAAGTATTAGAATTTCATAATCGTTATATATTTAGAGATAATTTTAAATCATGAGGGGGATTTGATGGCGGCTTTAAAATTCATCCATGCTGCAGATATACATTTGGGTAGTACTATTCAATTACCACAATTAGATATTTCTAAACAGCAGGAAAAATTATTAGAAAAAGCTAATTTTAATGCCTTTGCTTATATAATAGAAACAGCTATCTCGCAAGAGGTAGATTTTATAATTTTAGCTGGTGATGTTTATGATCAACAACAGCGTTCTATTAAGGCTAATCAATCCAATTGAATGATGAAACTTATCAAGAGATAATTCATGATTTAAAAGCACAAAAGAAGATTGAGCAAGGTCGGCAAAATATAAAACCATTAGCAAAAAAATATGCTCAAAAACGAGCTGCTTCTTTTATTTTAGATAAAGTACAGAGAAGATTTATTAATAAAGTACAATCTGAAATGTTGGCCCCAGCGAGTGATATCTTAGCCAACTTAACTCAAGGGGAATATCAAGAAATTATGCCGCATAATAATTTGAATAAGGTAGACTTTAAATTGAAGACCGAAGATGATCTTAGAGCAGAAACGATTGTTGATTTAAGTCGCGGAACATACGAACAGCTATTTTTAGCAGTTAGAATGAGTCGAATTGCTGAAATAGAAACCAATTTACCAGTTGTTTTAGATGATTCACTAGTTAATTTCGATTTGTTTCATCAACAGCAGGTAATTATAGAGCTAGAAAAATCAGCTCAAAATCAGCAAATTTTTATTTTGACTTGTCACCCGCAGTTGATCGAATTGTTACAAGAACAAAGTAATAAGGTTCAGTATTGGCAATTAGAAGAAGGGCACTTTAATTTAACAACAGCAGATGAGTTAATTGATCATCTTTCTCTAGTTTAAGAGAGAAAAATAATTATTTAGACTCTAGGGTTTGAATTTTTATTTATTTATCCTATAATAAATATAGGTTACTTGGTTATTCAATATTTTTCCTACCAACTATTTAACTGAGGAGGAAAAAAACATGGCACAAGTAAATGTTAATCAGGCAGATCAAAATCGATTAACTGATTTAGAACATGTTGGCCCGGTATTAGCAGAAAGAATAGCTGATTATCGCCAAGATAATGATGGTTTTGTAGACCTAGATGATTTAAAAAATGTTAAAGGTATTGGAGACAAATTATATTCTGATATTAAAGCTGACAATCAATTAAAATTAAGTCCTACTGCTGAAACAAATAAGGGAAGAATTGAAGAAGAAAATATAGAAGATACTAAAGTCAAAGAAGCAAAAATAGATCTTGATATTCCACCGGCTGAAAGAATAGATGAGCTAGAAAAAGATTGGGTTGATGAAGAAGAAAAACTAAGTACTGTAGAAGAAAAGTCAAGAGAAGAACATTGTCCAGCTCTACGGAGTTGTCCTGTTTATAAGGAAGAGTATTGTGAAGGTAATTATGAAGAGTGCGCTCGTTATAAGATAATTTCTTCATCATTAAATTCTAGTCATATTCCGGAAATATTGTTACCAACAGAGAAAGAAAGAGCTGATGCAATATTAGAAAACAATTTATAATCTAGTTATAAATACTCAGATAAAAATATAAAATCAAATAGAGATTAAAACAACAGGTCTCAGTTAACTGGGACCTGTTGTTTTACACTTATAATTTAGTTACTACTACTGCGGTATTCATTTAAATCAACTACTTTATCTCCTTGGTTATTGCTAGGATCATTTTTTTTGCTCTTATTAGCTTTTTTTATTTTTTTATTAGTACTTGAGCGATTAAAAGATAAATCATTTAATTGCTGATATAATTCTTTTTCTTCAGCAGTTAAATTTTCTACTAAATTTTTTTGCATTTTTTGTTCTTTTTCTTCAATACTATCTAGTAATGATTGTTGTTCAGGAGTTAAAGATTGATATATTTGCTGGTCTAATATATTTTCAAAGTTAGATTTAGCAGTAATCAATTCTCCTAATGTCCAACTGCCTGCTACTAATTGTTCTAACATATTAGCATGATTATCGCTTTTTACAGTAGCAATCATTTTATTGCACTTAAAATTTTCTTCACCTAAGTTAATTTCGATTTTATCCATAATAAAACCTCCTTGATATTGTGAAATATGACTTTCGACTCTATAATTATAACATAATTAACTATTATTTTTAAATAATACTCATTGATGCAAAAATAAATTTATATTATAATAGTGATAGAATGTAATGGAAATCTACTGAAAGGGGGCAAGATATGAAAGCCAAAATTATGATTTCATTTTTAATTTTAAGTTTAGCTCTGACTGTTATTGCTTGTAATCCACAATTAAAAAACAAAGGAACTTTAATCTATAAAACTTCACAAAAAATAGAAGGTCAGTGGCGGCAGGATGAATATCCAGATGCTAGTGAATTTGTGACTATTACTCCAGATAATATTCAACAGAAAAAAACGGAACTAAGAAATATTGATGGTTTGTCTTTAGATGACGGCTTAGCAGTTTATGTGGCTTTAGGTGAGTGTCCAACTGGTGGTTATAATATTCAAATTAGAGAGATTAGAAAAGCGGACCAGACTTTAGTGGTCACAATTAAAGCTATTAGTCCAGATCCTGAGAAAATGGTAACTCAAGTAATTACTTATCCTTATGATTTAGTCCGTTTATCAGCTTCAGAGGTGCAAGAAGTAAATAAAGTTTTATTTTATACAGTTGCTGGGGAAAAAATAAAAAAAGAAGAAATTTAAAGTATTATTATTTCTTCTAGAACAAATAATAATAGCAGGGGGATAAAATGAAATCTCAGCATCTAATAAGTGTAACACCAACAACCTATGAGTTATTAGAGCAAATAGCTCAAAATAAAGGGCAAACAATTAATGAAGTAATAGGGCAATTACTCAATCAACATCATGAAATGGTTGATTTGGCAACTGGTCTCGATACTGTCCCTTCTATTTTAGTTAATCAATTAGATATACCTTCTGGCTCATAAAAAAGAATTACAATTAATTGTTGAACTATGTCATTTTATTTGTTATACTTCACAGTAGCGATTAAAATTCAATATTAATGTAGAGGTTGCAGTTATCAAGAGTACTGAATGCGGAAAGGGATAACTGCCGAAACAGTTATGAACTGTTGGGGTTATGTTGAATAGGCATAATACTGTCACTTAATTAGTGGAGTGCTATTTTTAATTTAATCCCTTAGTGAAAGCACTAAGGGATTTTTTTATGCCTAAAAATAATACAGAGGAGGATAATTAATAATGGATACTTATGGATGGTTATCAATTTTACCACCGTTGCTAGCAATTATTTTAGCTTGGAGAAGTAAAGAAGTTTTGGTTTCATTGTTTGCCGGAGTTTTTGTTGGTGCTACTTTATTGGCTAACAACAATCCTTTAATTGGCTTTATGAAAACTATTGATACTTATTTAGTTGGTGCTTTAGCTGACTCATGGAATGCAGCTATTTTATTGTTTCTAATTACTTTATCAGGTATGGTAGGAATTATTACTAAGTCTGGTGCAAGTCAAGAAGTGGCAGATTTCATTGCTAAGAAAGCAAAGTCGGCTAAAAAAGCTCAGGTTTCAACTTGGTTTATGGGGTTATTAATTTTCTTTGATGATTATGCAAATAGTTTAATTGTAGGGACGACAATGCGATCAATTACAGACCGATTGAAAATATCACGTGAAAAGTTATCTTACATAGTTGACTCTACAGCTGCTCCAGTGACTAGTATGGCTTTAATTTCTACTTGGGTTGGTTATGAAATGGGCTTAATTAGAGATGCTTTTACAAAGTTAGGAATTGAGCGGAATATTTATGCTACATTTATTCAAAGTATTCCCTATCGTTTTTATAGTATATTAGCAATATTTATGGTGTTAATTATTGCTCTGAAGAACAAAGATTTTGGACCAATGTACGAAGCAGAGAAAAGAGCTAGAACAGAAGGAAAGGTATTAGCTGATGATGCTAATCCTATGGCTTCAGATGAATTAACAGATATGGAAGGTAAAAGTGACCATAGAATGAAATGGTATGATGCATTTATGCCGATTATTGGAGTTATTGCTGTTACTTTAGTTGGGTTATGGTATAGTGGCGGTGGCATGGAAGCAGGAGTTACTATTCGTAAAGCCTTTAGTGAAGCAGACTCTAGTGTTGTCTTGTTGTGGTCATCTTTTTCTGGAACTTTAATTGCTGGACTGTTAGCAATAGTTAAAGGTAAATTATCCCTTGATGAAACAATGGAAGGTTGGATTGATGGTGCCAAGGCTTTAGCTACAGCCTGTGGAATTTTGATTTTAGCTTGGGCATTAGGTGATGTTATTGAAAAGTTAGGTACAGCTCAATTTATTGTTAATACAACTAAAGGATTTATTCCACCATTTATGGTACCAACTATGATGTTTATTATTCCAGGAATTGTAGCCTTTGCTACAGGAACTTCATGGGGTGCTAATGCAATTATTATGCCGATTGCAATTCCAATGGCAGTTAACTTTGGTGCACCTTTATTACCATCGATTGGAGCAGTATTAACTGGTTGTGTCTTAGGAGATCACTGTAGTCCAATTTCTGATACGACTATTATGTCATCTACTGCTTCAGCAGCAGACCATATTGATCATGTTAAAACACAAATGCCTTATGCTTTAACTGTAGGTGGAGTAGCAGTAGCTTTTGGGTTTTTACCAGCAGGTTTAGGGCTACCATATTGGGCAGTAATTCCAATGCTAGTTTTAGGAATGATAACTTTATACCTTATTTTAGAGTTATTTGGAAAAGAAATCCCAGAAGGTGATGGAGGTAATTAAATAATTTAAAATAGAAGATCATTTAAGGTGAGAACTAAATTATTTGGTTCTCACCTTTTTATAATTAAGTACAGTTAAAACTTAGTCACTTATGAACATATCATATTAAAAAAATATATCATAATAATTAGAAAAAGGAGGGGTTCTAAAATGAGATTAAAACAAAACTTAACTTTAGGTATATTAATTATAGTATTAATTTCGGGAATATTAACTATTAATATGTTAAATATATTATCTTTCTCTAAAGAAGAGAATCCAGAATTTGGTCGAGAAATAAAAGTTAATAATCAACAACTAAATATTAAAGAAGACAGTGCCTTAGAGATAATTTGGGATGTATCTGGAAGTATGTGGGGTGAGATAGACAATAAAAATAAAATTACTATTGCTAAAGAAATATTAGAAGATATTTGTGGAGAATTATCTACTAATGTTCATTTAGGGTTAAGAATCTTTGGCAGTAAGAATAATAAGGGGAATTCCTTTTTAGTATTAAAACCTGCCCCTAATAACAATCAACATCTTTTGAGTTATTTAGCTAAAGTTACTCCTGCGGGAAAATCACCTATTGGGGTTAATCTTTTATTAGCTAAAAATGATTTAATAAAATTTCAAGGTAAAAAACACATTTTATTAATCACTGATGGAAAAGATACAGGTAAGATGATGCCAACTAAAATAATAAAAAAATTAAAGCAAGCAAAAATAAAGACTCATATTGTCCATGTAGGAGAAATCAATAAAATTAATCAACTACAATTGAAAACTTTAGCTCAATTGGGAAATGGAAAATATTTTACTTATTTTGAATATCAAGAAGTCGTTCCGACAATTAATTTAGAATAATTACTAATTAAGCAGGAAGAAATAAGATTTTATAGAAATAATCCATTAAGGACATAAATTTTGTTAATAAAAAATCAGTTGTGCTATTTTTTAAAGGAGGTTTTAAATTATGAGTAAAAAATTTAAATTTATATTTGGAGCATTAGTAATAGGTTTCTTTATAATTAGTTCTTTTTTAAGTTTTGGAGTAAATCTTTATACTGACTGGTTATGGTTTGAAAGTGCTAATTTCAGCAGTGTTTTCAAAACAATTATTAGTACTAAAATTCTTATGCGCTTAGTAATATGGATGATCTTTTCCTTGTTTTTATTACTTAATCTTTACTTTACTAAAGATAAAGTAATAGAATTATTAGAAAATGCAGAAGAAAAACAACAAGAAGAAGAGAGTACAGTAGTAGAGTTGAATCAACAAGAAAATAAGTACACCCAATTTTTATCACCGCAAAGGCTAAATATTATTTATTTGCTTATTAGTGCAGTGATTGGATTTGTATTTAGTAGTATTAGCTTAGATAGTTGGAAGACTATTTTGAAATTCTTTAATGCTACTCCCTTTAATATGACAGATCCCTTGTTTAATAATGATCTTAGTTTTTACATTTTTAAATTGCCATTATTTCAGTTAGGATATCAGTTGTTTTCTTTCTTAATTATTTTAACTGCTATTATTGTGGGAGTTATTTACTTTATTACTAGTAGTGGTAATTCAGCTTTGAGAAAAATCAGTTCTAGTCATAAAGCTAAAAACCACTTTTCAATTTTAGCTGCTTTATTCTTTGCTATTAAAGCTTGGGGTTATAGATTAGATATGTTTAATCTACTTTACTCTGACCGAGGAGTAGCTTTTGGAGCTAGTTATACAGATGTACATGCTCAAATTTTAGCATTAAAAGTATTAGCAGTTGTTTCATTAGTTTTATCATTATTTATTGTAGTTAATATTTTTATTAAGAAATTTAAATTAATTGCTATTGGAGTAGCTTCTTTAATTGTAATTTCAATCTTATTAGGAAGTTTATATCCTGCTTTTGTACAACAGTATCAAGTAGAACCTAATGAATTGAATAGAGAAACTCCTTATATTAAACACAATATCAAACACACACAACAGGGGTATAATTTAGATAAAATTGTAGAAAAAGATTTCCCAGTTTCAGAGAATTTAAGTTATGAAAAAATTAAAAATAATGAAGCGACTTATAACAATATTAGGTTATGGGATCCCCGACCTTTAAAATCAACTTATAGTCAATTACAGGAGATTCGTTCTTATTACACTTTTAATGACATTGATGTAGATCGTTATGAAATTGACGGGGAGTTAAGACAAGTAATGCTAGGAGCACGAGAATTAGACCAAAAATCATTTGCAAATCAAAGTTGGGTCAATAAACGATTAAACTATACTCACGGTTTTGGAGTAGCTATGAGTCCAGTTAGTGAAAAAACACCTGGGGGAGCACCTAAATTTACAATAAAAGATATTCCACCACAAAGTGAAAAAATTGATATTACAGAGCCACGAATTTATTATGGAGAGCAAACAAATGAATATGTTATTGTTAATACAAAAGCACAAGAATTTGATTACCCAGAAGGTAATAAAAATAAATATACTTCTTATCAAGGAGAAGGAGGAGTTAAATTAAGCAATTTATTAAGAAAGATTAGCTTCTCTATTAAATATGGAACTTTAAAATTATTCTTAAATAATGATATCACATCTGAAAGTCAATTAATGTTTGACCGTAATATAAAACAGCGAGTTAAAAAAGTAGCTCCATTTTTAGAATATGATAGTGATCCTTATGTAGTTGTAGCTGATGGACAATTATATTGGATTCAAGATGCATATACTACTAGTAATATGTATCCTTATTCTGAACCACAACGATGGGGTAATTACATTAGAAACTCAGTAAAAGTTGTTACTAATGCTTATTCTGGACAAATGAAATTTTATATAGTTGATGAATCTGATCCTATAGCACAAACTTATAAAAAGATTTTCCCAAATTTATTTTTAACTAAAGATAAAATGCCACAAGAGATCAAGAATCATTTGCGCTATCCTGAAGAATTATTTAAGATACAAGCAAATATGTATGAAAAATATCATATGAAAGATCCAAAAGTGTTTTATAATAAAGAGGATATGTGGGAATTACCTAAAGAAAATTATGCAGGTCAATCTATTAATGTCGAGCCTTATTATACACTCATGAATTTGCCGGATGATAAAGAAAAAGAACGGTTCTTAACGATGCTACCATTTACTCCTAGAAATAAAGATAATATGATTGCTTGGTTAGGTGGTAAATCTGATGGAGAACTAATCATGTATAGATTCCCTAAAAGCAAATTGGTCTATGGACCGCGGCAAATTGAATCAAGAATTGACCAAGAATCAAGTATTTCTGAACAATTAAGTTTATGGGACCAGCGAGGTTCAAGTATTATTAGAGGTAATTTATTAACTATTCCTATCGATGAATCAATTCTTTATGTAGAGCCAATTTATTTGCAATCAGACCAGAGCAAATTACCTGAATTAAAAAGAATTATTGTTGCTTATGGTGATCAAGTAGTTATGGATACAACTTTAGATCGAGCTTTACTCCGCATCTTTGGAGTTGAAAATCCTGAGGAAATATTAGAAGAGGATGAACAGCAGCAAAATGTTCCAATAGGAACGCTTAATAATCAATTGCTTAATGACTTGATTTCAACTTATGAAGATGCTCAAAGTGAATTGAAAAAGGGAAATTGGGAAAGTTATGGTAATAAAATTAATGAATTAGAAGAGCTTATAGATGAATTACGAGAAAATAATCAAATAGAAAGCAAAGAACAGTCACAATAAAAATTACCACAAAGAACAGAGAGTTGTTTTACTCTCTGTTCTTTGTTATAATTTAGGTGTTGTATTTAAATCAAATCATTTATGCTAGAACATAAATAAAGGGCTGATTAAATTATGGACTCAGAAAAAATACAAGTAGTTGCAGATACACTAGAAATAGATAATGCTTCTGCAGAAATGGCTTTAAAGTTAGCAGAAGGTGATTTAGATAAGGCCTTAAAAATGGAACAATATGTTGATAAAAAATATTTAGTAATTCAAGGAAAGTTTAATTTTGGGGGCTATAATAAATATTATGGGTTATTCCTTTTAATTGCTGATGGCAAAGAAGGAGAAATTCTTAAAACTGAAGTAGTTATTAGTAACGAAGCTGAAGATACTAATATTAGTTTAAGAGTTGATAGTAATGTATTTTTAAAAACTATCAAACAAATAGATAATGATAACCCAAAGCAAGCTAGTAAATTAAGACTATTATTTACTGACCAAGTTAAAGCAGCAAAATTATTTGAGTTTCTAGATCAAGCTAAAAATAATGATATTAGTGGTATTACTCAAGCCCTTAAAGTTAGATTTGAAGATAAAGTAGAAGAAGAGGTAGAGTTGCGATTACGTGCTAAAGCAAAAACAGAAACGCAATTAAAGAAAATTCATCCTGAATTTTTTGAATCTGATGAAAACAATGAAGTGGAAGATGAGGAAGAGGATGGAGATGGTAAACTAGGGGTCAATATTACTCTTAACTGTATTCCTATTGTATCGCCTACTTTTGGTTATAAAATAACTGATTTAGATGTTGGTGATGAACTATTAGTTAAAGTAGTTGACCAAAGAGAAATGGGTCAATATCTAAATAAGTTATTAAGTAGTGACGTAGGAGCAGTAGCAGGCACAATTGAAGGAATTAACTATAAGGAAAAATCAGAACGCTATTCAGTCTTAATGCGTCTTAGTTCTAATGTTTATGGTAAGATCTATATTGAACCGGAAATTAAATTAGCCACTCCTAAATCTGAGCAAGAAAAAATGGAGCGACTACAAAAGGCTGATGAAAAAAAAGATGGAGTTTTTAGTAATGATTTAATAACGATTATGCTTTTAGGTGGATTAATTCTTGTTTTATTAATCATTATTGCTAAACTTTATTTTTAATAATCAATAATATTACATAGATAGAGGTGAAAAATATGAATGATAATGTTGAAATATTAAAGCAATTATCTGAAACAAATGGTGTTTCAGGTCATGAAAAGAACATAACTACGCAGGTAGAAGATATTTTGAAAGAATATACAGATGAAATTAAATATGATAATTTAGGTAATCTTATTGCCTGTAAAAAAGGTTCTGAACAAGATGGACCTAAGGTTATGTTTGCTGCTCATATGGATGAAATAGGATTAATGATTAGTGATATTGAAGATGAAGGTTTTTTACGATTTACTTCTGTGGGGGGAGTGGACCAAAGAACTTTAGTAGGCCAAGAAGTAACTGTGTTAGGTCAAGAAGAACTACAAGGAATCATTGGGGCCAAACCTCCTCATGTACAAAGCGCAAATGAACGAAGAAAAGCATATAAAATGGACGATATGTATATTGATTTAGGATTAGAAGCAGAAGAGGTTAAGGAAAAAGTTAGAATTGGAGATGTAGTTACTGTTAAACGTGAATTTGAAGAATTAAAAAATAATCGCGTAACTGGAAAAGCCTTAGATGATCGAGCAGGAATTTTAGTAATGCTAACTGCTTTACAAGAATTAAAAAATATTGACCACAAGGCTGATTTATATACTGTAGCAACTGTACAAGAAGAAGTAGGTGTGAGAGGAGCAACTACTAGTACCTATGGTATTGTACCTGATATTGGAATTGCAATAGATGTTTGCCATGGTACTATGCCAGGAGTTAGTTCAGAAGATGCTGCAGAATTAGGTGGGGGGAGCGCCATTGGATTTGGCCCGCATGTTCATCCCAAGATGTTTTCTAAATTAAAAGATATTGCAGAAAAGAATGAAATTAAATACCAAGTAGAACCATCTCATACTCCGCGGGGAACAGATGCTTTTGCTATTCAAGTTACTAGAGCAGGAATTCCTACTGCTTTAATTTCTATTCCTTTGCGTTATATGCATACATCAGTAGAAACAATTAGCATGAAGGATATTAAAAGATCAGGAAAATTATTAGCTCGTTTTATTAGAGAGTTAAATGATGAATTTGTGGAGGGATTGCAATGCTTTTAAAGAAATTAACAGAAGCAATTAGTGTTTCTAGTCAAGAAACAGAAGTACGAGATATAATCAAAGAAGAATTAGCAGATGATGTAGATCAAATAACAACTGACGCTTTAGGTAATTTAATCGCCTATCAGCCTGGAGATGAAAGCAAGCCAACTTTAATGTTAGCAGCCCATATGGATGAAATAGGATTGATGATTACTGATATAACCAGCGATGGTTTGTTAAGTTTTAAACCGATTGGAAGTATAGATAAAAGAATGTTAGTCTCTAAAAAAGTAGTTGTAGGAGAAGATAAAGTGACAGGGGTAATTGGGGCTAAAGCTATTCATCTCCAAAAGCCTCAAGAAAGAAAAAAAGTACTAGATTATAAAAAACTATATATTGATATTGGAGCTAAAAATAAAAAGCAAGCTAAAAAAGCTGTTAACATTGGGGATATGGTTGGATTCACTACTCAATATCAACAATTAGGTGATAATACTGCTAAAGCTAAAGCTGTTGACGATAGAGTAGGATGTGCTACTCTAATTCAAATTTTAAAGAACAATTATGATTTTCCACTATATGGTGTCTTTACAGTGCAGGAAGAAGTAGGAGCCAGAGGAGCTACAGCTGTAAGTTATGATATTAACCCTGATCTTTCTTTAGTATTAGAAGGAACTACAGCTTCTGATGTGCCTGATAGTGAAGAGCAGAGCTATTCTACTACTTTGGGCCAAGGACCTGCCCTAACAATGCGTGATGGCGCTATGATTGCTAATAAAGACTTGGTTCAGCAGATAATAGAAATTGCTGATCGAGAAGAGATTAGTTATCAATTCAGAAAATCTACTCGCGCTGGTACTGATGGAGGAACTATTCATCTAACTAAAGAAGGTATTCCAACAGCTACTATTTCAGTACCTAGTCGTTATATTCATTCACCAGCATCATTAATTAATTTAAATGATTTTCAAAATACAATTAAATTAGTTGATCAATTCTGTCAAGAATTGGCTACAGGAGGTTTAAGCAGTTGCAAAATAATGATGTAAAATTATTCAAATCAAGGCAAAATACTTTTTAATTTGTTGCTTAAATATAGGGTATCCTATATTTAAGAGGTGATAGAATGAAATATTTTAAAAGCTATAAAAAATCAATCTAAAATATTAAAAAGGAAGGTGGTGAAAATCCTGCTTATAGCAAAGACTATGCATATTCTAGATACAGGAAAAGGTTGTTGGAAATCGCTTAATAATTATAACCTGATTGAAAGAATTAATTTTCCAATAGTTTAGATAGGGCAAAGCACCACATAGAGAAAGGACTTTGCCTAGAATTTGAATTTTAGGGACGGGTAACACCTGTATCTTTCTAGTACCTTAATATTGTAAATATTAAGGGCAGTAGGGAAGATTATAATCAAGCGATTATACCTAACACAATCTAATCCTGTATGATTGTGGTCTATGTATAGTTTTGCATAGATTTTCATAAGCAGGTTTTAACTATGAAAAACTTGATTAAAAAATTAGTAGAAAGTTATGGACCATCTGGAGATGAAGAACAGATAAGAGAAATAATTAAAGCAGAAATAAAGGATGAAGTAGATAACATAGAAACTGATGCTTTAGGAAACTTAATTGCACTAAAAGAAGGCAAGAAAGATAAAAAAGTTATGCTTGCAGCTCATATGGATGAGATCGGATTAATCGCTAATCACATTGATGAAGATGGATTTATCAGGTTTGATAGAGTTGGAGGAATTAGTCCTTATATGTTATTAGGGGCTCGAGTTTTATTTAATGGTGAAACGCCAGGAGTAATTGATAAAGAAGGACAATTAGATGATATTAAAAAATTAAATTATGATAAGTTATATATTGATATTGGAGCTACAAATAAAGAAGAAGCAGAAGAAAAAGTTACTTTAGGTGATACTGCATCTTACTATCGAGAATTTCAAGATTTAGGTACAAGGGTAACAGCTAAATCTTTAGATGATAGAATTGGGTGTGTGACTTTAATTGAAACCTTAAAAGAAATTGACACTCCAGAATATGATACTTATTTTGTTTTCACTACGCAAGAAGAAGTGGGTACTAGAGGGTCTAAAGTAGCTGCTTATAATATTGAGCCTGATTTAGGATTAGCTGTAGATGTTACATTAACTGGTGATATGCCGGAAGCTAAAAGAATGTCTGTTTCTTTAGGTGAAGGACCTGCGATTAAAGTTAAGGATAGATCTGTTTTAGCTGATCCTAAAGTTAAGAACTTATTAATTGATTTAGCAAAAGAAAATGAGCTACCATATCAATTAGAAGTACTAAAGTATGGTGGTACTGATGCAGGTAGCATGCAGTTAACTAAAGATGGAGTATTAGCAGGAGCAGTTTCTATACCTTGCCGTTATGTTCATTCTCCATCAGAAATGGTTGATATTGATGATGTAGAAAATAGTGTCAAACTATTAGCTGCTTTGTTGGATAATGAAATTAGTTTTCTGTAATTGAATATTTAAATAAAGATAATATTTTAAAGGAGTGTTGGGATTTTCCCCTGACACTCCTTTTTTATCGTTTAAGAATTATATTTTGACTTACAATTAATTATTAAAACTGAATTAAAATGAATGTTAAGACTTTAAATTACATAATCTAATATTAAACAAGCTAATTAATATTGGAGGCAATAAAATTGAAAAAATTCTATCCTAAACGTTTATTAATAGAGAAAGAAGCACTTAAATATCCATTAGGAAAAAAACTAGAAAAGAAATTTTTAGATGATGAGTTAAGTGTCGAATATATCAAATCGCATAATAGAGTTGGCCCTGAGGAACAAATGTCTCCGCTGCAATTATTTAATTGGGCCAAGGAAACATTAGTAGTGGGAGTTAAAAAAACATTAAACTTTAAATCATGCCAACCTTCTGCAGATTATAGATTAGTAACGACAACTAGTTGTCCAGGAAAGTGTGAATATTGTTATCTGTCTACTAATTTAGGTTCAGCTGTTTATCCTAGAATTTATGTCAATATTAAAGAAATACTCAAAGCAGTTAAAAAGCATATCCGGAAGGGTAGAGGAGAAATAGTTACTTTTGAAGCTAGTAGTTCTTCAGATCCTTTAGCAGTTGAACATTTAACTGATTCATTACGTCAAACAATTGAATATTTTGCTACGCAGCCTAAAGGTAGATTAAGAGTAGTTACTAAATTTGGGTTTGTAGATAATTTATTAGATGTTAATCATCAAGGTCGTACTAAATTCAGATTTAGTATTAATCCTGAATATATAATTAAAAATTTTGAACATGGAACATCTTCTTTAGCTGAAAGAATTGCTGCTGCAGCTAAGATTCAAAAGGCAGACTATCCTCTAGGTTTTATTATAGCCCCCTTAATTATGTATCCAGAGTGGAAAGAAGGGTATGAAGAGTTATTAACAACTTTAAAAGACAAATTAGATAATCCCCAAGATCAGCGATTAAGTTTTGAATTGATTCAGTATCGTTTTTCTACGCGGGCCAAAAGATTAATTGAAGCTCGTTTTCCTAATACTAAACTAAAATTAAATAAAGAGGATTATCATCACAAAGGATTTGGGAAATATGTTTATCCCAAAGATCAAGAAGAGGAATTGAAATCATTTATGGAAGAAAGAATAAAAGAGAATTTTCCTCAAGCAGAAATAGAATATTTTGTTTAGCTTAGAAAGGGGGGGATTAAAATCGAGGATAGTTATAAGGCGTTAGAAATTATTTCTACTGCCTTTAAGGTGTTAGCAATAATATCGATTATTTTTACATCATTTATCACTTTTGTTAATGTAGTGAATCAACCTGAAAATATAAACAGACAGAATTCTGCCTTTATAATTTTTAATAATTTATTTCCTATTTTATTTGGGATGTTTCAAGCTCTATTTCTCTATGCTTGTGGAGAAATAATTCTTTTGCTAATTGATATGAAAAATGATTTAAACTCGATTAATAAAAAGACAGAAGTGGGTTAAAACCCACTTCTGTTTAATCTAAATAGTAACTTATTTTTTCTTTTACATCTAGCCAACTTTCTACTCGAGGTATGTCTCCTTTATAGTCTTGATTATGAGTCATAGTCATTAATAAAACTGGAATATTTAATCGTTCTTTAATTGGCAATAAATTTTGTAAGCGATCATCAATAAACAACTCTATATTTTTTTCCTCACAAACATCAGCCTTTTGCTCACTATGGATTAATTCATCATAAGGGATATCATGTTTAGCCAACCATTCTGCTGTTAAATCTTTAAGCTCTGCTTCTCGAGCAGTAACTAAAATTATATTATAATTTTTTTCTTTTAACTCCTTTAAAACAGAAATAGATTTAGGTCGTGGAGGGACTTTACGAAAAACTTTCATTCCCCGCGAAGCCATAAAATCTTTGATTTCATTTTCAGTGATATCATAAGCCTTGGTAAAATCATAATCATTACTTTTTCTACCATCTAAATTGAAATAATCACATAAATGACGGTGCCAGATATTTTCTTCTCCTGTTCCTTCCGCAGTTAATACTGCATCAATATCAACGCCAATTGTTTTCTTCATTTGCTATCACCTCATAATTTAATGCTATTCTAGATTATACCATAATAATCGCTTAAAGTTAAATAGTATCTATATAAAGTGTAGCTTCTGAGATGGCTGAGCAAGCATTTCTTCGTTAAAAAATTTAGGATGATTCGTCTAAAATTCATTCAAGTAAAATCAATTTCACTTCATTAAGACTCATTAACATCCTAAATTTAATGCCACTACGAAAAACTTGCTCAGCCATCTAATGATAGTTTTACTTTAATAGTGAGATCAGGGACTATCTTATCAAGTTAGTTTTGTTTTAATTGTAATCTTTTGATTTTGACTAGTTATTAGCTAAATGGAAAACAAAACCAAAAAGCATAACCAAAAAATAAGCAATCCCAAAATGGTATATCCCTGCTCCCACACTTAAAGTAAGACTGCCTTGGATTGAGATAAAATTATTTCGTAGCGTCTTTAAATCTAGTTTGTAGATGAGTCTTAATGAAGTATAATAAGCTGTAATTTTGAAAGTTTAATTTCTAATTTAATTAAACTAAATTGCAGCTTATTATACGAATTTAGCCGAATCAAACTAGATTTAGGAGCGAAGAAACTATTTTTATCTCAATCCAAAAGCTACACTTTATATAGATATTGACTAGCATTATATGATATGGTATTATTTAGATGGAGATTTTTGTGTTTTAGTAGCTAATAATGTAAAATGATATTTAAAATTATATTTGCTAAGAATAGATCTTTAAAGAAAGGGGGTTCTAAAATCTTGAATCAAAAAAGAAATATATACTTTATATTATTATTAACTATTATATTGATTAGCTTTAATTCAGGTATAATTAATGCTGCAAGTAATTCGAATCAGTTAAATCTTCAACCTCCTGCTTTTAATAGCAAAATTGCTGTAGTAAGCTTTTTAATTATATTAATTTTAGTATTATTTATTTGGGAGCCAATTCCTATAGGAATTATTTCATTATCAATTCCAGTCATGTTAGCATCATTACATAATTGGACTAAAGTTTCTACAGATCAGGCATTATCAGGATTTAGTAATAATGCTACTGTAACTGTTATGGCTATGTTTGTTTTAAGTAGAGGAATTCAAAATAGTGGAGCAGTGCAGATTTTAGGTAGTAAAATAGAAAGTTTTGTTGGTAATAATCAAAAGAAACAAGTAGGTACAATTGCAGGTTTAACAGGTCTGACTGCTAGTGCTATTAATAATACACCCGTAGTAGCAGCCTTTGTTCCAATGGTAACTAATCTTGCTCGTAGGACTAATGTATCTCCATCAAAGTTATTAATTCCTCTTTCTTATGCATCTATGTTAGGAGGGACTATGACTTTATTAGGAACATCGACTAATATTTTAGCTAGTGAAGTTTCAATGCGTTTAATTAATCATCCCTTTGGAATGTTTGAATTTACTAAATTAGGAATTATAGCATTTGGAGTAGGACTTATATATTTAATGACATTAGGATATTATTTAACTCCAGAAAGAATAACTTCTGAAGATCAAGATTTAATGGAAGGTTATGAAATGGAGAAGTTCTTAACTGAAGTAGAAATCAAAGAGAATTCTCCTTTATTAGGTCAAAGTATTGGAGAAGTATTTAAAGAAGCAGATGAAGATTTAGATATAGTACAAATAACTCGGGCCGAAGAGCAATTTATGGAACCTTTAAATGTTAAAACTATTCGTGCAGGAGATCATTTGGTGATTAGAGCTAATCGAACTACTTTATTAGACTTTGTAGACACAAAAGGAATTAAATTATTACCTGATATTCAAGTTAGTCAGAATAAATTAGAAGATTCAGTGCAGGGACAAAAAGTTGTCGAATTGGTTATATCTGATAATTCTTTTATAGCTGGACAAACCATTAATGATGTGCACTTCCTAGAACGCTATAATGCTAGTTTGCTTGCTATTCGTCATGGAGAAAGAATAACTCATAATCAATTAAAAGATTTTACTCTTAGGTCAGGTGATGTATTACTTCTTTTAGTTACAGAATCTACTTTAGATAGATTAGAAAATAATGAAAACTTTATTATTGAAGAAGAAAGCTCTGAACTACCAGATTATAAAAAATCTGATATTTTCCTTGGTTTAACTATTGTAGGAGCTGTAATCACTCTGGCTTCATTAAATATTGTTTCAATTTCGATTGCTACTTTAGGTGGAGTAATAGCAATGGTTGCTAGTAAATTAGTAGAACCTAAGGAGATTTATGAAGCAATAAATTGGGAAGTGTTTTTTCTTTTAGCCGGATTAATTCCTTTAGGAGTAGCAATTGAACAAACAGGAACTGCAAAATTTATAGCCCAGCAATTATTAAGGGCAACTGGAGTTTTTCCACCAGTATTTATTCTGAGTCTGTTTTACCTTTTTACAGCAGTATTGACTAGTGTCATAAGTAATAATGCCAGTGTTGTATTGATGATACCAGTTGCAGTAGGAGCTGCTAATCAAATAGGGGCTAATCCTTTTGCTTTTGTTTTAGCAGTAACTTTTGCAGCTAGTTCAGCCTTTTTAAGCCCCATTGGCTATCAAACTAACCTAATGATTTATGGACCAGGAGGTTATAAGTTCAAAGATTTTATAGTTGTAGGAACACCATTATTACTTATACTATCATTTATCATTCCTGTCTTTATTGCACTGTTTTGGGGAATATAATTCCATAAAGTAAAATAACAGAGGCCAAAAAGGCCTCTGTTATTTAATAGATATATTTATTCTTCATCATCAGATAAGCTATCCATGATAATTGAAATTGCACCATCACCCATAATATTTGAAGCTGTACCAAAACTATCTTGGGCCAAATGCAGTGCGATCATTAATGATTTCTGTGTGGCACCAAAGCCAAGCATACCTTCTAATAATCCTAAAGAAGCCATAACTCCGCCACCTGGAATACCAGGAGCAGCAACCATAGTAATTCCTAGCATTAAAATGAACGGCATCATAGCTCCAAATGTGACTGTTTGACCATGTAACATCATTACAGCCATAGAAGCTAAAGTTAAAGTAATTGTATCACCTGCTAAGTGAATTGTAGCTCCTAAAGGCACTACAAAATCAGCAATATCTTCTTTAACATCATTATCTAATACTGACTGCACTGTAACAGGAATTGTCGCAGCCGAAGATTGAGTTCCAATTGCTGTGAAATAAGCTGGTAACATATTTTTAATAGCTGTAATTGGATTGCGATTACCAATCTGACAAGCTATTAAATATTGTACAATCACATAAGAAATTTGTAGCCCTAAGATCAAAATAAAAACTTTTCCAAAGGCTGCCATAGTAGATGCTACCTTACCTACATAACTCATATTAGCAATAATACCTGCAATATGAACTGGTAATAAAGGAATAATTACTGTTTTAATCACCATTTGAATTATCTCTTGAAAATCTTTAATTACATTGTACAAGTAATCTTCTTCAGCATTAGCCATACCTAATCCAATCATAAAGGCTGTAACTAAGGCAGTCATAATTTTCATAAATGGTGGAATATTAATTTCAAATAATGGCTTAACTGCTTTATCTACCTTGTTTAATTCTTGACTGCCATTAAGCAAAATTGGTAGTAAAGACTTACCAATAAAAAAGGCAGAAGTTCCTGCAATAATCGTAGACAAATAAGCAATTCCTGTTGCTAGTCCTAATAGTTTACTTGCCTTTTTGCCTAATTCTGCAATTCCAGGCGCTACAAAAGCTAAAATAATAAATGGAATAATGTAATTTAAAAAGCTACCAAAAATACTGTTAAAAGTTTTGAATAATTCAATTGGCCATTCAATTTGTGCATTCATACAGATAGTTCCTACGATTAAACCAATAATAATACCTACAATTAATCTTGGTAATAAACCAAATTTCTTCATTTGTATTCATCCTCCTGACATATGTTTGTGATATGTAGACAACACTTGTAGATTATACAATCTAAACTACGTAATTGCAACAAAAATTTGATATTTAATCTAAATTTCGATAAAATCAAAGTGTTGACTACTTAGTCAAAGTAATAAAGGAGGATCTAGAATGGCTGAATTAGACAAAAGTAAATCTAGTAATATCGATGCAGAAAATGTGCTTGAAGGTTCAATTTTAAAAACACTCTGGAAATTAGCAGTACCAATTATGATAGGTAATAGTATGCAGGTGCTATATAACTTAGTCGATACTTTTTGGTTAGGTAAAGTAGGAGCAGATGCTGTTGCTTCGTTATCAGTTGGTTTCCCGATTATCTTTTTATTAATTTCTATTGGAGGAGGAATTACAGTAGCTGGGACTACTTTAGTTTCTCAGTACAAAGGAGCGGGAGATGAAGAACGAACTAATAAAGTTGCCAGTCAAATCTTAATTTTTGTAATGTTTATTTCAATTATACTTTCTATTGTGGGGGTTAGATTCAACCGTCAATTATTAGAATTGATTGGAACTCCTGATAAAATATTGACTACCGCTGAAGGTTATTTAGATATAATCATGGGTGGAGTTAGTTTTATGTTTCTTTTCTTTATCTTTTCAGCCTTATTAAGAGGTTATGGCGATACTAAAACTCCCATGCGGATGATGGTAGCTTCAACTATCTTAAATATAATTTTGGATCCCTTTTTGATTTTTGGCTGGGGATTTTTTCCGCGTTTAGAGGTTTTAGGAGCAGGCATAGCAACTATCTTTTCTAGAGCAGTAGCTGGATTAGTAGGTCTTTTTATTTTATTAACTGGTCAGAAAGGAATCCATTTACGACTTAAATATTTAAGACCCGATTGGAAGTACATAAAAAGAATTATTAAAATTGGTTTTCCATCGGCGGGAGAAATGTCAATTCGCGCTTTAGGAATGACAGCAATGATGGGGATTGTAACAAACTATGGTTCTGCAGTAGTAGCCGCCTATGGTATTGGGATGAGAGTATTATCAGTAATTATGATGCCTTCGCGGGGCTTTGCTCGTGCTGCGACTACAATGGTCGGCCAAAATTTAGGAGCAGATAAGATCGAACGGGCTGAAAAAAGTGTCTGGGTTAGTGCCGGATTAGTGTTTGGATTATTATCTATTTTAGGGATCTTATTTTTTAATTTTGCTACTCAAATTATTGCAATCTTTAATAATGATCCTGCAGTAATTGAAATAGGTAGTGATTTAGTGCGGGTGTTAAGTATTTCCTTTGGCTTTGTAGGAGTTAAGATTGTATTAGGAGGTTCCTTTAGAGGGGCAGGAAATACAGGAATTGCTATGGTTTTAGCTGGAGTATCATTATTTGGGCTGCGAATTCCAATCACTAAATTATTAACTGATATTTTACAGTGGCAGGCTGCAGGAATTTGGTGGGGTATTGCTATAGAAAGTTTTTTAAGTGCTCTGTTAGCAACTATCTGGTTTAAATTCGGCACTTGGAAAGAGAGTGCAATTTAGCAATTAGTGATTAGTAAAGAGTAAAAGAGTAAAATAAAAACCTAAAAATCAAATATATTTTGCAAGGTTTTACTAATAAAAAGTGCTGAGTTTAAAAACTCAGCACTTTAGAATATTTTTATTGATTTAATAATCTTATATTTCTTCGTTTTCATAAGCAAGTAACACTTCTAATGCTGTTTGAGCTGCTTTTAAATGTTTTTCATCAGGTTCAATAGTTGTAAATCGCTGTAATAAATATGGGATTTGCAATATTGTATCAGGGATAATCATTAATAGTTCATAGGCAACTCCTAATAATAGCAGTGTTTCTAATAGAAAATTAAAACCAAAGCCAAAACCTTCTAAAATTATCATTAAAATAAAGAAAATAACAATTAAATTAGTTCCACATCTCCTAGCCAAGCGCGAGTGATCATTTATTTGCCCATCTAAATCTGCTTGATAATAGTTAACTGCTTTATGTTCTGCCCCATGAAATTTAAATATTTCTTTTAATAAAGTGTTTCTTAAAAGAAATATTAGTCCGACTAAGGCGGCCCAATAGAATATAGGTGGCAGGAAAAAGATACTATTAACTACTTTAGTACTACTAGTAGGAAAAAATATAAAATAGAATTCTAGTGCAATATCGACTCCTAAAATAGTTAAAATAGGCCAAAACTTTTTAGGGTTCCCTGCAGCTTCTTTAAAGAAGTAATAAAGAGAGAGGAGTAATTTCATAATCCCTCTTAATATAGGTATTTTTTCTACTGTATTTATAAATTTATTATCCTGCAGTGTATTTTTACCTACAGTATAAGTTAAACGTCCATCTTGATAATAGGCTTTCACGGAATAATTTTCTCCAAATAAAATTAAACCATTACGATAAGCTCGTCCGCCAATTTTCATTTTTTCCACCTCCAACTATTAATAGTTTATTCTTTGAACTCTAATCTGTCAAATTATAATCTTGAGCAGTCCTTTAATTTTTTTCTAAGAGTTGATATAATATTAGTACTGTAAATTAGAGAATAAAGGAGAGTTATAGGTTATGGATGTTGCAATTTTAGATGGTTATTTAGATGAACCCTCCTGTTTAGGGGTGCCTCCTTATTTAGCTCCTCATCTGCGTTATACGTATGGGGCTTTAAAGGATAGTGGATTGGATAAAGAAGAAATTTATTATTTAACAATTGACCAATTTCGCAGTAACCAAGAACAGGAGTGGAATAAATTACAAGAAGCAGATTTAATAATTATTATGGCAGGAACTACTGTGCCAGGTAAATATTTTGGTGGTAAGCCTATTTCTTTAGAAGAGATAGAAGCATTGGGCCAAGATTTAAAGGAACAAGAAGTTATTTTGAGCGGTCCAATTACTAACTGTGATTTAGAAATTAATAACATCCAGGAGTTTGCATATGAAATTCCAGGACTTAAAGTCTATGAAAAATTAACCAGAGAAAATCCGTTAGAAAAAGAAGAAGCAGCTCAACTAATAGATAGATGGGCTCAGTTAGGAGCAGAATTAACTACTAAGCATCCTAATTTCCCTGAATTGATGTGTGAAATAGAAACATTCCGCGGCTGTCCGCGTGATAAAAACTGTTCATTTTGTAGTGAAGGGTTTAAAGATGTTACTTATCAACGCAGTATAAAGGGGATCATTAGTGAAATCGAGGCTCTCTATCAGCTCGGTAATCGCTACTTTAGATTAGGTGGTCAAACTGATTTATTATTATATCAAGCTGAAAATAAAGAAGGGCAACTAATTCCTAATCCTGATGCTATAGAAGAATTATATCAAGGAATTAGAGAAGTAGCGCCTAATTTAAAAGTATTACACATGGATAATATGAATCCTAGTAATATTGTTGATTATCCTCAGCGGGCTAAAAAAATATTAACTACAATTGCTAACTATAATACAGCAGGTGATATTGCTGCTTTTGGCTTAGAATCAGCAGATCCAAAAGTGCTTAAAGAGAATAAAATTGGTACTACTCCTGCTAAAACTAAAGAAGCTATTAAAATAATGAATCAAATTGGCGGCTTTAGAGAAGAGGGAGTTCCTAAATTATTACCAGGAATTAATCTATTACATGGACTGCAGGGCGAAAGAACTAAAACAATGGAATTGAATTATCAATTCTTAAAGGATATTTTAGAATCAGATTTATTAGTGAGACGAATTAATATTCGTCAGGTCAATCCTGTGGGGGATTATGAAGTTGCTGATTATAATCAACATCAATTTAAAGAATATAAAGAAAAAATAAATCAAGAAATAAATGAACCGCTATTAAAAAAAGTTTTTCCTAAAGGGACTATTTTACAAGAGGTAATTATTGAAGAAAATAAAGGCAAAGTAGCCTTCGGTCGTCAAATTGGTACTTATCCTATTTTGGTTGGTATTCCTGGTGACTATGAAATCGGAGAAAAATTAGATGTGAAAGTAATTGATCATGGCTATCGTTCAATTACTGCTTTACCGACACCATTTGATATCAATCAAGCTGGCATTTCTCAATTAGAATCTTTACCGGGAATTGGTAAAAACCGAGCAATCAAAATCTTTATGGCAGGGGAGATTAAGAGCTTAGCTGACTTAGAAGATCTATTAGATGGTTATGATGCCTCACAGTTGCAAGAAGTTGTAGATTTTTCTATATAAAGCTTCACTTTTGAGTGAAGCTTTATAGTAAAAAGTAATGAGTAAATAGTGATGAGTAGAAATTCAAAAGCAAAGTCAAAATCAAGTTCAAAACCCTTCGTTTCAAAAGGGTTCAACTGGCTTTTGAGGTTTTGACTTTACGGTTTTAACTCATCACTGATTACTCTTTACTCGTCACTATTAAGTAATTAGGGAGTGATAAATATGGCAATTGCAGAAGTAACTATAGTTCCAATTGGAACTGAAACAACTAGTTTAAGTCCTTATGTAGCTAAATATCAAGAGGTCTTAGAAAAAGATCAGAATGTAGAGTATGAATTAACTCCAATGGGTACAATCATTGAAGGAGATATAGATGATTTATTAGTAGCAATTAGGAAGTTACATGAAGTTCCTTTTACTAGCGGAGCGGAAAGAGTAACTACTAATGTTAAAATTGATGATCGGCGTGATAAAGAATCTAGTACCGAGCAAAAGTTAAATTCTGTAGCACGAGAGTTAGAAAAGATTAATAAATCGAATTAAGTTTTGATAAGGAGGATGGTTCATGGCAGAAATTTATTTAGATAATGCAGCAACTACTAAAGCCTTTCCTGAAGTAGCAACTGCTGTGCAGGAAGCTTTAACGACTAATTATGCTAATCCTTCTTCACTACATCAAAAGGGGTTAGCAGCAGAAAAAATAGTTAAGAAAGCACGAAAGAAATTAGCTCAACAATTAAAAGTGAAGGCTGATGAAATTTATTTTACTTCAGGAGGGACTGAAGCAAACAATCTAGCAATTAAAGGCACTGTTAAATCTTTAAGCAATTACGGTAACCGGATTATTACTACTAAAATTGAGCATCCTTCTGTTTTAAATGTTTATAAAAGTTTAGAAGCTGATTGGGATGTAAAGTACCTAGATGTAAATCAAAATGGGAAAATAGATTTAGAACAATTGCAAGAATATCTAAATAATGATACAATTTTAGTAAGTATTATGGCTGTCAATAATGAGTTAGGCACTATTCAGCCATTAAATAAGATCAGCAAATTAACAAAAGAATATCAAAATTTATATTTGCATGTTGACGGTATTCAAGCCTTGGGAAAAATTGATTTTTTTCCTGAACGTTTAGGAATTGATATTTGTTCTGTTAGTGCTCATAAAATTCATGGGCCAAAAGGTGTTGGTGCTTTATATGCCGCTGAAGATACAAGACTTAAAAATATTTTTTGTGGTAGTGGTCAAGAGGAAGGATTAAGGCCTGGTACAGAAAATGTGCCTGGGATTGCTGGTTTTGCTAAAGCTATTGATTTATTAGCCAGTAAAGAAGAGATAGAACAGATGTATCAATTAAAGGAAACTTTAGTTAATAGAATCTTAACTGAAATTGAAGGTAGTACTCTTAATGGACCAGCTATTAGAGATGGAGCACCGCATATTGCTAATATTTCTTTTGCTGGTATTCGGGGAGAAATTTTAGTACACAGTTTAGCTGAAGATGATATTTATGTTTCAACTGGAGCTGCTTGTTCTTCCCGACGTAAAGACAGTAATCATATTTTAGAAGCAATTGGAATAGCAGATGATTTAATTGATAAAACAATTCGTTTTAGTTTATCAACTACTAATACAGAAGCAGAAATAGAAACTGTAATTACTAAATTAAAAGAGAAAATAACTATGCTTAGAAAAATAATATAGAGGTGTGAACATGGATAATTTGTTTTTAATTAGATATGGAGAAATTGGTATTAAAGGGAACAATAGATATAAGTTTGAAGATAAATTGATAGAAAACATTGAAGAAAGTTTGAAAGAGTTAGGGGCTAAACCAATAGTATACAAAACTTTTGGTCGTATTTTTGTAGAAACTGATCTTGCAACTGAAGATGTTTTAAAGAAGCTGGGAGATGTATTTGGAATAGTTGGTATTTGTCCAGCGCAAAAGGCAGCTTTGGATGTAGAAAATATAAAAGAGGAAGCTCTAAAATTAGTTGAAGAAGAATTAGAAGCGACAGCTAAAGAACCATTATTATTTCGAATTACTACTAATCGTAGTAATAAGAGTTTTACTTTAGATACAATGGAGTTAAATAGAGAATTAGGAGCTTATCTTTTAGAAAACACTCCTGATGGAGCTCTAGGAGTAGATTTAGAAGACTTTGATTTAGAATTAACAGCTGAAATCCGCGATCAACAAGCCTATATATATAGTCAAGACAAGCAGGGGTTAGGTGGCTTACCTGTTGGTACTTCTGATAAAGCGGGATTGATGTTATCAGGAGGAATTGATAGTCCAGTTGCTGGTTGGTTAGCTATGAAACGTGGGGTAGAGATAACACCTATTTATTTTCACACACCACCATTTACTAGTGAACGGGCCAAGGAAAAAGTGATTGATTTAGCTGAACAGTTAGCCCGCTACCAACCTGAATTAAAGTTACATGTTGTTAATTTTACTGCTGTGCAAACAGCGATTAATGAACACTGTCACGCTGATTTAATTACTTTAGTGATGCGCAGACAGATGATTAAAATTGCGCAAAGAATTACTAAAAATAGAGGCGGCAAAGCTTTAGTGTCAGGAGAAAGTATTGCTCAAGTAGCAAGTCAAACTTTAGATTCGCTGCAAGTAACTAATCAAATAGCTGAGTTACCTATCTTGCGCCCATTAATTGCTTTTGACAAAGAAGAAATAATTAATAAGGCCCGAGAGATAGGCACTTATAAATTATCTACGAAGCCAGCTCAAGATTGCTGTACTGTATTTGTTCCTGATACACCTGAAACACATCCTGAAATGGAACAGATAACTGCTAGTGAAGAGAATTTAGAGGTAGAAGAATTAATTACTGAAGCTATTGAGAATGCTGAAATAATCGAACTCTAATTTTTATTAATCCGGGAGGAGAAAAGATGTCTGATAATCCTGTTGTAGCAACTATTGATAAAGAACCTGGCAATTACATTTTAGTATTATATAATGATGAAGAGCAAGAGGTTGAAGTTGGTAAATTAGCTACACTTGACTTACAACCAGGTTATTATCTTTATGTTGGTAGTGCACTTGGCCCCGGAGGAGTGCAGGCAAGAGTTAATAGACATAGTCAAAAAAACAAGAAAAACCACTGGCACATTGATTATTTGCGGGCTGTAACTAATTTAGTATCTATTTGGTATCTTTATAGTGAGGAACGTTATGAACATCACTTTGCAGAATTATTAAAAACTGATGATAATATGTCAGTTCCTTTGCTAGGTTTTGGTGCTAGTGATTGTAACTGTCAAGCACATTTGTTTTATAGTCGACAAAAACCTAATTTTAGTTATTATCAACAACAATTAGAAAATATTAGTTTATTACAATTAAGCGATAATTAATTATATAAAGCATCAGAATTTACGGATAGTTAATATTTTTTTAATCCTTTCGTAATATTAGCTTTATATAATTGAATTGTAATTTGCAGATAATACATTAAAGTGCTATTATTAAAGTTGAAGCCCCAGAGGAGGGATGCCAGTGGATAGATCACCTAAAGGAAGGATGGCGGGAACGCTATTGATTGGAGATCGCAGAATTTTAGAATTTATTTATAATAAAATTAGCTGTAGAATTTTAGACTTTTTAATGCCTTATATAACTAATTTGGGTGGGGCAAAATTTACCATTTTAACTGCAATAGCAGTTTTTCTATTTATCGATTATAAGCTGGGGTTAGAAATGGGATTATCATTAGGTGTTAGTCACTTGATTGTTCATGTGGTTAAAAGAATTACTAATCGCCCTCGTCCATACATTACATTAAAAAATATAGATCAAGTCAATATCCCTTTTGAACCTTATTCTTTTCCCTCTGGTCATACTACGGCAGCTTTTTCAGTAGCTGTTACTTTAAGTCTTTCTACTCCAATTTGGGGCTGGGAGTGTATATTATTAGCTTTAGCCTCATTAGTAGGTATTTCTCGAGTTTATTTAGGAGTTCATTATCCATCTGATGTATTAATGGGAGGCTTATTAGGTACTGCCTGTGCTTATTTAGTTCACTTTGGGATTTTCGTTTGAAGTTCATTCTAATATAATATATGGGGGGACACAATGAAACAGTTTAAAAATAAAATATTATTAGCTGTAGGAAGTAGTTTAGCAGTTTTAATAGCTATTACTTTCTTTACAGTTGATCAAAATACATGGTCAGCATTAACGGAATTAAATTTGATTTATTTAGTAATTGTTGCAGGAGCGATGTTGTTAACTTGGGTTTTAAATGGTTTAAAACTAAAAGTCTTAGCCTCGGGAGTAGATTTTAAGTTACCTTTACTTGCTGCGATTGAGATCGGATTAGTCGGTAAATTCTTTTCTAATGTGACTCCTTCAGGAATTGGGGGCCAACCGCTTAAAATAGTAGCTCTAAGTAAAGCAGATATTTCTTCTGGTGAGGCAAGTGCTATTGTGGTAGTAGAGTTGATTTTTAGGTTATTGTTTTTTGCTTTTAGTCTACCTTTAGTTTTAATCAATTTAACTGCTACTGTTACAAACTATGTGAGCCCAGTAATTTTATTGAGTAGTATTATTACATTTATCATCATTTTAATCTTTATTGTTTACTTTTTATTATATCATCCACGATATTTAGTAGCAGGATGGTTTTGGTTATTAAATACTTCTTTAGCCTGCAAACTGTTAGCTAAAGATCGTAGATATAGTTGGAAACGTGGAGTTGCTAGAGAAGTGCGCATCTTTTATCAAACTGTATGGTTGTATTTAAAAGACAGTAAATTACAATTGTTATCAGGTTTTTTACTGACAGCTTTAATGTGGATTACTCAATTTACAGTACTTTATTTTGTGATTAGTAGTTTTAATATAGAAACGACGCTTGGTTATGTGTTTTTATTACAGTTGTTAGTTTATACTATTGTATTATTTATCCCAATTCCAGGAGGTAGTGGAGTAGAAGCGGTGTTAGCTAGTTTATTAGGGCAAACATTAGATCCTTCTTTAGTAGGGATTATTGTTGCACTATGGCGTTTCTTCACTTATTACACTTACATTATTTTTGGGGGGCTAGTCAGTTTTAAAGTCTTTAATTTGGGACCAGAGTTAGATTAAAAGTTAGGAGGGATTTGAGATGAATATTGGAATTTTTATGGATACGTATGAGCCGCAGGTGAATGGAGTGGTAACGTCTACTAAAATGTTAAAAGATGAGTTAGAAAAATTAGGCCATCAAGTAACTATTATTACCATTAATGACCCTCGCTGTGAGAAAGAATCTGAAGAAGGGATTATTAGATTATCTAGTTTTTCGGTGCCTTTAATTCCTGAACAACGACTTGGGGTCTTAAAATCTTATAAAATTATCAAGAAGATAAAAGATCTTGATTTAGATTTGATCCATACACAGACTGAATTTTCTGTAGGATTATTAGGGCGATTTATAGCTAAGGTGTTGGATTTACCTGTAGTGCATACCTATCATACAATGTATGAAGACTATATGCATTATATCACTGGCGGTAAGTTTATGGAATCTGCTTCTAAGTTGGCCCAAAAGATAACTAAACTCTACTGTAAAAACTGTGACCAAATTATTGCCCCAACTGATAAAGTAAAAGAAGCCTTAACTAATTATGGTGTTGAAGATAAAATTCAAGTAGTACCTACTGGGATTAAATTGACTAAATTTAAAAAGGAAAATTATCAGGAGCAGGAAGTTATAAAACTAAAAGAAAGTTTAGGTATTGATAAAGATGACCCTGTTGTGTTATATATTGGTCGCTTAGCCGAAGAGAAGAGTATTGATGTAATTATCGAGCAATTCCCTCAACTTTTAGAGGAGTTACCAGAGGCAAAATTCTTAATTGTAGGTGATGGGCCAAGTAGAGATAAGTTAGAGCAATTAAGCCAAGAACTAGGAATTGCAGAGGCAGTTGTTTTTGCTGGTGAACAGCCATGGGAAGAAATCGGTAAGTACTATCAACTTGGTGATGCCTTTGTTAGTGCTTCGACTACTGAAACACAGGGGTTAACCTTTGTAGAAGCAATGGCGGCTGAAGTTCCTGTAGTAGCAAAATACGATAAGAATTTAGAAAATATGATTCAAGATGAAGTTAATGGGCGGGTCTTTAAAGAGGATAATGAATTGCCTGCGTTATTAGTGGAAACATTATCTAATGAGATTAAGACTAAACAATTAGTTAAGCAAGCTTATGAAGATGCACAAGAATTATCAGCTGAACAATTTGCTAAAAAAGTTGAATCTCTCTATTATAAAGTGATTGCAGGAGAAACATCTGAAACTGATGATAAGATTTGGGTGATGTAAGAGGAGGTTTTTAGTAATTAATTCTTTTAATCAACATTCTGTTTTTATATCTTCCACGGGGCGGACTGGGACTCAATTTTTAGCTTGGGTCATGTCAGAAATGATTACAGATTGTACCTCAATTCATGAACCAGGCACTCCGTGGTTAACTAAATTAAATAAATTACCAAAACAAATAAAACGTTATGGTCTCTATCACATGACATGGGGCCAACTACAGCCAAGCCATTCGATGTTTAAACTAAGTACAGACCGTTGTCGAGGAGTAGTGAGTGATAAGCAAGCTAAAGAATATATTCGTAATATGCGGGAAGGGTTAATGAAACAGCTGGATTCAGGGGTTTACGTGGAATCTAGTGGGCATATGTATGGCGCCCTTGATCTATTAGATGAAGTCTTCCCTAATAGTAAGATTGTATTTATTATTAGAGATCCTAGAAACTTCGTCCGTTCTGCTCTTAATACTTTAGAATATATACTTTACGGCCCTTTGGATATAGATTGCTTAGATTTGAGTTTAAAAGCTAGATATTTAGATGATGATCCCTATAGTGATAAGTGGAGTAGTATGAGTAAGTTTGAGAAATACTGTTGGTATTATAATTATCTAAATGAATTTGTATTCTCTAAGTTAGAAGGAGCAGATAACTTTAAGGTCTATCGCTTTGAAGATCTATTTAATCCAGAAACTCGTGATGATTACTTTACTGATATGTTGCAGTTTTCCAGTACTTTTCAAGATGGATATACTAAAGAAGTTAATTATCAACCGGAATTGATGGACCAAAAGGTACACTCGAATGCTAAAAAGAAAAAGTTTCCTAAATGGCTGGAATGGAGTCCAAAGCGAGCCCAAATATTACAAAAACACTGCGGGAAATGGATGGACAAGTTTGATTATGGGACGGAGAAAGAGTGGCAAGATAAATTATAAAAGTGTGGCTGGCGGGATTGAGATGAGATTGTTTCTTCGTTTATAAATTTAGTTTGATTCGTCTAAACTCGTAAAAGGGGAATAAATTTAGCTTAATTAAAATAAATTAAGCAAATCAAAATTTATTCCCCTTTTACTTTATTAAGACTCATTATCAAACCAAATTTAAAGTCACTCCGAAATAATTTCATCTCAATCTAAGGCAGTCTTACTTTTAGAGTGGGGGCAGGAATGGTCTTAAATTGAGGTTGTTACTATTAATTGCGATAAGACTCATTAATAACCTAAATTTGATACCACTCAGAAAAACTTGCTGGATTTACTTAATCTTAAACTTGGCCTTAGATTTATATAGATAATCATTAGCTTTAATAGCAGGAATTATATATGCAATACATAATATATTATTAATAGAAATCATAATACTTATAAGGAGGTTTTTTTGTGGAACCGGTAGAAGAATATTATCAAACTACAGCGCAAAACATAATTGCAGAATTTGAAAAAAGAAATATTGAAGGATATTATTGTTCTACGCGTCAAGAAGCTGTTGATAAGGCATTAGAATTAGCTGATTCTGGTACTAGTGTTTCTTGGGGTGGTTCAATGACTATTGAAGATATTGGCTTAGTGGAAGAATTAAATAATGGTGACTATGATACAATTGATCGTTCTGAAGCTGAGAATGATGCAGAAAAAGATAAAATGTATCATCAAGCTTTAAATACTGATTATTACTTTATGAGTTCCAATGCAATTACTTTAGATGGTAAATTAGTCAATATTGATGGACGGGGCAATAGAATTGCTGCTTTAATTTATGGTCCGAAAAATGTAATTATTGTTGCTGGAATGAATAAAGTAGTTAGTGATGAAGAGGCTGCATTAGATAGAGTTAGAAATCATGCTGCTCCAATTAATGCTATGCGCCTTGATCAAAATACTCCTTGTGCTGAAACTGGAGAGTGTCATGATTGTTTAGTTGATGATTGTATTTGCTGTCAAAAGTTGATCACAAGAAATTCAAAAACAGCAGGAAGAATTAAGGTAATTTTAGTAGGAGAAGAATTAGGATATTAATAGATTGGAAAACTTAATTTAAGTATGCGAAGTTACCTCATTGGCTGATGCAATTTGTTGCCAAGGGGGTAGCTTTTTTTATTTTTTTGCGAATTAATCTACTACTAGACACATGTTAAGAATAAATTAATTTATGGAAAAAGAAGGAAAACAACCAGCTGTATTGAAAGTAAAATAATGGTAGTGGAAAGGTGGGAGTAGAATGATTACAGTATTATTTAGTTATTTAGAAAATATTAAAACAGAAATCAATTTTAAAAAAGTGAGAAATCTAATTATTATTGTTGTGGCCATAATTTTATTATCTTCATTATTCATTTTAGAAGTAGAACCAAATCAACAGCTCAAAACTTTTGAAGATGCATTATGGTGGAGTATTGTGACATCGACTACAGTCGGTTATGGTGATATATTCCCAGTAACCTTTCGCGGACGAATCATTGCTATTTTATTAATGGTTTTAGGCATTGGAACTTTTGGGGCTTTTACTGCCGAATTTGCTAATTTGTTTATGAGATTAAAAAATAGAAAGGAGTTTGGAGAAATGAAAGCAAGTTATAATGATCATTTAGTAATCTGCGGCTGGTGTAAAATAGCCCAAGAAGTTATAGCTCAAGCTTTAAATGAAGAAGAGAAACAAAAAATAGTTTTAGTAGCAAATATAGAGAAAGACCCTTATCCTGACAAAGAAAATATTCATTTTGTCAGGGGGAATATAGATGATGAAGTTACACTAAAAAGAGCTGGAATTGATAAGGCTAGTAAAGCAATTGTTCTCAATGAAGATGCTAACGATAGCACTACTGTATTATCTGCCTTAACAATTGAAAGCCTCAATCCAGATATTTATACTGTTGTAGAAGTAGAAAATAGGCAGAACAAAAAACATTTTGTTAATGCTAATGTGGATGAAATTATTATTACTAATCAGTTAAATAGTCAATTATTAGTTAGAACAGCCTTTTATGAGGGCACTTCTAATTTTATTGAAGAACTACTATCTAATAAAAATGGCAATGAAATTTATATGTTGCCATTACCAGCAGACGATAGCGGTATCAAGTTTATTGATCTATTGAATAAGTATAAGCAGGAACAGGATATTATTATTTTAGGAATCAAACGAAAAGGTGAAATAATAACTAATCCAGCTAATGATGAAATAATTACTACTACTGATGATTTGATTTATATAAGCAAAGATAGTATAATGTAATTACAAAAAAAGGAAGGAGTTTAAAAAAATGGGTTTATTCGATCTGTTCAAAAGTAAAAAAGAGACAACAAATCATAAAAAGACGGTGCTTAATTTAGAAATAGGTGATATAGTCGAGTATGACTTAAATGAGTATAAAATTTTAGGCACCATTAAATATCAAGAAGGATGTTATGAGTGGTCTGATTATCATTTAGCTGATAAGCAGCAGAGTTTCTGGCTCTATGTAGAAGATGATGATAGTTTGGAGCTAGGATTATTTGAAAAACTACCGTCTGACCATCAATTATATAGTAGTTTTTCTCAAGGCTATCCTGCAGCAGTGGAATATGAGGGAGAGACTTTTAATTTAGTTGAAAAAGGGCAGGCTAATATTAGAACTAAAGGAAAAGTAGGAGCTAAAACAGGTCAGAAAATGAATTATGCTGATTATCAAGCAGGAGAAGCAATGATTTCAGTAGAAAGATGGGGATCGGCCTTAGAAATAAGTATTGGCTGCAGTATTGAAGAAAATTTACTAGAAATTTATCCTGTTGAGGAGAATTAAAGATGAGTGAACTAGATTATCAAGAACAATCTCTAACTGATTTAGAGTATAAATTATTCACAGCTAAAAATTTCGATCATCAATTAAATGTTTTAGATACTCTAGCTATTACTTGGCAGGATTATTTATTTTCTTTTTCTATTATTGGAAGCAGTCATTTAGTAGAAATAGAATTATCTAATAAAAAATTAATTGAAATCTTAGCTTGTGTGAAGGTTGAAGAAAAATTTGATTTTTTGTACAACAAAGGTTTAAAAATCAATTTAGGATTTGAACATAGTAGACTGCTGGAAGATTCTATTAAATATAATTTCACTTTAAGGATTATTAATTTTGAGAATCAAAATAAGTATCAAGATTTTAATTATTCCCTCCAGCAAGAAGAGGAAAACAAATTATATTATATCTTTCCAGGTGATAATGCTGTAACTAGTATTGAAATTATGAATACTGATGAAGAATTAAAATGGATTACTTATCATAGTTACACTAAAGAGAAGCAAGTTGTAAAAACGATTACTACTTTAAGTGTATAAAAATCTAAGGAGGAAAAATATGAAATTTTTTAATCAAGAGATAAGTGTATTTTTATTTCTATTAATAATTGTACCTATAATAATAGGTTGTTCCTATGTGGTTTTTTCATATAATGATATAGAAGATGAAATTGAGGATAATTTCACCTTAAAAGAAAAAATTAATGATGATGTAAAAATATTTAAATCAAAACAGGATGTAGATAAGACAGTAGATGAAATTACTACTTTAGTTAAACCATATGACCAAGCTGATGAACCTAGTGGAAAAACTGTATTACTTTATCAAGATGAAGTGGTAATTGTCAAACCAAGTCCTGATGGTAACTCACTTATAGAAGTTTGTGAACATGATGACGCTCATCGGAGGCATACTAATATAATTACTACGCATTGGGGAAGTAGAATGAGAAATGGAAATATCGGTAATCCACCATCTCGCAGCGGTGGGTTTGGATTCGGTAAATAAAGGAGTAAGATAATGGAAGAAAAAGTTAAAGATATTAAAACAGTATTACCGTTAATTTTTAGTACTTTTTTTGTAGCTATTGCTAGTATAGTTTATGAGTTGGTGATTGGAGGTATTTCTTCTTATTTATTGGGAAATAGTGTGTGGCAATTTTCAATTACAATTGGTCTGTTTATGACTGCTATGGGGGTTGGATCATTATTATCTAAATATATCACTCAAGAGCTAATGACTAAGTTTATATTAATTGAAATTGCTTTAGGGTTGATTGGTGGTTTTGCTGCTGTCTTATTATTTACTAGTTTTGCCCTTAGTAACTCTTATAAATTGGTAATGTATATTTTAATCTTAATTATTGGCTCTTTGACTGGTTTAGAAATTCCACTGTTAACAAGGTTAGTTAGAAGGTATGAAGATATAAAAGTGGTGTTAGCAAATCTAATGTCTATAGATTATGTTGGAGGTCTAGTTGGCTCAATTTTATTTCCTATTATTTTATTACCTAATTTAGGTTTTATTATGACAAGTTATTTAATGGGGCTTTTAAATTTAGCAGTAGCAGTTGTGATTTATTTTAAATACCAAGAACAATTTAACAGGGCCAAAGTAATCCTAAGCTTATTAATAATAGCAATTTTAGCTTTAACTTATGGAACTACTCAAGCTCAGCAGACTCAGAACTATTTAGAACAAAGATTATACCGAGATAAGGTAGTTTATTCTCAGCAAAGTAAGTATCAAAAGATAGTAATTACTAAAGATAATCAGGATTTACGTATGTTTCTTAATGGGAATATTCAGTTTTCCTCCCAAGATGAATATCGTTACCATGAAAGTTTGGTGCATCCAGTGATGAGTTTAGTCAAAGAGCACCATCAGATTTTGGTTTTAGGCGGGGGCGATGGCTTAGTAGTTAAGCAATTGCTGCAATATCCAGAAGTAGAAAAGATAGACTTAGTTGATTTAGATCGAGCTGTAACTACTTTGGCCCAACATAACAAGTATCTTTTAGCTATTAATGATAATGCCTTAGCAAATAAAAAAGTAACTATTTATAATCAAGATGCATATCAATTTTTAGAGCAAAGTAAGGAAAAATATGATGTGATTATTTCTGACTTGCCTGATCCAAATAATGAAAGCTTAAATAAATTATATACCATTAATTTTTATAACTTAGCTTATAATCGTTTACACTCACAAGGAGGTTTAGCAGTTCAGTCAACTTCTAGTTATTTTGCTCCGCGATCTTTCTGGACGATCAATCAAACTATTAAAAATTCTTATTTTAACTTTGTTAAACCTTATCATTGTTATGTGCCTTCCTTTGGAGACTGGGGCTTTAATTTAGCACTTAAAGGGAGGAAAATCAAAGTTGGGAATATTAATTTAAAAGTCAACACTAAATATTTAACTGAAGAAAATTTATCTACTTTATTTCATTTTGCTAAAGATGTAGCTAAATTCAAAGATCAAGTGCAGGAGAATACTTTAATTGAACCTGTTTTAATTGGTCAATATTATCGAGAATGGGAGAATTATTAAAATTTAAGAGGGGGGATTTAAATGGGTTTTTTTAAAAAGATAAAAAAAGTAATGGCTGGTAAGGCTAATCAGGTGGCTGATAAATTAGAAGAGAATAATATTGAAGCAGTAGTTAGACAGACAATTAAGGAGATGGAAGATGAATATAGGCAAGTTAAGCAGGCGGTTAATCAATCTATTACACTTAAGAAAAAGGTGGAGAAGAAATATAATAATGCTAAAAGTGAAGTCAAACATTGGGAAGAAAGGGCCAAAACTGCTGTCGATAATGATAAAGATGGTTTAGCTAAAGAGGCATTGGAGAAAAAACAAGATCAGCTTAGATTAGCTCAAAAGTATCAAAAACAATTAGAAGAAAGAAAAGCTGCAGTTGAAAGTCATAAAGCTAAGATGAAGGAGTTGAAAGAAAAACTAGATCAAGCTAAAGACAAACAAGAAGAATTAATTGCTGAAGCTAAGACTGCTCAAGCAACTAAAGAGATTAATAATTCATTAAGTGGGATTGATGAGACTAATGCCTTTAGTGAATTAGAGGAATTAGAAGATAAAGTTGATGGACTGCAAGCTGAAGCAGAAGCTAGTGATGAAATCTACGCCGAAGAAACTGAAGCTGATTTGGAATCTAAATTCGAAAAACTTGAAGCAGATAGCGATAATCAATCTATAGAAGATGAATTGGCCCAATTAAAAAAAGACATGAACAATTAAATTAAATCTTGCAAGATTTAAAAATCTATGTTATGATTTTAACTAACAATTAAAAATTGTTCTTATCGAGAGTGGTGGAGGGACTGGCCCAACGAAGCCCGGCAACCGATAGTCTTTGAAACTATGCGGTGCCAATTCCTGCAATGTTCAATCAAGAACATTGAAAGATAAGAAGAGTGATTTCCTGTAACCTCTTCTTATCAGAAGAGGTTTTTTTATTTTTGATAAGAACAATAAATAAAATTTAGGAGTGATAAAAATGAGTACAAGAGAAGAAGAGTATAATTTTGAAACCTTAGCCTTACATGCTGGTTATGAACCGAAAGATGATAGCAATAATTCCAGAGCAGTACCGATTTATCAAAGTACTTCTTATGTTTTTGATGATGCTGATCATGCAGCTGACCTATTTGCCTTAGAAGAGGAAGGGAATATTTATACGCGCATTGGAAATCCAACTAATGATGTTTTAGAACAGCGAGTAGCTAAATTAGAAGGAGCAGAGGCAGGATTAGCTACTTCTTCTGGAATGTCGGCGATTCATTTAACTGCAGTAACTTTAGCTGATGGTCCAGGTGAGATAGTTTCTTCAAAATATGTGTATGGAGGCACTTATCATCTCTTTGCTGAATCGTTACCTAAATATGGAATAGAAACTACTTTTGTTGAACCTAATGATGCTCAAGCTTGGGAGGAGGCTATTACTGAAGAAACTAAATTTTTATATTTAGAATCACCAGGTAACCCAACTTTAGATGTAGTAGATATTGAGCAGGTAGCTGAAATTGCTCATCAATATGATCTTAAACTAGTTGTAGACAATACATTTAACTCACCTTATCTATCTAACCCAATTGAGTTTGGTGCAGATATAGTTCTTCACTCTACGACTAAATATATTGGCGGGCATGGTAGTTCAATTGGTGGGATTATAGTTGGCCCAGAAGAGTTTTTACTTAAAGCAAGAACCGAAGGATATCGTGACCTTGGCCCAAGTCAAAGTCCATTTAATTCTTGGTTATTTATTCAAGGTTTAGAAACATTATCTTTAAGGATGGAAAAACACTCTGATAATGCTTTAAGAGTAGCTCAGTGGTTAGAAGAACAGCCACAGGTAGAATGGGTTAAATATCCTGGTTTAGAGAGTCACCCGCAGCACGAATTAGCTAAGAAACAACAAAAGCATTTTGGAGGTATGATTTGCTTTGGCATCAAAGGTGGTTTTGAAGCAGGAAAAGAACTAATTAACAATGTGGAATTATGTTCCTTGTTAGCTAATATAGGTGATACTAGAACCTTAATTATTCATCCTGCATCAACAACTCATGAACAGTTATCTAAAGAAGAACAAGAAGAGGCAGGAATTACTGATAATCTAATTAGACTGTCAGTAGGAATTGAAAATGTAGATGATATTATTGATGATTTAGAAAATGCCTTTACAGCATTAAAATAGTAGTGAATAATATAATCCCTCCTATGAAATACTTGGTATAGGAGGGATTATAATTTAAATATATTAAGGAGTGCTTAGTGTAACTGTACCAGTAAATAAGACTTCTCTTGCATTTTCGCCACAAGGTGTGTCTACAACACTAAGATCAGTAATTTCAACTTGTAGATCATCACATGGACATTCTGCTTGATCTTCGCAGATAGCAGAAATAATATTATTAATACAAATACAAGTATTACAGCAAACAACTACATTACCTGAACCATCTGGTCTCGGTATTTTTTGATTATTAGCAAGGGGAAAAGCAATTAATCCTAATTCTATACATCCCACTGCTTTTCCGATACAGACTCTTTTTTCGCATTCAAATTCATCGATAACGTCTCGTTGTTCTACACAGCAATCTACTTTATTTAACTGATAATTAATTTCTGGGAGTCCAATATCATCTGCTCCTAATTGCTCTTCATCAAAAAAGTTTTCGGGAACACAGCTCACACAACAAAATTCTATTTCATCATCAATCTCTATTGTTTGTGGATATTCTATTACTGGAACTTCACAACCACAACATCCGGGATCACCAAATGCTTGTGATTCTACACAACCACAATCTTCTATTTCTTCAGTCATTTTATTGTCACCTCCTTTCAAAAAATTTTTGGTTATTTCTAAATTAAAAGAACCAGTTTGCAAAGGTTCTAGGTTTTGATATTCGTTTAATAGATCTTTAAAATTTATTAATTCTTCTTTTACTTCAGCTAACTCATCAATTAATTTTGGGGTTGCATTATTTATTGTTGTAATTTCTTCTTCAGTTGCTTCATCTTCATTAATTTCTTCTTCCTTATAATCTATTTTATCTTCATTAATTTCGGGCAAAATTATATTTTTTTCATTTTCTTCATTCATTAGCAGTTCTACCTCCTCTCTTTGATTTAAATTTAATAAGCCCTCTAAATAATGATGGAGTCTTTTTAAATCTTCTTCAGTCATATTAAGTAACTCATTAATGAAATTAATCAATAATATTAACTTCATTGTGATACTCCTTTCTATTAAATTAAAGCAGATTATATATTATATTATTTAGAAGGGATCAGATTTGGAACTAGTGTTATAATTCACCTTTGGTATATAGTATTAAATTAAAGCTTAAATGTGATTGATTTTTTAATAAATGTGTTGGCATCATTTAGCTGTAAGCTATAACTAATCAGTGTTCAGCAATTTTTTTATGAACGCCTATTATCTTTCAAGTATAAATAAATAAAATTTATTACAAATTAAGATTTAAGGTAGGAACTAATCTGTTTTTCGTGAATAATAAAATAATAGACTATTATTAATAAGGAGTGAAAATAGATGAGAAAACGTCTTTATCGTGCTAAAGATGATCGAATGATTGCTGGAGTATGTGCAGGAATAGGACACTATTTTGATATTGATCCGACTCTAGTGCGCTTAATTTGGGTATTTTTATTCTTTGGAGCTGGTTTTGGTCTTTTAGCCTATATTATTTGTGTCATAATCATACCAGAAGAATATTAGACTTGAGGTGTTAAGCAATGAAAGAAAGAATTAAAACTTTATTAATAACTGGACTTGTAATTACTATAATAACTAGCTTAATTACAGGAATTATTCCCTTATTCAGTAATCAACAATTTAAAATAATTCGGATTAGTAACATTTTATTTGTAGAATTCCTAATTTTACTTTCCTTGTCAATTTTGATATTATTTAAAGAGCAGTTTGTATTTAAAAAACCTAAGAAAAAGAATCAGGATGAAACAAAGCAAAATCCTAATAGATTGAATAGTAGTTTGGAGTTAATATTAGTTTCTCTACCGATCTTAATTACAAGTTGTATCATACTATTATTTATCTAAACTTTTTAATGTAAATAATATCTCAATAATAATTTTAGAAGGGATGATAGAATGGAAGTGCTAAAGTTTAAAGCTGTTTATAAGAAGAAAATCTGGGGTGGGAGAAAATTAGCCACTAAATTCAACCGCCAAATTCCAGAAGGGAATGTAGGTGAAAGCTGGGAGTTAGCTGCTCATGAGCACGGCAGTAGTACTATTGCTAATGGCCAATATCAGGGCCAAGAACTAATGGAGGTAGTTGCTAAAGAGGGGAAAAATCTATTAGGAACTGCTATCTCTGTAGAGGCCTTCGACAAATTCCCACTCTTAATTAAATTCTTAGATATTAATGATAAATTATCAGTGCAGGTACATCCTGATGATCAATACGCTCAAGAACATGCAGCAGGAGAATTAGGTAAGACGGAAATGTGGTATATCATGGATGCTGAAGAGGACGCTAAGTTAATCTATGGTATTGATAAAGAAGTAAATAGAGATGAATTTGCTGCAGCTATTGAAGCAGGGGAGTTACGTCAACATTTAGAAGAACTAAGTGTGGAAGCAGGAGATGTAGTCTTTATTCCTTCAGGTACAGTGCATTCTACTTTAGGAGGAGTCTTAATTGCTGAAATTCAACAGAATTCTGACACTACTTATCGTGTTTATGATTGGAATCGAGTAGGAGATGATGGTAAACCACGTGATTTACATATAGAATCAGCTTTAGATGTAATTGACTTTGGCTCTGAACCACGTGATAAAGTAGAAGGTTTAACTATAGAAAAAGAAGGCTATACTCGTGAAATTCAAGTAGCTTGTCCTTATTTTACTACTGAGACTTTAGATATTACCACTACATATCAGGGCCAAGCTAATGGCGAACGTTTTTATGTATTAATGGGCTTAGAAGGTAGTGTCACTATCAATTATAAAGATGGAAGTACAGAGTTAACTGCAGGAGAAACTGCTTTAATTCCAGCTGACTTAGGCAGTTATGAATTAAAGGGAGACTCTAAAGTGATTGTTTCTTATATTAAAGATCCAGCTCAAGTAAAAGAAGAATTAAAAAATGATGGCTATAACGAAGAAGAGTTAGCTAAGATTGCGGGATTGAGTTAGCTATCAGTTCTAAATTCTCAACTTTCAGTTAAAATATAAGGTAAAACATTTAAACTTGGCCCTGAAATGATGGTTGTAATTAGTCACTTTAATTATAAGGGCCAAGTTATTTTAGTTTTAGTTTATGTTTCGCTATTCATGATCAATAGCTGATAAAATATCCTGCGCTCATTTTTTTACTAGCTGTTGCCAATCTTTTTTGCTAATTCCCCCAGTAATAATTAACACCACTAAGTATATTAAGCTACTCATTAGCATTGCAGTTAATAAACTAAACCATCGGTTATCAAACATAGTATATAATGAATGATTAATTAATGGTAATGTAATTATTACTAATGCACCTGCTATTAATGGTTTAATAAATAAATGATACACATCTAAATTTAATTTGACTTGACGGTTAATAGTTAGATAGTTTAAAATTGCTGTAATAATAAAACGTAATCCAATAGCTCCACAGATAATAGGAATTGCTAATTCGGAGGGACAGTAAACTATAGCTTGAATGATTAATAGCTCTATTATTAAGGCAATAATTGAATTACGGACTACTTTTGTTGGTTGGCCCAGACCTTGGAGAATACTAGAAAAGATCTGTGCTAAATAAAGAAATATGGCAGCACTAGCTAAAACTCTTAAAATCGTTCCTGCTTCTTGACAAGCAAAGAGCATTTCACAAATTTGATAAGGTACTAGGCACAGAATAACTGCTGCTAAAAGACCAAAGTAAAATGTTAATCTAATTGATTTTTGAGCTTGATTGCGAATATTGCCTTGATTATCAGCAGCTAAAGATTCTGAAATTGCTGGTACTAAATTTGAATTAAGGGCAATAGTCAAGATTGTAGGTAACATAATTAATTGTTGAACCATACCTGATAGTTGCCCATAAAATGAAGTAGCTGCGGTAGTGCTAAACCCAACTTCTTGTAATTGGCCCGGGATAGTAATTGCTTCTAGAGTATACATTAAAGAAGCAACTAATTTACCACAAGTAATCGGCATCCCAAATTTCAAAAGTTCCTTTAGCATTTGAGATTTACTTTGGTCTACTTTTTGATATCCTTTATTCTGTATCTGAGGTAAGTAATAAAAGAAAATAGCCACTAAAATAATAAAAGAAATGATTTCTCCAATACTAACCCCTATAGCTACACCGGTTACTTTAAATTCTAAAGCTGCTGTGCTTAATTTAAATAAAATGAGGATTGTTCCTATCAAGCGGGCTACTTGTTCAATAACTCTAGAAATAGCTGTTGGAGTCATAATTCTTAAACCTTGAAAAAAGCCGCGTATAATTGAGGCTAAACCAGTAAAAAATAATGCGGGACTAATAGCTAATAAGATATAATAAGTACGTTTATCATCTAAGAGAATTTCTGATATCAATTCTGCTTGTTTAATAAAGATGAAAGTAATTATTAGGCTACTAAATAAAACAGTTATAAGCGAAAGTTCAAAGACCTGTAAAGCTTTATTATATTCTTCTTTTGAAGTATTACGAGCAACAAACTTAGATACAGCAATCGGTAAACCTACAGTCATAATAATAGAAGCAGTAACAAAGATAGGAAAGACCATTTGAAATAATCCTAAACCTTCATCTCCTATAACTCGAACTAAATACATACGTAAACCAAAACCTAATATTTTAGTGATTATACCTGCAACCATTAAAATGACTGTTCCTTTAATTAATGATTGACTCTTTATGTTAATCAACTCCTTCTTTTTAGTAATTTACTTAATCAAATCTATCTTACTAGCGAGATGGATTGACCCTAATTATTGCTCACTATTTATTTAATATATAGTTTAAGTAGTGATAAATTATAATCATTTTATTTAAAATAGTGAAGGACTAGTAGCTAATAATAAAGCAAGCTAAGGGGGAAGTATGTATTTAGAATCAAAGTATGATATAATCAAGTATGAATAAGGCTAAAATTAATTTATAACTTTAGTAAGGAGGTTGAAGCAGTTGCAAAATAGTAATGTAAAATTATTCAAATCAAGGTAAAACCTTTTTTAATTTATTACCTAAATATAGGGCATCCTATACTTAGGAGGTGATATAATGAAATATTTTAAAAGCTATAAAAAATCAATCCCAAATATTAAAAAGGAAGGTGGTGAAAATCCTGCTTATAGCAAAGATTATGCATATTCTAGATACAGGAAAAGGTTGTTGGCAATTGCTTAATAATTATAACCTGATAAAAAGAATCAATTTTCAAATAGCTTATATAGGGCAAAACACCACGTAGAGAAAGGACTTTGCCTAGAATGTAAATTTAGGGACAGGTAACACCTGTATCTTTCTAGTACCTTGATATTTTAGATATTAAGGGCAGTAGGGAAGATTATAATCAAGCGATTATACCTAACACGATCTAATCCTGTATGATTGTGGTCTATGTATAGTTTTGCATAGGTTTTTATAAGCAGGATTTAATTAAATATGAAGAAAATTATTATAGTTGGGTTATTGCTTATGCTTTTGGCCCCGAGCATTTTAGCAGCAGAAGAGGGGAGTGCCAAAGAAAAAGGGAGTGGTATAGAAGCTGACTCTAAGTTTTATTTTTTAGATAAAGCTAAAGAAAAAATTGATCTGTTTTTAGCTTCTGATGAAGAAAAGGCTAAGTTAAAGTTGAAACATGGTTATGAAAGATTAGCTGAAGCTAAAAATATGTTGGAAAAAGATAAACTGGATAAGGCTAAGCAGTTAATGAAAGAAGGAGTTAATGACCTTGCCCAAGCCACTAAAATGGCAACTGATGATTTAATGTCTCAAGAAGAATGGAAGCAAATAAAAAGAGATTTCACTAAATTATTAACAGAATTAAAAGTAAAAATAACAAGTGGGGAATTCACTCAACAAATCAAAGACTTTTTTAATCCAAGCGAAGAAGAAAAGTAAGTCAGATATTTTAGATGTCCCTCTAGGCAGCAAAATAAAATATTTAAAATTATCATTTTTTTGCAGGAGATATAATTATTATATTTAATTATATCTATGTAAGATTATTTTAAGGAGTGGAAAAATGTCTAAAAAAAGAGGGACATCAAATGCACCAATGATTTTAGGGGTTATAGGCGGAGTTCTGGGATTACCTGGAGCTTTATGTTCATGTGTTTGTGCTGGAATGTTTGTTTGAGCTAATAATGCAAATAGTGCTAGTTTGTTAGAGGTCATGTTAAACCCACTATCTCTAATGTTTTTTCTAGCTCCAATAGCTGGAATGGTAGCTGGTATATTATCAAGAGAATATCCTAAGAAAGCTGGTATTACAATGATTATTTCAGCTTTAGTTTATTTTTTAAGTATAATATACGGAAGTTGGCTTCTCGGATTAGTAATTGTAATTTTATTTTTGATTGGTGGAGTATTATCTATTATTCAAGAAACTAAAATATTGGAAGCCTAATCTTTAACTGAGGTAGTCTAAAAACTGCCTCAGTTTGCTATTTTTAAGTAAAAGAGGTGTGAAGATGCTGCAAAATATTATAATTGCTGATGATTTTATTATTTCTACTTACAATATAATGTGGGGCCTTGCTTTAATATGTGGATTTATTTATTTGGAAAAAGAGTTTGAAAGCAATGCTATTAATTATAATTCTAGAAAAAATATTAAGTTATATATTATTATAGCTTTATTATTTGCTGTAATTGGAGCTCGTTTATTTGATTACTTTGTTCATAGGGGAGAGATCGAATCTTTATTTGCAGCTGGTTTTACTTTTTATGGGGGATTGCTTTTTGGAGGAGTTATATTGGTAGTTTTGTTAGCTAGTTCTGATTTATTGATATTTAAAACACTTAATTTACTAATTCCATCATTAGTCATAGGTCATGCTTTGGGAAGAGTGGGCTGTTTTTTAGGTGGATGCTGCTATGGTAAGCCAACTGTTTCTCCTTTAGGGGTTATTTTCCCAGAAAATAATCTAGCAAGTTTAGAGTATGGTGTTAGAACTGCTGTCCATCCCACGCAATTATATGAGGCATTATTTTTATTTATTTTGTTCTTTATTTTAATTAAGACTATTTCTTTTAAAAAAAAGAATTGCAATCTATCTTATTTCTTATAGTATTTTTAGATTCATTATAGAGAATTTTAGGGGGGATAACAGGGGAGTAGTTATCAAAATTTTAAATTTGTCTCCTTCGCAAGTTGTCAGTATTTTTTTGCTGATACTTGGAGTTTTAATCTTTATCAGAGCCAGAATAAATTCATACCCTAGATAGAATAAACAAAAAACAAACCAAAAATTTTGGCTTGTTTTTTGTTTAAAAGTTTATTTAGACTTGTTTTTATTAGGGCGGAAAGAAACACATTGAGTTTGATGAGAACTAGCAGAAGTAGCAGGCTCTTCAAAACTTCCCATTTCCATATCCTCACCACAATCAGTGCTACTAACTTGAATTTGGTCAGCAGTGCAAATGTTTCCCTGCTGCCAGTAAGTGCAGTTGTTAACGTTGCATTTAACTTCGAGCTGATGGTTGTTGGCCAAAAAATCCACCTCCTGAGTTGATTCAAGTATATTTTTTGCATTTATATCTGATTTTATACACTTGAATTTAAAAATCAGGTAGTTGATTAACAGCATCTTTGCGCTGTTCTTTATCAGTGTGAGTATAAATTTGAGTTGTAGAAATATTACTATGACCTAATAGTTCCTGAATTATACGCAAATCTTTAGTTGTTTTATAGACCATTGTTGCAAAAGAGTGACGTAACTTATGGGGCGTAATTCGGTCAGGATTCTTAATTCCCGATTTTTTAGCATATTTTTTAACCATAATTTGAATCGTCCGCTGTGAAATACGATTCCCACGATTAGAAAGAAAGAGGGCTTTTTCGGCATCTTTATCATTAGGAGTAATTTGATTCCGGTCCGGTAAATATTTATCAATTGCCTGTAAAGCTTCTTGATGTAAAGGGACATAGCGTTCTTTGTTACCTTTACCATAAAACTTAATAGAGTTATCTTCATAATTAATATCTTCAAGATCTAAATTGACTAATTCTGAAATTCTTAAACCACAGTATAAGAAAACTTTAGTGATTGCTAAGTCACGACTTTGGTTTTTAGAATCATAATTTTTAATCGCTTGGAGAAAGGAATTAATTTCTTTCTCTCTTAAATAGATTGGTTCTGATTTTGTACTAGTTTTAGTAGCATCAATTAAATTTGAAGGATCATCATTTAGAATATCTTTTTTCATTAAAAACTTAAAGAAAGATCTAATACTATAGAGTTTCCGGTTTCTAGTACTAGGAGAATTATCTTGGATTAAAACTAAGTCATTTAAAAAACTACTTAAATGGAACTGATTTATTTCATCAACTGTAGTATTTTCAATCTCTTTATCAAATTCTTCTTCTAGGTATGTAGCAAATAAATTAAGATCATATTTATATTCCTGCGCAGTTAATTCTGAATAACCACGCTCTGCAATTAAATATTTAGAAAAACTCTTTACAGCAGTTTTATATGTTAATGATTGCAATTTTAATTTCCTCCTTACATTGATAAGTTAATCATATTATATTAAAATTATATTAAGAAGCATATATAATTGCAAATTCTTTAGCAAAATATAATAAAAAAGAAGGTGAAACCAATCAATATATTAATCATCGACGACCAACGCACAATCCGAGTGCTATTAGCTGATATACTAAAACAGATGGGTTACAAAAATGTAGATCTTGCCAGTACATCAGAAGAAGGCTTTAAAATCATCCAGAATAGATTAGAAAGAGGTAAAGAAATAGATTTAATTGACAGTCTGATATCTTTATATTATTTCGCAAAAGATATGTTTTGCGAAATAAAGGGGTTAAAATTAATAACCAGAGCAAAAAACCTGGTTTAATAAACAAAAATATAGCAATTTTGAGTCTAGCTTTATTTTTTTAATTATTAATCAATATCTATCTCACATCTAATAAAAATATTTCACACTAAATACAATTAAGTTAAATTCAATAAAATATATAAAGTTTCATTTAATAATACCTTATTCTGTGAAAATTATAATAAAATTCAAAAAAATACCCCAAAACACTGATTGAAATAATTGTAAAACAAGACGCTCATATCGTCCGAGTATATTTTAAACTGTAGTAATATACATCGGCGAAACGATATGGACGTCTTGTTATTTTACCTCTTTTTACCTTATAAAAGTAATTTTTAACACTGTCTTTATTGATTACTTAACTCCACGGAAAAAATGTCCGGTAGTATAATCTTGAATTGCAGAAGAAACTTTTTGCTGTGGATTTTTTAATTTATATTGATAATTTTCAATAATTTCTTCAATTTCTTCTTTTTCTTCAATCGTGAAATTCAAACGTAAACTATCACAGTTAGAGTTCTTAATTTCTTTAAGATAATTTAATAGATGCAATGGCTGACTATTATAAATGATTGAATGACAATTTTTAGGATCTGTTTCAACTGCTTCAACCATTCCTTTACGATCTAATAATCCATAATTGCGATTTTGGCAATCAACACTACAACTTTGTGAAAAATCGAACTTTCTCTCAACTGCACCTATTGGACAATATTTACTAACCATCATTGCTAAATAACCATAAACTATTATTTCTTTATTTAATTCTTGCGAGCTAGTTATAGTTTCAATCTCATTTAAAGTCAGTTCAGGTGAAACAGTAGCATTTCTAAACCCTAATTCCTCTAGCCATTCTAAACTATAACTGTTGAATATATTAAGTGGGAAATCTGCTGCCAAAGCTTTATTCGTGTCTGCTACTAATTCTATTTCCCCTAATTGAGAAATCAAATAACCATCTAAGTTACTATTTTCTAGTTCTTTAACCTTCGTTCCAAACTCATTTAATTCCTCTTGATTAGCTATTCTTGGCAACTTTAGAAATACTTCTGTATCTCCCTTATTACTTATTATTTTTTCAACTTGGGCCAAATCTAAATTACGCAGCGGATAATAAACACGGTTTACATTCATTTGCAATAAAACTTCTAATTGTTCCAGATTATTAACTGCTGCATTTAGTTTAATCTGAGAAGTTTGAGTTTTATTATTTGATCTTTTTAACTCCCCTTCTTGATACTTATTGCGTCTTTGCGTTGGTTTATAACCTTTAATTCTCTCTTGATTTAACATTTCTACAGTTTCTCGGCGTAATTGATTTAATTTTGAAATAGGAATGAATATATCATTATCGCTATCTAAATTCAGCTGCGCTAATGTATACGGGGTATTACCTAATTTCTCTAATTGTTCTTCTATCTCTTTATTTCTAACAGGTTGATTTTTAGCTTCTTCTACTATAAAATCTAATTCTGCAGTTACAAAGTAACCATCTTGGTCCCATAAATCAATCTTTAAAGCTTGGTTTATTTTAGCAGTTACTTTAGCATAAACTTCTAGCTTTCGTAATGTATTAGGTTGTTGATAACTTTCTGCTAATTCAGATAACAATTCTTCATCAGATGTTTTATAAACTGCAGCTCCCTGTTGGACACTACGTTTTACTTCTATTGTAATCATATTTTCTTCATTAGACTCAAACTCAGATAACTTTAAACCGATATTATCTTCCTGGGGATTCCAAATTTCAATTCCATCGCCTGGATTAACTTCTCTTTCTAATTTTATGTGGCACTCCTTTGTTTGAGGGGTATAATCAACTACCTCTCCAATTTTAATCCCCCAATTTTTAGGACGTTGATAGCTAATTAGATCTAACTCTTCTTGTCCTTGATAGTAACCAGGAATAAAGCCATTACGATTAAAGATTTGGGCCAACTTTCTCTGGTCTGCAGTACTGACTTGATAATCATCTCTATCATGACTAAACTGATCAATATACTTACGATACATCTTAGTTACTAATGCAGTATACTCTGGCCTTTTCATCCGCCCTTCTATCTTAAAGGAATCAATACCAGCTTCAATTAAGTCAGGAAGTATCTCTAAAGTATTAATATCTTTAGGACTTAATAAATGATCTTTTTTAAACTCTTCAGCAATTACTTCTCCACTATCACGATCTATTAAAGTATAAGGCATACGGCATGGTTGTGCACAGCGTCCCCTATTGCCACTGCGCCCGCCAATTAAACTACTCATTAAGCATTGACCGGAATAAGAAATACATAGTGCTCCATGAACAAAAGTTTCTACTTTTAAATCAGTCTGTTGATTAATTTCTTTAATTTCTTCTAAGTTAAGTTCCCGGGCCAAAATAACCCTATCGAATCCTAGTTCTTCTAATAATTGCGCCCCCTTGACATTATGAATATTCATTTGAGTACTAGCATGTAACTCTATATCAGGGAAATACTGATGGATCAATTTTGCTATTCCTAAATCCTGTACTATTATTGCATCAGCACCATAATCATAGACTTGACTTATGAATTCTAAAACTTCTTTCATTTCCCCTTCTTTATAGAGAATATTGGCTGTAATATAGACTTTTACTCCCCTTAAATGTGCATATTCAATAACTTCTTTTAATTCTGCAGTTGAGAAATTATCGGCACGATTACGGGCATTAAAATCAGTACCACCAACATAAATAGCATCACATCCATTTTGGACTGCAGCATATAAACTTTCCCAATTTCCTACTGGAGATAAAAGTTCTGGTTGCTTAAAATAATTCATAGATTAAATCCCTTTCTTTATTCAAAATATAATGATTGTTATGGACTTTTTAACAATTGCAAACTTAATTGTATCTAATTTAAGAGAAGATTGCAATTTTTAATTTTCTTTAATAACTACATAATATCTTTAAACTATCAGTAAAATATAATATAATGTAAATAGTTCTTTTTAAATTATCAAAATTATTGTATATTTTGTGTTTGACTATACATTATTTATATTAATATAATGTTATTATAATATATTAGAATAATTCTTTATTATAAATAATTTATCCTGATTATTTTTTAATATCTTTTGGGGGGATTATATGTCATTAAAGAAATGTAAGAAATGTGGGATTTTATTTGCCGATAATAATAGTAGTAACAATCGCAATCTATGTCCCCAATGTTTTAAAGAAGAGAGAAAAGAATTCGTGAAGGTCCGTGATTATTTATGGTCTAATCCAGGTGCTGACTTAAATGAATTACATCAAAAAACAGGGGTTTCTAAAAAGTTAATTCAAAAGTTTATTCGTGAAGGAAGATTTGAACAAAGGTAATATTTAGTATGCTCTAACACATATATATTCGCCTCTTAGTTGTATAATATAATTAGATAATAATGAAAATCAAGGGAGGCGAATAACCATGACTAAGAAACAGCTTTTTTCAGTAATTGCGATTTTGACTTTAGTGTTAGTAATTGCTGGTTGTTCTTCAACTAGTGATGATAGTTTAACTACTAGTAATAATGGAGAATTAGCTCTTTCTCTAGCTGATGCCCCAGTCAATAATGTCGAGAGTGTATATGTTACTTTCAAGGAAGTACAAGTTCATAATGCTGATAAAGATGAATGGCAGGTAGTTAATGACTTTTCTGATGAACCTAATGGTGAAAAGGAATTTGATCTTTTAAAATTAAGATTTGGTGAAGCACTTTTAGGTCAAAAAGAATTGCCTACTGGTAGTTATGATCAAATTCGACTAATTGTAGCAGCTACAGAAAATAGCAAAGGTAATGGTCCTGATAGTGGTAAGAGTTATGTAAAATTTAAGGATGGTTCTACTACTAACTTATTTATCCCTAGCGGAGTTCAGACTGGTTTAAAAATACCTCATGAATTTACTATTGAAGAAGGAGTAATCACTCATTTAATTGCTGATATAAGTGTTAAAGAGATTATGCATAGTGCAGGCAAATCAGGTAAAATAATCTTAAATCCTACTCAAGCCATTGATATTATCCCGACTATTGTTTCTGGTGACGTAACAGGTAGAGTTTTTGCAGATGTAGATGGGGATGGCGTATTTGATGAAGATAAAGATGGTAGCTTAGATGAAGTTTTAACTGACCCTAACTATGATGTAACAGTAGAAGCATATCAAGGTGGAGAATTAGTTAAATCTACAGTAACTACAATTGGAGATTTAGACACTGATGAGGATGGAACTATCAATAAAAAAGCAGGATCTTATTTGCTAAGAGGATTAGAACAAGGTGATTATACAATTAAAGCTAAAGTAATGACGGAAAACAGCAATGAAGAAATGGTCGAAGTATTAAACAGTAATGATGAACCATTATATGAACTTGAAACTGCTCAACCTGTAACTGTTAAAGCTGAAAAAGAAGTAACTGTTGATCTTAAATTAAATAAAAATACAGCCACAGCCCAATAATCCTTGTTGATTAATAAATTACTAATTTTATATCCTTAAAGGTCGGATGAAAAGCCGGCCTTTTTTATATGATGATCTTAAGTTAAAAAATAGATTAATGTAATGAATAAGAGTACTAATCCGACTATCGACATTGTAAATACACTATCTCCAGTTCCCGTTTCATTTATTGTTGCCTTATTTATCTTTCTATTTTCTTTTGCTTTTGGTACAGCTAATTTAATTCCTGTCTGCCTAGCATCCTCGCCTAAAGTAATAACTCCATAAACCTCAGGTATAAACTGCACAATAATATTTTCTTCTTCCCTCTTTAAATCTATATTATTAATCAAAGCTTTAGTTTTTTTACTATTATCTTCCTGTAATTCCTCAAGCTCTTTTTTAAAATATAAACTACGGCTGTCATTGATATTAGCTATAATTTCATCACCCGGACTTAAATCACTAACTTTCTTACCATTTATAGGAGCAATAATAGGTTCACAATTTAATTTAACCTCTTCTTCTTCAGTCTCATTATCTGATTGTTGATTAAATAATTTAGGATATATTTGCTTCATTTCTTGTTTGCTTCTTAAATTATATTCTAACTTTAATTTTATTTTTTCCTGCACAGTATCTTCAATAATCTCTTGCATTAATTCTTCAAAATCCTCCCGACTATATTCTAATAAATCAGCAATTCCAATAGCCTCAAATCTTCTTTGTAAATTTTGCTTAATATCAACTGCTTGACTTCTATCTTTTAAAGAAACATTCTTAAAAAACTCAATAAAAAATTTATTATCGGAATTATATTCTATCTTTCTTAATTTATGGGCAGTGCTTAAAGCCAAATTCAATCTAATAATTTCTGCATTTTGAATATGTACTATCCCCAATAAAATCCCATGTTCTTTACTACGATTACCATAGAAAAATTTACCTTGGAAAATCAAATACTCTTTCTTTTCTTCTAGTTCTTGATTTATTTTATTAGCTATTGCTTTTGCATTATCCATCATATTAATCCCCTCCACCCTAACTCTATTTAAATAAAGTTTCTCTTTAATAAATATTTCTTCTAAAAATGACATTTTCCTGCTTTTATTTACCATTAATACCGGAAATTTTGAAATTAAAACGACAGGGGTGTTATCCCCTGTCGTTGTTTAACCTAATTTATAGTGTTTTTTAACATCTTCTTTAATTTTCCAAACACAATCTAATCCCGCAGGAAAAGTTACTAAATCACCTGCTCCAAATTCAACCTGTTCACCATCTTCGGTAGTTACTTCTACTTCTCCTTTTAAAAGATAACAGACTTCTTGCTCGTCATAATGCCAGTCAAATTCAGATGCTTCCTTTTCCCAAACAGCCCATGACTTAATTCCTAATTCTTTTAATTTTTCTTCACTCGGTTCTTCAACTTTAATTTTCATTTTATCCCCCCATGTAATTATTATAAAATTTATTTCTTAAGAATCAAATATCGATTTTTAATTTCTACTTTATCTTCTTCAATCAGTTCACCCAATAATTTAGTGATTGTAGCTCGAGTAGTTCCCACTAAATTAGCTAATTCTTGATGAGTTATTTTTTTGTTAATCAATATCCCATTCTCTTGTTCAACACCATACTTATCAGCTAACTGCTTTAAGCTATCTAACAATCTTCCTTTCACCTGTTTAAAAGTTAAATTCTGTATTTGTTGATTAGAGTTTCTAAGTCGTTGTGATAGAGTAGCTATTATTTTTAATGAAATCTCAGGATATTCTGTAACTAATCTTTTAAATTTTTTACGCGAAATTTTAAAAATCTTACTTTCATCAATTGCTTGGACTGAAGCAGAACGAGAATTATTATCTAATAAAGCCATTTCTCCAAAAAAATCTTTATTTCCTAATAAACTAAGGGTTTTTTCTCTGCCTTGTTCATCAGTCTTAAATACTTTTACTAAACCAGTTAAAATAATATAGAAATTATTCGCTTCAGCACCTTCCATAAAAATCATTTCATTTTTAGCATAGTTTTTCTCCTGCATAATTGCTTTAATTTCTTGCAACTCTTCTGTAGATAATCCATTAAATAATTCTAATTTTTTTAAAAATTGAATAGGCATTTATTTCCCCCTACCTCTACCATTATTTGAATTACTATTAGAAGAATTAGAATTGCTACTATTACTAGAAGAATTATTTGAATTTGAATTATTGCTAGAACTAGAGTTTGAACTATTATTGGAAGAATTAGAATTACTGTTAGAACTATTATTACCAGGATGATCATCATCTTTATCATTACCTACCCCTGGGTGATCATCATCTTTATTTGAATCTTTTCCGTTTCCAGGATGATCATCTTTATCTTTGCCATTTTCTTTTGCTTCTTCAGCTTTTTTCTTGGCTTCTTTTTTAGCTTCTTGGGCCCATTCTTTATTTTCTTCTAGCCACTCTTCTTCTGGTTTTCCTTTACCTTTTTCTTTACCTCTAGCTCTACCTTGTCCTTCATTTTTCTGCTGCTTTTCTGCCTCTATCTTTCCAGCCGGTACAACTTCTGGTTTTTCTTTCTTTTCTCTAACTATAGCTCCTTCCCCTTTTTCAATAACTACTGCTCCACCATCAGAACTAACTTCTACTCTTCCTTCCGATACTGCTACTTGAGTTTCTTGCTTGTCATTAACTACTACTCTAAATAATGTCCCTCTTACTCCTGCTACAGCAGAAGGCGTTTCTACTTCAAATCGCTGCCCTGACTTAACTGTATTAACAAATTTAGTTAGTACTTCACCTAAGCTTAATTTTACTTTAGTTATTCCTAATTCTTCATCATGTTCAACTATTTTTAATTTAGAATTCGATTTAATTAATGTACGGGCTTGATTAGCAAACGTTAATTGAGCTTGGCCCTCAGATCCAGTCTTTATAACATCACCTTTACTTAAATAAGTACTCTCTTTTAAATCTTTCCAACGACTAGAAAAGAATAACCAGCTAGCTGACTTATATTGAACTTCTCCTGATAGATGTTGCAAAACTATATCACCATTAGCTGCTTGGATTGGAGAAGGTGATATTAACAAGATACTACTAACTAATATTAATAACAATAAAGCAAATATTTTTCTCATTTTCATCTACCTCCCATTAATAAAATATCCTGTAAATAGATTGATTCTGACTTTTCCCCTTTAAGTGAACTTTAGATTTTAATTGTACTTCAAATTTATTGCCTAACTTCTGCCAAGTACCATCGCCTATATAAATTTCATTTCCAGGAGTTATTCCTTCAATTCTTGCTGCAGTATTAACTACATCTCCTATAGCAGTATAATCACTACGTTTGGTAGAACCAATATTACCAATTACGGCTGGACCAGTATTAATGCCAATTGAAATGCTTAATGGTAGCTCTGGATCATCCTGTATTTTATTTTGCAAGTCAATAGCTAAGTTGACTGCTTTAATAGCATGATTTGTCTGTTTAGTAGGAGCATTAAAGAAAATCATCACTCCATCTCCTAAAAATTTATCCAATGTACCAGCATGGGCAAAAGTTTCTTCGGTAATTAAGGTCAAATACTTATTCAATAATGTAACTACTTCTTGTGAAGAATGTTTTTCAGAAAACTTAGTAAATGAATTAATATCAACAAAGAGAACTGTGATATTTTTTCTTTGCCCTTGTAAATAATTTTCTTCTGATAATTGCAGTACTTCTTTTATTACCTCTGGTGCCAAATAACGACCTAATGTGGTTTTTAACTTACTTCTTCGTTTTTCAATTTTTAGATACCAGCTTAATAGACTGATTATCAAATTAATTATAACAGCTAATGCAAAAGGAAGTAAAGGTACAAAGAAATTGAAATAAACAAATATAGCTAAGTTGATGATTACTACACTAATTAAAATCAATATAGAAGTCACTAAACTATAAATTGGCGATAACTGATAATAAATCCAAGCTATTAAGGTACTAAATAGAATAGTCAATAAATATATTACTGGCGTCTCTAATTGCTGCATAAAGCTATCTTCTAAATAATTATCAATGATAGTAGCATGAATCATTACACCTGGCAAGTAACCTTTAATTGCAGCTAAAGGAGTAGCTAAATAGTCTTGAAAACTATTCCCTTTAGCTCCGATTAGTACAATTTTATCTTGGAAAAGTTCTGGATTGAAATTATTATTTAATACTTGATAATAAGAAATCTCTTTAAAATATCCTTGCGCAGCCTTAAAATCTAATAATAACTCATCATTTTGAAATACCTTACTTTGCTTGCTATAATCTTCGGCTATACTGATAGCAAAGGGCTTACTCCCTTCATGATTTAATAGATGTAAGCGTCTAATAGTTCCTTCATGATCAGTCAACAAATTCAGATATCCCATCTCAGCTGTATTTTTTCTAAATTCATCTACAGGATATTTAATGTCATTAACCCTATATTCAGTATCTGAGAAATCAAAAGTATTTCTATAAGCACTTATATCTAATTTATAAGGTAAAATAACATTATTAGCTTCAGCTATAGCTTGGGCCAAGACTTCATCGTCATCTCTAATGTTTTGAAATAAAATATCAAAGGCAATTGTTTTAGCTCCTGCTTGATTAAGTTTTGTAATCAACTGCGCATGATATCTTCTCGCCCAGGGCCAAGTACCTAACTTCTCAATTGATTGGTCATCAATAGTGACTACTACAATTTCTTCTTGAGTGTTAAACTGAAATTGACTTTTAAGAACCATTCTATAATCATAAGTTATCAATTCTAGATTTTGGATCCAATTAAACGAAAATAATATGATAATTAATAATCCAATTAAAATTCCTATAGTATAATAATTAATATAGCGGCGCAATTTATACACCCCCTGTCAGTCAGGCTAGCCCAAAATAAAACAGCTATACTCTTTAATTCTATAGTTACTTTAATAACTCCTTGTTAATTGAAAAATATTTTCCCCTTCTAAAACACTATCCCTAATTAATAAACATATTATAGACTACTACAGGAGGTGGAAATAATGGCAAAATTAATTATTTTGTTTACAATAATTCCGTTATTTGAATTATGGGCTTTAATTCATCTCAGCAATTATTTAGGAGGGCTTTTTACAGTTTTATTAGTTGCTTGTACAGGATTATTAGGGGCAATACTAACTAAAAAACAGAGTACTTCAGTGTTGAAGAAAATCAATGATTCCTTGGCCCAGGGCCAAATTCCTGCAGATAAATTAATTGATGGTCTATTGATCTTTATTGGCGGAATTATGTTAATTACCCCTGGGATTTTAACTGATATAATAGGTTTTTGCTGTGTTTTGCCCTTTACTCGACCTAAAGTAAAATATTTTACCAAAGACAAATTAGGCAAATTAGTTGAAACAGGACGGGTTCAATTCTTTGGTGGCAGTCAAGAAGATGAAACAAAAAATAAAGAAGTAAAGACTGGCCTTCTTTATTTAAGTTACTATATGTGTCTTCTCTGCCTATGGGTCATAAATTACATTTGAACCCGAATGTAAATATCGAATTTTTCCCTACGAGTTTTTTAAAAAACAAAAAAACTCTCCGTGATGCCGGTGGTATAATACCTTTTAAAAAATATATTCTGAGATCGTTATTCATATCTGGGCTAGACATCGAATTTTTCCCTACAAGTTTTTAAAGAACAAAAAACTTTTCGTGATGTGGTAGTATTCTCTTTGTTCAAATTGCTACTTAGGATCGCTAGTCATATCTTTTCTAGACATCGAATTTTTCCACCCAAGCATTTAGTTCTTTAGCCATATTAGCTAATTCTTGTGATGAAGTACTTATATCAGTAGACATTTTATCTATTTCTTTAGCTGCTTCAGTAATTTCATCACTATTTTGAGCTAAACTCTGTGCTACTTCAGATGTATCTTCAATTTCAGTAGCTGTCCTATCAATACCTTCATTAATCTCTTCAAAAATAACTCCAGTTTCTTGGGCCAATTCTTTACCTTCTTCGGCTTCTTCTTCAACTAATTGTACTGCTTCTAGTCCTTCTTCTGATTTTTCTTGTGTTTTTTGTACTAAACCGCTTATTTTGTCAGTTGCTTGACTAGTTTCTTCAGCTAATTCTTTAATCTCATTTGCTACAACAGCAAAGCCCTGGCCATGCTCTCCGGCTCGAGCAGCCTCTATCGATGCATTAAGAGCTAATAAATTAGTCTGCTCTGCTATATCAGTAATCAATTCAATAATTTCTTCTATCCGCTGTGAGTGATTAGCTAATTCATTAATAGTTTCTAATGCTGTATCTACTGATTGGTTAATGCTTTTTATTTTTTTAATTGTTTGCTGTATGTTTTTATTTCCTACTTCAGTCTTAGAATCTGATTCTTGAGCAATAGCAGTTACTTCTTGACTGCTAGCAGAAATTTGTTGAATTCCAGTAGCGATTTGTTCAATATTATTATTAGTTGTTTCTATTGTTGCACTACCTTCTTCGGCTGAAGCAGATAACTCTTGACTATAAGAAGAAACATTTTCACTAACATCAACTATCTTTTCTAACATCTCTTCTAGTTCTCGTTTGGTATCATTTACTTCTCTTTGAATATATCCAATTTCATCATTACGCTTCACCTCTAATTCTTCTACATCAAAATTACCATCTTTTAATTCATCTAACATAGCCGTAACTTTTTTCAATGGGTCTAAAATTAAGTGTTGAGCAATATAGGTTAAAATATAGATTAAAATTACAGCATCAGTCACTAAAGCAAAGTAATGACTAATATTTCCTAACTCAAAAAAAGTTTCTAACATCCAATTAAATCCTAAGTTTAAAGGAAAAAACAATAATAAAGCAACAATAACTCCGGCAGCAAATTTAGATTTTAAATTTAAACTTGATTTTTCTTCTAGTGCTACATCTTCTGGCATGAAATCCCCCCTGAAAACAATAAGTAGTTATTTTTCGACATTATATGCCCTTAATATTGTACTAAGGATTTAAACATTTGTCAAAATCATTAATTGTCGATTAATTATTTCAAATTAGCCGGATTTAAATCCTTTAAGCTATCTAAAACAAATTTACCATCTTTTCTAACTAATTGTCCGTCAAAATAAATCTCTCCGCCACCATATTCAGGGGTTTGGATACAGACTAAATCCCAATGAATAGAAGATTGGTTATCATTATTAGCCTCATCATAACATTTACCAGGCGTAAAGTGAAAGCTACCTTTGATTTTTTCATCAAATAATGTATCTTTCATTGCCTCTTCAATGTAAGGATTGACTCCTAAAGCAAATTCACCAACATAGCGTGCTCCTTCATCAGTATCTAAAACTTGGTTGATCTTATCTGTATTATTAGCTTCAGCAGAAACTATTTTACCATTTTCAAACTTTAGTTTAATATCATGATAAGTATAGCCTTGATACACTGCAGGAGTATTATAACTAATTTCACCTTCTACCGATTCTTTCACTGGAGCAGTAAAAACTTCACCATCAGGAATATTCATCTTCCCATCACACTTAATCACTGGGATATTTTTAATAGAAAACTTCAAATCAGTCCCTGGTCCTACAATATGTACTTCATCTGTTTCTTCCATCAATTCAACTAAAGGATCCATTGCCTGAGACATTTGCGCATAATCAAGATTACAGACATCAAAATAAAAGTCTTCAAAGGCTTCAGTGCTCATATTAGCTAATTGAGCCATCGAATGATTAGGATATCTCATTACACACCATTTAGTATTAGGTACTCTAATATCTCCGTGGACTGGCTTAGAAAAGTGTTCCATGTATAACTGCATCTTATCTCCAGCTACATCAGAATTTTGCGTTATATTGTCACTAGCCCTAATGCCTATATAAGCATCCATCTCTTTCATCCTCTGCTTTTGATGGGCAGCCATGATTTCTAACTGTTCTTGGCTCACCTCCTTTAATAAATCCCGAGTTAAGACTTCATCATTGACCTCTATAAAAGGTAGAGCTCCTTTTTGATAAGACTTTTTTACTAACTGTCGGGCTAATTGATTTTCTGTACCTGTTACTTCAATTAAGATTTTTTCATCTTCTTCTAAATCAACTGAATAATCTAATAAATTACTAGCTAACTTTTCTATTCTTGGATCTAACACAACTAACAGCTCCTTTATTATAATTATTCTTTTTTCTCTATTAAAAATATTTCTTGATTAAAAAAACATTTCCTGCCCCATAAAAAAATTCAGGTTAAGACAGAATCTCAACCTGAAATGATAAATCTATAAATTAGCTAATATCAATTTGGGCCAAGAATTCCTTAAAACCTGCTTGACCATCCTTGCTTCGCTTATAAACTCCAGCATCTTCTAAAACATTTTTAAATATAAGACCTACTTCTGATTTTATTTTTTTACGAGCCTGCTCTTCTTCTAAATTACTTCCATATTCATCTAACATTTCCTCTATCCATTGGCTGTGCTTAACTAAATCTGGGCTTAAATTATCTCTATTATATTTTTTACTTCCAGTTAAGAAATCTTCAATTGCTGCTAGTTCTTCTTTTAATCTCCCTGGTAAAATAGCACGCCCCATTACCTCTATCAAACCTATATTTTCTTTCTTAATATGATGTAACTCTTGATGAGGATGAAAAATGCCTGCTGGATGTTCTTCAGATTTGCGATTATTTCGCAACACCAAATCTAATTCATAGCTTTCATCATTTTTGCGAGCAATTGGAGTAGTTGTATTGTGTCTTTGGCCCTCAGTATAAGCTTTAATATTTCTATCTAAATCACTATATTCTTTCCAATTACGATGAATGATTCCACCTAATGCCGACAATTTTTCTTTATCTTTGGCCCTTAGTCTAATTACTGACATTGGCCAATCAACTATCCCTACTGTTACTCCAGGAAAGTCCGGATGAGTAAACTCTTCTTTTATATCTGCCTTTTCCATTGGGAAAGTATGATGTCCCCCTTGGAAATGATCGTGATTTAAAATTGATCCTCCTACTAAAGGTAAATCTGCATTAGAACCTAAAAAATAGTGAGGAATTTGTTCTACAAAGTCAAGAACTGTATTAAATGTTTGCTCATTAATATTCATTGGACTGTGTTCCTCATAAAAGACAATACAGTGCTCATTATAATAAACATAGGGCGAATACTGTAAAAACCACTGTTCTTCTTGTAACTCAATAGGTATTACCCGATGAGTTTGCCGCGCTGGATGATCTAAACGCCCCGGATAGCCTACATTTTCTAAACATAAATAACATTGCGGATAATTAGTTTCTGCTTCATTTTTAGCATCTGCAATTGCTTCAGGATCTTTTTCTGGTTTCGAAAGATTAATAGTAATTTCTAAATCTCCGTATTCTGTGGTAGTAGTCCATGACATATTTTTAGCGATTCTATCTTGGCGAATATAATTTGAGTATTGTGATAAAGCATAATAGTCATTAGTTGCCTGTTTAATAGATTCATTCTCTGCAGTCTGCCAAAAATCTGCTGCAACTTCTGACTGCCTAGGCATTAATTGAGCCATTAATTTTGTATCAAATAAATCACGATAAGTGACTGTATCTTTCTCTAATATTCCTTTGTCTGCAGCATAATCAAGCATTTCATCTAATATTTCCTGTGGGGATTCAGGCACTTGATAATTTAATTCAGCACACTTTTGTTCTGCTGGTTCTTTGATATTAAGTAAGTCCATCAAACTATTTCTTGCTGGAACTACATCCCATTTTTTAAGGAGATCGTGTTCTAAACCGTATTTAAGTAACTTTTCAATAGCTAATTTGATGTTTTCCATTTTATCCTCTCCTTATATTACTTTTAGTCTCCACACATAACTTTGAAAGTCACCTTTCATATTAGACAAATCAATTCCATTAAACATAGCTGGTAAATTCAATCCAGCATACATCAACTCATCACCGCCGTGGATTTCATCAGAACCTACTATCTGATATTTCTGTTCTGGGTCTAATCCTTTCAGTTTTAAATTATAAAACTTAGGATTTGGTTTAGCTAATACTCTATAACATCCCACATAGGCTTCGCTCTTATCTTCAGCTACTATCATCCAAGCTGTCATATTTCCTTCACCACTAAAAGGACTAATTAACCTATAAAATTCTCCTGTTTGAATTAATTCTCTAATTTCTTTATAGTCAGCTATTTGTTCTTTAATTATATCCTTTTCTTCATCTGTCATTTCAGTTAAGTCTAACTCATAACCAAACATACCAAATTTAGCTACATCCCCTCTCATATCTAGAGAAGTTATTCTCCCTGTCTGATGATTTGGTACTGCTGATACATGAGCACCCATTGAACTTAAAGGATAAACTATACTTGTTCCATACTGAATTTTTAGTCTTTCAACTGCATCTGTATCATCACTAGTCCAAGTTTGCGGCATATAATATAACATTCCAGGATCAAATCTTCCTCCACCACTGGCACAACTTTCAAACAAAATATCAGAGAATTTTGTCGTCAATTCTTCTAAAATTCTATATAATCCCAAAATATAGCGGTGTGGTAGTTCCTTTTGTCTCTCTGGAGGTAAATCTGCTGAACCTATTTCTGTCATATGACGATTCATATCCCATTTCACATAACTAATAGGAGCATTTTTTAAAATATCAGATAACATTGTAATCAATTTATCTTGTACTTCTTTTCTTGATAAATCTAAAATTAATTGATGCCTACCCCTTGATCTTCCCCGCTCAGGTACATGAATACACCAATCTGGATGAGCTCGATATAATTCACTATCTGGTGAAATCATTTCTGGTTCGAACCACAAGCCAAAATCCATATCTAATTCTTCAATTTTATTTCCTAAACTATCTAATCCATTAGGCAGTTTTCGTTGATCTACAAACCAATCTCCTAAAGATGACCGATCATCATCTCGCTTACCAAACCAACCATCATCTAAGACAAATAATTCAACCCCTAATTCACTAGCAGTTTCTGCTAAATCCAACAATTTATCTTCATTAAAATCAAAATAAGTTGCTTCCCAGTTATTTACTAAAATTGGTCTTACTTTATCTCGGTATTTACCTCGGGCCAAGCGGGTCCGATATAACTTGTGATAAGTTTGCGACATTTGATTTAACCCTTGATTAGCATAGACCATTACTACTTCGGGAGTTTGAAAACTATCTGTTGGTTCTAATAACCAATTGAAATCAAAGGGATTAATTCCTAAATTAACTCTAGTCTGATCAAAATGGTTAACCTGCACTTGTCCTAAAAAATTACCGCTGTAAACTAGACTAAAACCATAAGCTTCGCCTTGTTCTTCTGTAGTATTTTTATTTACTAAAGCTAAAAATGGATTCTGATAAGGACTACTAGCACCTCTAGTACTCTCAATTGATTGAATCCCCTGTTCCAATTCTCTTCTTTTTAGATGTCTTTCACGCGACCAAGAACCTGATAATTGCAACAATTCAAAATCAGCTTCATTAAAATCAACACTGGCACTTAATACCCGATTTAAATTTATATTTTCTTGGCCCTTGTTAATAAATTTAGCTGATCTAGTAATAGCTGAAAATTTTTCATAAACAGTATAGCTAAGAACAACTTCTAAATTAGTTACTTCATCTTTTAATTTTATTTTTAAAGTTTCAGCTTCATTTTTATCTTCTACATAAGTAGCAGGTAATCCAGCTAGTTCTTCTTTTCCTTGCTTGATTTCATAAGATTGATATCTCAAATCACTAATGCGAGATCCATTTTCTAATTCAACATGATAAGCAGGCTGCCGATAATCAGTATGTCCATAAGCAGGATATTCCTGCGGAATCATATCTAAAGAATAACTTTCATCATGAAATTCTTCATCCTCAGGTGATAAATAAGGTTCTAAAATCCTTTCTTCATGCCTAATCAGATGAGATAAATCTCTATCTTTTTTTATCTGTGCTCCCCAATAAACATGTCCTAAATGACCACTTTTTAATATTTTAATGACATAACTACTATCTTTAGCTTGCAGATGAAAAATATTTTGACTTTCATTATAAAAAACACCCATAGATTTTCCTCCCATATCTATCTGTTTTAAGTAACTAAATTAATTTAATTAATAAAGTACCATTATTTTTAAATTACTGAATCATAGACCTGCCCTGTCAAACTAATCTCATGAGCTCCATCTTCAATATTACAGACATAAACGTCTGGTTCTATACCTGTTTGCTCTTGATACTGTTGGGCTACTTTGTTTTTAAATTCAGCCACAGCCTCTTCTTTAACTAGATTAACAGTCGAACCACCAAAACCTGCTCCTGTCATTCGAGCACCAAGTACTCCGTCAATATCTAAGGCTAGATCAACCATTAAATCTAATTCTTGACAACTTACTTCATATAAATTCTTAAGACTTTGATGTGAAGCAGTAATTAATTCCCCTACTTGGGCCAAATCACCAGCTTGCAACGATTCTTTAGCCTGCAGCACTCGTTCATTTTCATAAATTACATGTTCACACCTTTTTCGCACTACTGGCGGTAATTCTGGTTTATATTTTTCAAATTCTGCCGGAGAAACATCTCGTAATGCTTTAATTTTTTTATCTAATAATTGATTAAACTTATCTACTCCCCTGTGTGACTCTTCTAACCTTTGATTATAAGCTGAATCAACTAAACTATGTTCTACATTAGTATTAGCTACTACTATTTTAATTTCACTATTTTCAATTGGAGTTAATTGATATTCATTAGTACGGCAATCTACAAACAATGTATTATCTTTCTTTCCTAATGCAGAAATAAATTGATCCATGATTCCACAGCTAACACCAACAAATTCATTTTCAGCCCTTTGACATATTTTAGCCATCTTAACTCTATCTAAAGTAAACTCATTAACTAATTCAAATATTAAAGCTGTAGCAACTTCTAAAGCTGCTGAAGAACTAAGCCCTGCCCCTTGGGGAACATTACCTGTAATCACTAAATTCATGCCCTGCAGTTGATAGCCGTCCTCCATTAAAAATTTAGCTACTCCCTGTAGATAATTAATCCAACCTTCCTGTTGATTATAGCTAATTTCTGTTAAAGAGAAGGATACTTCTTTATCAAAATCTAAAGAATAAGCTTTCACTTCTTTATCATTTCTAGCTTGAGCAGCAATAGTAACTTCTCTATTAATTGCTACTGGTAACACAAAGCCATCATTATAATCTGTATGTCCACCAATTAAATTGACTCTACCTGGAGCCTGAGCAATTTTAATTTTATTTTTATTATTCCCAAAATTATTAAATAATTCTTCTGTTAGTTCTTTACTTTTCATGCTACCCCCCCTATCTGATTTTAATTACTCTTCAAAACCTTGTGGATTATTTTGATGCCAGTTCCAAGCAGTAGCAATAATAGTTTTTAGGTCACCATATTGAGGGGTCCATCCTAATTCTTCCTTTATTTTATTTGAACTAGCAATTAACTTTGCTGGATCTCCTGCTCTTCTTTCCCCTTCAACAGCATCAATATTATTGCCGACAACTTCACTAGCAGTTTCAATTACTTCTTTAACTGAATATCCATCTCCATTACCTAAATTATAGGCAGTACTTTCTTGGCCCTCATTTAATGCTTCAACTGCTAAAATATGAGCTTGGGCCAAATCAGTAACATGAATATAATCTCTAACACAAGTACCATCACGAGTTGGATAATCAGTTCCAAAAATAGCTAATTCATCTCTTTGACCTAGTACTTTCTGTAAAACAATTGGAATTAAATGAGTTTCAGGGTCATGATCTTCGCCAATTTCCCCTGATTCATCTGCTCCACTAGCATTAAAATATCTTAAAGAAATATGTTTTAAATCATAAGCTTGTTGATAATCTTTCATTACTTGTTCAAAAGCTAATTTAGTTCTACCATAAACATTAGTCGGTTCTTTCTCTATTTCTTCAGTAATTGGCATCTCTTCAACTTCACCATAAACTGCTGCAGTAGAAGAGAAAACAATCTTATCAACATCATGTTCAATCATTACATCTAATAAATTAATCCCATTGATCAAATTATTATGATAGTACTTAGCTGGATTTTCCATCGATTCACCAACTAAACTATCAGCAGCCAAATGAATTACAGCATCTATATCATACTTCTTAAAAGTATCAGCTAGCAATTGCTTATCTGCTAGATCTCCTGTTACAAATTCACCACCGAAAACTGCATCTTGATGTCCTTTTTGCAAATTATCATAAGTTACGACTTGGTGTTCAGTAGCTAATAATTCTTTAACTACATGACTACCAATATAACCTGCTCCTCCAGTAACTAAAATATTCATCGAAATCACTCCTTTATTTGAATTCATTTATGTTAATAGAGATTAGTTCAAAGATTAAATGGGAGGCTAGACTTTGTTTGGAGGGCAAAGCCTAGCCTAACTTAATCCAATTGTAACGACAATTTTTGGGTATATATAAAACCTTTTCAGGTTTGTTAACTATACTAATCAGGTCTTTGTTTCAGATTTATCTTCTAATAATTCTGGACCTGTAAACAATTCTCTTAATACTAATGTTACTCCACCAATAGTAGCAGCCTGCTCTCCTAAAGCAGTTGCCACAATATTAACTCTCTTAGCTGGAACCTCTAGTGCTTTAGACTCTATAACCTCTTCAATATATTGAAAAATATTATCTTTACTTTTAACTATTTTACCAACTATAATTATTAGTTCTGGATTTAAAATATTAATTAAATAAGCCAAGCCCATACCTAAGTAACGACCAGTTTCTTTTAATACCTCTAGTGCGACTTCATCTTCTTCATTAGCTGCTTTACAAATATCTGTCACTGTAATTTCATCCAAATTATTATCTACTAAGGTAGAAATTTTACTTTGCGCCCCCTGCTTAATTAATTTACGAGCCCTCTTTACAATTTTTGGATTAGATGCTAAGCTCTCTAAACAGCCATAATTTCCACAACTACACTGAGGTCCGTCATTGTCAACTACAATATGTCCAATCTCACCTGCACTATAATTAGTTCCTTGATAAAGCTCACCATCAATTACTATACCTGAACCGATACCATTGCTAACATTGACTGTAATAAAATTATCTGATTTTTGCGCTCTACCAAACCACCGTTCTCCTAATGCCATCGCTCGAACATCATTATCAATAAAAGTAGGTAGCCCAAATTCATCTTCAATAATCTCTTTAATCGGCACTTCTTTCCAATGATAATGAGGTGCAAAAATCGAAATACCAGTCTCACTATTTACCAAACCATGAACTGCCATTCCAATTCCAATCACTTCTTTTTTATCAATCTTACTTGCTTCCATAGTCAGATGAATCAAATTCATTAGTTCATCTAAAACAAAATTTTGCTCTAAATTTTCTAAATCTTCATTATTACTAATTAACACATTAGCTTCTAAATCAGTAATGCTGACTTCTAATATTTCTGGACCTAAATCTACTCCAATAATATAACCAGCAGCTGCATTTAATTCTAATAACACGGGAGGACGCCCCCCACTAGATTGCCCATAACCATGTTCTTTAATATAATCATTACTGATTAAGTTTTTAGTAATTTTAGAAACACTAGCAGGGGTTAATCCAGTTATTTGAGCTATATCTGCTCTAGAAATTGGCCCTTTTTCTCTAATACATTCCATAATCAAGGACACATTAGCTTGTTTCATTAATTCAAAACTTACTTTATGGTTCATACTTTGTCCTCCCTGCTTATAATTGAGTTTATTAATCTAATCAACTAAGTCTTAAACTCATTATAACAGAACTTTTAGCAATTTCTCAACTATTTTACAGTTAAAATACCTAATTACCCTTTAACTGCTCCACTAGCTAACCCTTCTACAATCCATTTTTGTAGGACTGAGAATAATATGATTGTAGGAATAATTGTAATTACAACAGCAGCATTAATAGAACCCCATTGGATTTGAGAGGAACCAAAGAATTTATTAAGCCCAATTGGTAATGTTTGAGTACTTAAAGACTGAGAAATTACTGAAGAAAATAAGTAATCCCCCCAAGAGACCATAAAGGCATAAAACCCTGCTACTACCATCCCTGGTGCAGTAATTGGAACAATGATTTTAAATAAAATTCCAATTGGCCCTAATCCATCTATTTTAGCTGCTTCATCTAATTCTTTTGGTACACTATCAAAGTATCCTTTGACCAGCCATAGCCCAAAAGGTAATCCTAAGATTATATGAGTTATAATAATCCCAATATAAGAATCAATTAATTGCAGATCAAAGAGAACACCAAATAAAGGGATCAAAAGTAATACTCTAGGAAACATATTGGCTGATAATAATGACAAAATAATCCCATCTTTAAACTTCATTTTAAAACGTGATAAAGCATAAGCTCCCAGCAAAGACAAAATAACTACTACTACTGTAGAAATTGAAGCTATAATAAAGGAATTAAGAAAATAAGTTTTAAATTGCCCAGTTTGTCCAGCTCCAAGTACATTGCTATAATGTTTTAATGTCAAACCTCCAGCAAAGAACTGACCCGAAAAAAGGCTAGCTTCAGTTCTAAATGATGAGTAAAGAATCCACATAAATGGTGTAATAATAAATAGCAAGAACATAATCAAAGCTATATATTTTCCGATTAAAATTTTACGATCACTCATTAGCTATCACTCCTTACTAACTTAATATAAATCGTAGAGAAAGCTAACATAGCTAACATCATAACTATTCCTAAAGCAGATGCTTTGCCATATTCATAATTAGTCCACGCCATTTGGTATACCTGAGTAGCTAAAACTTCTGTTTTACCTACTGGTCCACCACCAGTTGATAAATAAATTACATCAAAGTTATTAAAGGTCCATAAAACGTGTAGAACTATTACAATCATTGATGGGTATTTAATATTAGGTAATGTAATATGCTTAAATTTCTGCCAAGCATTAGCCCCATCAATATTTGCTGCTTCATATTGAATCTTAGGAACTGCTTTCAAAGCTGCATAAAGCATCATTGCATAAAAAGGCATATTTCTCCATACATGCATCAAAACTACCATTGCAAAGGCAAATGCTTTATCACCTAACCAATACCGCGTCATTTCTTCTAATCCTATCGAACTCAAAATCATATTAAAGAGCCCATAGTCAGGTGTAGACATCCAATTAAACATAACAACCATTGCTGCTACTGGTATAACCCACGGGATCATAATTATTGATTTGGCCCATTTTAATCCTGGTAATTCTTCATTTAACAATAGTGCTAAGGCTAAACCTAATACATACTGTAAACCTACTGCTAAGAAGACTAAAACAAAAGTACGCACTACATATTGCCAAAATGCCGAATTCGTAAATAAACCAACATAATTTTTTAACCCTATAAAAGCAGGATTTTGTTTATTATATAAACTTAAATTACTAAAACTATCTAGCAAAGCTTTAATAGTCGGAAAAAAGATTACTAAAGCAAAGGTTAAAAATACAGGTAATAAAATCAAATATCCTAACCTTGCTTCTTTCTCATCTGCATTCATAAAAGTCCCTCCTTTATTTATAAGTAACAATTAAATATATTTCTGATTATAACCTATGTGCTGCAAGGCAATTATTTTGAAACTCACAGCACATAGGTATTAAACTGTTATTTTAATTATAAAGTATTTGCAATTTCAGCTAATTTACCATGTAACCAATCTGCTGCTTCTTCTGGACTTTCTTCTTTATAAATCGTTCTTTGAATTGCTTTGATAATTACGTTTTGCTGTCTTTCCCAGCTAATTGGATCTAATGCTACTCCAGTATCCATATGCTCAGCAAATCCAGATAACCACCAATTATCCATTGCCTCTGAATTCATTACATCTTTTCTAGGAGATAAAACCCCTCGTTTAGAATCAATAGTAGTTTGCATTCCTTTAGAAGTAACAGTCTTTAATAATTCCCATGCCTTATCTGGTTGATCACTATACTTATTAATCATAATTGGTTTTACTTCCATATACGTGCCTGGCTTTCCATTTTTAGCAACTGGTACTGCTGCAATTCCAGTATCATCTAAGATCTCAGCTCGGTCTTGATTACCATTACGATGTCCCCAAATCCAAGGGCCAACTGTAACCATAGCATATTTGCCAGAGGTATAACCATAATCTAATGCCTTCCAATCAGCACCCCGTTCATCTAAATTAATACCGCCTTCAAAGAACATATCTTTATATAGATTTAAGACTTGAGCTAATTGATCTTCAGTTGCAACTAACTCTACTCCACTGTCAGAAACATCAAACATATTACGATTTAACTGCAAGTAAAAAGACATAAATTCTTGAAAAGCTCTAACTTCTCTACTTTTTGTAGTGAACATAAATCCTTGCATATTAGATTCTAGTTTATTAATTTTAGCAGCTGTTTGAACTAATTCATCCCAATTTTTTGGTACATCTAAATTATGCTCTTCGAAAATTGATTTGCGGTATAATAGTAACCTTACATTAGTATTATAAGGAATACCGTATAATTTTCCATCTACAGTTAATGCGTCCAATGCATTTTTTAAATAAGTATCTTTAGCTTCATAATCCTTAAAATATTTATCTAAATGCATAATTAATTCCGCCTTTTGATAAGAGAACATTTGTCCTAATACCCCTTCAACTACATCTGGATCACCAGTATTAGCTTGAATCGCCATCTTTTGCGCTATATCTCTATAATTTGCTGGTCCATAATCTTTCTTTACATTTAAATCATTATTTTTCTCAAAATAATCAATAACATCTGCTCGACCCGGCCATTCAGTTACAAATTCAGTATGCCATAATGTTAATGCTTTATCCTCGTCATCATCGTCACCAAAACCAAAGAATGCATGTGCTTGACTATCTAAGACGATTACTGTTCCGGCCAATAAAAATAAAACTAACGCTAGAGACATTACTTTTTTCTTTAACATTAATAAAACCCCCTTTTAATTTTAAGACCTCAGGAAAATAACCATTCTTTATTAATCAAATAAATTAAGTGGTTTAAAAAAAGACTAAATTAGCAATTAAAATTAATCTTAGCTATATTTAACAGTTTATTAATAGAGACTTAATTAATTTAAAAAATAAAGTCCCAAAAAATAAAAACCACTAGCACTTGAGAAATATACTTTTCCCTGAGTACAGTGGAGGCTTATGAGGATTATATTATCTTATAACCACTTCTAATTTATAAATTATTTTTTATCTTATATTTATAGTATAGGTAATTATCGTATCATTGTCAATAGCTTTTTTATTTTTTTGTTTTTTTATGTCGGAATTATTGTTTTGCTCTACTCAAGTTATTTCTCTGCTCTCTCTTTTGACAAAATATAAAATTAATGTTAAAATAGAAGACAATAATTAAATACTTACCTTATTCAGAGTGGTGGAGGGACTGGCCCGATGAAGCCCGGCAACCAGTAGGGATTTGTACAACTACAGTGGTGCCAACTCCTGCAGAAGAGAGATCTTCTGAGAGATAAGGGGAAATTTGCCCTCTTCTTCTCAGAGAATGAGGGTTTTTTTATTGTTTATTTTAAGGAGAGATTAGCATGGAGCAGTTAAATCCAACCATTTCAAAACCTGAAGTCAAACGACAATTAGGTTATCAAGAACATACAGTATCTAATCCACAGATAGAAGAACTAATAACTGAAGCTATTAATGAAGCACAAGAAATTATTAAACCACGTGGTAATTATTTAAGATTTGAAAATATAACTATTCAAGCAGATAAACTTAGTTTGGGTCAAAATGATTTATCCTTTTATAGTCAAGATATTGCTGAATTATTAGCTAATCAAAAACAAGTAGTCATCTTAGCAGTAACTATTGGCCCTCAATTAGAAGAAAGAGTTAATCAGTTATTTGCTGATGATCAATTAACTAAAGCTACTATTTTAGATGCAGTAGGTTCTATAGCCGTTGAAGAGACAGCTAATAAATTGCAAACACAAATTGAAGCAGAAGCAGAAGAAATTGGCCTCCCCTCTTTAACTATGCGCTACAGCCCCGGCTATGGTGATTTAGATTTAGATATTCAACCACAGTTATTAAAGCTGGTTCAGGGCCAAGAACTGGGGATTAAATGCAATGATAGTTTTTTATTAATTCCACAAAAATCAATCACTGCCCTAATTGGTTTGGGTACAGAAGAAAGCACAGTTCAACCGCAGTGTGATTTTGATTGTGCTAATTGTGATTATGATACTTGTATTTATAAATAATAAATATTAGTGATCAGTAACAAGTGATCAGTGAAGAGTAAAGATTAATTAGTAATGAGTAACAAGTGATCAGTAAAGAGCTCAAATAAAACACAGAAAACCCAAAATATAGTAAATAAGAAAAAGACTTATTTAGTAATAAAAGGAGCTCAAGTTTAAAACTATTTTTTATTTTGTAGTTTATGGTTATTTACTACTGTTTTTCTGATTTTTTACTCTTCACTTGTCACTAATTACTAGTTACTATTCTTACTAGAAGGGAGTATTGAGCAGATGAATAGATTTTTAGAGAGATTAGAAGAAGAAATATTAGTTCTCGATGGTGCAATGGGAACTGAATTACATAATAAAGGATTAGAGGTAGGAGAATGTCCCGAAAAATTAAACCTCGATCAGCCTGAAATTGTGCAGTCAGTTCATCAATCTTATGTTGAGGCTGGTAGTGATATTATCCAAACTAATACTTTTGGTGGGACGAGAATTAAACTTAATGAGTATGATTTAGGAAATCAAGTAAAAGAGATTAATACGCAAGCCGTGAAGTTGGCCCAAGGTGCTGCCAAAGAAGATACATTAGTTGCTGCTTCGATGGGACCAACAGGAAAATTAATTGAACCAATGGGGGACTTTCCCTTTCAAGCAGCTTATACTGCTTTTGCTGAACAGGCACAAATCTTAGAAGCTGCCGGCGTAGATTTAATTAATATAGAAACAATGACTGATCTACAGGAAGCTAGAGCAGCTTTAATTGCTGTTAAAGAAACAACTGACCTTCCAGTTATCTGTCATTTAACTTATGAAGATAGTCTAAAAACAATGACTGGGACTGATCCAGTAACTGCTATTGAAGTACTTGATGCTATTGGTGCTGATGTGATTGGGGCTAATTGTAGTATGGGGCCGGAAGGTTTATTGGAAGTTATTCAGAAAATGAATCAAGACACTTCTGCTCGGTTATCTGTTGAACCAAATGCTGGTTTACCAGAACTTGATGAAAATAATGAAACAATTTTTCCAATGCAGGCTCAAGAAATGGTCTCTTATGCCCCGCAGTTTATTGCAGCAGGAATTAATGTAATTGGCGGTTGTTGTGGTTCTACTCCAGAATATATCAGACAATTACAAGATAAAGTTAAAGGATTAAAACCACAGCCAAAAGAAAAAGATTCTACTACAGTTTTAGCAAGTCGGTCGCAAAGAGTTACAATCAGTGATCAACATCCTACACGGATGATTGGAGAACGGATCAATCCCAGCGGTCGCGATAAATTTTCCGAACAACTTAAAAATGGATCACTAGAGTTAGTTAGTACTGAAGCCAGTAAACAAGCTCAAGCTGGAGCCGATATTCTTGATGTTAATATGGGAGTTCCAGAAGTTGATCAGGCTCAATTAATGAAACAAGCTGTTACTACAGTACAAAATGCTACTGATTTGCCAATTACTATTGATACTACTAATCAGGAAGCATTAGAAGCTGGACTGCAAAATGTAGTTGGTAAACCATTAATTAATTCTGTAACTGGAGAAGATTCTAGTTTGAATAAAGTACTTCCCTTAGCAAAAAAATATGGTGCGGCAGTTCTTGGTTTAACTTTAGATGAAGATGGCATTCCCGATACTGCCCAGCAAAGATTAGAAGTTGCTAAAAAAATTGTAGCTACTGCTGAAGATTACGGGATTAGTAAAGAAAATATTCTAATTGATACCTTAACTCTAGCAGCTAGTGCAGAACAAGAAAAAGTTTTAGAAACAATTAAAGCCATTCGGTTAATCAAAGAAGAACTTGGGTTAGCGACAGTTTTAGGAGTTAGTAATATCTCTTATGGACTTCCTGAACGTCATCAAGTTAATACTTCCTTTTTAGCAATGGCTATTGAAGCAGGTTTAAATGCTCCAATTATGGATCCCACTGATGAAAATATGAAATCTGCACTTCTAGCTAGTGATTTCTTAGTAAATCGTGATCCAGCAGGAAGTAGATATTTAGATGAATTTGCCGGCCAAGAAGATAATTCTAAACCAGAAGAAACTACTACTGCACAAGAAGATGAATCTCAAGATCCATTAGATAAAATACATGCTACAGTTTTAAATGGTGATCAAGAAAATATATTAAATCATATTGAATTGGCCCTTGAAAATTATCCAGCTTTAGATATCATTAACGAAGGTTTGATTCCCGGTATTAAAGAAGTAGGCGATAAATATGATGAAGGGACTTATTTCTTACCACAATTAATGATGGCTGCTGAAGTAATGAAAAAAGCTTTTTCTAAATTACGCCCTATTTTAGAAGAACAACAATCCCAAGAAAGTGCAGGAAAAATTATTATGGCTACAGTTAAAGGAGATGTGCATGATATTGGTAAGAATATAGTTAAAGTCATGCTTGAAAATAACGGCTTTGCTATTGTTGATTTAGGTAAAGATGTAAGTAATGATCAAATCATCTCCTCTGCCCTAGATGAAAATGCAGATATTATTTGTTTAAGTGCTTTAATGACAACTACAATGCCGCGGATGAAAGAAATAACGCAAAAGTTAAAAGAAGTTGGCCCTGATATAAAAGTTATGGTTGGAGGAGCAGTAGTAACTGAAGAATATGCTAATAATATCGGAGCCCACTATTCTGATAATGCAGTTCAAGCAGTAAAAAAAGCGCAAAAGCTAGTTTAGCTAGTACGCATTTACAAAAAAGAGCTGCATCCAGCTTGACTGCCTAATTTAGCAATAAATGAAGTGTTTTTCGTACTGGGCTTGCCACGAAGGGTTCTACTAATGAACCCGTAGGTAAAAACACGGAAGTATAGAAACAATTATAACTAATAAACAATGAGTAGTGAGGAAGGGAGATTACTATGAACTTAAAAGAAAAATTACAACATAAAGATTTTATTATTACAGGTGAAATTACGCCACCTAAGGGAACTGATTTAACAGAGATTTATCAAATTGCAGAAGAATTGACAGGTACAGTAGATGCAATCAATGTCTGTGATTCCCCTATGGCTAAAATGAAGATGAGTTCTATTATGGCTGCCCATCTAATTGAAGATAAAACCGGAATGGAAACTATTCCTCATATCACTTGTAGAGATAAAAATATTATTGCTCTGCAGGGTGATTTATTAGGTGCTTCACAGCTCGGAATAAAAAATATATTAGCTATTACTGGTGATGATCCTACTGCTGGGGATCATCCTGAAGCCAGCCCTGTTTTTGATACCAATTCTATTGGAATTATTGAAATAGTACAAAATTTAAATCAAGGTTATGATCATAATAATAATCAATTAACTGGAGATACTGATCTAACTGTTGCTACAGCAGCTAACTTAGGTGCAGATGATTTAGATGAAGAAATTGCTAGATTAGAAACAAAAGTTTCTGCTGGAGCAGATTTTATTCAAACCCAGCCTGCTTATGATTTAGAAACTATGGATAACTTTTTATCCAAAACAGAGCATTTAGATGTACCAATTCTTATTGGTATTTTACCATTAACAAGTTTTAAAATGGCTAATTATTTAGACTCTAATGTCCCTGGTATTAAAATCCCTGATAGTATAATTACACGAATGAAAGATCAAGGAGCTGAAGAAGGAGTTAAAATAGCACAAGAATTCCTAAAAAAAGCCCACTCTAAAATCGATGGTATTCATATTATGTCTGCTAAAAGATCGGATGTATTACTGCATATTTTAGAAGGGATTAAATAAGCTGTCAGAATTAAGTATTCAGCTTTCATCACAAAGACTATAAAGATAAAAAAGTGGGCTCAATGCCCACTTTTTTTATATTTCAATTTCTTTCTTTTGAATTAAAGACTTAAATAAACTTTTAAATTTATTCTTCTGGGCCAAAGTTCTCTGGGCCCTTTTTATTTCTTCAGCAAATAACTCCTTAGTCTCCTTTAAATAAAGAGACTGATAAGCATAACCTTTCTTCCCATATTTACTAATTAAATGTTGATACATATTATCATAAAGTTCTGATATTGATTTATCTTCATAATTTTCCAAGCTCGAATAATCATCCGCTCAATTGTTAACCCATCCATACTATCAGCATCGGCTACAATTTGACTAGTCAATCTTTCTGCTTTTTCCTCTGAACTAGAGCGGTGGTGATAGCAAGCATCACTTATAATCTCAATCTCCTGCTCGCTAAAATACTTTTGTAATTGTTGATCTTCTTTAACTATTTGGGCTGAATACTGATGATGTTTCTCTCTACTATGACTCAATCCCAAATCATGATAAGCTGCTGCAGTATACACTATATCCTGATTTATCTCTTCAAACTCACTTCCTAATTCAAGAGCATAATCAATTACATTTTTTACATGTGATAGATCATGTGCTTTATCAAAGTCATGATAAGAAGTTAAAATTTCTCTTTCAATATATTCTTCTAATTCTTCTGGTCTTTGTTTTCTTAAAATAAAAACCACTCTCCTGTTTTGATAATCTACTATTATTATTTATTAGATTATATGCTACAAAATATAATTACTTTCTAAATTAATTAAATATCTTTGTCTATTTTCTACTAGGTCTATATTATATCTACTCAATGCTGGTTTGTCTAATTATCTTATCAATTAATTTATTAAAGCAAATTATTTGCTATTAGAGGAATTATTATGCGTAATTAAGTTAATAATAATTAACAACTTACTAAATGAGGTGGTAAAATGAGTTTTCCCCAACATATCGGAGTTATTCCTGATGGCAATCGCAGATGGGCTGAAAAAAATGGATTAAATAAAGAAGATGGCTATATCTATGGACTAGCTCCCAGTCTACAATTATTAAAACTATGTCAAAAGACAGGCGTAGAGGAATTAACTTATTATGGTTTTACAATGGATAATACTAAAAGAAAAAATGTGCAGACACAGGCTTTTACTAAAGCTTGTGTAGAAGCAGTTAAAATGATTGCAGAAGAAGATGCAGATTTATTAGTGGTCGGCAATACCGAATCTCCTAAATTCCCTCAAGAATTATTACCTTATACAGAAAAAAGAACTACTTTTGGTAGTGGTGGAATCAAAGTTAACTTTTTAGTTAATTACGGTTGGCATTGGGATTTAAGTAATTTAGAAGAAAATGAAAAGCAATCTAAAAAAGGAATAATTTCAACTTTGAAATCAAAACAAATCTCTCGAATTGATCTAATTATACGCTGGGGGAGTCGACGGAGATTGAGTGGGTTCTTACCAGCTCAATCAGTTTATGCAGATTTTTATGTTGTTGATAAATATTGGCCCGACTTTGCCCCAGAAGATTTTTATAAGGCCTTAGAATGGTATAAGCAACAGGATATTACTTTAGGAGGGTAAAAAAAACAGTAAGAATAGTAATTAGTGAAGAGTAAAGAGTGACCAGAAAAAATAAAAAAGAATTTAATCTTTTGATTTTGACTTTAACTGTCATACTGTTTTCTTTTTCTTCACTCTTCACTTCTTACTCTTTACTATCCTTACTATATTAGCGCCTGTCCCCACAACAATACTAATGCCGTTAAAATCCATAATATATAACGCTGTAAATTACCATTATGCCACTGGCTTAATTTACTACCAAAATAATTAAAACCTCTCCCTAATAATTTATATAAATCAAAGGGATGACTTTTATGGGGTTGAGGTTTAACCCACTGATAAGCTAGTTTTAATAAGATTGCTGCTAATAGAGTTGGCTGTAGTCCTACCCATAAATAATGTAATGAAAAATAATTAACTTCCTTTTTAACTCCACCTAATATTTGTAATAAAAGTTGTGGTCTAAGACCAATGATTAAACAAGCAGCAGCTAACAAACCCATCCCCACTAGCATTCCTTTTGTTGGCCGTTGTTTGGTCTCTATTTCTTGCTCTGCTGATTTAAAAAAACCAAAATAAAGTATTTTTAAAAAGGATAATGAAGTTCCAATTGCAGCTATATACATCCCCCACACTAATATTGGATCATTAGTTCCTTTTTTCAGTAACAATTTACTGATGTGACCGTTAAAAAATGGAATTCCTGCGATAGAAACAGCAGCTATAATAACGTATACAGTTGTATACGGTAATTTTTTAAATAAACTACCTAAATTGATTAAATCCTCTTCTCCTTTTGTAGAATAAATTACTGCTCCAATTATCATAAATAATAATCCTTTATACAAAATATTATTTGCTAAATGCAGTAATCCTCCCTTTTTTCCAATAGCTGTTCCTACGCTTAAACCAACAATCATATATCCAATTTGGCTGATAATATGATAAGATAATAATTTTCGCACTTTGGTTTGGCTTAATGCTAATAAAACACCAATTACTGCCGTTACTATCCCAGCATAAGCCAAATATTGTCTACTTCCTAATAATTTATAAAAACTATAAACCCCAACTTTAGTAGTATAGGCTGATAATATCACACTAATATAAAATGGAGTTTCAGCATAAGTTTTAGGTAACCAAGTATGAAAGCCAATAAAAGCTAATTTAATAGCCACTGCTAAGATAAAGAAAGGTAGCCCTACTTTAACTGTAGTTAGAGCCATAGTTCCTACTGCACTATAATGTAACAAGATTCCCCATAACAGACTAATTGCTCCTACTAAATGCATCACAAAATAATAATAGCTAGTCTCTCTTGTGACTGGTTTCTGATTATTGAAAATTAGAAAATAAGAACTAATCGTCATTAGTTCCCAGCAAATATAGAAAGAGAAAAAATCACCAACAAAAATAATAGCTAAAGAACTACCGATATAAAAATAAGTCAAGCAATAATCCTTACGGCTAAATAAATTAATCCCATAAATCACAGCAGCAATACTAAAGAATACAAATATAAATCCTATGAAACGATTAACAGCTGTAACTTCTAATAGAATCATTTCAAAATCTAGAAACGGCAGCTGTAGATATTGGCCCTGGGGCAAAGCAAATAATATTATCCCCGTACTTACTGCAGTAATTAAAGCAAAATATTTACGCCATTCTTCTTTACTCATATATAAAATTATGCTAGCAATTAAATATATTATCCCTGGATTGATCATTTTTACCCCCCTAAAATACTAATCGTTTTATTAATTAGTTCCAGCATTGGCCCTGGTATAATACCTAACACCAAACAAGAACCTGCTAAAACTGTAGTTACTGCGGTTAATCGTTTAGATTCTTTATAATTATTATCAAACTCTTCTTCCCAGTTTTTTCTTCTACTATATAAAACTTTAATTATCCTCAAATAATAGACTAAGGATAAAATAGTACCAATTAAAATAGTAAATGCAATATTCACATAGCCGGCATCGATAATTGCCTGTACCATTAACCATTTACTAACAAAACCATTAAAAGGCGGTAACCCAATTATAGCTAACGATACTCCTGTAAATAGCAAAGTAGAATAAGGAAATTTATAGCCCAGCCCCTGCCAATCCCGGATTAAATAACTCTTAATTCGCAGAGATAAAATTCCACTTAATAAAAACAAAGCACTCTTCATTAACGCATGATTTAAGAGATGAAAATTAGCTGCTATTAACCCCTTCTCTGTTCCTAAGCTAAAGACCATGATTAGATATCCTAAATGAGCAATACTTGAATAGGCTAATAACCGCTTAATATTTTGTTGTTGATAAGCTAATAAATGAGCAACTAAAAAAGTAATTACTCCCCACATCATAACTATTATCTGTAATTTACTACTAAAGAATGCGCCCCCAAATAGATTGTGCAGTACTTTAATTAAACTATATAAAACCGTTTTAAGAATCAAAGCTGAAGATAAAGCATTAAAAGTCACATTAGCATTAGTATATACATCAGGCAGCCAAGCATGTAACGGTACTAAAGCTATTTTACTGCCAAAACCAACTAACAATAATATTTTAATAGTAGCCTGTTGGAAATCTGAGATATTTTGGCTTCTAATCGCTATTTCTGCTAAATCAAGAGTTCCAGTTAATTTATAACTTAATATAATTGCTAATAAAACTAGCATGCCCCCAATAGATCCCACTACTATATATTTTAATACTCCTTCAAAATTATTCCGATTTTGATTTATCGCTGCTAGCGAATAGGAAACAATTGAGGCTATTTCAAACCAAACATATAAATTGAAAAAATCTGCTGTTAAAACTAATCCCATCAAAGAAGCAGTTAGCACATAAATTAATATATAATATTTAGCTTTATTCTCTTGTATATAACTACTACAATAAATTAAAATCAAATAAGTTAATAGAGCAATTAACCACACCATAAATACACCATCAGCCGCAAGATGCAGTCGAATTCCTAACAGTTTCTCCCAACTGCCCAGAAAATATTCTATCCCATTGCTTCCTATACTGCTAGTGATTTTAAATACAATCAGTAAATATCCACTAAAAATACTGAGAGTTATAAAATCTAAATAATCTGCAATAATCCTCTTTATAATTCCCAAAATAAAAGCTGTTAATAAAGGATAAATAATTAACCAGACCATAAATCATTTCTCTCCTTTATTGATAAATTATCCAGTAAATAAAATTTGATAATATTCTTTGGATTTTAATAAATATCTTACTGCCTGCCCTAATTTAGGTAATAATATATTAGGAGCTAAACCAATTATTAAACATAATGAAGTTAATGTAATAACAGGAATTTTAAGTCGCCAATTTATATTAATGATTTTATAGTTTTCTTTCTTTTTGGTATAAATTGCTTTAATCACTTTCAAATAATAACTTAACGCTAGGATACTCCCTAATAAAATTGCTCCGGCAGGAATTATAAATCCTGCTTTAATGGCTGCTAAAGCTATCAGCCATTTACTAATAAAAATATTAAACGGTGGTAATCCAATTAAAGTTATAGCAGCAATAGTAAATCCTAAGGCTACTAGTGGTGTTTTATATCCGATGCCCACTAGACTTTTGATCTTTTTAGCTTTTATTTTTTCACTAAAAATTCCTGCTGCTAAAAAGAGAGCAGATTTAACTAAAGCATGATTAATAATATGAAAAATTCCGCCACTCATCCCCTGTTTAGTTAAAGTTCCAATTCCAATCATAATATATCCGATTTGAGAAATACTTGAATAAGCTAATAATCGTTTTAAACTTTGCTGCTGATAAGCTAAAAAATGTCCGACTAGTAAGGTAATTACTCCAGAATAAATTAAAATTAAATTTAAATTAGAAGCTATTATTTCGCTGGGATTACTTAAAATCAATAATGTTCTCAACCAAGCATATAAGTATCCTTTAATTACTATACCTGACAACAAAGCACTGATTGAAGCAGGAGCAGCTGGATGAGCATCAGGTAACCAAGTATGTAATGGAACTAAAGCAAACTTACTGCCAAAACCAATCAAAAACAGACTAATAATTCCTGATTTAACTACTTTAGAAATATCACTAGACCTAACTACTAACTGAGCTAAATTTAAAGTTCCAGTCTGATGATATGTTAAAATAATAGCTAATAAGACAAAAAAACCACCAACAGTTCCAATAATAATATATTTAAAACTTGCTTCATAAGCCTTATGATTGCGCCTAAAAGCTACTAATGCATAAGAAACAATGGAGACAATCTCTACACAAACAAATAAATTAAACAAATCCCCTGTTAAAATCATCCCATTTAAAGCAGCAGTTAGAACAAATAATAAAGTATAATATTTTGATATGTTCTTTTCAATATAAGCTAAAGAATAAATAATAATTAATAAGTTTAGCAAAGCAACTGTAACAATTAAGATCCCAGCTAAAGGATCAGCTACTAGATTAATCCCTTTAGTCATTTCCCAACTGCCTAAACTATATGCTAGAGGTTTAATCAGTACTTTTCTAAATAAACTGCAGCTTAAAATAAATGTTAAAATACTACTACTGATGATTATCCAATTATAAATTTTCTTTAAATATAAATTAATTGCTAATAAACTGAAAGCAATTAATAATGGCCCTATTATTAGCCAAATCATCTCATTCATCCTCGTAACCTCCTGATTTCACTTATATCTAAAGTACCATATTCTTTATAAAGTTTAATAGCTAAAAATAGCATTACGGCAGTTGTACTAGCACCAATCACTATTGCTGTTAAAGCTAAAGCTTGTGGTAAAGGATCTACAATTAGTTCATATTCTTTATCTAAAATAGGAGCTGTACCTCCATCTTTATAACTTAATTGAATTAAAAATAAAATTAATGATGCCTCCATAATATTAATGCCCATAATTATTTTAATCACATTTTTTCGATTTAAAATTGTATAAATTCCCAAAATGAATAATATTGCAATTACTATTTGAACTGCTAGCACTTATTCCACCTCCCGAACTAAGCAATTAAAGATAATTGATAAACTTGCTCCTACTTTAATTCCCGTCATTAAATTAAGCCAAGGAATAGTTCCGGCACTAATTAATTTTCCTGCTTCTCCTAAATAAAATCCTGCCTGTCCATTAGCTAAAAAATTATATCCACTAACCATTCCTAATAAACCAATAATCACAAATCCTGCCATGCCTAAATTTTCTAATAAGGATTTGGCCCTTAATACATCTTCTTCTCTTGTTCTGCGCACTCCAAAAGTAATTGTCAATAGCACAAAAATAGTAGCTATTACTACTCCCCCGGCAAAACCACCGCCCGGAGATAAATGACCATAAAAGATCAAATAAAATCCGAATATATATAAGAATGGTACAATGAAACTTATGTTTTGGTATACTAAAGGGGAAAAATTATTATAAACTAAAGAACTGGTACTTCGTTTAGTTAATAAACTGATAATTAACGCAGCAATAAATATTACTGTAGCTTCTCCTAATGTATCAAACCCACGATAATCAAATAAAATAGCTGTTACTAAATTAATTGATTTTGTATCCTGTACTCCTTGATTAATATAATATTCACTAAGGTCATAATTATTATTAAAATTATTTTGATTGAAATTCATAAAAGTAACAACTAATAATATACCTAGCAGGAATATTAATCCTAAACTATAAACCTTTTTGAAGGTCATTACTCTTTTCCCCCTCCTGTCTTATCAATTGTAATAATAAATAATCCAGTTGTAATCCCACTCCCAATTACAATTTCTGTTAAAGCTACATCAGGCGCTTGAAAAATCACAAAAATAACTACTAAACTAGAACTAAAAATTGATAGTCCAATTACTGAACTAACTAAATTATCAGCAAAAACTACTACAAGAGCCGCAACAACAGTCAATAATAATAATATATATAATATTATTTCAATCATTATTCATCACCTGTCTTTCTATATTGCAAATCATCTCTACTTAATTTTAAATGTTGGAAATGATCTTTTTCATCACTATAATAAGCTGCCCAAGCAATAGCATGACTAGTTGCAGGATTAGTAATAATTAATAATAAAATTATTACTAATAATTTTAAAGAAAAGAAGGAGAACCCGGTTAAAAAGATAATCCCCAACAAAATTGAAATTGCTCCTCCAGTTACTGCTTTAGATAAAATATGTAAGCGAATATAAAAATCAGTAAAACGAATCATTCCAATTCCCGTAATTAAAAAGAAGAATGTTCCGTTAATAATTAAAAAATATGCCAATATCTCAATAATTCTAATCCCCTCCTGTTTAATTACTAAAATATTTAGCCATAATTAGTGTATCAGTAAATAACAATAATGCAAATACAATTGCTACATCAATAAAGATCTCTCTTTCAAAATAGAGACTTAATAATACTAAAATCAATAAAAACATAATCCCTATTGTATCTGCAGCAGCAATCCGGTCAAAGACAGTTGGCCCTTTAAGGACACGATAAAAAGTCATAGCAATTGCTAATAAAATAGCAATCATAATAATTTCTATCATGCAAATAGCCTCCTTACAATTTCATCGAAATTACTGACCATTTTTTCTTTCATCTCCTCTTCTGTACCACCTTCCATATCAATCCAGTGGATATATAATTGATTATTATTAATATTAGCTGAAACTGCTACTGTACCTGGAGTTAAAGTGATTATATTAGCCAAAATAGTTAATTTCATAATATTATTTTTTTCACCTAAATCTATATCAGTCTTAATAATAGCTGGATTAAATTTCTTATAAGGATTTAAAACAAACCAAGCAACTTTATAACTAGCAATAAAAACTTGGATAGCAATTATTACACCATAATAAGCAAATAAAAAGAAATTCCTAATAAATTTTTCAGCTACTTTAATAGTAAAAGAACTATAACTAATAACTAAATTAACACTTAAAGAAATAAATAACCCTAATATTAATGATGGTAAAGATAGATTAGATGAAATAACAATCCAGACTATATATAATAATAGGATAATATATATCTTTTTTTTATTTTTTATTATCTTCATTATTCTGACCTCCTGATAAAATTAATTTTGATACTTAATAATTAAAAAAGTAATATCGTCTTGACTCTCTAAATCCCCTGTAAAATCTTTAAAATCTCTTTTAATTTCTTGGCTTATTTCTTGAGCAGATAAATTGGCGTATTCTTCAAATAGCCAAGCTAATCTTTCTCTTCCATATAATTCTTCACCATGTACTTCTTCAATTAAACCATCTGTAGTAACTAACAAACTATTATTAGGTTCTAGTTTGATACTATCTTCTGCAATTTCTAAAGATTGAATATCAAAAGCACTAGAAATAGGTAAAGAAGAAGCAGTTAAAGAGCTAATCTCATTTTCTGCTGTACTTAATAATGGCGGAATATGAATTCCAGCATTACTATAAGTTAATTCCATAGTATCTTTGTTTAATATTCCTAACATAATACATAAAAAATAATCATCAGGAAAACCTTCTTCACGATATTTTCTAGATAAAAACCTAAGTATTTGAGCAGAAGATAAATTATTACCAGAGTGTGAATGTAAAAAACTATTAATAGTTTCTCTGACAAAAACATTTAATAACGCCCCATCAATTCCATGTCCAGTAATATCAACTACATAAAATAATAAATAACCTTCAATTTCAATTAAATTATAAAAATCTCCACCTAATTGTTGGGCTGGTTTATAGTAAACATCAATATCTAAATTATCTATTTTAGGTAATTTTTTCGGTAATAAATTCTTATGTAATTTCTTTGCCTTAGCTATATTTTCATTTAATTTCTGATTCTTTTTCATTATTTCTTCTTGTTTTTCTTCTAATTCTTGATTCATAGCCTTAATTTCTTCTGTACTCTCTTGTAATTCAGAATATTTTTCTTGTAGTTCCCATTCAAATTTTTTCTTTTCAGTAATATCAATTACATATGTTACTTTTCTTGCTTCACAATCTTGCCCAAGTATTTTAGCAGCATTAGCTAAAATAACCATATGCTTTCCTTCTTTATCTATAACTTCCCATTCTCCTTCTATTTCAGTTGAATCATTAATGAATTTATCATGTAAGTCGGTTAATTTCTTTTTATTTCTTTTAGTAGTCACTAGTGAAAAATGTTCACCTAGTAATTCTTCTTTATTATAACCATATAATTCACAATATTTAGGATTTACATATTCAAAAAACCCATTTTTATCCGTAATACAGATTCCAATGGGAGAATTTTTGATTATATTAATATATGCTTCTAAATTATATTCAATTAAATCTAAATTACAGTTGGAGCTCATATTAGCTACCTCCATAATAAATTATTTGTACTAGTTAATAATTTCGATAAGAAATGAAAATTACCTTTTTTCAACAAGATTTTATTCCTATCTATAAATAAAAACAATTTTTTTAAAACTTAACTTGTATTAAAAATAAAATATAGTAGATAATAATAATAGAAAATATTTAAGGAGGTGAGAATCATGTCTATCAGAAATAATAACAATCGCTTAGTTAATCCTGCTGCTGCAGCTGCTTTGGATAAATTTAAATTAGAAGTAGCTCAAGAACTAAATATTTCAAATGATTATCAATCTGGCTATTGGGGTAATATGACCTCTCGTGAATGTGGCTCTGTGGGCGGTGAAATGGTAAAAAGAATGATTCAACACTATGAAGATAATGTGGCTAGTCAACAACAATAATTCTCTCCCCACCTGTTATAAAAATAAAAAATTAAATATAAAATATAAAAGCCCTGGAAACCCAGGGCTTTTAACTTATTTTGATTCTTTTTGTAAAAGACTAAGTAAATAACTGATAAACGATAATTTTCTCCAATTTAAACTTGATAAATCAAAATCATTGAAGCGCCTTAAACAATTTTGAGAAGAACTAGATTCATTACTAACTACATCTCGTAATGACCTTAAATATTCTGACTCCCAACTTATTTGATCCTCTGTTTTTTCTCTGATAATTTCTGAAGAATATATTTTCTCAAAAACTTGCAAATGATTTCTTGATGCTTTTTTCATCAGAGGGCCCCTTTCATAGAGCAATAATTGAAATCATTATATCAAAGACTTCAATTTTCTACAAAAGAAAGTTTTGTCAGTAGAGTTAATTTATTGACGCTTCTTGTCTGCTACTATACCGGCAACCATTAATCCATCTTTAGGAATAGAAAATGGCGGCGCATATGATAAATCAAGCTCAATTAATTCATCAGCTTTCATTTCATTATAAATTGCTGTAGCTAAAACATCTATCTTCTTATCTGCATCTTCTTCTCCGATTACCTGTGCTCCTAATATTAATCCAGTTTCTTCTTCTACTACTAGTTTAATTGTAAGTATTTTAGCATTAGGATAGTATCCAGCATGATTTCTAGTTTTTATTTGAGAAGATACTACCTGATAACCTGCGTCTTCAGCTTCTTTAACTGTTAAACCAGTTCTAGCAACCCCTAAATCACAGACTTTACTAATTGCTGTACCTAATACACCTTTAAATTCATCGTCAAGATTTGCTAGATTACTACCAGCTACTCTACCTTGTTTATTAGCAGTTGATCCTAGTGGAATCCAAACTGCTTCATCCGTAATCATATGTTTTGTTTCTACACAATCACCAGCTGCATAAACATCTGGCGCAGAAGTTTCTAGTTTTGAATTAACTTTAATTGCACCAGTTTCACCAAGCTCTATACCTGCTTCTTGGGCCAATTCAACATTGGGTTTAACTCCAATCGATAATAGAACAAAATCTGTTTCTATCTCTTCCCCAGAAGCAGTTATTACTTTTTCAACTGTTTCTTCTCCAACAAATTTTTCTACACCATCATTAGTTACTACATCAACACCTTTATCAACTAAATGGTCTTCTACAATATTGGCCATATCTTCATCAAAGTTCGTTAATATTTGTTTAGCTTGTTCAACTACTGTTACATCTATATTACTCTCTAATAAGTTCTCTGCCATTTCTAATCCAATATAGCCTCCACCAATTACTACAGCTTGTTGAGGATTATTTGTTGCAATAAAATCTTTAATTTTATCAGCACTATTGACATTTCTTAAAGTAAAGATGTTTTCTAATTCTGAACCGTCGATAGGAGGTTCGATTGGACTAGCACCAGTAGAAATTAATAGTTTATCATAATCTACTTCTTGAATTTTATCGTTCTTTAAATCTTTTACGATTATTTTCTTGGCTTGGGGTTTGATTTCTTGTACCTGATGTTGAGATTTAACTACTACTTCTTTTTTTTCAGCAAAACGTTGTGGTGTATAAATAATCACATCTTCTCGGTCTTCAATTAAATCAGAAATATAATAAGGTAAACCACAACCAGAATAAGAAATATCTGTATCTTGTTCAAAGATCGTTATTTCTGCTTCCGGCATTTTTCGTTTGGCCCGGGCTGCTGCACTTGTCCCAGCAGCTACTCCACCGATGACTGCTATTTTCATGATAAGACCCCCTTGTAATTATTTAGCTACTATGCTCTTTTAAAGATTCATTCCTTCCTCACTATCATAATCTACTCCTGAAATTCCAACAGCATTAAAACCTTCCATATCTACACATTCCATACAGTTATCACACTTTTTACTTTCATCTAAATCGCAAATTAAACATTCTCCACAATTAGTGCAAGGTACACTTCCCGCAGCTAAAATACATTCATCCCTATCAATATCTTCTTTATTCAAAAAAGATCCCTCCTTAGGTAATCTTTAGTTTAACATAAAAGCAAAAAAAAATAAAGTCTGACTATTTTTAAGTCAGACTTAAGATCAATTATTAATTATCATCAATAAAGTACCAGTTATAATTTTTATTTGCGCTTCATTTTCTTCAATAATATTACTTAGTCCTAAAGTTTCCCCTCGCTTTAAGTTGCCATTTTCTAATTCATATTTGAATCCAATTAAGTTAACACCTGTGACTTCATTACTAAGAGGTAAAAAAGAAACAGTCTTCTGAGCTTTCTCTTCTATAGTTTTTCTGCCTTTTATTACTTCAATATGATTATTAGGGGTAATAATTTTAACATCTACATTTTCTCTAAAAACCCCTTCTAATAAATATAGATTAGCTAAAGCATGATCAAATCTTTTACCCAAAGCTGCAAATAAAATAACTTCTTCATAACCTTCGTCTATGACCAGTTCTAATAGCAGCTGAGTATCACTTTTATCCTTCTCAATCGGGAATCTTTTAAATTTTATATTATGCTGCTGGTAAAATTGAATCACTTCTTCAGAAATAGAATCTAAATCTCCTAGAATCAATTCTGGTATTAAGTCTAATTGATAAGTATATTCTGCTCCCCCGTCAGCACAAAAAATAGTATCATCATCTTTAATATGATTTTGATAAAATTCTTTATCCCCTTTTAACTCGCCATTTAGAAATATAACCGCCCGACTCATATTAATATTCCTGGCCTACTTGACTTAAAGAATAATTACTAACTAAGACTTTATTAAGCATAACCATAACTACTAAAGTAATAATTGTTTCAGGAATCATATAACTTCCATTATACACCAAAGAATAAAGCCACACTGGTTGCCCTTCTGGAGCATATTCTGCAAAGAATATCATACCAGATAAAAAGTGAATAATAAATCTTGTACTTCCAGCTAAAATAACTCCTAAACTAATAATCCGACTTTTTTCTGCTAAAGAATCCTTTTGAGCCAAGTTACCAACTATTCCTGCCAATCCTAATAAGGCAAAAGCAACTGGATAATCTAAAATCACCTGGGCCCAATGGAAAATAGAATTACTAAACATAATTTGCATCACTCCATAAGCTGTTCCCAACATTACTCCATCTTTCCAACTCCAGCGTAAAGCAATAAAAATAATCGGCAACATTTCTAAAGATACTGATCCACCTTGAGGCATTTTATAGATAGTAAAAAAACCTAACACTACTGCTAAAGCTAAAGAAACTCCTGATTCCGCTAATTTTTTAATCTGTTGACTATTCATAGTAATCCCCCCTAATTAAATTTATTTCTCTACATTCAAAAAAATAAATAAACACAACCCCCAGCCTAGGAATTGTGTTCTCAAAGTTATAAACTCAACTTTCCTACGCTGGTATTAACCAGTTCAGGTTCAAAGGGTCAAGGATTAAAATCCTTTCTCAGTTCTAATTGAACTCCCCTAGTGCAAATATTTAATTTTTATCTATTAACAATTATAACAAACCTACCAATAGTTTGCAACTAATTGTCGAATATAAAATTGATTTATTAATTGCTAATATGTTAAAATAAAGATAATACAACATTTTAATTTAGGAGTGATCCCTATGAATTTAGAATTAATTGTAGCAGGAGCATTTATGATTGCAGTTATTTTACAATCAATTTTATTATTAAAAGAATTCTTTTCTGGAGCAAAAAAGTTCCTTATTATTCTATTTAGTTATATCACTAGTTCATTCATTTATTTATCTGCATTGCTAATCTTTACTGCTAATTTTTATAATCAAAGCAAAATAGAATTAATCAAGATTAAAAATATCCATTCTTTAACTTCAATTAAAGCAATTTTATGGATGATTATTATTACTCTAGCTACTACTTTATTTGTGCTTATATTTTCTTTTTTAAAAAAGAAAATCACAGGAGCTAAGCACAGTACTTCTAGTAAATATATAGATCAAGACCAAGCTAAAAAACTTGAATAAACCTGGGATGATATTCAGTTAAATTAAATCCCAGCTTAAGCAGCGATTTAATTATTCTTTGCTATTGTATCTTTGATAAGCAGCAATTAATAATAGAAGTATAATTGCTATTAAACTTCCGCGGCCTATAATATCACCGATAAGATAATAAATTGTTTCTTCTCTTTTTGGTAATTCTACTTTAACTGTTAGAGTTTCAGTAGTTAATAATTCAGTTTTTTTAAGTATTTTTCCCTGAGGACTAATTAAGCCACTGATTCCTGTATTACCAATTTTAACTACTGGAACTTGATGTTCAACTGCTCTGAATATAGCAGCCTGTAAGACCTGTCTTGGAGCACTACTATCCCCAAACCAAGCTTCATTAGAAATATTAATAATAAAATCATTTTGATTATATGCGTCTCTAATATAATCTGGATTTAAAATTTCTGAACAAATTGCTCCTATCCAACTAACATTTTTTAAATTAAATTCCGTTTTCTCTTTACCAGGAGTAATATGATTAAGATTAGTTTCAATAAAATCTGGTACAATATTAGGAAAAGGAACATACTCTCCCCACGGAACAAGAATATTCTTACTATATCTATTAACTATTTCCCCTTGGTCATTAACTAATAAAGCACTATTTAAAGGTCCATTTCCCTGCCGCACAAAGCCACCAACATATAATGGAGTTCTATAATCCTTCAAATATGGAAACTTTCTATCTAAGTTATAGCTTCTTAAAATAGCAGTTTCAGGCCAGACTAAGAGGTCAGGCTTATTTTTTTGTATTTCGGTTTCTGATAATCTCACTAACTTTTTTTCTAATTGGCTATAATAATCTGAATCTAGTTTTTTATGCTGCGGAATATTCGGCTGCACAATCCCGACTCTAAAATTAGTTTTAGTAGATGAAATTTGATTTAACTCCCATCGACCGTAAGCAAAAACTCCTCCTATAATTAAAATAGCAATTAGCCCATAAATCATACTTGTTTTTTGTTTATCTGTTTGCCAGGCTACATAAAAAATTGTGTTAACTAATACAATAATAAATGTAACTAAATAAACTCCCCCTACTTGAGCAAATTGAATCATTTCTGGTATAAAACTCTGGGTATATCCTAAGAAAGCAAATAGAAATTGAAAAGAATATATGCTACGTAAAAACTCTACCCCTGTCCAAACAATAGGGACTAAAATTAATAGTGCTACGTTAAATTGTTTTTGTAAAAAATTCAAAATAACCGCAAATAAAGCAAAGTATAATGCTAAAATTGCAGCACAAATAAAAAATATTAAGGCTGATACTATCAAGGGATAACCGCTAAATTTAATAATCGGCTCCATTAACCAATTACTGCTAATTGTTAAAAAAGTAATCCCAAATAGCCATCCTAATTTTAGACTCTGCTGCCAAGATCTATTCTCCAATCCTTTTAACATTGGTATTAAACCAATCCAAGCTAATAAAGCAAATTGCGGTATTACAAATGGAAGTCCTAACATCAATCCTGATAAAATAATTAAATAGTAACTCATTGTTTAATCCTTTCTGATATGTATTTAATTAACTGTACTTAATACTATTCTTTAGCACTAAATATTTTCCTGCTAAAAATAAAGAAAACAAAAATCTTTTTAATAAATAAAGAGGCAGCCACATAGTAGCCACCTCTAAAATTCAAGCTTTTAATCTAGCAAAAACATGATTACCGATTGTTCTAATTTCCTCAGTGTTATCAAAAATCCAGCCATCTGTAGCAGTTACTGGATTATAATAATATAACGAACCGCGGCTTGGATCAAAACCATTTAAAGCATAATCTACTGCTTCATAGGCATTCTCATCTGCTTCTAAATAGATTTGTCCATCCCAAACTGCTGAAAAAGCATATTTCCCATTGTGTTTTTGATAAATAACATCAGTAATATTATTAGGAAAATGAGAATCTAACACTCGGTTGATTACTACTGCCGCTACTCCTACTTGTCCCATAAATGGTTCCCCTCTTGCTTCTGCATGGACTATTTTAGCAAAAGTATCAACCTCTGATTGCGTTAAGTCCAACCTTAATGATGAACCACTAGAATTAGAGTCTTCTTCTTTAGCCGCTGGTTGATAAGTATCATCAATGGTATCTTCACTTACTCTATCAGATAGAAAAGAAAACCCCAATAGCATAAGTAAACCTTTTAGTAACGACCATAAGCTATTTGTAGTACCATCATCTGCATAAACTGGTTCAATAAATAATAGTCCTGCACATACAGGAAATAGTAAAGTAAAAATTAAAAAGTATGTGAGTAACTTACATAATAAATTACCCCTATAATTAGTACCCATAATGACTAGTCCTTTCTAGTGGTTTGATAATCTTAACTTACTATATTATTTTCTATTATTATTGCTTAAATGTCAAAGGTAAGTTTTAGCTGTAGCACTAAATATTTTACTATCTCATTGTTATTATTTTTTATTTATATTTATGTTCATAAGTGACTAAGTAATAATTGTACTTTATCGTAAAAATAAAATCCTGAGCCAAAACCCAGGATTATTGCCATAAATTATTTACTTCATCTTTTAGTTCTTCTCTACTTAACTCTTCTGGCCATAATTCAATCTCATTACCTTCCCTCATTGCAGCTACTAAATTATAAAAGACTTGTTTTTTGTCTGCAAAACTTTGGATTAACTCTTTTATCTCTTCCCGCTTAGTATCCCCATCGTAAGGACATGGACTTTCTACTGCTTCATACTCCATAATATTTTGAGCAGTTACTATCTCTTTTTCTCGCAAATAAACTAATGGTCTAATTACATTTACTTCACTTTCAGACAAATAAGTATTCGGCCGAAAAGTCTTTATTTGCCCTGAATATAAAATACTCATTAAAAATGTTTCTACAGCATCATCATAGTGATGGCCAAAAGCTATTTTATTAAAATCATTATCTTGACAGTAATTAGTCATTACTCCTTTACGAAAATAAGAGCATTTAGCACAAGGTTGATTAGCTTGTCGTACACTTCTAGCTATTTCAGTCTCTTTGACCTCGTATTCGACCTCTAATTTATTACAAAACTGTTCTAATTTCGTATAATCAGCCTCTTCATCAAAACCTAAATCCACTGTTAATACTCTTAAATCAAAATCTAAACTTAAATGTTCTTGTAAAACTGCCAATGAATAGACTAAAAAAGCACTATCTTTCCCACCTGAAAAACCAACTAAAATTCTATCACCATCATCTATTAAATCAAATTCTGCTATCGCTCTAGCTATTCTTCTATTATAATGTTTAGGTAATGACCACTTCATAATCTATTTATCCCCCTATGCATCAGCTAAAACACGCCATAATTCATCTTCAGGAATTGATTCTAATTTCTTACTTTGCTCATTACTATGTATGACTTTATCTTGAGGACTAATCTTGCCTATTTTAGTACTTTTAATTCCATCATTTTTTAATGTATTTATCAGTTCTTCTCCTTTAGAAGTAGTTAAAATCATCATTCCTGATCCAATTAAATGATACGGATTAATCTCTAATGCTTGAGCAATAGCCTCAGTACTTGGATGAACTGGCACTTTTTCTTCCCAAATTTCAAATCCTACTTCTGCTGCATCAGTTAGCTCATAAAGTGCACCATAAAGTCCACCTTCAGTCACATCATGCATAGAATTAACTTCTAATTCAGCTCCAATCATACCTTCAGGAATCACACTAATATCTGCAGCTAAATCACGGGCCAACCGCAGGTCTTCTTCACTCACCCCTAAGTCTAATAATTTCTCTTCAAAATCACTAGCTAGGATAGAAGTTCCTTCGAGACCTGTCCATTTAGTAATTACTATATCATCACCCACTTCTGCATCAGATGAAGTTACAAATTTGTCCTTAGTAGTTTTCCCAATCGCTGTGCAGGAAACCAAAGGTTGTTTTACAATATCTGTGATTTCTGTATGCCCCCCCAACACATCAATTCCTAACTTTTGTGCTGCATCATTAATATCTTCTACAATTGCTATAATCTCTTCTTGTTCTATTTCCGGCGGAACTAATAAAGCCTGCTGAATTCCAATTGGATGAGCCCCATTAGCGGCAATATCATTACAAGCAACATTGACTGCTAAACTGCCCATTCCTTCTTGAACTCCTGTGATAGGATCAGTTGACATTACTGCTACAAATTCACCAAAGTCAATCACCGCTGAATCTTCGCCGGCTTTAGGTCCTACTAATACATCAGGATTATTACTACTAATTTGGTCTAAAACTAATCCCTTTAATTCATCAATTTTAATTTTACCTGCTTCCACAATAATCACCCTTTTTATATCAAATTACAAGTAAATATGAATTTATTATTATTCATTTATTATTTCAACGATATCAGTCTTTAAAATAGCATAAATCAATGGTAAAGCGATTACAGCACTACCAATAGCTTGACCAATATTTGGCACTATCTCTGCAGCTGGAGCAACTAAACTTTTAAACAAAATGGCTTCTCCACAATAATATCCAATCACCATTACTGCTCCCCCAACTAAAATAGCTACTATGTCTTTTATATTTAGCTCTGCTCTTTTAGCAGTTTGTAGGGCTATTTTACCTACTACCCAACCTTCTAAACCTTTAACAACTAATGTAATAGGAGCATATTGAGCGTAACCTGCTAATAGGTCAGCTAATGCTGATCCCAATCCTCCTGCAATCAAACCAACCTGCGGGCCAAAAACAATACTAGCCAAAAAAATCATACTATCTCCAGCATTGATATATCCACTTGTAGCAGGAATTGGAATCCTAATCAAATAAGTTGCTACTGTTACCAGAGCTATCATTAATCCTCTTAAAGCTAATTTTTTATTTTGATTCATCATTTCTCACTCCCTAAGTAATATTCACCAATTATTAATCTTACCACAGAAACGATTTCTTTGCAATTTCTAAGAATCTAAAGCAGTTTCTTTAGCCATCAAATCACATAACTCATTTTCAAAATGATCAGAATGAGCCTCAACCCAAGCAAATTCTATATATTTTCCTGCAGTTAATTGGTCAAATTCTTTCCAATATTCTATATTCTTAACTTTATCGCCATTAACCGTCCGCCAATTATTAAGTTTCCAATTAACAATCCATTCTGTTAAACCCTTTCTTACATACTGGCTATCAGTGACTATTCTAACTCTATCCTTATTGTCTAAAAGTTCTACTCCCTTCATAGCAGCTAATAATTCTATTAACCCACTATTTCTGACATCTACCTGTTGTGTATAATAGTCATAAGAATCATCAGCAGTTTTAATTATTACAGCATAGGCTCCTTTATCAAACTTTTCTAAAAAACTACCATCAGTATAAATTTTGGGAATAGTCGATTCATAATTATCTTTTACATAACTTTTCGTTTCTGAATTTCTTTTATCAAGCACTACCAATTTATTTTTATTATTGAATCCTATGACATCTTTATCATAGCGAAAAGAAAACGTTAGCTCAAATCCTATATAATAACTATCAGGACGTTTAGTATGTAAAACTTTTCTAAGTTGTTGTTCATGGTCCCGCAATAATTCAGTCACTTCATTTTGACTACAATATTTTAAATCTTTAGTTTCAGGAGTGAACATAATTTCTGTACTTTGATTATTCCGACTGATTTGAATTAAATAACTATCTTCTGATTCATCTATTATTTTCATTTTAAATACAAGCATTTTCATTTCTTTTCACTCCCTCGGGGTAAGTTAAGGCTAAGGTTAAGCTTAAGGTAGCAAACTTTTAGTTATTTATTTATACTTAAACTTAATAAGGGCCAACTCCTTGAATAGAAGCCAGCCCCTTAAACTCAAGCTTATACTTAAACTACTGCTAAATTAAAAGTTAGTGATCATTGCTGCCTTTAATTCTTCTGCCTTATCTTGACCTACAATTAATTCTACAATTTTAATTGCAAATTCTAAAGCAACACCAGGGCCACGTCCTGTAACTAAATTATCATCAACTACTACTCTGTCCTGTTGATAACGACAAGAAGGCATCTGTTCATCAAAACCAGGATAACTTGTCGCCGGCCGATCCTCTATCACACCTGCTTCTTCTAAAACCATCGGTGCTGCACAAATGGCTGCTACTAATCCATCCTCTTCATCTAATTTTTCTACTAATTCTACAACTCGTTTATCTTCCTTTAAATGCTTAGCTCCTGGCATACCTCCTGGTAAAACTATGCCTTCTACTTGATCTAAATCAAGATCAGAAATATTCTGATCAGCTTGTACATCAATACCATGATCACCATGGACAGTTAAACTACCTAAAGAAACAGTTACTACATTCAAACCAGCTCTTCTTAACACATCAATATTTGTAATTGCTTCTGTTTCTTCAAATCCATCTGCTAATGGAATTACAATCTGTCCCATTGTTAATTTCCTCCTTAAAATTAAATTATTTTCAAGATTCAATTGCTATATGCTATATTTTATTAATCTTCATTCTAATTATAACAAAATATAATCTCTGCTTAAAGATTAAGATTTAATCAAAATCATTATTGTAGTATAATTTAGTTTTTTTCTGTTATAGATTTTATCGGCAGAAAACCAGATGGGCTTGCCCTCTGGCTGAATGCCGATATTTTTTAATGCAATTAAATATTGCTTAAAAAATATAATATCCTCCCAACTTTCTATAAAACTACTTTTCTATTTACATATATATAATATATTTTGATATAATATATATGTAAGGGGGTATCTAATGAGCAAAACACAAATTAATATTTCTATTCTAGAAGAATGGAAAGATGAACTTGAGAATTTAGCACGAATATACTCTGTGGAAGAAGAAAAGACATTAACCTATTTAGATTTAATGCGTAGAGCTATACAAGAGAAATACGAGTTGACTAATGATGAATAATAACTATAAGAGTTTAAGTCATTGTAAATATTTAGTACAATATCATCTTGTATGGTGTCCTAAATTTAGATTTGAAGTAATAAATGGTAATATAAAAAAATCATTAAAAAATATTTTTGCTGATATATGTAACAAATATCAATATGGAATTTTAGAATTAGAAGTAATGCCAGACCATATACACATTTTTTTATCAGCTAAACCAACAGTAGCACCTACTGACATAGTTAGGACTTTAAAAAGTATTTCTGCAATAAAATTATTTAAAGAATATCCAAAACTAAAGAAATTCTATGCTCGTTGTGGTTCGCTTTGGAGTAAGGGATATTTTGTTAGTACGATTGGTAATGTAAGCTCTCAAACTATTAAGAGATATATTCAAAATCAAAATTCTAATTAGAAAGCGAGGTGAAGATAGTGATTAAGAAATTCAAAGCAATTAATAAAGCATATAAGTTTAGGATTTATCCTAATCAAGAACAACAGGAGTTAATTGATAAGACTATAGGTTGTTCTAGATTCATCTATAATGATTTTTTAGCCAAAGCTAAAGATAATGAATATAAATCATATACTAAATATTCTAGACAATTACCTCAACTAAAAAAAGAATATGAGTGGTTAAAAGAAGTAGATAGTATAGCTTTACAACAATCTCTTAAAGACCTAGATAGAGCATTTAAAAATTTCTTTAGTGGCAAATATAATTATCCCAAATTTAAATCTAAAAGAAAAGCTAGACAGTCTTATAGAACACAAAAATTCATTAGACCTAGTGGTAGCACTAATATTGAAATAAAAGATAATTGCATCAAATTGCCTAAGCTATCTTGGGTTAAGTTTGCTAAATCTAAAGAAATTAAGGGCAAAATAAATAATGTTACAGTTTCTAAATCTAAAACAGGTAAGTATTATATCTCTATTAATGTTAGACAGATTCTAAAAACAATTGTTAATAATAATCAAGGAGAACTAGGATTAGATTTAGGAATTAAAGATTTTTTAACTACCTCTGATGGAGAACATATCTCAAATCCTGGACATCTATCTAAATACGAAGATAAATTAGCCAAACTACAAAAGAAACTAGCTCGTAAAGAAGAAGGTAGTAATAATTGGCATGAACTTAAAAAGAAAATTGCTAAAGTTCATACTAAAATCAAGAATATTCGTAAAGACTTCCTTCATAAATTGTCCACTAGATTAACGAAGGAGAATCAACTTCTAGTCATAGAGGATTTGAATGTGAAGGGGATGCTAAAAAATTCTAAACTAGCTAAACACATCTCTGATTGTGCTTGGAATATGTTTACTACTATGCTTGAATATAAAAGTAAATGGTATGATTGTATCTTACACAAAGCAGATAGATTTTTTGCTAGTAGCCAAACTTGTTCAGAATGTGGTAATAAAAATCCTAAAGTAAAAGACTTATCAATTCGTAGTTGGACTTGTAAATGTGGAGCTACTCACGATAGAGATGTAAATGCTAGTTTAAATCTTTTACAACAAGGTAAATTAGAGAGAGGTATAAATTAGTTTCATTAGGGTAGGGCTTACCCGAATTACGCCTTTGGAGAGAGCATAAGACCTAACTTGATCTACCATTTGGTATGCTTTGAGTAGGCAATTCTCTACGAATAAGGAATCTGCGTGGGCTTGCCCCGCAGAGTGTCAATAATTACTTTATTTATTATTTTATGTTCATAAGTGACTAAGTAAAAACTGTACTTAACAATAAAAAAACAATACATAAAATAGATTAAAAATCAAATACTATAAATATTAATTACCACTTACTTCAGATGATCTTTTATTAAAGAAGTCAACAATATGTTACAATTACTAGATAAATTTACACTTTTGCTTTTTAAATTAGTTTTTTATATTCTATTTGCCCTATTTTTATTTAGCAGTTTTAAATTCATAATCAGACTAATCGATAATCCAGCAACAATTAAACAATTAATCTATATATTTAAAACTTTCCCCTCTTTAAGTAGCTTACATTTATCAAATTTGCTTATAATTTGAAATCTTTCTATTTTGTGAAACAATTCTCCCAACATATAAATTAATATTAATTACTTTTTTCTTAAACTACAAACTATATTTTTAATCATTAGTTAGCAGTAATTATTTTAATATAGATTTTACCCAAAATAAAAAAGTGCCCAGAATTGGACACTTTTTAAACAGTATATATTATGTTAAAGTCACAGTTTCTGTACTAAAAGTTTCATTCCCTGCACAGTCATAAACTGTCGCTTCAACTGTGTACTCTCCTGGATCTAAAATAGCTGTATCCCAAATATGAGTAACTTCAGCACTATTTTCCCCTTGTAAAGATTGACCATAATTATCTACTAGATTATCATCTTCATCAATAATGTCTATTTCTATTCTATCTAATAAACAATTGTCAGCAACGTCAACTCTAATAATTATATTATCTCCTGGGGCAGCTGAAGTAGGTTCTACATCTAATGCTAAAGTTGGTGCAATTTGTTCGGGGGGAAAGATAGCATTAATAAATAACAAACTACTTTTAATCACTTCTCGAGGGTTAATTTCTTCAATAAATACATCTTCAATACAAACTTGAACATTAATATCATCTTCTTTACCCGGCTTTACAGTTCCAATATAACAATCAGGCACAACAATAAAAGTACTAAATGGAATATCAAACTCTGCTGAATGAACTGGTTGGTCTCCCTCTTCAGTTTTTGCTACATAAACAATCTTTTGATGTACTTTACCTTCAATCACCAATTTTTCTCCCGTTAAATACTCACCTTCAACAGAATCGCCGACTGGAGTTTGAATTAGTTTTAAATTAGTTACTATGCCTTCAACTAAAACTTGAATAATCTGTTCAATATCTGGTTTTTGCTCCGGAATCTCTACTATTTCTGGAACTTTCAACTGTGTAAAAGCCCCTTGACAATTATTAGGGAAATCTTCGCAGATCCCTACAATTTCGATTGAATCACTCAACACACAAGCCATATTTCTACCTCCTTTTTTTATCTGTTTCTAATTATTTATTTTTCTTTAGCTACAAATAAAACAATCAAATTTTTAAATATTTCTCGGGGACTCAACATTTTAACAAAAACATCTTCAACACAAATTTTTACATTAAAACGAGCTTCTAGCGGAGTATCTTCTGGTAATACAATAAAAGTGCTAAATGGAATATCTTCAAATTCTGCAGAATGAACTGGCTGGCTCCCCCCTTCTACATCTGCCACATAAACAATCTTTTCACGCAATTTTCCTTCAATAATTAATTTTCTTCCTGTTAATTCTTGCCCACCAGCAGAAGGAATTATATTTTCTGCACTATCTTTACGAACTGGAGTTTTAATTACTTTCGTTCTAGTTATTTCTCCACTTACAACAACTTTTAAAATTTGCTCTATATCTGGCTTTTGATCTGGAATAGTTACCGTTTCTTCAATAGCAATTTGTTTGAAAGTTTGATCACTCAAATCAACCGCATCAACTTCACACACACCTACTACTTCAATAAAATCACTTACCATACACGCCATGCTTTTACCTCCTTTTGAAATCTATATTTATTTCTCTTTTATCTTTGTTTTTTTATTCTCTAGCTAAAAACCTCTTAATATTACTTTGCTCTAAACTAAAGCAATAGTAATTGTATCATTAGTTTCATTAGCAGGATCAGCACAATCATAAACTGTAGCTATTACGGTAAAATCATTTGGAGCACGACCTGTCGTATCCCAATTAAAATCAGTTAATAATTCTGTTTTACCATTCGCCACGACACTTTCTTCAAATACTAAATTATCAGCTGGATTTAAAACAACTAACTCCACCCGGTCTATACATTCACAATCAGATGCTTCAACTTTAATTGGAATTTCTGTTCCCACAGAAAACTCTGGTGGATTAGCTGGGTCTAAAAAAACAGGTTCTAAAATAGTTATTTCTGGCTCATTTTCGGGAACAATTGCATTTACCAAAATAGTCACATTTTTAAAAATAGTTCTTTGATCAAGCATTTCTACATAAACATCTTCAATGCAAACTTCTACATCAATTTGATCTTCAGAACCTGGTAGTAAACAAGTATTAATTGGAATGAATGTGCTAAAAGGAATATTAAATTCTGCAGAATGAACCGGTTGGTCACCTTCATCAGTCTCGGCTACATAAACTACTTTCTGATGAAGTTTACCTTCTACCACTAACCCCTTACCAGTTTTTTTAATTCCACTAGCACTTTCACCTTCTGGAGTCGCTACTAATCTTACACTAGTTACTTTCCCCTCTAGCATTACTTTCAGAACTTGTTCTACATCCGGTTTCTGTTCTGGAATTTCTAAAGTCTCTGGGACTGCTACTTGAGTAAAGTTCCCTTGGCTTAAATCAATATCCTCAATATCACACTCACCAATAATCTTCACAAAATCTGTTGATTTATTGCCCATCATTTTCCCTCCTTATTTTTGCTTACACTCATAACTTATTATTTTAAAAAAAACTTTGTGCAAGTTGATTTTTAGCAGCATTGGCAATCTGTGGGAATTACGTGTAAAAATAGTGTAATATTCTTAAAAATTTCACGGTTGTTATTCATTTTAATAAATATATCTTCTACATAGGGATCAACCCTGAATTTAGAATATAAACTAGTAGTTTTTGGAATAACCACGAAAGTAGAAAATGGCACTTTGAAATGAGCTACATGAAGCGATTGTTCAGGTACATCTGCTACATAAAACACTTTCTGTCGTAAATATCCTTCTAGAATCAATTTTTTCCCTGTTAATTTATTGCCCGCTAAATTATCGCAATACGAAACTGGAGTTTTCACTACCCGCTGTGAAATAAGTTCTACTTCTACTACTACTTTAGCAATCTGTTCCATATCTGGTTTCTGCTCAGGAATTTCTAAAGTTTCTGCTACTGACAACTGAGTCCAATGATCTTCTTCTCCTTCTAAACAAGGAAATTCATCTGCTACACCTACAAACTCTACTAAGTCATTCAAATTCGCCATCGATATCCCTCCTATCTTATTAATACTTATGAAACAATTTCAATTGATTTTACATAAAAAAACAAACATTTTTGGATATTTTTACTGCTACCCATTAAAAATACCAGGGCCAAGTTTTATTGGCCCTGGTATAGATATAACTATTTTTTAAAAACATCTAATTTTACAACTAAAACTTTAAACAAATGTCTTTCATCAAGAGGATCTATCTGAAAATGTTCTGCAGTTGCACAAACACAAACGGGGGTTCCTGCTGGTGGGCCTCCCGGCCATTCAATTAAAGCATCAAAAGGAACATTAAAATGTGCTGCATGTACTGGTTGATCCCCTTCTTCAGTATCTCCTACATATTTAACAAATATCTGTGCTTTTCCCATTACAATTACCTTTTGCAATTGCTGTGGTGGATCCCCTACTGTTACATTAGTAGAAATTACTTTTGTTTTAGTAAATTTAAATTCCACAAAATAATCTAAAATACATTCCTGCGGCGGCTTTTCTTCTGGTATTACTAAGGGATGATCAATTGTTATTTGTTTAGAAGCATCAGGAGGTCCCGGACAAGAACTTTGCCGACAATCCATAATTTTCACCTCCTAACAATCTTCTTTTGGCTGCAACCAAATCAAAAGAACAACTGCCCTATCAATTGTTCGTTCATCAATCTGCTCTACTTGTAAATCTTCCACACAGACATGAACTAAATAATTTTCTAAATTAAAATCAACTGGGAAAAGTCGCTCTTCACCCTCAACTTTTTGAAATACAATTGCTTGAAAAGGAAAAGAACAATGAAAAAAATGAACCCTTTGGTCTGGAGTTTTAGCTGAATATTCAATTCCTAAATTAAATATACCAGCTACTATAACTTTCTTCCCTCGAATTTCATTACCATCTATTACTTCCGATGAATCTATAGTCTCAACTTTTTTTACTTTAATATTATGGTGAGTAGCTATAATTTTTTCTTTATCTGGTTTAGTCTCTGGTATACTACATTGTCCATCTAATATTATTTGCGTTGAATAGGCTATTATATCATTAGGTTGAGGACATTTTTCATCGCCTTGCTTTAACAAATCTTTTTTACTACAAAAGGTCGGGCTTCTTTTACTTTCTTTTCTTTTTCCTTTTGTCATAATTTCACCCCTTTCTATTATGATTCTCTAACACCAATCAAGAAGACAATAGCTTTTTTAATTGTTCGAGAATCTATCAAATGATGCTGCACATGTTCTAAAATAACTACTGGATCTAATGAAACACAAGCATCTACTGGCAAACCAGTAATTAAGCTTTTAAAAGGGATTGTAAAATGAGCAGAATTAACTGGTTGACTATTATCTTCTACATCTGCCACATAAGAAATAGTAATCTTTATTCTACCCTTCACCTTAATTTTAGTTTCTTGAATAGCATCAATAGTAAACAATTCATCAATTTTTATTGCTACATTAAAATCTATTATCTGTTCAATATCTGGTTTCTGTTCTGGTAAAGTTAAATTACCATCTACTAACTCTTCTACAAAGTTATCAGGAATATTATCTACAATATAAATGTTAGTTGTATCAGCAGTATTGCCAACACAATCAATAGCTATTGCTGTTACTTCATGGGGGCCTTCTAAATATTGAGTAGTGTCCCAATCAAAGAAAAAAGTGGTTTCCATTCCCGGGGCTACTGATTCCGTAGCTACTAACTCACCATCAATATATAACTCTACTCGGTCTAAACATTCATTATCTGATCCAGTTACCTCAATTGGAGTTACCCCTTCTACTGTAGAGCCATCCGGTGGATCTATAATATCTACTACTGGTGGTGTATTATCTACTCTATAAATATTTTGATCATCAGTTTGATTGCCCACACAATCTATTGCTCTTGCAATGATTACATGTTCCCCATCTGCTACAGCAGTCGTATCCCAGTCAAAAATAAATTTGATCTCATTAGGATCTGGATCATTATCTCCTGGGCCATTATCTGCTACTGTCTCTACTAAATCCCCATCTATATATAATTCTACTCGATCTAGACAAATATTATCTGAAGCAGTTACTTCTATTGGGGTTATCCCAGTTACTAATGAACCACTAGGCGGCGTTTTATCCACATCAGGCGGCGTATTATCTACTATTAACTGAATTTGATCAACTGCTTCATTACCAGCACAATCAATAGCTACTGCTCTGATATTATACAAACCATCTGCTATTACTATAGTATCCCAATCAAAAGTAAAGGCTGTATTAGTCCCTGGTGCTACCGACTGCGTAAATACTAAGTTCCCATCAATATACAATTCCACTCGATCTAAACATTCATTGTCAGAACCAGTCACATCTATTTCTGTAATTCCGCTCACTAATGAACCATCAGGCGGATCTACAATATCAACTACTGGCGGGGTATTATCTACTGTATAAATATTTTCATCTTCTGTTTCTTGCCTTACACAGTCAATTGCTCTTGCTATCACTGTGTGGTCGCCTTCCGTTTCTGCTGTAGTATCCCAGTTAAAAGTAAAATTAATTTGATTTAGATCTGGATCATCATCTCCGGGACCATTATCCTCAACTGTTTCTACTATACTTCCATCAATTAATAGCTCCACTCGATCTAAACAAATATCATCAGAAGCTGTTACTTCTATCGGGGTTAGCCCGCTGACAATTGATCCTGCAGGCGGCGTCTTATCGACTATCGGCGGCGTATTATCAACTATATACTCATTTCTATCATCTGTTTGGTTCCCAGTACAATCTATAGCACGGGCAATTACTATATGATCTCCATCTGTTTCCACTGTTGTATCCCAATCAAAAGTAAAGTTTATTTCATTAGGGGCTGGATCATTATCTCCTGGTCCATTATCCTCTACTGTCTCTACTAAATTTCCATCTATATATAACTCTACTCGATCTAAACATTCAGCATCTGATGCTGTTACTTCTATTGGAGTTATTCCCGTTACAAATGAACCACTAGGCGGTGTCTTATCTACTATCGGCGGCGTATTATCTACTATATATTGATTTAAATCATTGCTCTGATTATCATCACAATCTATTGCTCGGGCTAAGACTAAATTAAGTCCATCAGTTTCAGCAGTTGTATCCCAGTTAAAAACAAAATTAATTTCATTGGGATCAGGGTCCAGGTCTCCTGGTCCATTATCAACTACCGTCTGCACCAATACCTCATTTATATATAATTCCACGCGATCTAAACATTCAGCATCTGAAGCTGTTACATTTATTTGAGTTATTTCATTAACTATTGTTCCACTTGACGGAGTCTTATCTACCACTGGTGGAGTTCCTACAATAGTAGCTGGGTTGGGAGAAACATAAACCCCACTGGTCCCCGAAGTCATACTAAAAGCAGTAGTTATCGTATACCATCCACCAACAAAGATACCATTACTAAGAGATTGAGTTTCTCCTTGAATAAGATCAGTTTCTGGAGGAAAAGGAGTATCAGGTTCTCCTGTTGTCAACCAGTAACCTGTAAAAAAACCACCACCGCTAAAATCACTACCACCATTAATCAAAGCACCCTGTCCATCATCAAAACGTGGTCCTTGCGGATATGGCGGAGCTGGAGTACTCCCTCCTCCTGAAGAATTAATATCGCCAGCTACATGAATAAAATTACCTGGTTCTAATCCTCCAGCAGGAATAATTGCGCCACCACTTTGAAATTTCACCTGTCCCTGATAACCATTCGTTGGGTCTGCATCAGTATCCCAACGAAGAATAAAAACATCACTAGCATCTCCTGTTATAGTTATCGGACTAGAAACAGTAAAACCTGATGTAACGTTAATAACCGTAACATTTGCTCCGCCTCCGGTAGTATCTAATCCATCAAGAGAACCAGATGAACGATTTTCAAAGCCAGGTGTAGCAGCAAGAGCATTAATTTGTAGAAAGGCACTTATTAAATCAGCTTCTAAATTGCTAATAAGTGCTAGTTCATTCAATGCACTAGCAGATTGAAGAGGATTATCATCAATTATATCTTGCCAAGCATCTAAAGTAGTATCATTAGTAGAGATTATTCCTGCATAAGGAACAGTACCTGCAGTACGTTCATCAGCTTGGAGACCATCAACTGCTACATCACCAACAAATCCTTTACTAGCTCCCTGCCAATTAGCATCTTGATTAGCATCTGCAAAGAAAAATAAATAATTAACCAATTCTCCTAAATCAATACCTCCAATTATTGCCATCTAATAAAACCTCCTTTCTATTCCTTATTACAATATATTCCACATAAAGAATAATTGTGTTATGAAATTAGCTATAAAAAAGTCTGTTAAAGAATATATATATACTGATTAAATCTATAAAGGAGGTAAAAAAATGGGTGCATCATTACAAAACAATAATTTATACCAATTAGTTACAATTGAAGATGTGATTAATGAGCTCCCTGATAATACTATCTATAAAGAAATAATTAACGAACAATCTATTAAAAAACCCAATACAAAACCACCAATTCAACAATTATCTAAAATTGTTTTAAAACCAACTATTACTTCCTATAAAAAAATATCTACTCCTCATGGGCCAAAGTTAATAATTAAAGGCACAATAACTGAACGTGTCTTTTATGTAGCAGATAATGAATCTCAAACAGTCCACTGTATTAATTTCACCTTTCCCATTTGCACTTTCATAAAAGTAAAAAATAAAGTTAAAAGTAAAAAAATAAAAATCAAAACTGAAGAAATTGTAGTTCAACTACAAACAAAAGAAAAATTCTACCAATGTATTCTACTTTGTCTCTATGCAATTCCTTAAAGAATTAATCTGCAAAATATTCCATCCAAAAAATAAATAAAGGAGAGAATATATCTCTCCTTGGGCTTTACTATTATTCAATTAGATTAACATAATTTTTTTCAAACTTTTTACACTCTACTTCATTATTAAAATCAATTGGATTATTGTTTTGAGTAAAATCATGTTCTTGGTGGGCATTTTTTAACTTGTTGTTTTTATCTTCATAATTATTACATTTTGCTTTATTATAGTTTCCAATTTTATTTTGAACAGCTACTATTGTATCTAATTTGACATATATTTTATAATCTTGTTCTAAAACAATAACGAAATCTTGCTCAATTTTGCAAATGATTCCTGTTATAGTACAACAATCTTCAGCAGTATTCAGATTTAAAATTATTCTTTTCCCTATTTTCTTTTCTAAAGATTTCTTTATTAGAGTAGTTGCAGTTGTTTTGTCTGTTGATGATTGTAACATCAATTGGTTTTTTTCTCTTACTGGGTCATCTTTTTTATCCTTACTTATTCTATTATTCTTAATTTTTTGTAACTGTTCTTTTAAGAAATTCCTTAACTCTTTTTCTAAATCTGCTACTTCTTCTTGCTCCTTATTATTTAATATTCCTAATAAAAAATCTATTTCTTCATTAGTCAAACTAAAATTAAACTTGCCCTCAACATCCGTCATAGCAATCATCCTTATTGTTTTTACCACCCGAAATTTTCTTTTTGACTGCAACAATTGCTTGTAATGGTATTTCAGTTTTGATCCCATCTCCAATTAAAACTAAAAAATCTTCTTCAATATTACAGAGAACTCCTTGATGTTTACAGCAATCTGCCCCCGACTTAATATATATAACTATAAACTCCCCAATTTGTGCCTTTAACTGTTCAGTAAAAGTTACTTTATCACAGTGACCCAATTTTTTCCCTCCTTTGTATAAATTATAAAAAAACCTTTTATATAAAACTTAATCTAAGCACAATTAAATTATTACAATATAATTTATGAGTGGAGGGTAGCAATCACTTTTTCTTTTACCTTTTCTAAAATTTCATCTTGCTTTAATTCAATATGTTCTTTTGTTTCTAATTCTTCTAGCCTTGCTTGAATATTGTTTTTTATTTTTTCTTTTAATTTTTGGGCTTCTTTTTTTTCTTTAATATCAGTTTCTGCTTCAGAGTCAGAATAATCACAACTCAATTGACTATAAGCCGTTAATGCTCTCTGCTTAATTTCTTGTGGTTCACTAATCCAATCAGTCCAATTTTTATCAACAATATTATTTAAAAACGCCAACCACTCTTCATAGTTAAAATTACTTTTTTCAGACTCAATATTTTCTGGATTTAAATCAATTTCGGCCCAAGGTAGCGGTTTGTCTAAAAATAATATCCCCTGCTGACAAGACGTGAAACAAGCCCATAACACTGTCAAAGCCAAAAAGTTAGGTTGTTTTTTACTTTGATTTTTTTGTTCGCTATTTGAATTATTAGTATTGATATCTACTTCAATATCATCAGGATTGATTTCTTCTGCTTGATCATTATTAACTTTAAAATAACTTTTATATCTTACTGTTATAACTTCAGAATTTTCATCCATAATTCATCTCTCCTTTTTTTATAGTTATATGCTAACTTCAATAGTGCTTTCCCAATCTTGATATTGAAAAAGCACTATTATTATTATTAATTCAATTTAGCATCCTTCTGATCATTCTTCCTCATTCTCTAAATCAGGACAATCAGGGCATTCATCTCCTTCATCACAAACTACTTTACCTAAACATTTTACTGGCACTACATTAATATTTTTAGGATTTTTAACATTAACTTGATACTCTACATCAAACTCTACACATAATAATTGAGCTACACTAGTAGTAGTTCTTCCTGGACCTCCTCCACAATCAGACATGGCATAATCTCTCCTTTCATTTGCTTTACAATATAATATGAGCTCAACCAGTATTATGTGACAACCTCTTCTTCTAACACCAAAGCATTTAAACCATTCTCCAATTTTTTTATTTGCATTGCTTTATTATTTAATCTAACCTCTCCGCGCTCATTAATCTCTAATTTAAACTTTTCTCCTAATATATCTTCTAATTGCTCTGACTCTAAATTAGTTTCATTAAAAATATCACTACAAATAATAATAATATTTTTTTGTTGAATTGAAACACCAGCATCATTATTTTGGGTAATATCTTTAATCAAACCCTGCTTATCACAATCTTCTTTCATTATCTTCACTCCTTTCTTTTACAAGTTTTATCTAAATTATTATTCTGATTAATTGTTGCACCAGTTACTTCCCACACATTATTTTCTGGCTGCTCAGTACTTTGCTGCGAATTAGCCTGTTGTATTATTTGCTCTTCAGATTTCTGATTATTTATGTTATCTATTTCATCTGTTTTAGAATTTTCATTTTTCCTATCATTTTGATGAGTATTAACATCCTGGGAAGCTACTACATTATTATTCGGCTGTTGCACATCTATATCACAATTTTGCGTCTGTTTAATATCTCCACTAACATAACAATCAAGCTCTTTTAAACCTACTTTGTTTTTTCTCATTTATAATCTAATCCTCCTTTAACCTAATATACTGATACTAATTTATAAAAGATTCGGCCTAGAACACTAGACCGAATCTTTTTATTTATCACTTATAGTAATTGCAGTTCGAATTCATTGGCAACAGTCATCGTCATCTTCTCTTTCATTTTCTACCTCTATTTCCGTATTACTAGTTTGATTAATTGTAACGCAATCTTCACTAGTTACACAAGCCTGCGGTTGCTTATTATCTTGCGCAATTTGCGCAGTTTGATCACAGCGCGGTGGCGCATCTACTTCAGCTACTGCCTTAGACATGGAATCAGCATTGGCTTCACCGTCTGCATCGGCGTTAGCATCACTATCTGAGTTGGAATCACTATTAGACTCTGTATCTGCATCTGCATTGGCATCACTATCTGAGTCTGAATCACTGTTAGACTCTGTATCTGCATCTGCATTGGCGTCACTATCTGAATCAGAGTCACTATTAGACTCTGTATCTGCATCTGCGTTAGCGTCACTATCTGAGTCAGAATCACTGTTAGATTCTGTATCTGCATCTGCATTAGCGTCACTATCTGAGTCTGAATCAGAACCACTATCAGAATCGGAATCAGAATCTGAATTGCTTTCTGAATCACTATCTGAATTTGAATCAGAATCACTATCTACATCTACATCTGTTTCTACATCTGCATTCGCATCAGAGCCAGAATCACTTTCTGAATCTGCTAATGCTTCTGCTAAAGCTCCCGCTATTGCAGATGATAATACATCAATATCAAGATCATCAATAGTATTTGACATTAATATTCCCCTTTCTTTTTTTGGTTTGCTATATAATATGTGGGACAAGGGGTTTTTGTTACAATTAATCTATATAAAGTGGCACTATCGTGCCACTAGCTAGTAGATAAAAGCTAGTAGCTAGTAGTAAATTCAAAACCATAAAACAGTTCACAGCTTTGAATTTGATTTTATGTTTTTAACTACTAGCTCCTAGCTACTTACTTCTAGCTATAAAGCTTCACTGTACAGTGAAACTTTATATAGAAAATGGTTTATTCTCTTGTTCACAAACTCCTACCAATTCTTTATCATGGCGTTCTAAGACCTCATTTCCTTCAATTATCTTAATCAATGCCCTATTTTTAGTTACTAATAACTTAAATTCGCACTCTCCTTTATTTTCTGAATCAATATGAACTATTCCCTGACCCTTAATTATTGCTTTGGTTTTAGCCCGATTAGTAATGATTTCTTCAATCTTTCCTGGACTTGATGGTGATACTAATAACTCTATTGCCCGATCATTAATACCATCTTTATGGAAATAATAGATAAAACTCTTTTCTATTTCTAAAGAATACGTTGATAGAGATAATTCTGTGATATTTATTTCTGTAACAATAAAATCATTTTTTTTCTTTAAAAAATCAATATTTATCTTGCGACCATATCCATATACTCTTCTTTCACTAATTAAATCATCACTCACTTCAACTTCTTCTTCCTGAGAAATATCTGTATCCTGCTGTTCTTTAGAATCTTTAATTTCAGCATTATCTTTATCAATTTCATTTTCACTATTCTTATCAGTATTATTTTCTTCTTGAGTAGTACATTCTTCAGAGATAATAATTGCCGCTACTGCATCTAAGGGGATATAAATTTTACTATTTTTTTCTTTATTAAATAATTGAATAAGATTATGATTCAATTTACAAAAATACCCCCTCTGGACACAACAACAATTTTCGGAATTACGACTTCCTCCTGCCTTAATAATTATAGTAAGAAATTCAGATTTTAAATTTCTTATAAAATCAGCTAATTTAGAACAATTATAATTAATTTCAATACATTTACTCATTTTTTTCCCTCCTTTTTTACTATCATATGGGTCAAGGCTTTAGTCTGCTAATTTAAATTCATTAAAAAAAGACCACCTTTGAAGGTGGTCTGGTAGCAATTTAATTATTCATACTTAAGCTGTGTGTGCTAAAACATTATTACACCACTCAATTGATTTTTGATAAAAATTAGCTATTTTATCCTCTTCTATTTCTAGTTCTCTAGCATTTTGAGATAGTTTTTGCCATTCTGCCTTTTCATATGCTAATACTAATTTAAGTACATTAGCAAAGATACCATCTTCTTTTAATAGAGCACTTTTTATTTCTTCAGGAATTGGTAACTCAGATAATAAATTTTCAAATCTATCATTCATTAGCACATCTAATAAAGAAAACATGCCCATCATAAAGAATTTAGATTTATCCTCTCTCCCTATTTCTTGAGCTATTAACTCAGAAAATTTAGCTCTAATAATAGATAAGCGAATTATTTCTTTTGGCTTCTGTTCACATAATTCTTTTAAAATAATTAGATTGATCCATTTTTCAAATTCATCTATTCCTAACATAGTAACGGCTTTTTTAATAGAATCAATTCGTCCTCTAATTGGAAAAGCTGCTGAATTAATTAATTTTAATAGTTTATATGATAGAGATAAATCTCTTTCTAAGATAACTGCTACTTTATCTAAATCAGGTTCTGCAATATGTAATTCCTCTAAAATTCTAAAATAATTAGATGGAGAAATTGGCAAATCTTTCCCACTCATAACAACTGGTTTACTAAAAAAATAGCCCTGGAAATAAGAAAAACCTAACTCAACAGCTTCTTCAAATTCTTCTTGCGTCTCTACTTTTTCGGCTAAAATAGAAATACCTTTTGCTAAAGCAATATTAGCTATTTGTTCTCTCTCTTTACGAGTAGTAGCTAAAAAATCCACTTTGATCATATCAGCTAAGTCTAGTAAAGATAAATATTTAGGTTTAAATATAAAATCGTCTAAAGCAATCATATAGCCTTCTTCTTTTAACTTTTGACAAGAATTAATAATTTCAAAATTCAAATTTATATCTTCTAGTATTTCAATTACAATTAATTGATTATCAAAGATAGTAGGGACTTCACTTTGAATTAAATTAGTAGTGAAATTAATAAATGCTCTTTTACAATTAGTCAAACTTTTTAATCCAATTAGAAAAAAACTACTATTTAAAACTTCAGATGTTGCTACATCACCATCAATATGCTTATAATAATTATCAATTCCATCTCGATATAGCAATTCATAACCATATACATTCTTATTAATATCAAAAATTGGTTGTCTAGCTACAAATACATCCATTTTCACATCTCCCCATTACAATTTATCTTTATTTTTATAAATTATACTAATTTTAACAAAAATACATATCTTATCTTATTATTTCTGATTTAATTTACATATCCCTTCTTTTAATTTGAATAAATTATATTTTATTGGAAAAATAAATATAATGATATGGGGATGAGAAAATAATTAGCTTAAACATTAAAAATCAGCCCTATATAGGGCTGATTTTTAATGTTATTTAAATTCTTTTAATAAATATTCTTTATCTTGAGGAGTGCTTTCTTTTTCAACTAATGGTTTGTCATCTACTTGTGGCAATTTATCATGAAAAATTGCTTTATCTTCATTTTTATAAATGATACCTAATGGAATATCATCGCCCCATTCTTCTGCTTTCTTCATTGCTGCATCATAATTAGTCGGGTCATACTCTTCACCAATTTCATAGACTCTTTTCGCATACCATTGATAAGTATTCACCTTATTAAAGGAAACACATGGCTGTAAAATATCGATTAACGCATATCCCCTGTGCTTAAGTGCTTCCTGCATCAACATCTTTAGATGGTCTCTATTACCGACAAATCCTCGTGCTACAAAACTAGCTTCCATACTCACAGCTAATTTGATAGGATTTAAAGGTTGAGCAGTAATTCCATTCGGCTGCACTGCAGTTTCAATCTCTTCGCCTGTAGTTGGTGAAGCTTGACCTTTAGTCAGACCATAAATTTGATTATCATGAACAAAATGGGCCAAATCAGGATTACGGCGAATATTATGGAGCAAATGATTGCCCCCTTCACCATAAGCATTACCATCACCAGTTTCTACAATTACTTTCATATCTTTATTAGCAACTCGCATTCCTAATGCCGGCGGTAAAGCTCGACCATGTAAACCATTAAACCCATTCACTTTCATATAATGAGGCATCTTCGGCGCTTGTCCGATTCCTGTAAACATTGCAACTTGAGATGGTTTTAAATCTAAATCTGCTAATGCATCAACTAATACTTGTCGCAGCGGAAAGTTTCCACAACCAGGACACCAAGCAGTCTCTCTATTGCCTTCATACATAGCTTTATCTACCATTACTTAATCACCTCATCTTGAATTCGATTATAAATTTCTGCTCCAGTAAACGGTCTTCCATCATATTTCAAGATATTATGCTGGGCATTAATACCTGTTTCTGTTCTCAATAATTTAGCAAATTGCCCTGTATAATTATTTTCTACTACTATCAATTCAGTATCATCTTCTGCTAACTCTTCTATTTTTTGAGTTGGTAATGGCCATAGATCATTAAAGGATAATAATCCTACTTCAGCTCCATCTTCTTGTAGCAATTCTTGTGCTTCTAAAGCAGGTCCATAAGTAGAACCCCAACTCACAAGCACATAATCTGCTTCCTCCGGACCACAATATTCAGGCTCAGTTATTTCTTCGGAAGCTAACTTTTGTAATTTAGCATCTCTCTTTTCTACCATTTTATTTCTTGTTTCAGCATCTTCAATAATATGACCATATTCATCATGCTCATCACTATCAACTAACACTACATCATCTTCTAGCTGACCTGGATAAGCTAATGGTGAAATACCATCTTCAGTTAATTCATAACGTTTATAGTCTTCAACTTCTGCTGCTTCTTCATCAGACATAAATCCAGATTCAATTTCCACCTGCTCAATATCAAGTTCAGAAATATTCTTCTTAGAATCAGCTAAGAAGGTATCACTTAAAATAATCACTGGAATTTGGTAGTTTTCAGCTAAATTAAAGGCACGCATAGTTTGATAAAAGGCATCTTCAGCAGTCCGCGGTGCCATCACCATTAATGGAAATTCACCTTGTGAAGCATTAATTACAAAAGATAAGTCACCCTGTCCCGTTCTAGTTGGTAATCCAGTTGCTGGACCTGGGCGCTGAACTTCAGCAATTACTAATGGAGTTTCAGTTATTCCAGCTAAACCTAATCCTTCATTCATCAAAGAAAATCCTCCACCGGAAGTTCCTGTCATAGCTCTAATACCACTATAAGATGCCCCAACTGCCATATTAATAGCAGCAATTTCATCTTCAGCTTGTTCAACTACAATTCCTAATTCATTCTCTTTACTAGCTATATAATTCATAATTCCCGTCGATGGAGTCATTGGATAAGCAGAATAAAACTTAACTCCTGCCATCACTGCTCCTAAACCTACTGCTTGATTTCCACTAATCAGCATTTCTTCCTCTTCTTTGTCTACTTCAGGTAAAGAAAATTGATTATTGACTGCCTCATAACCCTGCTCTAGAGCTTCAGCATTAACTTTAGCAATTTCTTCACCTTTATCAGCAAAATAATCTTTCAAAACTTTTTTAGCTATATCTAAATCTAAGTCTAATAATTTCAATAATGCTCCTACGAAAACTGTATTAGCAACTTTAGAGTTTCCAATTCCTTTGGCAATATCTCCAGCATCTACTGTCACAATATCAGCATCTACATCAATTTCACCATCATATACAATTACACCATCATCAGTTACATTATCCTGATGTCGCTCAATTGTTTCCTCATTGAGGGCCAATAAAATATCTTCATCAGTTGTTGGCCCTGTTAATTCTTCAGTTCCTACTCTAATACTCATAAAATTATGTCCCCCGCGAACTCGGGACATATAGTCTTTGCTAGAATAAATCTTAAATCCCATCTTGAAAAAAGTTTTGCTTAAAATATTACTTAGGGTTTTCAATCCCTGTCCCGCTTCTCCACCAATTACTATGTTCAAATTCATATTTTTTACCCTCCTCGATAAATTGTTACAAAATAACTCTCATAATTACTTTTTCTAGAGAAATTTTATTATTCCTTGTTAAAAATGATAACTATTCTTTTTAATTGGATTATAAATTTAAATCTTTTTTAGCAGTTATTTCTTTTATCTGTTCTAATAATTTTGACAATTGTTCTTGATTATTAATATTATTCTGCTTTACATTAGGTAAATTATTTAAAATTCCTTCAAGTCCTGTTTCTTTAACTAAATTGCTTAAAGCTTCTTGATCATTAGAATGTAAATCAATTACAGTATGCAACATTTGTAGCTGTTCAGCAGTTAATTTTTTTATTCCCATCTGCTCCATCAATTCTTCACTGAATCCTAACTTTTTAGCTAATTCCTCACTAGACAAACTCTCTTTATCCATGCTAAACCCTCCTTTTAATGCTCTACTCTTATAATTATGATAGTCAACTTTAAATGTTACCCTAAACTTTTTTACTTTTTTAGCAATATTATCCGTGGACAGTAATTTAAAATCTATACTTTACATAATAATATACTGATTACTTTTAATTAAAAGGAGGAAAAACATGAAATTAAAAACTTATTTGCATAATGTAGACCACAAGCGCATTAAAGAATTGACTGAGCAACATGGAATTTATTATAATCCAGATTTTTCGCGTCGTTGGATTAGTAATCAAGTTACAAATAAATTAGCCCAAGGGGATTATCTAAAAAAATTAATTAACAATCAATTCAATAAGTCCGAGCAACAAGTACTCAAAAAACTATTAACAACTGAATCTATTAATAAGAATAGCCTAGATTTAACTAGTTATCATAAATTATTAGATTATGGATCGATTTATAAACAAAGTGATTTTTGCTATCTGTTTTCTGAATTAAAGCCACTACTTAAAAATATTTTATCTACTTCAACTTTTAATAAAGATAATTCAACTCCTAAAAAATTTAAATTTGGAACAGAAGTAAAAGTTAAAAATAATAAATCCAATCTATCATTTTTCCACTATTTAGTTTTAATCCTATCCCAAATTAAATATTTTTCTAAAACTAAAGAAAAACTATTAACTGAAAAACAATTGCTTTCATTTCTAAAAAAAATTAATTTTACTAAACTTCATACTAATACTCTATATCATAAACTATTAAACTATAGTTATAATTATAATCTCATTTCAAAACAATTTAAAATCAAGCCTGAATTTAAATCTTGGCTGCAAAGTTCTCAACAACAAAAGATATTATCAGCCATTGATACTTTTTTCCCAAAGTCTGAATCAGCTTTAAGAAAAATAATTGCTGTACTCAGTCATTACCCATTATCTAAAAAAATCCCTTTAGACTTTGCCCAACAAGAATTACACTTACAAAAGATTAATACAGAGAATAAAGAACTACTAAAATTATTAACTATAATGGAAATTAAAGAGCAAGAAATTTCTTTAAGCAAAGAAGCTTGGCATTATTTCAATCCTCAAGTTAAATTCAAATTTAAAGTTCCAGTAACTAAAGAAGAAAAAATAATCGTTTCCCCCCAAGCTAAGCTGGAAGAAGTATGGAAAGTGGCTATTAATCACCGATTAATTTCAATTAATAAACAACTTATTTTTGAAGATAATAGCTATAACACTAAATAAACAACACTAACTACAAATAGAAAAAATCCCGTAATTGTCAGTCTTTCACCTAACTTTCTATAACCTAAATTAGTAATGATTAATAAAGCAAATAGACTTCCTTCTAATAATAACGGCGTAATTAATCTTAATAACAATAATTCATTAACAATTATGAATTCCATCAGCCATACATAAAGTCCTAATCCTATAATTAAATATTTTATATTTTTCTTAGCTAATGAGAATATAATTTGATTATCTTGTCCTTTAATTAAAATAGTTTCTGGTAATTTTGTAGTCATAAATCTAATTATCACTATTATTCCAACCGTTAAAAGAGCAAAAATTAAATCTATTCCAGCAAAATTCATAATTTCACATCCTTTTTTGACATTCTAAATTGATATTACTTTCTATTTTATATATAATTAAGTTATTATTCTTAATTTTAGTGACGAGTAAAACAATATCTACTCGTCACTTATTTTAATAATTAATTTTATAGTATTATTTTCAGTAGGAGGAACAATAATGGAACTAACTAAAAAATCTGACCGTTTAGGTACAGAAAAGATATTACCGTTACTATTTAAACTCTCCGTACCATCGATTATTGGGATGATGATTCAAGCTTTATACAATGTAGTTGACAGTATTTATATTGGTCGCTATAGTAAACAAGCCTTATCGGCCCTTTCTTTATCTTTTCCTATTCAAATACTCTTAATTGCTATTGCCGTAGGAACAGGTGTTGGCAGTAGTTCTTTGATTTCACGACTATTAGGCTCAGGGCAAGATCAGCAAGCTGATAATGCAGCTGAACATACTATTGCCATCACTCTAATTTATGGAGTGCTTTTTTTCTTAATTGGATATTTTTATTCGCGCGAATTATTTCAACTATTAACTAATGATATCGATTTAATTAACATTGGCAGCGAATATATTAGAATCATTATGTTAGGGTCAATAGCTATGTTTTTCCCGATGATTGCTAACAATATTCTTCGCGGGGAAGGCAATACTTTTGCTCCCATGCTCACCATGTTAATTGGAGCAGTTATTAATATTATTTTAGATCCATTCTTCATTTTTGGTTTTGGCTTTTTTCCCACTTTAGGAGTTGCTGGAGCAGCTTATGCTACAGTATTAGCTAGGTTTATTAGTGGGATTTTCATTGCTTTTATTTTATTTAGTGACAATAATCAACTTAAATTGAAAATGAAAGACTTTAAATTTGAAGCTACAATCATCTATAAAATCTATAAAGTCGGTTTACCAGCAATGATGATGCAATTATTAGCTAGTATTATGATTTTAGGCGTTAATTGGATTTTAAGCCAATACCATCCCTTAGCTATAGCTGCTATGGGTATTTATTTCCGTCTCCAATCTTTTGTTTTTATGCCCGTTTTTGGATTAACTCAAGGCTATATGCCCATCATTGGCTATAATTACGGACATAATAAACCACAGCGGATGAAAAAGACAATTAAATATGGCTTTATTGTAGCAATTAGCTTTACTACAGCAGGTTTAGTATTATTTCAGATTTTTGCTGAAGAATTAATTCTGCTCTTTAACTCTGATCCACAATTAGTATCAATTGGAGCCAGCGCTTTAAAGAAAATTAGTATTGCTTTTCCGATTATTGGTCCAGCAATTATTGGCTCTACCACTTTTCAAGCCATCGGAAAAGGAATGCCTAGCTTATTATTATCATTTTTACGTCAAATCATTTTATTACTTCCAATTATGTATTTTCTAGGAGAATTCTATGGTTTATCTAATTTATGGTACGCCTTTCCTATTTCTGAGACTATTGCTACTATAATCATGATCTTTTGGCTATCACTAACTTTACGTAAAGTTTTTAGCAAAATCAATTAAAGCAACCCCCAATCTGGGGGTTTTTTATTATCAGTTATTTATCTTTTGATTCAACTTCCTCTTTAATTGTACTAATGAATCAGTCTTATTAATTTCTTTCTTTACTTCTTCTCGCTGATCTTGAGCACTATTTTCAATATAGAGTTCAACTTCATCACCATCAATTAACTGTTCAGTGAAATTAATCTCCTCTCCATTCTTCTTCACCTTCAATTTTCCTGCTGATATATTAGAAATATCATAATTAATATGATTTAACAACTGATTTAATCTAATTCCTCCAGCTTTATATTCTATCTCATCTCCTGAGCCAACTAAATCATCTTTAGTAGCTGTCTGACCATTCTTCAATAGCTTCTGGTTTAGATTAGGTACTTCTATTTTTCGACCATTAAATATAATCTCTAAGTCATTATCTATATCCTGCTGTTCTATTACATCAGCAATAGTTAATAATTCAGCTTCATTCTCTTCAATTACTAACTCATCTCCTTCATCAACTTCGGCTCTCAAGTCAACATCTTCCCCATTCAGTACAATCTGATAATTCTGACGCTGATACTGCTTTTCTTCTCCATTCAAAGTATAAGTAATAGTTTTAGTCCTTATTTTACTAGTAGGAAGTTCTAATATTTCTTCAATTATTTCACCTACAGTCTGTAATATATCATATGTTACTTCTGCTCTATCTTCTAATTCAGTTTCAGCACCTACTTTTTTACCATTCATATAATAAATTGGCTCTATCTCCACAGCAGTACCATTAATAGTTACTTCTCGAGTTGGAAGTTCAGGTACAACATCCCTAATCTCTCCTGTTGCAGCCTTCCCTTGTTCTCCTAATTCAACTACTAATTGATCCCCTTGTGTAATTGTAGTTTCAATATCAACCTCTTCACCATTTAATAAGATCCTACCTTTTTCACCCATCGTTCCTCGAATCATTTTCAGCTCACCATTAACTTCAACAGATAAAGCCATCCCTGGTTCAGCTTTTAAAGCTTTAAGATCAATTTCTGCTGCTAATAATGCATCTGCAACTCGTGGTTCTGTTAAAGTAAATAAATGGACTCGATCTCCATTTACTTCTACATCAAGGAAATTAGCTCGATTCATATTTTCATAACAGCTAACAGCAATTCCAAAAGGAGTTACAGCTTGACTACCGGCTAGTTCTTCAATTTCACCTGTCACTCGGTCAATATTCTCTATATCTTTAACCCCAATTCTAGCTTGCGGCAGATCTAAATTTTCAGCCAATTTTTCTTCTAATAATGGAGTTAAACTACCTCCTCCAATACACATAACAGCCTGCGGCTGACTACCATTTAAATTGATTATCTCTTCTCCAATTAAACGAGCTAATTCATCAACTGTAGCCTCAATTTTATCAATTACATTACTACTAGGAATCTCTTCTTCTTGGTCTAATATATTAGTCATCGTTACCGCATCTTCAGTCTGCAATTGACGTTTAATCTTTTCAGCATGATGATAATCTACCATATAATTTTCACAAATTGCTTCTGTTATTTCATCACCAGCTACTGGTACCATCGCATAACCAATAATTGAACCATCTTCAGTGATCGCAATATCAGATGTCCCAGCCCCAATATCAATTAAAGCTAAATTAAAATTATACATCTGTTTAGGAACCACTAATTGAGAAGCAGCAATCGGTTCTAAGGTTAAATGCTCTACCTCCAATTCAGCTTCTCTAATTACAGTTAATAAAGAATCAACTACAATCCGCGGTAAAAAAGTAGCAATCACCTCAACTTCTATTCCTTTACCGCTTTGACCTAATAAACTCTCTACTTTAATTCCATCTAAATTACTCTCTAAAACTGTATAACCCACAAAATGGTACCCATTAGCAGTATTTTGATTTTCATGAGAAGCTAATTCTTGTTGGGCATTTTGTACTGCCCCAAATTCTAACATTCTGATATCTTCTTGTTTTATTTCTTTTTTAGACTTAAAGTCAATTTGATGCGAACTTTTAACAGTTTTTAAAGCTCGTCCAGCTGCAGCAATTCCTACTTTATTTAAAGTAGTAGCACATTCTTCTTCTAAATTCTTTTTTATCTTCTTCACTTGCTCAGCAACTTCCATCACATTATGAATTTGACCGTCAAGCATTGATCTATTTTGGTGTTCAATTACTTGCGAAGCTTTTAAATTCAATTGTTGATCTTCATCTCTTTCTAAAATTGCTCCCACAATTGTTCTCGTTCCGATATCTAATGCGAATATATTATCATTTTTTTGATTCATTTTTTCATTAATTCCTCCTTCCTAATTAAATTATTTAAACTTTTCTAGTCAAATTCCTGCTTTATAATTAATAAAATCAGTAATTAGTAACAAGTTATGAGTAAAGAGTAACTAGTTAAAACCTTTCCTATGAATTTATCTATAATTTATCACAATACATATTTCTCATAGGTTCAAATATAATTTGACTCTATTCAAATCAATAACAACAGAGAAACTGAGTATTATATGATTTTTAATTTTCTTACATTAGGTTCTATCTTTACTTATTAATCTTTCTTATTGTTCTTTTATTTTTTTTCACTATCTTACTCTTTTCTCGTTACTCGTCACTTTTTACTCTTTACTTCTTCACTGCCTTACTGTTCTTACTGCCTTCCCCTCTTTACTCTTCACTCATTACTTCTTTACTCCTTACTCTTTACTTGTTGCTAATTAATTTATATAATATAATTGTCAAAGGAGGAATTTTCCATGTCAGATAAAAACTTAGAATTTAGTATATCTAATCTATTTTTTATGTTATTTATTTTTATTTTAGCGCAATTTATACTCTTTAATCTATTTAATTTTATTAGTAATCTGTTTTCATTCCCCCTACGAAACCCCTCATTATTTTTTGCATTATTATCTACTCCTTTAATATTTGTCCTAATGATCTTATGAACCAAAAATTATAAAGATATTACTCTTAGCACCACTATTACAAATTGGAATACTAACACTTACAAAGTAATTGCTATATTCTTAAGCACCTGTGGATTAAATATCATCTTATCAGAAGTAAATAATATTTCACATCATTTTTTCCCACTATCTAAAAAAATAATAACTACTTTAAATCAAATTATTTTTACTGATTCTCGCAGCCTAATCATTATCTTTTTAGTCAGTACTACAATCAATATTGTTCTAAAAGAGATTTTAATCCGGGGCATAGTTCTTAAGGGAATGTTAAATAAATACCGCCCTGAAATAGCTATTTTGTCCATTGCCTTCTTTCAAATTTTAATTAACTTTAGTCTATATAACTTACTAACAACTTTAACTATCAGTATTCTATTAAGTTGGCTTTATATTCAGACGAAATCTATTTTAGACTGTATTTTAGCTAGTTTATTTTTTAACTTATTACCGTATCTTTCAATTTATTTTAGTCCTTTCAAAATTCAAGGCTTCAATACTAAATTTAGTGCTACTGTAGAATTTCAGCCTTTATGGTTTAATCTATTAGGTATCATCTTACTAACCGGCGGTAGTTGGTTATTCTTCAAATATATCACTTCTAAAAATAATAAACCTCTAAAATAATTGAAACAGGAGGATAATCCTCCTGTTTCTTATTTGATTTATTATTTATTTTAAGTTCAACAAATCATCTTTAGTTCCTATTTCTTCTACACCATTAATCCACTTTAATAAATACAACAAAAATATATGGCTAAATAAAGCAAACATTAATGTAGTAGAAGGACTCCAATTTTTAGCGATAAATATTCCTGACCGCTGGGGAATATAATTAGCTAATGTAGTCCACCCGACAAATAAAAACAAAATATAAAGTTGATACTTAGAATATTTCATCAATAAATACCCATATAATAAAGTTACTCCAAACCAGCTCATGACAAAAAAGAACGGAATCTCCTGCCAAGTTAATAAATCAGATTTATATTCCCATAATTCAAAAATTTGTACTGCCATATACTGTACAACCCAAGTATAAATAAAACCACCTACAAAAGAAAATAATAATAACTTTTTAATATATTCCTTAGGAACAACAAACAATGTCAGGCTCCAATATCCTAGTGCTTGAATTAACCAATAATAATTCATACACTACCTTCTTTCTCATTGATTATTGATAAAATTTTGCAGTTACTTAACTCTTTTATATATAAATCCGCTATAAGCTGGCAACTTGAATTCTGAACTTCCTTCCGTTACTTGCAGCAAATTAGCAGTTTTTAATAGTTTTTCTGTTTTAGCATCAGTTATCTTATTTAAATCAGCTATTTGAGACCAGGTAGAATTTTTTTCTTCAAATTCTAAACTAAACTGTAGTTCTTTATTAGCAAAGTTCAAGAGTACAAACATTTCTGTACCTTCATCTTTATCCTTTGTCTGCCATCCAATTACTTTTTCTCCTTGCCCCTGTTCTGCTTTTAACCACGGGCCAAGTAACCAGCGAAATTGCTCTGTTTCAATCGGATTAAATCCTGAAATACGCAGCGCTTTATACTTCTTACGCAGATTAATCAGCTGCTGTGACCATTGATAAAATGGATTATAAAAATCACCTGGATTAGGACAATTAGGGTCAGGAGTCAACTTTTCTACATTAATATCATTAGCATCGCGATTAATCCCAAACTCTTGGCCCATATAAATCATCGGTTGTCCTAAAGCAGTCATTGTAGCCATCATCGCTAATCTTGCTTTCTTATCTTTAATTTCACAATCAGCAATCTGGTTAGTTTCTACTTCATATTTAACACTTGTTTCATCATGACTTTCACTATAATTAACTACATTATTTGTATGAGCAGCAAATTGATTACGGCAGAAATAAAATATATCCCCTAACTTATCAGGTGTATCTGTACACCAGTCTCTAAATCTTCCTTCTCGTAACAAGGCTTTCATTTTATCATGGAATAAGTCACACCACTGCGCATAACCATCAACCCCCGAAAAATTTAAATCTCTTTGATTAGGCAAATTTTCTGCAATCATAATCGCATCTTCTTTAATCCCCTGTTTAATCTCTTGATGCAACTCATAAAGTAATTTATGATCCAGATAGTAACTATGAGTCGCATCAAATCTAAATCCATCAACATGATATTCTTCAATAAATAACTTACAAGAATCAATTAGCATATTATCTACTTCATCTTTACCAGTTGCCAAACGATTCCCCCACTGTGTAGACCCAGAAAAATAAAATCCACCTGAACCACTATTATCATCAATTAGCTCCCAGAGCGGATTAAATTGATTAGAGGTATGATTAAACACCTGATCAATAATTACCGCTAATCCATGCTTATGAGCAACATTAACAAGCTTTCTAAAATCATCAGGGGTGCCAAAATCCTGTTCTACAGACATAAAACTACAGGGGTCATAGCCTAACCCAAAAGAACTCCAAGATTCAGATGTAGGCATTAGAGCTAAAGTATTAACTCCTAAATCACTAAAATATCCACTCTTAATTCGGCTAATAACTCCTTGAAAAGTACTTTGGTCCTGCAAAGGTATATCTGAATCTCCATCTGTAAACCCATACACATTTAATTCATAGATAATCAAATCACTCATACTAGGAGTTTGCCATTTATCATCACTCCAGTTAAAAGAAGTCGGGTCTACAACTTGACAATTCAACCTGCGATAGTCTTTACTATACACTCTAGTATAAGGATCATAAACCCATCTTTCTATCCCTCCAGTACCACCTTGTACATAAAATTTATATTCTATTTCATCTATCTCACTTTCAAATTGTTGCGGATCAACTCTAGTCCACCAAATATTAGGCTGGTCATAATAACCACAGTATAAATCTAACTCAATAAATTTTTCTTCTTCTATATTACACGCTTCACAATAACCTGGAGTCTTAAATCCATTAATATTGGACCCTAAATAAACTCTACCTGCGCGCGGATGAAATAAAGCAAAACTAATTGTCCCATCTTTTAACTTATGCGTCCCTAATAATGATTTAGTATTGAAATCAGCTACGTCAGTAGTCGGTAAGTAAAAATTATCTTCAGGAATCAAATCCTTGATTGATAGATAAATATCGTTAATATCACCTTTTATAGTAGCAGGTTTTACTGTGTAAATATTATGCCAATTAGATTTACACCAAATCTCTCCTCCTAAATTAGCACTATAAAATCTATCACTATTATCCGCTTCCCAAATTGTATGCTCTCCTTTTTTATCTTTAAATTTAAAATTAAAACTACTACGATTTAAAATAACATCATAATAATATCCATAATCATCTTTACCTACAGGAAAAAATTCACGTTCTAAACTCCCTGTCCCCTGTGTCCAAACCCATAAAATTGGATTAGCAAAATTGTCACTATTATCGTAATGAATTCTCACTTTTTTACGCATTAAAAAACCTCCTATTCTCATTTTTTATTATGAGCCAATAGGAGGTAAAACATTACTGAATTTATGAAATTAATTTTTATTGACTTTATTTAAAGCATCAACCGGACAAGAATCAATACATTCATTGCAATGTAAACAGTCTAAATTACAATCTCCTTTTTCAGAAAAATTATGTGGTTCTAAATCTAAAGGACAATTTTCTGAACATAAACCACAGTCAACACATTTCTCCTCATCTACTTTAATCTGCATCGGGTTAGATACAAATTTTCTCTTTATTTTAACTACTAATGCAGATAAAGAACCCATTGGACAAAATGCACACCAAGTGCGTTGATGAAATATGACTCCTAAACTAACTGTAATAATTGTAGTTACAAAAATAATTTTATAAAATACCAATCCAATAGCTGCTAAATTTCCATTAGCATTAATAATTCCTGTTACAAAATTATAAATTAAGAATAAGAAAAATCCAATTCTGAAGTAAACACTCTTGAAAAAACTAGGAATTTCTGTACTACGGCTAATCTTACTCAATAAATTATCATTAAATTGTCCCCGGGGACAGTGATTACCACACCATATTCGCCCTTCTTTCCAACTAGCTGCCACTACTGGAGCAATCATACAAAAAACTGCTACTATGCCAATCACTGGGAACTTCCACCCTACTATTAAAAATAACAACAATAACATCCAGGCTGATTCTCCAATTACTTCTGCTAGATTTAACTTTTCTAATATTCTTTCCATTATAATCCTCCTATATCTTATTTTCTTATAACCCCCACCCAGGGAGTATGGGTTATATTTTATAATCTTTGTTACTGTTTGTCAAATTTTTATTAAAATATGTTCATAAGTGACTAAGTATTAACTGTATTTAACTTCTAAATTTCAATCATCAGCTTAAAACTTTAAACTTTCTTCAAAAAATAAACTAGAATAAAAAAATTAAGCCTAAATAATTTCTTATAACAAAGAAACTACTTAGGCTTAAACTAACTGTAAGACTATTTATAATTTTGCTATTACTTTTTTAACTCATGCCTCAAACCTTATAGCTAAAGCTAATTACTGAACATTAACTCATTCTTCCTGCTGTGCAATATGAGCTCCTAATTCTTGATCAATTCCCTTAACATGATTTACTAGCCAGCGACTAACCATTTTATTTAACTTGACTAAATCAGCACTACCCATTTCTCCATTTTCTAATTTAGACTTAGCTTCTTTTACTTCTGCTACAAAATTATCATGAATCTCTTTGTGATGTTCATAGTCTGGATAATTATACTGTTGCTGAATCTCTTCTTCAGTTTCAAAATGATTAATAGTATACTGAGCTAAAAAATCTATGACTTCTTCTATTTCTGCTTGACTTTTATCTTTTTCAGTCATAGAAATTAATTTATTAACCTGTTCAAATAGTTGCTGGTGCTGTTGGTCTATCTTATTTATCCCAATAGAATATTTATCTTTCCAAATTAATGAGTCTACTTCTGTACTACTAAAATTAAATTGATGTAATAACTGATTCAAATCTTCAACTACTCCTCTTAATTCTTGAGAAGAATTAGCAATCTCTCTTGACATCTCATCAATATCGGCCGTTGCTGCTTGAACCTCTTTACTGTTTTCTGCTAAATCTTGAGCCGCATGAGAAGTAGTTTCAATTTTAGCAGTAGTATCTTGACTAGCTTGAGAAATTTGCTTAAATACTTGGCCTGTCTCCTCAATCACTTCTTCCTCTTCTTCGACATAAGATTTAACTTCTTTAATTGATTTTAATCCTTTAGCTGCTTTATTTTGAGTCTCAGTAATTAATCCCGCTATTTTTTCTGTAGCCTGATTAGTATCTTCAGCTAAACTCCTTATTTCCTCTGCTACTACAGCAAAACCAGAACCAACTTTAGCTTGCTCACTGTTTTCTAAGTTGCTACTAGTCGAACCAGCCCTAGCAGCTTCAATAGATGCATTCAAAGCTAACATGTTTGTTTGTTCTGCTATATCTTCAATCAATTCAATTATTTGACCTATTTCTTGAGAATTTTGTTCTAAATCATGAATGATTTCTACAGAATTGCTTACTGAATCATTAATATCATGCATAGTAGATAAAATATCTTCGATTTTTTGCTGCCCTGCTTGAGTTTTAGAGTCAGATTCTTGGGCCAAACTAGTTACTTCCTGTGTACTAGCTGAAATTTGTTGAATACTAGCTGAAATAGTTTCAATCAAATCTGTAGTATCCTCAATTGTAGCATTACCCTCTTCAGAAGAAGCAGATAATTCCTTACTATAAGTTTCTAGTTTATCTAAATTACTCAAAATCTCCTCAATCCTACTTCGTAATTTTTGCTGCATTTGATTCAAATTTTCCTTTATTGCCCCAAGTTCTCCAGTTTCGGTGACTGTTAATTCTTTTACATCTAAATTTCCTGCTGCTAATTCTTGTGTAAAACGATTAATTTCTCCTGTAAATTGGTCTATACTATTATTTAAAAACCGAATACTACTTAATATCACTGCTATCAAAACTATATATGCACTAATTTTCAACCAATTAGACGTTAAATTAGGTACATAAATTACTGCTGCTAAAACTGATAAAACTATAGTTAATATCATAAGCCACATTTTAGTTTTTAAACTAAGTTTACTCAAAAATAAAACACCTCCTTACTTCTAATAACTGATTTTTAAACTGAAATTAATATGTTAACATTAACATATATCCGTGAGCATCAACTTCATATTGACTCAAATTACCAACATAAACTATTTGACCTGGATTAATTTTAGTACTACCTTTTAACGCTCCAGACTTCTTTTCAGCAAATTTCTTAGCTTTAATTTTTTGACCTTGATTATTAATTATCACTGAATAAACTACATCTTTATAACTAATTGAGTTTAGATTACCAAACTTTAAAGGAACAGAAATTACTCCACCAAGGGCAATCTGCCCTGCAGATATTTCTTCAGCAGTATAAAACACAGAATAAGAACTTTTTTTATCCTGTATTAATTTTTCCCATCGCTTTTCCCCAGACTGATTCAACTGTACAACATAAGCAGAACTATGTTCATCATTTGCTTCTCCTACAGCAATTAAATGACCATTCTCTAAAAGTTCTAAGTCATACAATGAACTACTACCCTGAGAAAAATAATTTTTAGACCATTCTTGCTTTCTATCTTTTAGTTTTAGCAGCCATGCCTTTTGCCCCGCCTGCTGATTTGTATGCCCAGCAATATAATAATCTTTAACTCCACTACTTATAATCGCTTGAGCAGAAGTGAAATTACTCCCTCCAAATTTTTCAGTCCATTGTTTTTGGCCTTGAGAATTAACTTCAACTACATAAGCATTGGTATTTAAATCATCTTCTGCAGTTAAATACTCAATTTCACCTACTAATACTATATTATCTTCAGCATTAACTATAAGATCATAAAACACACTAGCAAATTGATTATCGAATTTCTTTTCCCATTCTTTTGCACCCGACTTATCAATTTTCACTACATAAGCATCAGTAGACAAATCCAAAGCCTCAGCATTGCTACCAACTAATATAAAGCCATCAGCTGTCTGCTGAATATTATAAAATTCATCATCCCCAGTTCCGCCAAAACTATGCGACCATAATATTTCTCCCGAAGTATTTATTTTAGCTACAAAGGCATCTCTTCCATCCTCATAAGTTTCACCCTTAACTGTCCCAACTACTACTACCGCATTTGAATTAGTAGTTATAACTTCATTAAATTTAAGTTTTTCTTTAAAATCATAAACAAATCCAGGCTCAGGGCTATTTAATAAACCAGTAGCAACTACAAGATAAATTAAAACTAAAATTATATTAATTACCGTAAATTTAAGCCATCCCATCTCAGCCCTCCTCCATAGTCAAAAAATTATACTTCTTTACTAAAAATTATACTCAATTATTTAAATTAAAGCAATCTTTACTACTTTTTATATACAAAAAAGCAGCCCGTTAAATACGAGCTACCTGTCTAATTTATCAATTGCTTCTTTAGCTGAACTTTGTTGAGCCCTTTTCTTACTAGAGCCAGTGCCAACTCCTAAAACTTCTCCTTTAAATTTAACTTGGACAGTAAAAGATTTATTATGATCAGGTCCTTCTTCCTTGATCACTTCATACTGGGGACGATAGTCAGAATTTTTCTGTAATAATTCCTGGAGCAAAGTTTTATAATCTTGAATATGATTACCTTCTTCTACCATTTGAATATTAGGAATTAATAAATCCAAAATGAAAGTTCTTGCTACTTCTAAACCTTGATCCAAATAAACACTACCTATTAAAGCCTCAAAGGCATCAGCTAGAATAGAATTTCTTTGTCTACCGCCAGTAGCATCTTCTCCTTTACCTAATAAGAGATAATGACCTAAGTCAATTTCTCTACTCTTTTCAGCTAAAGTAGGAGCACTAACCACTACTGACCTAATCTGAGCCAGTTCTCCTTCAGGGTGGTCAGGATATTCAACAAATAAATATTGATTGACTACTAAGTCTAAGACGGCATCACCTAAAAACTCCAAACGTTCGTTATCTTTTAAGTTATTACTCCGTCTTTCATTAGCATAAGATTTGTGAGTTACAGCTCGTTTTAATAATTCTAATTGATTGAACTCAATTTCTAATTTTTCCTGTAGTTCTAATAAATTTTGCCTATTCATATTATCTATCCCCAACTTTATTCAGTATATTCTTTAAACAATAATGTTGCATTATGGCCTCCAAACCCTAATGAATTAGATAATGCTGAGCTAACTTCACTCTCTCGTGCTTCGTTAGGAACATAATCTAAATCACATTCTGGATCTTCATTTTCATAATTAATTGTTGGTGGAATAATATTATCTTTAATTGATAATACAGATGCAATTGCCTCAACTCCACCAGCACCACCAAGTAAATGTCCTGTCATTGATTTTGTAGAGCTTACTGGTAATTGATAAGCATAATCGCCAAATGTCTTTTTAATAGCTGCAGTTTCTAACTTATCATTAGCTGGAGTAGATGTTCCATGAGCATTAACATAATCCACATCTTCAGGGCTCATTTCAGCTTTATCAATAGCCATATCCATTGCTCTAGCTGCTCCTTCTCCACCTGGTGCTGGAGCCGTAATATGGTGAGCATCACTAGACGCACCATAACCAACTAACTCTGCATAAATATTTGCTCCTCTTTCTTGAGCACTCTCTAAAGTTTCTAAAACAAGTACTCCTGCTCCTTCTCCCATTACAAAACCATCTCTTTCTTTATCAAAGGGACGACTTGCTTTAGTAGGGTCATCATTTCTAGTACTCATTGCTTTCATAGAAGCAAAACCTGCACAAGCAGTAGGTGTAATAGATGCTTCAGTTCCACCAGCAATCATAGCATCAGCATCGCCTCTTCTAATAGTTTCAAAAGCTTCTCCAATAGAATGTGTTCCTGTTGCACAAGCAGTAACAATTGAACTACATGGACCTTTAGCACCCGTGTAAATAGATACCTGTCCAGCAGCCATATTAGAAATCATCATTGGAATCAAAAATGGGCTAACTCGATTTGGTCCTCGTTCCATCAATCTTTCATGCTGTTCTTCAAAAGTTTCAATACCACCAATACCAGAGCCAACTAGAACCCCTACTCTTTCTGCAATTTCTTCAACATCTAAACCAGAATCTTCTACAGCTAAATTTGATGCTGCAACTGCAAATTGAGCATACTTATCCATTCTTCTTGCCTCTTTACGATCTAAACCAAAGTCTGCTGGAGAAAAATCCTTTACTTCAGCAGCTATTTGAGTTCTGATTTCTGATGCATCAAAAGAAGAAATTTGATCAATTCCTGTCTCCCCATTAATTAAAGAAGACCAAAATTCATCCAAACTATTCCCAATTGGAGATATAACTCCCATTCCTGTTACCACTACACGTTTACTCATCTTCATCTTCCCTCCCTAAATATTTTTTCGCATCACTAACTAAATCTTTCATTATATCTTTAACAGGTAATATATTATTAATCAACGGAGCTCTTTCACCGGCAAATACTAGACCTTCCTTCATGTTACCATCATGAGCTTGCCGTAATGCTTTCATAATACAAAAATCTTGTGAACATTTTTTCAAACATAAATAATCACATGCATCACCAGTTTCAACAACATCTTGGTCTAAGCGATCAGTAAATTCATTGCTTAAAGCCCGACCTGGTAATCCAACTGGGCTTTCAATTAAAGTATCTTCACCTTCTTGAGCAGATATATATAATTCCTTAAATTCTTTTTCTACTTCACATTCTTCACTAGCTACAAATCTAGAACCCATCTGTACTCCTGAAGCACCAAGCTTAAGATATTCTGCAATATCTTGACCATCAATAATTCCACCTGCTGCAATCACAGGAATATCTACCGCTTTAACAATCTTTTTGACTAATGGTTTAAGCTCTTTATCAGTCCCTAAATGTCCTCCTGCCTCTTTTCCTTCTACAACAATAGCAGAAGCTCCTAACCTTTCAGAAATTTTAGCTAATTTAACCGAGGAAACAATAGGTACAATTTCTACATCATTCTCTTTTCCCATAGAAAATAAATCCCGAGAAAAACCTGCTCCAGCTACAATTAAATCTATTCCTTCACTAATAGAGGCCTGGACTAATTCTTTAAACTTTCTTACTGCAACCATAATATTAACACCTATGATTCCAGAGGACTTTTCTCTTGCTTCTCTAATTTCTTCCTTTATTTCCTCCACACTCATTCCAGAGCCTGCTATTAATCCAATTCCTCCTTCATCTGCTACTGCTGCCGCTAATGGAGCAGTAGACACTCTATATGCCATACCACCTTGCATGATTGGTATTTCAGCTACTAAATCACCGATACGTAGTTTAGGTAATTTCAAATCTATTCCCCCTGACTAAAGTGGATAAATCCCACTGGGAGTGCCCAGTGGGGTCTTTAGTTTAATTTAAATTATAAAATATCTTCAATATAATCTATAGCATCCTGAACAGTTCCAATTTCTTCAGCATCTTCATCAGGAATTGCTACATCAAATTCATCTTCAAAAGCCATTACCACCTCTACAATATCTAATGAATCAGCTCCTAAATCATCAAAAGTAGCATCTTCAGTTACCTCTTCAAGATCAAGAGCTAATTCTTCAGCGATAATTTCTTTTACTTTTTCTGCAACATCCATATCCTTCACCTCCTTAATAAAGATAATTAAAATATAGTTATCAGTTATTAGTAATGAGTAATCAGATAAAACCAAAAAGATAAATTCAAAACCAATAAACCTTCTTTGCTACTTAATAGTAAATATTACTAAGTAAATTAATTTTATTATTAAAAACTACCAATGTCAAGTTTCTACTCCACTAGTATGGTTTGTTTTTTCTGTTTTCTGATTACTGTTTTAATGTTTTTTCTCTTTACTCTTATATCATAATTCATAATCTACTATGCCGTTTATTATTAATTGTTATTACACAGACTTGGCATGCCAAGTCTCTACTTTTATCTCTCATCTTTTATCTTTTATCTCTTCACTTTTTACTCTTCACTAGTTACTGCTTCATTGTATCCTCCGTGTTTTTTAAAAATCAAAAAAACACTTCGTGCAGCCCTAATCTATTTAACCTTTGCATTACTAACTGCGCAATCTATATGCAGTGCTTATTGCTTGACTCTCTACTGGCTACATCGCCATGCCGCCGTCAACTCGAATTACTTCACCAGTAATATATTTAGCAGCATCACTAGCTAAGAATAAAACAGTATCAGCAACATCTTCTGGTTGACCTAAGTCTTCTAATGGAATATTAGCTGTCATTTCTTCAATCACATCATCTGATAGCTCATCAGTCATTGCTGTTTCAATAAAACCAGGTGCTACAGCATTAACTGTGATATTTCTCTTTGCCATTTCCCGAGCAACAGATTTAGTAAAACCAATCAACCCTGCTTTAGAAGCAGAATAATTAGCTTGACCAGCATTACCCATTAATCCTACTACGGAAGCGATATTAATAATTGTTCCTTCACGCTGCTTCATCATAACTCGACTCACAGCTTTAGTAGTATTAAAGGCTCCTTTTAAATTAACATCTAAAACTGAATCCCAATCTTTTTCACGCATTCTCATTAATAATTTATCGCGAGTAATACCTGCATTATTAACTAAAATATCAATCTTATCGAATTCTTTTCTTGTTTCTTTAATCAGCGCTGTTACCTCTTCGCTATCTGTTACATCTGCTTTGACTGCTATTGCTTCAGCACTCAAATCTTTAATTTCATCAACTACTGCTTCAGCATTTTCAGCTTCACCATCTACAGGATAATTAACTACAATTTTAGCTCCATTAGCAGCAAATTTTAAAGCAATTTCTCTCCCGATTCCTCTTGAACTACCAGTGATAATTGCGACTTTATCTTCAATTTGCATAGTGTCACCTCACCTTTAATTAATTTACTCTATTTATAATTTCTTTTTTGTCTTCTGTAAAGATCGTTGATTACGAACATTTAGAGCAGTTACACTTCTATCTATACGGCGCATAAATCCTTTTAAGACCCGATTAGGGCCAACTTCAATAAAAGTATCTACATCATCAGCAATCATCTTTTCAATTGATTCTTCCCATCTTACTGCCCCACTCATCTGTTTAATCAATGCTTTTTTTATCTCTTGGGGGTCAGTTGTCGGCTCAGCATTAACATTAGGTACTACTGGAATCTCAGGCTGATTAAACTCTACATCTTCTAAATAATCAGCAAATTTTTCTCCTGCACTTTCCATTAAACTAGAATGGAAAGGTCCACTAACATTAAGCACTACTGCTTTTCTAGCTCCCGCCTCTTTTGCTAATTCTGTAGTTTTTTCTACTGCTTCTTTTTCTCCAGAAATAACAATTTGACCAGGGCAATTATAATTAGCTGGCTCTACAATCCCATACTGACTGCCTTTGTCACAAACTTCTTCTACTTCAGCAGCATCTAAACCAATTACTGCCGCCATAGTACCATTACCTTCGGGATCAGCTTGACTCATTAATTCGCCTCGTTTGCGAACTAATTTAACCCCTGCTGCAAAATCCAACACTCCTGCTGCTACAAGAGCTGCATATTCACCTAAGCTATGTCCAGCCACTACATCAGGAGTAATTCCTTCTTCTGCTAATAATCTATAAAAAGCAATACTTGTTGTCAAAATTGCTGGCTGAGTATTAATTGTTTCCGTCAATTTATCTTCAGGTCCAGAAAAACATAATTCTTTAATATCAATATCTAAAACTTGATTAGCCTCAGCAAAAGTTTCTGCTACTACATCATACTCTTTAGCTAAATCTTGGCCCATACCCACTCTTTGTGAGCCTTGACCGGGAAAAATAAATGCAAGTTTATTCATGCTCTTCCTCCTATCTCACTATTATTATATCAATAATTATAAATCCTAATTACTCTTAAATAATATTTATATTTAATTTTACCTTATAATCTAATTTTATTCTTAAGCACTATGATTTTCTTTTAAAATTTGTTGCGCTTTAGTAGCCACATCATCTATGATTTCAGCCGCAGGTTCAACTTGTGAAATCATTCCTGCTACTTGGCCCGCCATGACTGAACCTTCTTCTACATCACCATCAATAACTGCTTGCTTTAAGCGGCCGACACCTAATTCTTCAATTCTTTCTTTATCAGCATCTTGCTTCTCTAATTTTTGAATTTTACGCGTTAATTTATTCTTTAAGTTTCTTACTGGATGACCAGTTGAACGACCAGTCACTACTGCATCGCGATCACGAGCATTAATAATTGCTTCTTTATAATTTTCATGAGCAATACATTCTTCAGCACAAACAAAGCGAGTTCCCATTTGTACTCCTTTAGCACCTAAACTCAAAGCCGCCGCAAAACCTCGTCCATCAGCAATGCCTCCTGCAGCAATTACAGGTAAATCAATAGCATCAACAATTTGAGGAACTAAAGCCATTGTGTTTAATCGTCCAATATGACCTCCTGCTTCATTCCCCTCAGCAATTAAGGCATCAACACCATATCTAGCCATCCGTCTAGCAAAAGTAACAGAAGGGGCAATTGGAATCACTTTAGACCCTACTGACTTAAACTTATCTAAATACTTAGCTGGATTTCCAGCACCTGTGGTAACAACAGGAACCTCCTCTTCTACTACTGCATCTACTACTTCATCTACATAAGGAGATAACAACATGACATTAACTCCAAATGGCTTATCAGTAACTTCTTTCACTTTTCTTATCTCTTCTCGCACTACATCGGCTGGAGCATTTCCAGCACCAATAATTCCTAAACCTCCAGCCTGAGAAACTGCAGCAGCTAATTCTCCAGTAGCTACCCAAGCCATTCCTCCTTGAATAATAGGATATTCAATTTCTAATAAATCACATAATTCAGTTTGAATCACAACTATTCTCCCCCTTTAAGTCCATTCTATTACTGTTGCTCCCCAAGTTAAACCTCCACCAAATCCTACTAATACTACAATATCTCCCGATTCAATTTGATTATCTTTAACTGCTTCATCTAAAGCTAATGGAATTGAAGCTGCAGAAGTATTCCCATATTTATCTAAATTAATATAAATTTGTTCTCTACTCAAATCTAATCTCTTAGCAGCAGCATCAATAATTCTAGTATTAGCTTGATGAGGAACTAAAAAGTCAATATCATCTTTATCTAATCCAACTTTTTCTAAAGCTTCTACAGCTGCTTCGCCTAAAATCTTAACTGCAAATTTAAACACTGGTTTGCCATCCATTCTAACATAATGACTACGCTCCTCTAACACTGCTTGAGAAAAAGGCTCCTTTGAACCTCCACTAGGAATTTCCAATACATTTCCTCGTGAACCATCAGCTCCTAAAGTGTTAGATAGTATTCCACCTTCATCACTAGGAGTCAGCACAGCTGCTCCAGCTCCATCACCAAATAAAACACATGTGTTACGGTCTTCCCAGTCGATAACTTTAGATAACACCTCTGTACCTACTACTAAAATATTATCATAAGCACCTGTTTCTACATACTGAGTTGCAGTAGACATGCCGTAAATAAATCCCGTACAGGCTGCTGCTACATCAAAAGCCGGGACATCTGTAATCCCCAATTTATCCTGAAGTACACAGCCAGTAGAAGGAAAACCAGGATGATCTGGTGTAGAAGTAGCCACTAAAATCAAATCTAAATCACTAGCTTCTAATCCAGCATTTTGCAAAGCCTCTCGAGAAGCATGATAAGCTAAATCAGAAGATGCTACATCATCAGCTGCAATTCTTCTTTCTTTAATTCCCGTTCTTTGTCTAATCCATTCATCATTAGTATCAACCATTTCTTCTAAGTCTTCATTAGTTAATATTTTATCTGGAGCATAAGAACCTACCCCAGCAATTTTTGCCCTTCTCTCATTGCTCATACTATTAATCAGTCCTTTCATCTATATCAGCTTTAATTAATTCTGGCAAGTTAGCTTCTGCTGCTTCTTCAGCATTTTTAATTGCATTTGCAATTGCTTTAGCATTTGAACTACCATGACTAATTATTGTCACACCATCAATCCCTAATAATGGCGCTCCACCATATTCTGTATAATCAAGTTTTTGCTTTAATCGTTTCAAAACTGGTTTTAAAAAGAGACCACCAATTTTAGCTAGCCAACTTTTTTCTACTTCACTTTGGAGTAATTTAAAAATAGTTTTTACTAATCCCTCAACAGTTTTCAAAACAACATTACCTACAAAGCCATCACAAACTATAATATCAAATTCACCAGTAAAAATATCACGACCTTCAGCATTACCAACAAAATTTAAATCATTTTGTTCTTCGAGCAATTCATAAGTCTTTTTAGTTAATTTATTTCCTTTTTTCTTCTCTTCTCCAATACTTAGTAAACCAACACTGGGATTATCTATAGCAAAAATTTCTTTCATATAAACATGCCCCATTAAAGCCTGCTGCTCTAAATTTTGAGCTTTGCTATCTACATTAGCCCCTGCATCTAATAATAGAGTTTGCCCTTCTAAAGCTGGAAATACAGTTCCAATTGCTGGCCTTTTAACTCCTTTAATCCGACCAATATTAAAAGTAGCAGCAGCCATCACTGCTCCTGTACTACCAGCCGATACAAAAGCATCAACTTCATTATCTGCAACTAAATTACTACCAATAACAATTGATGAATCTTTCTTTTTCCGCAAAGCTCTTGTTGGAGATTCATTCATAGTAATCACTTGAGAGGCAGGTTCAACCCTAATTTGCTGTTGATCATAATTATAATTATTAAGTTCAGTCCTAATTGCTTCTTTTTGTCCGACTAAAATCAATTCAGCACTAGTATCTCGACTAGCTTTAATTGCTCCTTTAACTATTTCTTGCGGAGCATCATCGCCTCCCATTGCATCAATAGCAATTTTCAATTTATCTGCCTCCCTCTCTAATTTCCTCTTCTTCAAGTGCAAAAACAACGAATTCTCCTTGGAAAATCATTTTATCATTAACCTTAGTTGTTACTTCTATCGTAAACTTATTATCTTCTATAGATTGAACTTCAGCTGTAGCAAGCAATCGTTCTCCAAGACTAACTGGCTGTTGATAACGAATATTAGCCGAACCAGTTACTGCTACATCGGTATCTATAATTGCTACTGCTAATGAATTAGCCTGAGCAAAAATATGATGTCCCCTTACAATTTCCGCTTTTTCTAACACCATATCTGCCGTTGTTTCTAAAACTGATGAACCAAATTTATTCAACTCTATCTCTACCAGTTCACCAATTATTTCTCTACTCTGTACTGACTTCACTTTAGAATAAGTTTGACGTGCTACAGACTTAATCCGTTTTCTAGCTTCAGGTATTTCCAATTCTCTTCTATCTAAACGAATTGTTTGAATACTAACTCCGAATTTGTCTGCTAACTTTTTATCAGTTAAAAAAGGATCATCAGCTAAGAGTTGAGCTAATTTTTCCTGCCGTTCTTCTTTATTTAAATTTTTCATTATTATCACCCGTTCTCATTCTCGATTAATACCTGGTACTAATTTAAACCACTATTATTATACATAATCTCAACCTAAATTTCAAGAGAAAGAAGCAAAATTCCAGCTAAAGAATTATATAACAAAGTTAGACCACTATTAAGTTTAATTAGAAATTAATAGTTTCAGAGCCGACAAATGAATTCTGTGCCATAATCTTCATTAGAGATAATTTCTAAGCTACCATTAGCTTTATCAATTAAAGATTTAATTATGTAAACCCCATAACCTCTATCTTCACCTTTAGTAGACTGACCAGGCTGCTTAATCTTTTCTTTTAATTCTGCCTCTATAAATGAACCATTGTTATAAACAGAAACTACATAGTCATCATCTTCTTTAACGCCTTCAACCTTCACTTGAGGTTCCTCATCGTGAGTAGCAGCTTCTAATGCATTATCAATTAAATTATAGAATAATCTAAATAATTGATTAGTACTCAACTTTTTTATATTAAAACCTTTCTCAATCTGATAACTCAAATCAACCCCTAATCTTCCTGCCTTCTGTTTCTTTTGTTCTACAATCAATTCTAAAGTAGATATCTTATAATCACCCTGTTCTAAATTACTTATTTCTGCCCCTGTTTCCTGCACATAATCCACAATTTGATCAATCTTACCCATTTGAGCCATCATAGCAATTGTCTGCAGTTGATTGATAAAATCATGGCGCTGTGACCTCAATTGTTCAATAAATTTTTGTTGTTCTTCTGCTTTAGTTTTAATAATTTGATAAGATAAGAATTTATTCAATAACTGATCAAAATCTTTTAAAAAATAAAGATTGTACACAGAAGCAACTATGTTACAAACAATAATAACATCTAATACTAAGCCATAGAAGGGAATCATATCTGTCCCCAAATTATTAATTGACAATACATATATCAGAGAAAATGATTGCAGCAAAGTTACAACTATCACACGCTTTATTTTTTCAATTTCTTCTTCGGATTTCATATCGACTCCTTTCTACTCAACTTGTCTTAAATCAGCAATATAAAAATCTGTATAATAAAGCACTAACGCCATTATCAATATCGGTGATTTTATACCCAGACCATATAAATAAAACACAAAATTTTTATTGTGAGCTACCTCTTTAAAAGGCACCCCAGTTATGTATGTTATTAAATCTATACTTATAATTTCCATCATAAAAATAATTGAATAAACTGTCACTATTGGAATAATACTGCTAAACCAACTTTTCTTGAAATAATATCTCAGCCCTAAAATTAAAATTGTAACCCCTAATACTGTCTGCAGCAAAATAGTAGACACAAACACTCTCACTCCAGCAATTATTACTACTGATAAAGCAATCAACTTGATGAATTTATGTTTATCAAAATTAATTCTATACAATTTCAATCCTACATAAAAATTTAGCGACATAGCAAACATTCCAAATATCATATCTACTAACACTTCAACTACCCCCATCCAATTATATTATATGACGAAAAATTACTTCTTTCAATTTTTATCGACATTTTTTATTTATCGTTAAACAAATTCACATTCTTTTATAGCAAAGAAAAAAGCAAGACAGTAAACTGCCTTGCTTTTAATAGCCTCACTATTTTACTTTTCTCCCTTTGTAATGTCCACACTCAGGACAAACCTGATGAGACTTTTTCATCTCATGACAATGAGGACATTCAGATAAATTAGGTGGAGTTAAATTTTTATGAGTTCTTCGCTTTCTTTTTCTTGTTTTAGAAGTTCTTCTCTTTGGTACTGCCATCTCTAATACACCTCCTTAGTTCACATTAAAACTAATTACTCTTTATCTAATAGTTGTCCTAACTTAGCTAAACGAGGGTCAACCTCGTGCATCATGCAATCACAACTATCTTCATTTAAATTAGTCCCACAATTAGGACATAAACCTTGACAGTCTTCATCACACACCGTCTTCATTGGAATAGCTAATGTAATATGGTCTAACCATGACTCCTCTAAATCAAGTTCATCATGTTCGACTTCAGCCTTATCAAACTCAGCCTCATATTCAAAATGAAGCGGCATTTCAAATTTCTCTAAGCAGCGACTACACGGCACCTTAATTCTAAGATCAGCTTTAGCAGTCACCACAAATTCATCTTCAGCATTAATCACACGTCCAACTAGTCTAATATCATCAATAAACATCACTTCTCGACCTTGAATTTCTTGGTCAAAAAATGGGATCGTCAAATCAACCTGCTTAATTGCACCTAGAGTTTCTTTAATTTCTTCTACATCTATCTTCATCTTAATCACCTTCTTAAAACCCGAGATTAAGCTGCAAGGATCTCAATCAAACTAAACACAGCGTTTTAATTATAATACAACTTAAATAATTTTGTCAAGGGTTATTCAGCAACTAATTCTTTAGTATCTCTTGCAATTACCAATTCTTCATTCGTTGGAATTGTAAATACTTTAACCTCAGCACCATCAGAACTAATCTCTTGTGTTTCACCACGTACATCATTCTTATCCTCATCTATTTCAATTCCTAAGTAATCTAAATCTGCGCAAATATCTTCTCTCATAGCAATTGCATTTTCTCCAATACCAGCTGTAAAGACAACTGCATCTACACCATTCATAGCAGCAGCATAAGACCCAATATACTTTCTAACGCGATAAGCAAACATATCTAAAGCTAACTGAGCTCTTTCATTACCTTCTTCAGCAGCTTCTTCGATATCTCTAGTATCACTACTAATACCAGAAACTCCTAAAAATCCACTTTTGTTATTCATAACTTCATCCATCTCTTGTGGCGATAAATCTTCTTTTTCCATAATAAATGGTACTGCTGCTGGGTCAAGGTCTCCACATCTAGTCCCCATCATTAAACCTTCTAATGGAGTCAAGCCCATGCTTGTATCATAAGACTTACCATTTTTAACAGCAGCAACACTAGCACCATTACCTAAATGACAAGTAATAATCTTTAAGTCTTCAATATCTTCGCCCATCTCTTCAGCAGTTCTTTGAGCTACAAATTTATGAGATGTTCCATGGAATCCATAACGCCGTACACTATAATCTTCATAATATTCATAAGGTAAAGCATACATATAAGCTTGTTCAGGAATAGACTGATGAAAAGCAGTATCAAAAGTAACTACTTGTGGTGCTTCAGGAATCAATTCCTCACAAACCTCAACCCCCATTAAGTTCGCTGGATTATGTAACGGGGCCAAATTAGAGCTTTCTTTAATCTTTTCTTTCACATCTTCATCTACAATTACAGAAGAATCAAAATATTCGCCACCGTGAACAACTCTATGACCAACAGCATTAATTTCATCTACATCAGAAATAACACCTTTATCATCATCCGTTAAAGTATTAATTACTAATTCCATTCCTACTTCATGGTCAGCAATTTCTTCTTCAATTTCAAACTCTTCACCAGCAACTTCTTGTTCTAATCTTGAACCCTCAATTCCAATTCGTTCTACTAAACCTTTAGCCAACACAGATTCATTTTCCATATTAATTAATTGATATTTAATTGAAGAACTACCGCTATTAATTACTAAAACTTTCATTGAAACTCCTCCTTATATTATTGACAATTTTAATTTATTTTTCCTCTCCAAATATTTAACAATTTTGAGCTTGTACTGCTGTAATTGCAGCTACATTAACGATATCTTGCACATTACACCCTCTTGATAGATCATTAACTGGCTTAGCAATCCCTTGTAAAATAGGGCCAATTGCTTCAGCATGAGCTAAACGTTGTACTAATTTATAACCAATATTTGCAGCTTCTAAATTAGGGAAAACTAATACATTAGCTTCACCTGCAATTTCACTTTCAGGATATTTTGTTTTAGCTACTTTAGGTACTAGAGCAGCATCAGCCTGCATTTCCCCATCAATTTCTAACTCTGGATCTAATTCTTTAGCTTTAGCAATAGCATCTACTACCTTATCCACTGATTCATGCTGCGCACTACCATTTGTAGAGAAGGATAACATAGCAACTTTAGGATCAATTTTAGTTAAATTATTTGCAGTCTGAGCTGAAGATACAGCAATTTCAGCTAATTGCTCAGCATCAGGGTTAGGATTAACAGCACAGTCTCCAAAGACTAAAACTCCATCTTCCCCATAATCTTTATCGCCAACAATCATCACCAAAGCACCTGAAATAACCGAAATTCCTTCTTTAGTACCAATAATTTTAATTGCTGCTTTAAGTACATTTCCCGTTGCATTTTCTGCTCCAGCAACTTTACCATCTGCTTCACCTTTTTCAACCATCATCGAAGCAAAATAAAGCGGGTCTTTAACTTGCTCTAATGCTTCTTCCTCAGTAATATCCCTATGTTTTCTTAATTCATAATAAGTCTCTCCATATTCCTCTAACTTATCAGATTCAACTGGATTAATAATTTCTGCCCCATCTAAATCAACACCATGTTCTAATGATATTTCTCTAATTTCTTTTTCTTCTCCTAGCAATACAACATCTGCTATCCCTTTCTCTAAAATTAATGGTGCTGCTTTAATCGTTCTTAATTCCGTACCTTCTGGCAATACAATTTTCTGTTTGTCCGATTTAGCTTGTTGATGAATGTTCTTGATAAAACTCATAAATTGTCCCCCTTATTTTTTATAACATCTTATAAAATTTTACTAGCTTTTAACCCCCAATGATTTTCTGCATGAAATTCATTGCCAATAACTAACAACCATATTTAATCATACCCAACATATGAAATACTAGATAAACATGTTAATCTCCTTGTTATTTCATCAAATAATTTAGGATTTTTTAAAGTTTAAATCATTTAATAAATCAAAAGATTAACAACTGTCTGACAATTATTTATTTTATACCTGCCCACCAACTATTCTTTACTAATTAAATCAAATATATGTCAATTGATATTTAACTCATAATTAGATACAATAATACACAGTAACTAGTAAATAGTGAAGAGTAACAAATAAAGTAGTTTTTTTCTATTTACTCATTACTATTTACTGACCACTGATTACTCATAACTGTTTTAAAAAGGAGTTTTTTCTATGAAAATTTTAGGTATCATTACAGAATATAATCCATTTCATAATGGCCATCAAATCCATCTTCAAGAATCTATAGCTGAAAGCGGGGCTGATGCTTCAATCTGTATTATGAGCGGTTCTTTTTTACAGCGAGGCACCCCTGCTTTAATTAATCAATGGGCACGTACAGAAATGGCTTTAGAGCAAGGAGTAAATTTGGTAATTCAACTTCCAATCAGCTATTCTATACGTAGTGCAGAACACTTTGCTTTTGGTAGTGTAAAATTATTAGATGCTACAAATATAGTTGATTCACTCTGCTTTGGCAGTGAAAGTGGAAAAATTCAACCATTACAGTTCTTAGGACAATTATTAGCTCAAGAACCCCCTCAATTAAGTGAACTAATCCAAAAGAAATTAGAATCTAATCTTTCTTATCCTCAAGCAAGGGCTGCAGCTGTTGGAGAATATCTACAGAAACAAAACACAGAAATTGATCTTTCACAACATCAAATTGCAGAAATACTCCATAATTCTAATAATATTTTAGGCATCGAATATATCAAAGCCCTAACTAAGCTCAATAGTTCCATTAAACCGCTTACTATTCAACGTCAAGGAGCAGATTACAATACTCAACATTTAGAACAAGTCTCTAGTGCTACAGCAATTCGCAAACAAATTAAAAAATATCAAGAAAACAATGATCCTTTAATCACTGATCAACTACAAGAAACTATGCCAGCAACAACAGTAAACATTTTAGAAAAAGAATTCACGGCCGGACGAGGACCTATTTATCCTCAAGATTTATCAAATCCATTATTAGCTATTTTAAGACGAAATTCGCGGGCTAAATTTAAAAACTATGAAGATGTTAGAGGGGGCCTAGAAAATCGCATCAAAGACGCGGCTCTTAATTCCTCTTCGTGGGTAGAGCTAATAAATAAAATAAAAACCAAACGTTTTACTCAAACACGAATCCAAAGAATCTTAGCCCAAATTTTACTGAACTTAAAAGAAAATTCCTTAAGAGAATTTGACCAAGCCGGTGGGCCACTTTATTTTAGAATATTAGGTTTTAACCAGCAAGGAAAAGAATTACTACATAAAATAAAATCACAAGGAGACCTACCGTTGATCTCCCGTGTTGCTAATCATTTTAAGAGTAATTACCAACCTCAAAACTTATTACAAAAAATGTTGAGTTTTGATGTACAAGCTACTAATATTTATAATTTAGCTTACCCAAATCATAAGTGGAAGCCAGGTAATTCAGATTATAAACAAGCTCCAATTATTAAAGCTTAATTTTTTAGATAATTAATTATATCACTGAATTTTTCTACTTTAACTAATTTAACCCCATGATTTTTCATCTCTTGGGCCAATTCCCAATTACCAGCAGGGACAAAAAACAACTCTGCTCCTTCCTCTTTAGCAGCAGCAATTTTTTGCTTAATACCATCAATCTTAGAAATTTCTCCTTCTAAATTAATTGTTCCTGTCCCAGCAATTTTATTGCCGTTAGTAATATCTTTTTTAGTCAAATAATTATAAATACTTAAAGCAAACATGCTGCCTGCTGAAGGACCGCCAATCTGCCCAGCATCAATTTCAATCTTAATTGGAAAATTATATTTTCGCTTATAAGGAGAAATCAAAACTCCAATTGAAGGCTCTTTGCTATTTTTCTTAAGCGCTTTAGTCTTAATTGAAAAAGTTTTTTTCTTTTTATCCCGCTTGATTGTAATTTCTACTTTATCTCCTAGCTTTCTATCTTTAATCTTGTTCACAGTTTCAGTCAACAGTTGTACTTTAGCTCCATCTACTTCTACAATAATATCTCCTTCTTGCAAACGTCCATAACCATTACTCTTTTCTAAAACTTGAATTATTTCTACTCCTTGTCCCGTTATTTGTGGTTGATAACCTACTTGCTCTAAGGCTACAGCTTGAGCTTTCAATTGACTCTCTGTCATCATTTCTTTCATTAAATCAAAGTATTCTTCTAATTTAACATCTTCAGGTAAAAAATCCATAGACTGCAGTTCATATAATTCTGGATTAAAGATCTTGACCCATAAATAATCAACTATATTAGCACGCTTCATGGAGACAGTAGTTAACATAATTTGTCCTGCAGTATCATAAGATTGAGCTTCAATATTTATCATTGGAGAAATATCTTTTGCAATTCCTGGTGAAACAAGATAATAATTTATAGGATATAAAAACAAAATTCCTGCTAATACAAGAATAATAACTAATGCGACAGTAAACTGATTATTTTTAATTAGCTTCTTCACTCTCTAACCCCCTAGCTCTTAACTTTTTTATTTTTTCGATATTCTTTTGAGTTGCTTGATAACCTAAATCAATACATTCTTGACTACGCTCTAATTCAGTAGCTCCAATCCCCTTCAGCTTAGGCTCAATTAATAAATCTGCCCCCACCCTTTTACTTTGCGCTAATTCTTGCTGCATAATATCAATAGAATTCAGAATCACATCAAAAATATTATTAACATCTCGTGACTGAGAATCTATAGGACTAACCTCAACTCCAATTACAATATCTGCCCCTAAATTTCTTGCTTCTGCTGTCGGAACGCGGTTTAATAATGCTCCATCCACCAATAATCTATCATCAAGTTTATGAGGTACAAAAACCCCTGGTACAGACATACTAGCTCTTAAAGCTTCTGCTACTATTCCACTATCAATAACTACATTTTCTCCTTTTTCTATATCTGTAGCTACAGCAGCAAAGGGTAATTCTAAATCAGAAAACTCTTTTCTTTTAGTCAGCAATTGAAAAAATTCTTTCATCTTATCTCCAGCTATTAATCCCTGCCGGGGTAATGTTATATCAGTTAAATTATCCCACTCAAGATGAGTTGCTAGTCTTTCTAACATATGCAGGTCTAACCCAGCAGCATAAAACCCACCAATAATCGCTCCTGCACTAGTCCCTGCTATATAATCAATTTTAATTTCTTCTTCCTCTAAAGCTTTTAAAACACCTATATGAGCCAGACCTCGAGCTGATCCTGCCCCTAAAGCTAAACCAATAGTAGGTTCCATTATTTCACCTCACAATTTAAACCTTATAGATTATTTTTTACTCTTTATCTTTTATTATTTACATTTTGCCAATTATTCATAACTATTTATTATATCTTATTTTATAATATTCAATATAGAACTAAATTATCCTTTGCAATTAAAATATGTAATCAAAATCAACTTAAAAAATTAGCTTCTATAATAAAAAAACCCCAGGAAAACCCCGGGGTTTTAATACTAGCCTATGTTACTTACGCTTCAATAGCATCAACTGGACAAGCAGAAGCACACTGACCACAATCAATACAAGTATCTGCATCAATATCGTACTTTGCATCTCCTTCAGCAATAGCGTCTACTGGACAAGTAGGTTCACACTGTCCACAAGAAATACATTCATCAGTAATTGTATATGCCATTTGCGTCACCTCCATAAAATTTTTAAATGTCTATAAATCAGCTGTAAAGATATGTAATGCAATTTACTTTTTAACTCTACAGCTTTTGTTATAATAACACAAATTAATCAATTAGTCAATTTACTTTTAAGCCATTTAATACTAGATGAGCTGTTGATAAGTTAGTCGCTAAAGCAACATTGTGCACATCACATACTCTAAGTAAAGCACTAACATCAGGTTCATGAGGTTGAGCAGTTAAAGGATCTCTTAAGAAAATAACTGCTTCTAAATTATCACTAGCAATTTCAGCCCCGATCTGTTGGTCTCCGCCTAAAGGACCAGATGCTTTACGTTCAACTTCTAGCTCGGTTTCTTCATTTAATCTCTTACCAGTAGTTCCTGTTGCAATTAAGTGATAATTAGCTAAAATTTCTTGATGTTGCTGAGCAAAAGCAATTAGATCTTCTTTCTTTTCATCATGAGCAATTAAGGCAATCATTTTCATTATATTCGCTCCCTTGTAAATATATTAATTATTCCACAGAGTTGTGATGAACAAATTCTTCCAATTCTAATCTAGGTGGACGTTTCTTTTCTCTTTTTTTTCATTTCTGGAGATAAATCAGAATTAATTTCATCAGCTTTTTCTCCTACGGCCATTAAAGAAATCAACTCCATCTCTTTGCTTTTATTGCGTTATTTATTTTTTCTACATAAAATATTTTTTTCCTTCCCATAATAATTATAAAGCAGGAATTTTTAATTGCTACCAGAATTATAAAAAAAGATTAAAATTTTATTCAAAAGGGGGAAATTCATATGGAATGTTCCACAATTATGGCTGTTTTAATCGACAAACGAACCGATGCAGCACCTAAAGTACAAGAGATTTTAACTGATAATGGTTGTATTATTGAAACAAGATTGGGATTACATGAATCAGTAGATCAATGTTCCGAAGAAGGATTAATCTTACTTACTCTCTGTGGTTCTCAAGAAGAGATCGATGAATTACAAGCTGAATTAGAAAAAGTACATCGGGTCAAAGTAGATACAATGCAGCTTAGTTTTTCAGAGTAATTAAAAAAAGACCTGGGCCAAAGCTTAGTCCAGGTCTTTTATGCTAAATATTCTTCTAGAGTTAGATCCTGACTTGCTATTTTTTGAGCTATCTCCTGACCTACATATCTAATATGCCACGGTTCATACTGATAGCCTGTCACTGCATCTTTTCCTTCCGGATAGCGAATAATAAAACCAAAACCGGCAGCATGTTCCTTCAACCATTGACCTTCTTTAGTAACACCAAATTCCTGTACTAATTTAAACTTCACTTGAGGGCTCGTTACATCCATAGCTAAACCAGTCTGATGTTCACTTTCTCCTGGTCGAGCACTAATTTGATTAGCCTGCAGCAATCCATGTTTTTCTACTTGTGATTTAAAAATAACCTCTTGCCGCTGATAAGAACGATAACCTGACACAGCATATAGTTCTATATTATTAGCTTTAGCTGCAGCAAACAATTCTTCTAAAGCTGTAGCTGCTTTAGCAGCCATCAACTTCTTTTCATGAAATCCTTTAAAAATAAATGGCACCTCTGGTACTATTAAATTTAAAGGAGTATAATTATCAGCTAAACTATTGTTTTTATTAACTAATAACAAATCCTTTTCTATTTCTTGAGGCGTATTTTCAAATACTTCTTTAACTTCAGTTTTCAAATTTAACTCCTGACTAGAATCTAAGTCTTTAATTTCTGTTCCCGGAAGTAGTGGGATACTAGCTATTACTAAAGAACCAAGTACTACCCTAATCACCGTCACTTTTAAATCTGGCAACCTATTCTTAACATAAGAATTGACTACCTGTCTTAAATCTTCTTTGTTTTGAAAAGACTCATCAAATTCATCTGCCACCTCTATTAACTGAGGGTCTAAATACAATAAGATTTGATAGCCTTCTTCCTTATTAATCAAGTGATGTCCTATAATTGAAACCATCTCTTCCGCTCCTTTTGAATGATCTCTCAAAATTAATATCATTTATATTATATGCAGGAGTAAGATTATAGATCATACAAATCAGAAAATTCTACTTCTACTCTGTCAAGTACACTAGAGCTATCTACTTGATAATTAATATTTTTTTGCGACTGATTCTTTAATTGTTTCTTAGGCAGTTTAACCTTAAATTCTGTAAACTCACCATAATTACTATCTACTTCTATCACTCCATCATGTAAATCAACCAGTAATTTTACAATTGTGAGCCCAATCCCACTTCCTTCAGCATTGCGATTAAGGGATTTATCAATCTGTCTAAAACGTTGAAAAATTAGATCTTTCTTTTCTTGCGGAATTCCTAAGCCAGTATCTCTAACTGCAATTACAATCATATTTTCCGTTTCTGAAATTTTAACTCTTATTTCATCATCTTCTTCAGTAAACTTAAGTGCATTAGAGAGTAAATTCAATAATATCCGCTCTAGATTAAAAGGGTCACAAGCAATAATTTTATTCGCAACTTCCGTTTCAAATTTTAAACTTTTATTTTGACTTTCAATATAACTTTTAACTGAATTCGTTATCTCCCGCGTTACTTCTACTATCTCAACATTTTTCAAGTCTAAATTAAAAGAATTAGTATCTATTTTTGTAATATCTATTAAATTATTAACTAATCTTAATAACCTTTGACTATTCTGCTTGATAATTTCCGTATAGCCCTGTAAATCTTGATATTCTGCTTCCGATAAATTGTTTTCCTGATATAAGTCAGAGACCTGCAGAGCAGAAAAAATTAAATTCAAGGGTGTTTTTAGTTCATGAGATAAATTAGCAAAAAATTCTACCTGCAATTTATTATATTCTAATTCCTTTTTTAATAGTTCATAGTCAGTAATATCAAGCCCCGAACTTAAAACTCTTTTAATATTCCCCTGTGCATCCTTTGAAATATTGCTTGTCCACAAAATTTTTCTCCGTGCTCCGCTTTTGGTGATAATTTCATTTTGACCATAATGTAATACACTAGACTGTCCATTAGGAGTATCAGCAAAAACTCTTATTGTTTTTTCTTCTTCTTTCTCATTTACAAAATTAGTCCAGGACTGACCTAATAATTCTTCTTCACTATAACCTAAAACTTGACACGCCTTTTTATTAACTTCTGCAATTTTACCTTTCCCATTAATATTTATAATCATAACTCCTGAAACATCAAAATATTTATTTAATTTATCCCTTTCGGCTTTTAATTGTTGATTAGTAGCCGTTAATTCTTTAAATAATGAAGTATAAGGACTTTTCAAACTAATTTCAATAATTGCTTTATAAATTAAATAAAATGAAATTAATTTAAAAATATGTCCTAACATATTTAATAATCCATATACATCAGCATATAAGGTAAAAGATAGTTCAGCTAAAATCGTTGTTATAATCGCCCATTTCATCCAAAGATATGATTTAGGACTTAATTTTTCTCGCCGTTGATAAATTAAAACCATTGCAATTACTAAAATAGTCACTATTAAATATTCGCTAATCTTTTTAAAGGGAGTTAATCCTACCCCTACTCTAAAACAAGCAGGAAAGATATCCCAATAAAATATACTAGAAAGCAAAATTACTGTTAGAGAAGAATAACTATAAATTAATTTCTTTATTTTTAATTTACCACTAATGAATTTAAAAGCTAATAGTAATGATAGAGCTTCAATGAATCTAGCAATAATCCATAATTGAGTTGGCAAATTAGCACCATAGTGAGGAAAAACTCCCATTCCTTTATAAGCTAAGGTATGCAGCAAATCAAAACCACCTACAAAAACATAAGCTACTCCTAAAAACATCAGATAATTATTTTGGGAAATATCCTGCGTATTAATAACTATAATAAACATATTATAAGCAATAATAATACTAAATAGTTCAACCAAAGCATGAAATAATAGATAATTTTTTAATCCTAAATAAGTAATCACCAATAACGCAACTAAGTTCCCCACTATATATTTATTAGAAAAATATTTTGCTGCCCACGATTTCATTAATTCTCCCCCTAAATTTTACTAGAAATTTAAATTAAACAGGCAGGACTTACCTGCCTGCTATCAGTTAAAAGACTACATTTTGAGATTTATTATTTAACCACGCTTTAATGTTAGCAAAAACTGTCTTAGCTCTACGCTGAAATGCTTCTGGAGTAGCAAATGCAACATGAGGAGTTAAAACTGCATTGGAAGTATTAACTAAGGGATGGTCTTTAGGGATCGGCGGCTCCATTTCAAAAACATCAACTCCTGCTCCAGCAATCTGACCTTGCTGCAAAGCATTAGCTAAAGCAGCATTATCGACAATTGGCCCACGGGCTGTATTAATGAAAATACTCGACTCCTGCATTAAATCTATTTTCTCTGCATCAATCAATCCTTCAGTTTCTTCTGTATGGGGGAGGTGCAAACTAACTATATCACTCTTACTCATTAAAGTTTCAAGATCGACATATTCAACTCCTAATTCTTTAGCTCTTTTCTTTTGACTGCGATTATAACCTAGCAATTTACAACCAAAAGCAGACCCTAACTCGGCAACTCTTAATCCAATACTACCAGTACCAATAATTCCTAATGTCTTGCCGTGTAATTCAGGGCCAATCAATCCTGCCCTAGTCTTCTCATGTCTAGTAGCAGCATCGCCAGCAACTATATTGCGCATCACAGTAATCATTAACCCCATTGCCAATTCTGCTACTGCATGAGTAGAATACCCTGGCGCATTACAAACTGTAATATCTTGTTGCCGACAGGCCTCTAAATCAACATGATCTACTCCTGTAAAGGCTACAGAAATCAATTCCAGCTGCGGACAAGCAGTAATTACTTCTTCTGATAAGGCCAAATTCGTAATTACTGCTATTTCGGCATCTCCAATCCGCTTAATAATCTCTTCATCTTCTTGCGGACGATTATCATAAATAACTAACTCATGTCCTTTTTCTTTTAGTTCTGACGCTAAATCTTCAATTACTACATTAGTTACAGATAAAGGTTCTAAAATTACAATTTTCACAAATTATCCCCCCAAAAGAATTGATGTTTTATGTATTTTATTGTCCTATATTATATATTAAATATCACTTTAATTTAACCTTCTTTTAATCCATCTTTTGCAATTTTAAGTTTATTATTGAATAACTAGGCAATACTCGATAAAATTATAATTAGAAGACTATAAGGAGGAGTTCATAACAATGAATCAGCAATTATTATTTAATATTCAAGAGCAATTCGATAATTATGTTAGTCAATTTTCTTTATCTGACCCAGAAGAACAGCAAAATATTGATTTAAAATACCAACATAGCTATCAAGTTTGTAACAAAATGAAAAAAATTATAGATGATATGTTAGAAGGAAAAGAAGCCTATATTGCTCAAACAATTGCATTATTACACGATATTGGGCGTTTTAAACAATATCAAGAATATAAAACTTTTGCTGACGCCAAATCTGAAGACCATGCCCAATTAGGCGTTAGCGTCATCAAAGATAATGATCTTTTAGCCACAGTTGATCCTATAAACAGAGAATTAATCTTAAAAGCAATTCAATATCACAACAAACCATATCTGCCCGAGAATGAAAGTGAAGAATGTTTGTTATATACTAAATTAATTCGTGATGCTGATAAATTGGATATCTGGCGGGTAGTACTGAAGGAATACACTAATCAGTCAGATAATAATACCGTCAATTTAGGATTATCTACAGCAGAAAAAATATCTGATGCAGTCTATCAACAAATCATGGCTGAAGAAGTAGTTAAATATGAAGATTTAGAAACTATCAGTGATTTTAAATTACTGCAAATGGGCTGGGTCTTTGATATTAATTTTGGCCCTAGTTTTACTATCATTAAAGAAAAAGAGTATATAGATCGTTTATATGATACTTTACCCAAAACTCCTGCCACTAAAGAAATTTATTCTAAGATAAACTCTTATCTTGAGCAGCAAAGTAGGTAGTTCTCATTTTAATTTTAATAGAGGAATTTCAACTATTTGTCAATAACATATAATATAGAAACATTAAAGAAATTAAATAAAGGAGCAACTATTTCATGAAGTTAAAAACATTCTTATTTTTACTATTAGTAATATTATTTACTCAGATATCATATGCGCAAGATTCTAATGTAAATCAATACGGCAATTTCTCTTTTCAAACTGATATTATTACTCATCATTGGGAAAGCAAGTTTTACAATGAAGACCCCCGTTTAGTAGTCCTTGAGTATCACAGAGACGACTCTAAACTTTATGGTATTGCTTCATTTGAAAATTCATTTTATCAATCATCATGGTATGTTTATGGAGGGAAAACATATCCTATCTATCAAAAACATGACTTTAGATTACGCTGGAAGTTTACATATGGAATTGTGCATGGTTATGATGATGAAAACGGTAAATACGGTGGTTTTATTAATCAATTAGGCACTTTCCCAGCTGTACTACCTACAGTTGGATTTAATTATAAGCACTTAGTAGTAGAATTAGTACCCTTAGCTAATGAAGGATTTATGATTACTTCTGGACTTCGGTTTTAAACTGATCTACCTGTCTTAGAATTAAAATTAATTTCTTCAAATGAGGAGGGGTAGGATGCAAGAAAAATTTTTAATTTCTTTATTTGAAAAAATTGATAATGCTAATTATCAAGTGGAATTTTGGGATGGAGAAGTAGTAACTCAAGGTACTGCACCTTATAAAGTAAAGATCATTATTAAGAATCCTGTCCCGTGGTCTAGTCTTTTAAATAATCCTATCTTGACTTTAGGAGAAGCTTACATGGCTGGCAAGATTAAGATCAAAGGCAATTTTCAAGAACTTATTAAAATAATTAATCAAGCTAATAATCATCTACCCCTAACTAACTTAATTAAGAAATCATCAGCAGGATTGACTAGACTTAATAATAAACTATTCGGCTATCAACCCCAAACAGAAGTCCAACATCATTATGATATCGGGAATGATTTCTTTTCCCTCTGGCTTGATCAAAGTATGAATTATTCTTGTGCGTACTTTAAATCACCTACTGATTCTCTTTACCAAGCTCAACTGCAAAAGATTGATCATATTTTAAAGAAAATGCAACTGCAGCCAGGAGAAAAGTTATTAGATATCGGCTGCGGCTGGGGAGGCTTGATTATTAAAGCTGCTCAAGAATATAATGTAAATGCTTTAGGAATTACTTTAAGTGAAGAACAATATCAAAAAACTAGCCAACGTATTAAAAAATTGAATTTACAAAAACAAGTAACAGTTAAATTAATAGATTTTCAAAACCTGAGCCCACAAAACTATAAATTTGATAAAATAGTTAGTGTCGGTATGTTTGAACATTTAGGCAAAGAGAATTATCCTGTTTATATGAAAAAAGTTAATCAGCTACTAAAGCCAGGCGGGCTGTCACTATTACATACTATTACTACTTGGGAAGAAGGGCCAACTAACTCTTGGATCAAAAAATATATTTTCCCCGGCGGCTATATTCCTGCTGTTAAGCAAATAGTTTCTTTGTTACCTGAATATAATTTTAATTTATTGCATGCAGAAAATTTGAGACGCCATTATGCCTTAACTTTAGAAAAGTGGCATCGCAATTTCTGCCGTGAAATTAGGCAAGTTGAAGCAATGTTTGACCAAGAATTCGTTCGCATGTGGAATTTATTCCTGCGCAGTTGTGCTGCTAACTTTTGGGTAGGTGGACTGACTTTACACCAGTTTCTATTTACTAAGGGAGTCAATAATCAGATTAATTTAACTAATCAACATATTCACAATTAACTTTATTTAGCACTAAATAAAACAGCCTCTCAGAGATTAAGGAGGCTGTTTTATTCTGCTTAATTTTATTCTTGGGTTTCTTTCCAATCATTTAAGAATCTTTCAATTCCAATATCAGTTAGTGGATGCTGAGACATTTTTCCGATTACTTCAAACGGAATAGTAGCAATATCTGCTCCTACTAAAGCTGCTTCTTTAACATGACGTGGGCTTCTAATACTAGCAGTTATAATTTCACTATCTAGACCATAATTATTAAGGATTGTATTAATCTCTTCAATTAATTTCATACCGTCATGAGCTCTATCATCTAAGCGTCCCACAAAAGGACTAATGAAAGTTGCTCCTGCTTTAGCTGCTAAAAGAGCTTGATTAGCTGAAAAAACTAATGTTACATTTGTTTTAATACCATCTTCTTCTAAAACTTTAACAGCTTTTAGACCTTCTTCTGTCATCGGAATTTTAACTGCTACATTTGGAGCTAAATCCGCTAATTCTCTTGCTTCTTCAATCATTCCTTCTGCTTCTAAGCTAATTACTTCTGCACTCACTGGTCCTTCAACTAATTCACAAATTTCTTGGATTCTAGTATGAAAGTCAACGTCTCCTTCTTTAGCTACTAAACTAGGATTTGTCGTCACTCCATCAATTACACCTAAACTAGCTGCTTCTTTAATTTCTTCTAAATTTGCCGTATCAAGAAAAAACTTCATATTTAGCCTCCTTGAGAATATTCATCAGCAGGTCAAATTTTGACCTGCTGATAGATTATAGTTTTATTGTACATTATCCTTAGTAATTAATTTCAATTTAGCTGGATAATAGTCCTTTAAATCTTTATCATTAGCAATCGTTTGTGCTTTTTCAATTGCCATTTCCCCCATTAAAGAAGGTTGTTGAGCGATAGTAGCATTCATTTCACCATCTTTAATTGCAGTTAAAGCATCATCTATCGCATCAAAACCAACTACCAGTGTACTATCTAAGCGGCCAGCAGATTTAAGTGCTTCTACTGCTCCTAAGGCCATAGAATCATTATGGGCAAACACAGCATCAATTTCTTGATGAGCTTGTAGGATATTTTCCATAACTGTCATACCTTTAGCTCTATCAAAACCAGCTGGCTGACGAGCAATAACACTAATTTCATCATATTGCTCAATTCCATTGTTGAATCCTTCACCTCTATCTCGAGCAGCAGAAGTTCCAGGAATACCTGCCAATTCTACAACTTTGCCCTCTTCACCTAGTTGTTTAGCCATATATTCAGCGGCCATTTCTCCACCTTTGACATTATCAGAAGCAATATGAGTTACTACTTTGCCATCACTTGCTGATCTATCTACAGTAATCACAGGAACACCTTGATCATTAGCAGATTTCACTGCTGGAGCAATTGCATCGCCATTCACTGGATTAATAACTAATACATCAATCTGTTTTACTAATAAGTCTTGAATACTATTCAACTGTTTAGCAGCATCATTTTGTGCATCAGCTACCATCAATTCGACACCCATTTCTTCAGCTCTCTTCTCTGCTCCTTTTTTCATATCTACGAAAAATGGGTTATTCTGTGTCGAAACAGCAAATCCAACTGTTAACTTTTCCTTTTCTTGACCATCATCATCTCCAAAAATCCAGAAAGCACCAGCATTAACTGACAGTGTCAAAACCAATAAAAATGCTAAACTTAAAATTAAACTTTTCTTCTTAAACATTATCTAAAACCCCCTTTAGTTTTTATGCAGCTTGTTTGCTTCGTCTATCTAAATAAATAGCAAGTAAAATAACTGTACCTTTTGCTACTAACTGATAAAAGGAAGATACATTTAATAGGTTTAAACCATTATTAATAACACCCATAATCAAAGCACCAATCAAAGTTCCTGTAATGCCACCACGACCACCAGTTAAGCTTGTACCACCTAAAACTACAGCTGCAATAGCATCTAATTCATATCCTGTTCCAGCTGTCGGTTGCGCCGAATTTAATCTTGAAGCAAGTACAATCCCACTTAATGAAGCCATAAAACCACTAATAGCAAAAACAGTAGTCTTAATCACCTTTGTTTTAATTCCTGATAATTCTGCTGCTTCTTCACTACCACCTATCGCATAAACATAACGTCCAAATGGAGTTTTCTTTAATACAATATAACAAATAGTTAATACAATAACTAAGATTATAACAGGTACAGGAATTGGCCCTACCTTACCACCTCCTAAAAACTGAAATGCATCATTAAAGCCAGAAATAGGACGTCCATCAGTATAAATCAAAGTTAAACCACGAGCAATACTCTTCATCGCCAAAGTAACAATAAAAGCCGGCATTGCTAAACGAGAAATTACTAAACCATTAAATAATCCTAAGCCAGTTCCAGCAATTAAACCACCAATAATAGCAATTACCATATTCATTCCACTAGTCAATAATCCAGCAGTTACTGCACTAGCTACAGCCATTACAGAACCTACGGATAAATCAATACCACCAGATAAGATTACAAAAGTCATTCCAAAAGCTAGTAAGGCATTAATTGAAGTCTGAGTAACTATATTAAATAAATTAGTAACTGTTAAGAAATACTCACTTGAAAGAGATAAAACAACTATAATTCCTAATAAACCAAGACCAGTTTTAAATTGAGTAGCTGATTTTATTTTTTCTAGCAAAGTAGCACCAACTCCAGCTTGAGGTTGTTCTTGTGATTGTTGACTCAATTTATGCTCCCCCCTGTCGCTAAATTCATTATTTTTTCCTGAGTTGCTTGTCCACCATCTAACTCTCCTGCAATTTTATGCTCATGCATCACTAAAATACGGTGGCTTAAATTTAATACTTCTGGTAATTCAGAAGAAATCAAAATCACCGCTACTCCTTGTTCAACAAAATCATTGATTAAGTTATAAATTTCTCGCTTTGCCCCTACATCTATTCCACGAGTTGGATCATCTAAAATCACTACTTCCGGTTCGGTACTTAAAACTTTAGCAATTACAACTTTTTGTTGATTCCCTCCACTGAGACTTTTAACCTCTCTTTTCTCATCAGGAGTCTTTATAGCTAAATCATCAATGTATTTGCGGGCCAATTCCCCTTCTCGATCTTGATCAATCAAACCTATATTTTTAATGCGGTCTAAAATTGATAAAGAAATATTGTGTTCTACACTTTCAGTTAATACCAATCCTTCCTCTTTACGATCTTCACTCAGATAATAAAAGCCTAAATCAATTGCCTCTTTTGGGGAATTAATTTCAATTTTTTCACCTTTATAATATATTTCGCCACTTTCGGGTTTAAAAGCACCATAAATTGTTTTTGCTAATTCTGTTCTTCCTGCTCCCATCAAACCAGCAATTCCTAATACCTCTCCTTTATAAACATCAAAAGTTGCATCTTTTACTTTACCAGGTACAGATAAATTCTTAACTTCTAAAATCTTATCACTACGGTTATTCTCTATTTCAGGAAATCTTTCTGTTATATCTCGCCCGACCATCATTCGGACTAGTTGATCACGATTAGTATTTGCTACTTCTACTTCTCCTACCTTTGCCCCATCACGCAGCACAGTAACTCGATCACAAAGTTTAAATATTTCTTCAATTTTATGAGAAATATAAATGATAGAGATTTGTTGTTCTCTTAAACGTTCTATCAAGTCAAATAACAATTCTGCTTCACCAGGTGTTAAAGATGAGGTAGGTTCGTCCATCACTAGTACTTCTGCCTCTTGTGAAATAGCCTTTGCAATCTCTACCATTTGTTGACTACCGATATTCAAATCTCTAACCTTAGTTTCAGGATCGATATCTACTCCTAATTGCTCTAAAACATCAGCTGTTTTCTCTTTTAAATCAGCAAAATCTACAAAAATACCATTTACCTTTTCTCGGCCTAAGAATACATTTTCTGCAACTGTTAAATCAGGTAATAGTTTTAATTCTTGGTGAATAATCGATAGTCCAGCCTCCTGCGCTTCTCTAGGACCAGCAAAATCTACCTCCTGTCCTTTAAAATAGATTTCTCCGCTGTTCTGATGATGAATACCATTTAATACTTTCATAAGTGTTGATTTTCCTGCACCGTTTTCTCCTAATAATGCATGAATTTCTCCTTTGTACAAATCCAAATTTACATTATCTAAAGCTTTGACTCCGGGAAAAGTTTTAGTTATATTCTTCATTTCCAAAATTAAGTCTTCGCTCATTAAAAATCAACTCCCGAAATTAAAATTATATTAGCAAAGGGGATTACTTCACCACTCCTTACAATTCCTTTAGTAGTAGTAGTTAACTTTTTAAACTCTTCATGAGAGCAAGTTTCAATTTCTTCTACTCCAAATTGAGCCAACAATTGCTTAGTCTCTTCCCACAACTGCGGGCTTTCTTCTTTCATTTCCTGAGCTACAATAGCTCCTTCTACTACTAAATCATCTAGTACAGCCGTTAAGACTTCTTTATATTTTGGAGTACCAGGTTTTAAAGCCAAATCAACTCTTTCTACTGTTTGAGGAATTGGCAACCCTGAATCACAAATTACCAATCTATCTTTATGCCCCATCTCGGCTATTAATCGCGATAACTGATTATTTAAAATACCATCTTTCTTCATTCTTCCAACCCCCTTTGTTGTTTGAATTTTCTGACTTCTTTAGTTGTAGGCAATGATGGTTGAGCTCCTTCTTTAGTTACTGATAAGGCAGCAACTTGAGAAGCAAAATTAATAGCTTCTTTTTCACTCCAACCTTGCTGTAAACCATGGGCAAATCCACCAGCAAAAGCATCGCCAGCTGCTGTTGTATCTACAGCATCAACTGTTACTGCACCATAATTTTTGATTTTATCAGTACTATATAAAGTTATCCCCTGCTTTCCTTTAGTTAACAATACTTTATCTACCCCTAACTCAAGTAACTTATTAGCTCGAGCTCCTCTACTCTCTAGATTAGGAAATAAAGACTCCAACTCTCCCTCATTAGGCAGCAAATAATCTACATTACTATAAATCTCAGCTGTTAAGTCTTTGACTGGAGCGGGGTCTAATAATACTTTAGTCTCATACTGAGCAGCTAAATCAATAATCTCTTCAATAGTCTCTATTGGGATTTCTAATTGCAATAATATTAACTCCGCCTCTTTAATTTCATTTTCATGCTTAGCAATTACTTCAGGTCTTAATTGATTATTGGCTCCGGGAACAATTATAATTCTATTATCACCATCTTCTTCTACAGTAATATTAGCAATTCCAGTACTTACATCTAATCTATGAACATCTTCAGTATTAACTCCACCTGCTTTTAAACTATCCACTACTTCTTCACCAAAGTAGTCATTACCACAAGCTCCAATAAATTTAACTTCTGAACCCAATTTAGCAGCTGCTAAAGCCTGATTAGCTCCTTTGCCTCCTGGAGCTTGAGCAAAATTTTTCCCTACTACTGTTTCACCTTTTTCTGGGAAATTTTTAGTTTGGACTACTAAGTCCATATTCATACTGCCAATTACTAAAATACCTCCTGACATTTCAATTCCTCCTTCCCTTGTAATATCAACCTCGTTAACGTTTTCGAAACCCCACTAAAATCATCATTATTTTCTATTAGTACTCGAATTTCTCTCTACTAATTCTGCTGCTAAAATTCTATCTTCTTGTTCTAATTGCTCATTACTTTCTAAACTATTAATTAATAATTTTGATGCTTCTACTCCTAATTGATATTCCGGCTGAGAGATAGTAGTTAAAGCAGGCCGAATAACAGAAGCTACTTCTATATCATCATAACCAACAATTGAAATATCTTCTGGGATCTTTAAACCTGCTTCAAAAACTGCCTCATAAGCACCTAAAGCCATTAAATCATTAGCAATAAACACTGCTGTGGGTTGTTCAGAAAGATCTAAAAGTTCTTTCATTTCCCTATAACCTGATTGACTACTATAATCACCTTCTCTAATCAACTCTTCTTTACAAGACAGTCCTACTTCTTGAAGGGCTGATTTAAATCCAGCTAATCTATCTTGGGCAGGTTTAACTTCTAAATCACCACTAATATGGGCTATTTTATGATGACCTAAATCTATTAAGTATTTTGTAGCTTTATAAGCAGCAGCCTGATTATCAATTACTACTGCTGGAAAACCTGACTCCGGAATCTTACGATCAATCTGAACTACTGGGAAGTCCTGTGCAGCTAATTCATCTAATTCTTCTTTATTTTGATCATTAATAGCTAAGGAAACAATCATTCCATCAACTTGTTTACTCTTCATCAATTCAATTGCTTCTTTCTCACCTTGGGTGTGATTATCGGTATTACAAAAGATAACAGAATAGCCTGCTTCTTTAGCCTTATCTTCAATTCCCTTTGCTACTTCAGGAAAAAATGGATTACTTATATCAGGAATCACTAGTCCTAAAGTATGTGTTTTATCTAGCACTAATCCCCGCGCTATACCATTAGGATTATAATTTAGTTCATCAATTACTTGTTGAATTCTTTTTTTAGTTTCATCACTCACATCTGGTTTATTATTTAATACTCGCGAAACTGTTGTCGGGGAAACACCTGCCTTTTTAGCAATATCTTTGATAGTGACTGCCACAATATCCACTCTCCTTATTTCGTCTTTGAAAACGATTGCGTTAACGTTTTCACCACTGCTAATAAAAAAAGAATCCACCTTATCTAGAAACAACCTTCTCGCTAAGACGAGAAAGCTTTCCCCCGATAATGTGGATTCTTATTAGTTAATTAGTTATATGGATTATATTCCACTTAAAATTATTACTCTTATTTAATTTCACCTATATTATAATAATCTTATCGAAATTTGTCAAACTTAATTTTGTATTATTCATTAAATTTAGCCGCTTACATTTTTCTTTGATAATAAAATTTAAATATTATAAATAATAATACTATACTGCTGATACTTCTAATCAAGATCATGCCTGCTCTTGTACCCGATAAATAAAGACTAGTCCCACTAGCCGCTAAAACAAATAACATTAAAGTTGATTTAGCTGCTTTTCCTTCAATCTTTGTAGTCCGCTCATCTTCAATCACATTCGTTAATTTACTTTCCATGATCCAAAATAAAACCATACTTATCACAGCAATCGATAATAATATTGTAGGAGAATAATCATTCCATCCTACAACTACTGCCAGCAACATTCCAATAATTATCATCAGTGATAAAATTAATTTAAACTTTTTCTGCGTCATTGTATCCCTCCACTTAATTGTAAGTGCTATACTTTTCTAAATCAGATATAAATCTATCTACCATTTCTTCTTTAGTTGCCCAAGAAGTCACTAATCTTATTGCAGACCGTTGATTGTTAATTTCAGACCAAATATGAAAAGAATATTTTTCACTTAATTTATCAATCAATGTATTTGGGAAAATAGGAAATAGTTGATTAGAGTTAGTTTCAGTTAAAAACTCATATCCTAGACCGGCAATATTTTGACTTAACTTATCTGCCATTGCATTAGCATGTTCTGCTAAAGAGAAAAATAAATCATCTTTAAATAATTCAACAAATTGAATGCCCAATACTCTCCCCTTAGCAAATAAAGCTCCCCGCTGCTTTAAATAAAATCTGAAATCATCTTTTAAATCATCATTATTGATAATTATTGCTTCTCCACATAAAGCACCATTTTTAGTACCACCAATATAAAAGACATCCACTAAATTTGATAACTCAGCTAGACTTAAATCATTTTTAGATGAACATAAAGCAGAACCTAATCTAGCTCCATCTAAATATAATAATAAATCATTTGCTTTACAAAATGAATATAATTCAGATAGTTCTCTTTTAGTATATATTGTTCCTAATTCTGTTGAATTTGAAATAAATACTAATTTAGGTTTAACCATATGTTCATCAGTATGCTGTTCTAATAATGCTTCAATCTTCTCCGGAGATAATTTTCCATTTTTAGTAGCAACCGTATTTATTTTATGTCCTGTAGCCTCAATTGCTCCTGCTTCATGAGTATTTATATGTCCTGTATCAGCTGCTATTACAGACTCATAAGGCTTTAATATTGATGCTATTACTATCAAATTAGCTTGTGTTCCACCTGAAACAAAATGGATATCACTATTTTCATCCTGCACTTCCTTGCGCAAAATATTGCTAGCCCTCTTAGAATAATCATCCTGCCCATAACCAGCCTGCTGTTCTGCATTAGTTTCTGCTAAGGCCTGCAAAATATTAGGATGTGCACCTTCGCTATAATCGTTTTTAAAACTATATATTTTTTCTTGCTTATTATTCATCTTTATCCCCCTTTAAATTATTTTTATCATGTTCTAAGAGCCACTTTTTACGAGAGGTATTAGCCCCGTAGCCGCCAATACCATTACTTCCTACTACTCGATGACACGGTATAATAATTGGAATTTGATTCTTATTGTTCGCATTCCCTACTGCTCTATAGGCATTATTATTTCCTATAGCTATTGCTATATCCTTATATGATACTGTATGCCCATATGGAATTTTCATTAGCTCTTGCCACACATCTTTTTGAAATTCAGTTCCAGTTATTTTTAGTGCTAAGTCAAATTCTTTTCTTTCCCCGCTAAAATAATCATTTAATTGTTTTTGAGCTTCTATCAATGTAGAATCTAATTGCTCCTTATATCTTTTTTCTTTCCTAAAATTAAGCTCAACTATCTTCTCTTGTTTAGATTGAATCTCTAATAGTCCAATTGGGGAATCCAAATATGCTACATATCGATCAAAATTAACTTTTTTTAAATCATCAGATTTGTTTTTCTGACACATCTTTTAGCCTCCAGATTAAATAATCATAATTATTATCATAATAACTCTCAATACAAAATTATTTATCTTAGAGATAATTAACTACTTTAGATAAAAAAATATGGTTCTCTTTCTCTAACCTTAAACAACTGAGAATTATATAATTACTTACTACAAGTTTGGTAATTTAAAGTATTTTATGTTATTATTAAAGCTACAACAAATTATAATATAAAATTAATTTATGAGCAAAAATAAATTCTGCTATAAAAGATAGAAATCATTGGGAGAGTGATCAAAATTAAAAAACCGGTAATTGGAATTACTACATTTTGCAAACAAGAAGTTAATAATAAACATTATAATAAAGTTAGATGTAGCTATATGAAAGTAGTCTCTGAAGCAGGAGGAACTCCGATCTTAATTCCACTGATGAATGATTTGCGCACAGCCATAGATTATATTGAATTAATTGATGGACTTATTTTGAGTGGTGGACAAGATGTATCCCCGCATCACTATGATAATATTGTCACTGACCATGTTGAAGACAATGACCCTCGCCGGGATAGTTGGGAAATGAAACTATTTGAGCTAGCTTTTGAAGAGAATATCCCAATCTTAGGTATCTGTCGGGGAATGCAACTGATCAATGTTGCTCGTGGAGGCAGTTTATATCAAGATATTATTGCACAATATGATGATAACTTAGTCCATTTGCCAGATAAGAGAGATGAAAATTATGTCCATCATACTGTCAAGATTGAAGAGAATTGTAGTTTATGCAATTTTGCCTGCTGCCAGCAGTTAGATGTTAATTCTCATCATCATCAGGCTATTAAAGAGTTGGCCCCAGGATTTAAAGTAATAGCTAAAACAGAAGGAGAAATAGTAGAAGCTATTGAAGCTGTAGATAAAGATTTTGTAATTGGAGTTCAATGGCATCCCGAAGATTTAACCCATCTTCATCCTTGTTTTAAAGAACTATTCAATTTATTAATTAAAGAAGCAAGTAAAAAACACAATATCTAAACTTAAAGCTATTTATCTCTATAAGAAAGATTTTGCTTTAAGATTTAGGTTTATAAACTACTGCTCCACTAGGGGGAACAGATACTTTTATTACATTATTATCTTGCTTGTTATAAATTTGAGACTCAGAACCGATCTGTTCAGCTTGACAAGAATAAATACATTCCCATTTATCTCCTAGCTCATGTAAGTCTTTTTCAACCACTGCTTCTACTTGATGTTTATTTTCTAAACTACAATTAATTGCTAAAACTATCTCTTGAGAACTTAAAATCCTCGACCACACAATCAATCCTGTATATCTAGCTGAATCATTTTTAGTAGGTAGCACAAAATTACTACCATCATAAGAAACTTTTCTTAAATATTGTCGCCCCTGCTGCAAAGTAATATATTCTTTTCTAATTTCTATAATTTTAGATAATTCATCATAAATTTGATTTTCTTGATTAAAAAAATGTTTGCCCTTACTCCGAAATGCTCCAAACTCTCCCCCAAACATAGCCTCTCTAACATATTTATCATCTCTACCACTGCCATCAAAACCTTGTTCAGTTCCATAATAAATACACGGAATCCCTACTGACATTAAATTTAAAAACAAAGCATTCAATAATAAATCAGCCGTCTCTTCATTAGCACAAAACCTTTCTTTTAAATCAGGCTGAGTAGCCATATCATGATCATCAAACATAGTAACAACATTGTCACGATACCATTTATAATGATCTTCAATTGGTAAATTAATATTTTTAAAAACATTAAAAAATTTAGTTGGGCTAGTATATCCTTTAGCTGATTGTTCTAAACGTTCAGGAACTTTATTAATTCCTAAAGCAGCATCAAGACCTGTATGTTTAATTTTATCAATAGCGGCTTCCATTCCACCGGTGATTTCACCAATAATATAAAAGTTCTTCTTCCCAATACTAGTAGCAAATTCATGAATATGAGTAGCAAAATACCGCACTGCTCCTGTCCACAGATGTTTAGCTGTATCTAAACGAAAACCATCTAAATCAGCATAAGCAATCCAATATTTAAATATTTCTGTTAAATTCTTTAACGCTTGTGAAGGAACAAATTCATCACCTTGATAATATCCTGTATCAATATTTTTCAAAGTGAAAAAATCCCCTTCAACATACTCAGGGAAATTATCCCAATCACAGATGACTCCTTTCTGCGAAAAAGTTTCTGCACTCATCAATTCTTTGGGCCAAACTCCACCATCGGGCCAAGCTTTGTCAAAGTCAGGTTCACTAACAGAAATAGTTGGACTACCTGTTCCATCATTAAACCCTTTAATAGAAAATTCACTCCCATCATAACAAGGGCTATTCTCTTGGTACTGAAATACATTTCCAGTATGATTTAATACCACATCTAAAATAACATAAATACCTCTCTCATGAGCAGCATCTACTAATTCCTTAAGCTCTTCTTTGCTACCAAAGTGAGAATCTATCTCTAAAAAGTTCTGGGCTCCATAACCATGATAAGTTTCTTCAAAAGCAACTTGTTTTAAAATTGGACTAACCCAAATAGCAGTAATCCCTAGTTCTTCTAAATAATCTAATTTGCTTTTAATCCCATTCAAAGTCCCGCCGTTCCATCTTTTACCAGCCCGCTCCCAATCTTTGCGACTATCTTCACTAGCAAAAGCACTTTCATAATCTGAATTCGGATCATACTGTTCTTCTTCAACTCCATTAGAGAATCTGTCAACTAACAAAAAATAAAGAACTTCTTCTTCCCAAGCATCAGGAGAAGGATAATAATCTTTATTTTGAATGAGCTTTTTTAAATTAATATTATCTATACTTTTCATTAATAACACCTCATATATCTTAATTAGTTTAACAAACTAAATTTAATTACTATATTTTTTACTAATTATTTTAATTGAAATTAACTATTTCTTTATTGATCAAAATAAAGACTATATGAGAAATAAAATTCTCTATCAATTTTTTAATCTTTACTTCTTCATATGTTAAATTTCTGTTGTTAGAGTCAAATTCCTTTTTTCAAGTTCAGTTTATAATAGTTATTAAATTATTCCTCAATATTCCTTCTCCTTAAGTTTATTCATTTATCATCCCGATCACTACAAATTAAGATCGCTGGCAAGGGGTCTTAATTTGTCTTTCTTAAGGGGAAAACCTACTCCAATAGCTGTGCCAAAAGTAAGCATCACAGAATCATTAATCTCTGCAAAAGCATCTGCAGCTGCAGTACCATCATGGATAAATAAAACTTCTATCTCTTCACCAACTAAATCACTCAACTTCTTTGCTATTACTTGCTGTACATCATTCTCGATCAATCTTAACTTGCCATATCCTCCGCCAAAAAATTTGCCATCGACTAAATTATTAGCTATACTTATAGCAATTGTTCCACAAGGTTTAAATCCTTTACTTTCAACTTGCTCCCAAGTTCTCTTAACAACAGAAATAATATAATCTTTTAACTTTTCTGCTGCCCTTTTTTCCTCCTTTTCATTTTCGAATGTCCTAGCCTCTACATACTTAGATTTTAAAGAAGACAATTGATCAATTGCTTTTAACTTTTCGCCTTGATAATTAGCTACTCCTCGTTTGATTAAAGTTTGACCAAAATCAAATACTAAAGCGCTATTATATTTCTGAGGTATATGCCGGGCTGCCCCTATTATAGATACTAGTGATGGCTTTTGTGCAATCTTGATTTCATACTTGGGAGTGTTTGCCTCATCAAATACTTTCGCTATGTAATATTTAAGCCTTTGGCCCAAATTACCATTACACAACCCACCAGTAAAAATTATATTCTCTACCTGCTGCCAATAATCCCAATGCTTTTGAATCCAATCTTCTCTAGCTTGTTGATTTATCTCATCTCCTCTTTTAAGCACAAGTAAAATATATCCTAAATTTCTCCCTAAACGTCTTGCTATATTTTCTGCAGTCAGCCTAACTTCTAAATCTTCTGCTTCCAAACATTGATTTAAATAAATTGGTAATTCAACTTCAGGGATCTCATCTACATCTAATTTAAGCCGTTGGGCATCATTTTTTATATATTCTATCAACACAGGGCTGGACATAACTTCTCTACCTTTTTTCCCTTTTACCTCAGCATCAATATCAACATCAGGTATATCAATGATTTCCAATCTATTTATAGAAGTATTTTTAGCTAATTTACTATTTTTCAAAAAAGGATTATCTATATTTCCCATATTAAATCGCTCCTTGAATTTTTCTTGTCTTAAATAACAGTTATACCCATCTAGTCCACTATCTTAATTGTCTACATCTATTCTCATTATTCATCAACTTGAACTAATTTGATTTTTTCAGGTGTCTCTCCAAGGGGACAAATTCTTGCACATATTTCACAACTATGAGCGTTATTTAATTCTTCTTGTCTTTCCCTGCACTTCTGACTATCAAAACCATTTTGACTTATAGCATTTGCTGGACAAGCTTCAATACATTTTCCACAATGAATACATACTTCATCCATAGAGTTTTCTTGCTTACTACTTATTTTAGCATCAGTTAATAGAACTCTCAAGTGAATCCAAGGTCCCCAATCTTTATGTAAAAATAAAAAATTATCGCCTATTTCTCCCATATGTGTTTTGGCAGCAAGTTTTTTAAATCTTACCCCACTAACTTCTGGATAAGGAATTATTTTAGAATTATATCCTTCGTCTTCAACATAATTCTTGATTTTCTTTATAATATCTTTAGTATGCAAATCAGCTATACATGTACAATTTCCTCTTTCAGATTTCATGTGAGTCCAGATCCATTCACGAGCATTTATAATATGATGACCTAAAACAATAATTGATTTAACAGAAGGGGCAAACTCTTCTAAAGCTCTTTTTTCCTTTCTATAACATTCATTAATGTCTATTTTAGCAGCAGTACAACATTCAGGTATTAAATCTTCGATTTCTGTTAAATTCAATATTACTTTTCCTCCCTTAACCCAAACAGTATGACAAGTTCACCTTATATGCAGTAAAGCATTATAAAATTTCGATAAGTACAAAACTATTAGTTGTCTTTTTTTATTAATTCTTTAACTGGATTAGTCGTAGAACACGGCACTCCAGACTTACATTTGCCACAAGCATCTCCTACTCCTTTAGAATATTCCGGAGGATCTTCATAAATATGCTCATAACATTTTTCTCTATCAACAAATCCATCTTTATTTTCAGTAGAAATAGCATTAACTACACATCTATCAACACATACCTTGCATTTTCCATTATATTTATATAAACAGTTTTCCTGGTCATCTCTTTCTGTAGGCTTTAATGACAAGTTAGTCACTATACTTCCCATTCGCCCACAACTTCCTTGGTCAGTAATAAACATATTATTAATACCAAATGTCCCCATCCCCGTAATATACCCCACGTGCCGATGAGACCAATCACTTATCAATTCTTCTTCATCATAATTATAAGTTGGCGGCAGGTCTTTAGATGAAGTAGCTTTATAACCCATTTTTTCTATTTCAGCCTGCATATAATCAATTAAATCCTCAATAAGATTATTTGTTTCAATCTTAGCATAATCCCACTTTTTTGAACTCTGCTTATCTTGAATATTACTTTTAACAACCTCTTCTTCAAAGGGCAAGAAAAATACTATTACAGATTTAGCATCATCAATAAAATCAGTAGGTAAAGCATGAGAAGAGCTGATTACTTCTTTTAATTCTAAAAACATCGGGTCATCAGCATCTGCAATACCAATTACTGGATCGCGCCAATCAGTTTCTGTATCTTTTAAGTCTTTATAATTACTTACATAATCTTTGATTAAATGATTAAGTTTATCATTCATGATTACTCCTCCCCATCTGCAATAAATAGTAGTTGTCTTTGATTATATATAAGAAAGGAGATTGATTCAAACGTTTAGCCGTTTTTATTTTATTCTATCTGTATAATAATCTATATTCATTGTACTATCAAATTTATAAACTACTATATGGTATGAATTGCTCTAAATAAAAATTATGCTAGTAATAATTAAACATGCTACTCCCCTTTCAACTTCCTAGTTTCATTTTATTATTAAATGATATCGATAACCCTTTGTTATGTGAAATGTACTACTACAACCATTTTAGTTATGTGCCACTTTTAACAACTTTTTTATTATTTTTATCATAAACTTAAGACCTTTAGTTTTATAAGATAGATCATTAAAATTCCCAATCAAATAAGCATCTAATCCTGGATGGTAAAATATAAATGCCCCTGTTGCACCAACACATCCCCAGCAATTATACTTTTTGGGCATCAAAACTGGAATAGTTTTAAATTGCCAAATGCCATAACCATAATCTATACCAAAATATAATTTATTTGAATCATTCTTCATTGTTTCTAAAGTATCTTTTGAAATTATTTGCCCTGTCACTAAAGCCTTCATAAATTTAAGTAAATCATCATTAGTAGCTACAACTCCACCACCAGCATAGTCAAGTCCAGCAAAGTTTTTAAAATCATTCATTATTGTCTCATCAATACTAAAATGTGCAATTGGATATGTGTATTCTTTTATGGGATCAGAATAGTGAAGCATAGATGATTTATCCATTCCAAGCGGAATAAAAATATATTCTTTCAATACCTCATAAAATGGTTTAGCAGTGATATTTTCAATAATTAATCCTAAAAGATGATAATTAGTATCTGTATATTTTGTCTTCTTCCCAGGTGGACAATAAGGTTTTAAATTGTTTTTACCCCAGATAATAGCTTCTCGTGGATTTATATTAAATTCCTTATCCTTAAGAATCTTATCTAATAGTGGCCAAAAATTATCATATAGACCTGATCTTTGTTTTAAAAGATGTTTGATTTTAATACTATTTGTATAATCTTCACCTTTATAAATATGAAGATTATTCAATAATTCAGCATCTAAATAATTTCTAATGTTATCATTAAAAGATAGTTCTCCTTTTTCATATAAGATACTAATTATAGTTGATGTAAATAATTTACCAACACTAGCCATATAATTAGGTTGTTGCGAATTTGCAGGCATATCACCTGTTGAACCTTCTGCAATATTCATATGAAAATCTAACTTCTTCGAATAAACTAATAAATAAGCATTCTTCACTTTAGAATCTTTTCTTACTTGCTTTCTAAACATATCTTCAATTGATTTTTTTATTTCTCCTTTTTCCATTTGTTCACTTCCTTTTTATATCTAGTGTAATAGTATATTTCACATCCATCTCTGGAGGTTGCAACGTCCCCGATAACGCTTCCAACCTCTAATTTAAAATAAAACTTATATAATTTATCCCCCCCTTAATATATGTTTATAGACTAGGATGTTGTTAATCTGCTGTTATGTGATGAAAATGGTACACTTTTAACCTCACTCTAATTTAATATTATTATAAATAATAATATTAAAATTTATTTTTCAATAAATCCCCTACTCTTTTCTGCAATAAGTTCAGAATAATCAAGATGAATGTAGTGGTGTCCATCTAAAATAGAATATCCTCCATCAATTGCTTTTGTATAAGAAATTATACTTTCTTTCCACGATTCTTCTTCACTACTGTCAGTAGAAATGAAAGCATAGAAAGGTACATCAGGTTTTCCCTGATTAGACACTATCTGAGAGTTGCTTTCTATCATCTCCACTTCTTCTCGCATATTCTTTGTCTGAACACGACGGAAAAATATTGTTTTGGCAATTTCAGCTTCCTCTTCTGTTAAATGTCCTTTTTTCATAGCTACAAAATTCTTTTCAAAAATATCTGGGCCATTTCTCATTAAACCACTACGTGCTAAGAAGGTAATTACAGGTGACAAAGAAACTTTATCTTCTATTTGTTCAATATACCCCGGCACCATAGCATCCAATGAAATAATGGCTTTAACTTCTTCTGAATAAAGATTGGCCCAATGTAATGCCTCTAATCCAGCCATAGAGTGTGGAAACAAAACATAAGGAGGGCTTTCTCCAGCAAGACGCAATGCTCTACGAGTTTCTTCAAGAACAGTATTAATATCTCGGGGACTAGAAGTAATATCACTCCAACCATATCCAGCTCGCTCTAATACAGCAATTCGGTAATCCTTTGATAGTTTCTTGTAAAGTACTTTAAAATCATATACTGGTGAAGCAGTTCCAAGCCCCGCCATAAAAACAAGAGTTTCGCTTCCTTCACCTTCTGCATAGACATGTAGCTTTTTCCCATCGCTATTAACATCCACAAGAGTACCTGGCGCTGGATATTCTTCTTTTTCCTGTTCTACTAACTTCTTATGCTCAAAATAACTACTTCCAATTATAAAAGTTATACTAATAACTAACAAAAATGATATTGCTATTATAGTCCATCTAAATATTTTTCTTTTTTTCATTATTATGCTCCTCTTTTATTTCAGCTTAGTTCTTCTAATATCTTTATTATTATTCAAGAAACCGAACTCATCAATAGCATTGGAATTATAAATCCAATCTAGCATTAATTTTTCTTTTATACTTTCTACGGTTTTATCAGGTAGGTCTCTTTTCTCTTCAATCTTTCTTTTCTTCTCATCAATTTCTTCAAACATAAAATTTCTCCCTGGATTTATAGTTTGCAAATGAAATATATAACAAATTCATAATAAAAATATGTGATATTTTGCCTATCATCTTAACATAGATATTACTAAGCCCATATTATTATCTGAAGTTCAATATTTTGGTTTAACACTTATTTTAATGTTTGAACTTTAAATATTCTCTTAAATCTGATTTTAATATTGTTTCTAATTCTCCCCAATTATCATAGCTAGTTTCCGCAAATAGAAAAGCAAAAACTCCATATTTATTATAATCTATTTTTCTCATTTCCAAAGTATTTTCAAAATAAGAACTAAACTTATCGTAATTAATCTCTATAATATCATTGACATTTATATCATTAGGCAAATCTGCAACAACAATGCTATAAATTTTATCTTTTTTAATTTTAAGTATTTTTTCCCAATTGGGTTCTTTCTGCTTAAAAAAATATTCATATACATTTATTCCATAAGCGTGATAAGCTACATCCGTCGTGCACCAACCCGCAAATCTCATCGGATTTACTTCAATAGGAACTATATTCTCATCATTATCAACTCTAAATTCTATATGCATTGGAAATCCATTTAAATTTATTAATGCTCCCATTTCATTTAAAAAATCTAAAAATGAATTGTGATACTTTTCTATTATTTTTTTAGAAGTTATGTAAACCCTATCATTTACATCTTCTCCCGAAGAAAAAATATGCTCTAAAATATTTAAAATCACTGGTTTCCCTTCATCATTATAATAAAGGTCAATTGCAAATTCTTTTCCTTCTATATTTTCTTCTATAATAAATTCATTTGTATTTATCACTTCTTCTGGATAATTGTCTTTCATATTATTAACTTCTTTTTTTAATTCCCCTCTAACTTTTTCCCATTCTAAAGCACTATTGACTTGATAAACTCCCATACTAAAAAATCCAACTGATGGCTTAATAATAAAAGGGATTTTGACTTCATTTATATCTATTTGGTCTAGTTCATCAAAACTTACTTTTCTAAAATAAAAGTCAGGATACATATCTCTTAATAATTTGCGGAATTGATATTTGTCTTTAAAAATATCAATTTTTTCAGGTAAGTCAGTAAAAGATAAGTGATTAGTTATCCAGTTAATTGGATTTTCTGAATTACTATAAATTAAACTTTCCTCATTTTTAACTTTATTAACAAATTCTTTTTCCTCTAAAAAATTAATATCCTCATTTAATTTAAATTCTTTTGCAGCTTTATTCTTTAAAACGGGTAAATTTAGTTCTAGTATTGTATCTTCTAAAAATTCTGATACATATGGTTTATCTAATATTAACACTATCATCATCCTTTCTAATATTCGTTAAAACTAATAGTCTAATATTGAATTTGATATAACGTCCCTAGTGTTCGCGACGTTCCGCTCCCCCATCTCAATTTACATTCTAACTGCTGAATTTCATAAGTCATCCCTGGTTCCACTTCTAACTAAAAATCTGAATGTAACTAACTCCATGTTATCTGATGTACGAATTTATTCAACTAACTTAAATCAAAAAATAATTCTGTCTTTTCTACTGCTTTTTTAAATCCACATTTCTTATACATTTCTTTTGCAGTATCTTCACTGTCAGTAATAAGATAAACTATATCAATTTCCCTTTTATTTGCCTCATTTAATAAATGTTTGATGACTGATGTTCCAAATCCCATTCGTTGATATTTCTTTAATATATCAAAGTCTTCTATCTTAGCAATTTCATCATTAAGCATAAACTCGCAGTTTCCAATGGGGGAGTTATCATAATAACAAACATATAAGTTTAAATCTATATCTGATTTCTTATATACTTCTGCTTTTCTAGATATTCGCCTGTTTGCAAAATCTTTTCCCATATCAGGTTCATTTGCTACAATATCCACTTCTATTCCATCGTCTAAAACAGCTCGTGATACTGCTTTTCTAATAATGCATTTTTGATTACCAATTAATTTGTCACCTAGCTTAGGATTTATATACATATAATCATATTTTGTTACCTGTGGTTTTATAAATAATTCATTCAATAGGTCATTATCTAAAGAAAAATTAAATTCAACTCTTAAAAAGTTTGACCCCACTTTTTTTCTTTGTTCTAATTCGCTTAAAATCATCTCTTTAGTTTTGGCTACTCCCTGATTTTTTTTATAAATACAAAATTATGAGTATACATATCTGGTATATAATCATCGCCAAACCTTATAATATTATTACTTTCATAACTTTGCGAGAATAACTTAACATATTCTACTTCTGTATTATACATTTTTTTCAACAAATTCAACATCTCCTTTTAGCAAAAATATAATAACTTAATAATATTATTATCAATCCATGCAATTGAAGGTCTTTCTCCCCAACGTCTTTTGTATAAAGTTCTTACATTAGTATCTTTCTTATTAGTATTAATTTTAACTAAATTTATTTCAATACTTCCCCCTAGTGCACCTTCATCATATTCTACACACACAATATTATAATTTTGGTTGGGAGAAGTAATAACATCATATTCCTCTTGAGTAGCTCCTAAAGCTAATGCAAAGCAAAAAATAATAAAAATTAAAATATACAATAAGATTACTGTTCCTCTACTTTTGCTTATCCACCTAAATTTCATAAGTCAGTGCTGCAACTCTGCCCTATCTTCTATACCTAGATGTTGCTAAGCCCATGTTATGTGATGTTTTGCTTAAAATATTTCTAACGATTTTTCTGATGCCTATCAATTTTAATTTTGCTTGAATATTATATAATACAAATGTTATAATATAAGTGAGGTGATAATAATGCAAACTATAAAAATTCGTAAAGTTGGCAATAGCTACGGTTTTACTATTCCAAAAGAACTTATGGAAAAATACCATTTAGAAGAAGGAGAAGAACTTCATCTTATTGAACAAAAAGATGGGTTCACCTTAACTCCTTATGATCCTGAATTTGAAGAGTGGACTGAATCATTTGAAAAAACCAATAAAAAATTCAAAAACACATTAAAGGAATTATCTAAATGAAAAATGTAAATTTCATTCCTAAAAAGTTATATTGTATTTTCATGAACAATTAATACAAATTTATGGAGGAAGCCCAAGTATCCGGGATGAAAGCCTCCTTGATTCTGCTATTCAACAACCCAAAAGTTCTTTTGATGGAAACTATTTGCATAATAGCATCTTTGAAATGGCATCAGCTTATGGATTTAATTTATGCAAAAACCATCCATTTATAGATGGTAATAAACGTGTCGCTTTAGTTGCTATGGATACTTTTCTACAAAATAATGGCTATGAAATATCTGCTTCTGAAAAAGAAACTTATAAAATTATAATAGAACTATCAGCTGAAAATTTATCTAAAAGTGAATTAACACAATGGTTAAAACAAAATACTACTTCTATCTAACTTCTTAGTATTTGATTTTACCTAAGAAGTTTTTATTTTTTTAAGCCCAATTACCTTCAAGCAAAATGTCACATAACGTCCCTAGGGTTCGCGACGTCTCATTGTTGGTCCTATACTTTGCCTATTCACCTAAATTTCATAAGTCATTGCGTCCCCCTGCCCTATTCTCTATACCTAGATGTCGCTAAGCCCATGTTAAACGATGGAACGATCCCCCATTAAACAATATTTATCATATGCAAGATTTTAATAATAATCTTGTATGATTTATCCGATTGATATCTAAAAAAAGAAAAGAGGATTATTCCTCTTTTCCTTCTTTCAATATTCTTTTATAAGCATTAAAATATACTACTTCTGCTTCACGTTTCCCTACTGACCAAATAATAATTTTATTATTGTCTAAAATTTCATATACTACTCTATATTTTTTGCTATTAAAATACATCTTTAAACAGCTCGATAAATCAATTTCTCCTTTATTCCCTAATGGCTTTCCTAATCTGGGAGCTCTTTTTATTTTCTTTAAGGTCTTTTTAAATCTTTTTCTCACACTCCCATCTAATTCTTCTATATCTTCTTTGACTTCTGGATGAAAAATTATTTCCATTTCTAAGCCCCCTATTTATCCAACATCTCCATAATTTCTTCTTCTTCAATTGCATCGTCTAAATCAAATTCTTTTTTTCTATCCTTGATTCCATCTTCAATATACTCATCTTCTAATAAGTTTTCTAAATACTCTATTTTTTCTAATAACATCTCATACTCTTCTATATCCATCATTATTCCTTCAATATCATTATTTCTCATAATAAATAATGGATTTTCTTTAGATTTATCAAGCATTTTACTAAAATTACGTACAACTTCAGAAGAAGAAACCATATTATCTCGATCTATCTCTAGCATTGCCATTTCCTTCACCTCCACAATATATTATATACTCTTATTCACAATTGTTTCATGATATATTATTTTCTTTTCTTAATAATATTATACATAAAATTTTATGTATAATCAATCAAATAATTATTTTAACACTTTACAAAATAATTTTAAATATCAATCTCTTCCTTTAATTCTTTAATTATTACATCAGATTTGAGTTCTTTTAATTCATCGACCTTTTCTTTATTCACGAAATCTTACCTCATATATTAAAAAAGTATGTAAATCATATCTCTCATCTATCAATAATTTATCAAACTATTTTATCTAGTTTAGTTATTTGTTTCATACTTATTATTTATCAAAAAATAATTCCTATAAATGAATTTAGTTCTTTCGTCTAACGTCCCTAGGGTTCGCGACGTATCGTATAATAATAAAAATCTGAGCTTAAAAAACTCAGACTTCATAAATTTTAGCAGCTATGCTTTATGCTATTAAATTAGATGTCGCTAACACTATGTTAGGTGAAGTCTCTTTCAAAAGATCAAACTCCATAATGATCTTTTCTTCTTTTTAATTTATGTCCTCCATCTTCATAAACAATAATGAAACCTTCTCTTTTTTTAATTCTTTCTTTTGCTTCTTTTCTCCTTTTTTCAGCTAATTTTATCCGCTTTTTCCTTTCTTTCTCTTCTTTTATTTTTTCTAATTTTTGTTTCTCTTTTTCTTCTTTCTCAGCTAATTGCTTTTCTTTATCTTCTTTTGTAATAAAACTTTTAAAAAACTCATGACTCTTTTTTATATCAGGAGCATTAAATGGTCTAGGCTTAAAATTATCTATTAATTTCTCCTTTAATTTACGGTCTTCCAAATCTTTATTATTGTCATTTTTATAGGCTAGTCTTTTATAACCACCCTTTTCTTTAATAACTTCTTCTAAAGTTTCTTTACATCTGTTTTTTAGCCCTTTGATTGACTTATATAGCTCATCATCTTCGCCCCTCACTCTCTTTTCTTCTTTTTCTGCATTTATTACTAACTTATTCATTAAGGGAAAAATCAGGATATCATTGTCTTTTTCAATCTTTTTAACACTATGATAAATTGGTCTTTCTTCATCTAATACTATGCCATATTTTTCATCATATTTCTTTAAAAAATTATAAGTTAGATTATCTAACTCTCTATCATTATTTTCCGCTTCATTTTGAATTTCTTCTACTGGATCTATAGCATCTTCTAATTCAGTAATAATATCTGACACCTCTGACATTTCATCGCCAACCATTCTAGAATCTTCTACCAAGTCAGGAGAATAATAATTATCTTCAAAAATGTTCTGCTATCGCTTCAATACTTGAAACTCCATCCTTTTCTATATCATCATCTCTTAATTTTTCTAAAATCCATCCTGCTTCTTCACTGGTTAATTCATCCCCATCATATAAAGTATCTACTTCATCTTCATCATATGCAAATAATCCAAATATATCCCCTTCACAGTATCTTCTTTTAGCTAATCCTCTACCCCCTGGTTCTTCATTCCAAGCTTCGCTACTACTATTATATCTAAGTTCATACCAAACTCTTGTTCTAGCTTTTAATGCTTCTTCCATATTGTCATCATTTTTATTATCAATATAATCTCTTAAATTTTCTGTAGAATTGTAAGGATCATTAAAATCAATGTTATTATCTTCATCTTTTCCAAAAAACAAATTATAACCTGAGTTATAAACCATTGAAAATATTGCACTTTTTTCTCTTCCAGTTAAGTCACTGTGATAATCTTCATCAACTCCATTATTAGCAACTCCTTCTACATAACTATACATATCGCTTGCAACTACATCAAATAAAATACTAGCATATCCTACGCTCGGTAATTGCAATTCTTCTGAATGTTCTCTCATAAATATATTTAATCTCTGTTCATGATTTTCTTCAGCTAAACGTTTTACTTCTTCTACTGCATCTAAAAAATCGTCATAATCAAAAATATCTACTTCATTGTTATTTATAGCTTGATTATTAGTTTCATCAAGTACGTCTTCAATTTCTCCTCTGTCACGTACTGATAAATCTAACCCATAACCTACAGCAAAATTATCTGTGCTATCTTCATGAACTTGTAATTCTTCTCGATTTATACTTAAGTCTTCGTCACCAATTTCAACTGCATATAAATCAGCATTTTCAAAACTTTTAATTAAATTAATAGCTTCGTCTATAACTTCATCATAACTCATTTTTTAATTTCCTCCTTGTTAATGATTGAAAACTTTATGTTTTTAATTTTGCCTTTATAATCAGGAATTTGATTTACTTTAATTACAATAGTTTTTTTTCTAACATTACCACTTTTAATTGAAAAACCTTTTAAAGCTCCAATATATTCTAATTTAGGAGCATAAATTTCATCTAACTTTTTATTTTGACCTATATAAAAACCGCTTTCTGCAAGTTGTAATTTGTTTAAATAAACATTTTTTAAAAAATCATTATCTGCTATCGCTATATGATTAGCAATTTTCAAATTACTTAAATTCAACTTTTTTATATTAGTATTTCTAATGGTTAAATTACCTCTTTTTGGGTCTGTTTCCCTTAAAGAACTTAGATTAATGCAATTAACTTTATCATTGCGAGATATACTTATGCCACCTACTTCTTTTAAAGAATTAAAATCTATAGATTTTAATTCTCGGTTATCAGCAATATTAATACTTCCTCCCACATATTTTAGATTAGGTAATCTTAATTTTTGAAAAGTTTTAAAAACATGTCTAACACGTATTCCATCTTTGATTTTTTTAAACTAGGTAAATATAATTCTTCCAAATTCACAGGAACATTTATATTATATGATATTAATAAATGTCCCATTTCTTTTAATTTAGGTAGATTTATTTTTTCCACTTTACTACTTTGATTTATTATAAATAAAGCTTTTCCGATTTTTTCTAAATTAGGCATATCAATTTCTCTTGCTTTAAATCCTAAATAACCCTTTATTATTTTTATTTTTTCCGCTTCTTCAACATTTTCTTCAGTAACCATATAATTTCCATAAACCACTCCATTTTTAATTTTGGTTTCTTCAGCAGCCAAAACAGTTATACACAAAACATTTAAAAAAACAAAGATTAAAAGTAATATACAAGTTAACTTTTTATTTAACAATTCAATCCCTCCACAAAATCGCAAAAGTTTTAAATACCATTATTTTTATAATATATGAATATTATAACATTTTATTAAGTTGATTTCCGCCGATAAACTAAAAAATCCCATATATGAGAAGTGGGTATTTCACCTAACTGAGGTTTTAATGAAAGATTTTCAAATCCAATTTATTTTCTTTTTAAATAAGTAACTAAAAAAGCTCTATTATCTTCTCTAATTTTCTATTAAAAATCTTAAACCTACAAAAAAATCACTATTTCCTAACCTTCCCTCGAAAATAGTGATCTCTTACTTGTTGGATTCTATAACTAAAAATCAATATCTTAGCTCTTTCATATAACGTCCCTGGAATTCGCGACGTCTCGCTACTGCTCCTATACTTTGCCTATTCTCCTAAATTTCATAAGTCAGTGCGTGACCCTGCCTCCCCCTCTTTCCTAGATGTCGCTAATCGCATGTTAGACGAAGTCCTGTATCCTCATAATAAATAAAAAGCAGGTTGCCCCGCTTTTATAATGGATAATCTTTTAATATCTCTTTAATTTTAGGTTTAGTTTCTGGTAAATTAACAGTAATAACTTCCCAAATAATATCTAAATCAACACCAAAATAATCATGAATAACTATATTCCTTAAACCTATCATTTTACTCCAAGGAACATCTTGACAATCAGACCTCATTTCATCAGAAACTTTATTAGAAGCTTCACCTATAATTTCAATATTTCTTAAAACAGCATCAATTACTAATTCGTTTTTCTTAAATTCTTCTTTATCCATCTCTTCAGTATATTTGAAAATTTTATTCATAGCATCCAGTATATCTTCTATAAATAAATTGTCTCTTCTCATTGATAAATCACATCTTTTAATATCTCATCTTTTAATTGAGGCTTTAAAGCATTCATTGTAACTAAATCTACTTCAGTATTTAAATTATTTTCTAAAAAATCTTTTAAATCTAAAAACTCCCAACCTACATCACCAGAAAATTCTACAAGTATATCTACATCACTATCTTCATTAGCCTCATTCCTAGCATAAGAACCAAAATAACCAAGCTTTTTAACTTTATACTGTTTCTCTAATAAAGGTTTTAATTCTTTTAATTTATTTTCTAGTTCTTTTTTGCTAACCATAATTATCCCTCGCTTTCCTTGTCTATTCCTATATTACTATTATAACAATTACAGTATTTTTTAACAAAAAATATTTGTTTCAAAAGATAAAACAAAGAATTTCGTCTAACGTCCCTGGAATTCGCGACGTCTCACTATTGCTCCTCTATTTTTGCTAATCCTCCTGTATTTCATAAATCAGTGCTGCACCCCTGCTCTATCCTCCATACCTAGATGTCGCTAATCTCATGTTAGCCGAAGTACCTCGTGATTACTCTAATCTCTTCCATTTAGCATTTCTTCCTTTTCCTAATAATTCAATTATTTCTTCTTCTTTTAATTTTTTAAATACTCTATTAATTGTAGATTCTGAAACATCTGGGCAGGCATTCCTTATATCTTCTTTTTCAAATTTTCCTACTGTACTTTTAATTGCTTTTTCTACTCTAAAACTTTTATTTCCCTTCTTATTTTTTACTAAACCTACTCTGTCTTCAAATTCTCTGTATGCTGCTAATAGGGTCCCCAAAAAATAATTTAACCAAACAAAAATATTATGTTCCCCATCATGCCAACCTATAGAAGATTTATTGAGAGATTCATAATAACTTGATTTGCTTTCTGCAATCACTTTTTCTAAACTTATATATCTACCAACTTTATAGTCATATTTATATAATAATAATAATGTTAATAATCTAGCCATCCTTCCATTACCGTCATTGAAAGGATGAATACTTAAAAAATCTAATATAAATGTTCCGATTAATATTAGTGGTTCAATATTTTCTTCTTTCATTTCTCTACTTAAATAATCGCACAATTCTTCTACAGCTGCTGGAGTGTTCGCTGCAGATACTGGTTTGAACCTTACATATCTTTCTCCATTCGGTAATATCTCTTCAATAACGTTATCTTGATTCTTCCATTTTCCTCCTTCAGCAGAAA
>NZ_JAFBDQ010000005.1 GCF_016908315.1 Halanaerobacter jeridensis | reverse complement strand
AACTAAATAAGGGCGAATAGCTCAGTTGGGAGAGCACCTGCCTTACAAGCAGGGGGTCACAGGTTCGAGCCCTGTTTCGCCCACCATTTAAAATAGTTAAACAGTAAGATAGTTCAAGCAGTAAAACAGTTAACTAAATATTGTGGAGGGGTTCCCGAGTCTGGTCAAAGGGAGCAGACTGTAAATCTGCCGGCGCTGCCTTCAGAGGTTCGAATCCTCTCCCCTCCACCACTTATAATTAAATTATAGAGTGTGCGAAAGTAGCTCAGCTGGTAGAGCGTCTCGTTGCCAACGAGAAGGTCGCGGGTTCGAATCCCGTCTTTCGCTCCATATTTATCTAACCTTGTTATCTTGATTGATAGCAAGGTTTTTTTATTATTTGAATTTTATTAATATCTAAACAGGAATTTATCATTAGTTATTGAATTAGTATAAATAAGATGCTTTATAAATTTTGCCTGTGGAGGTAATAGTAGTGAGTAAAAACAAATCAGTTAATAAACAAAAAGATAAAAACTGTAAAGGAAAGGCTAAGGTCAAAATTTTAGGGGAATATTATACAATAAAAAGCGATGAATCTGAGGAATATATTAATAACATCGCATCTTTTATTGATCAACATCTTTCTGAAATCAAATCTAACAGTTCAACTATGCCAAGGAATAGATTATTTTTACTAGGTCTAATGAATTTAGCTGATGATTTATATAATATGCAAGATAAAATACAGAATTTAAAGCAAGAGATTAAAGGACTAGAAGACAGAAATAAAAAATTAGATAATAAGAATTCTGAACTTAAGACGAAATATGAAAAATTAAAAAGTGATTATCAAGAGATGGAAGATGAGTATAATCAGTTTTTAGATTTAATTGAAGAAAAGGGAGGATTAGATGATTGAATTTAAATGTTGTTGATTATGGAATAATAATTGTGATAGCTATGTTTGCTTATCGCGGTTATAGTTCAGGACTAATTAATCAAATCACTTCTTTGTTAGCTATGATTTGTGGGATTTATTTTGCTAGCGAGCAGTATAAGATTTTTGCTGAAGTGATTAGTGCTAAATTTGACCTATCTATGGGTGTTAGTCAAATTTTAGCATTTAGTTTATTATTAATTATTGTGAGTTTAATTATTAATTATTTAGGTTATTTAATAGATGAATTTCTTGACCTGATTTTTTTATCAATAATAGATGATATTGCAGGAACTATATTTGGTATAATTAAGGGATTAGCTATTATTTATATTATTCTATTAATTATATCTAACTTGCCGATTGATTTTTTAGAGCAACAAGTATCTAATTCTTATTTTGCCTCTATGCTATTAAATAATTTAAATCCATTATTTACAGAAAGAATTGAAGATTTAATTAACTAGTGTGGGAAATAGTATGGAAATTTAAATGTTAGTTTTATTTTAGGAAAGAGAAGATGATTAATACTTATTCTTTAAATGAATTTAAAGCTATATTAGGAAATTAAATTTTTAAAATATTAATAATAAATGCAATTTAAAGAAAGATATTAAAATAAGGAGGTGTGAAACCTGGTTATATTTTAGAATTTATACAAAGAGGAATAATTCTATAACCAGGTTTATTTAGGTAATGGATCAACATGCTTTAGATGTATTAAACTTTTCGGAAATAAAGAAAGACTTACGTAGTTATATTACGTCAAAATTAACAGAAAATTTGATAGAAAATTTAGAACCAAGTATTGAGATAGATTATATTAAGGAACGTCAAAAAGAGGTAACGCAGGCTAAGAAAATTTTAATTAGAGAGAATACTCCTCCCATATCAGGAGTCAAAGATATTAGGCCTAGTTTAGAAAAAGCAGAGAAAAGTATGATTATAGATGGGGAAGAGTTATTAGATATTACAACTACTTTAGAAGTTGGTCATGATATAAGTAGTTATTTTTCTAATCTAGAAGATGAAGATGATAATTATAAAAAACTAATGAAAATTGCTGCTAAGATTGGTAATTTCAGGCCATTAACTAAGGAAATTAGAAAAGCTATTGATAATCAAGGAGAAGTAAAGAGTTCTGCTAGTTCTAAGTTACGAAGAATTAGAAGAAAAATACAAAATGCTAAAGATAGTATTCGAGATAAATTAAATTCGATCATTCATTCTAGTAGTATGCAAAAGTATATTCAAGAAGCAGTAGTTACTATTAGAGATGGGAGATATGTGATTCCTGTTAAGGTAGAGCATCAAGGAGAAATCAATGGATTAGTCCATGATCAATCTTCTAGTGGGCAAACGGTATTTATAGAGCCTAATTCAGTGGTTAAAATTAATAATAAATTAAAACAATTAGAAGCAGAAGAAGAACAAGAGATTCAAAGGATTTTGCAAGAATTAACTTTTTTAGTCCAAGCAGAAACAGATGATATTAAAATCACTTTAAAATTATTAACGGCTCTTGATTTTATTATTGCTAAAGCCCGCTATAGTTTGAATATCGATGGTTCAGAGCCATTATTAAATGAAGAGCAAAAAACAAAGTTATTTAAAGCGCGTCATCCGCTATTAACTGGTGACGTAGTACCAATTGATGTAGAATTAGGAGATGAATTTGATACTTTAGTGATTACTGGGCCAAATACTGGTGGTAAAACAGTTACATTAAAAACAATTGGATTATTAACTTTAATGGCTCAAGCTGGTCTTCATATTCCTGCTTTATCTGGTTCCGAGGTTGGTATCTATCATCAAATTTATGGTGATATTGGTGATGAACAAAGTATTAAACAAAATTTAAGTACCTTCTCTTCACATATGAATCAGATCATTAAGATAATTGAAGAGGCTGATGATACTGCTTTAGTCTTATTAGATGAATTAGGAGCAGGTACGGATCCTACTGAAGGTGCTGCTTTAGGTATGGCTATTTTAGATTATTTGCATACAAGAAATGTTAAGACGGTTATCACTACTCATTATAGCCAGTTAAAAACTTATGCCTATAATAATTCTGGGGTGGAAAATGCTTCAGTAGAGTTTGATGTTGAAACATTAAAACCAACTTATAATTTGCAGATGGGTCTTCCAGGACGTAGTAATGCCTTTCAAATTGCTAATCGTTTAGGATTGAAAGATGAGATAATAAGCTCAGCAGAAGATTTTTTAGATCAAGAAGATATAGAGATAGATGATATTATAAAGGAAATTGAAGAAGATAAAAAAGAATATCAAAGTAAAAAAGAAGAAGCTACAGAAGATTATCAGCAAGCTAAAGAGATGAGAGAAGAGTATGAGGAAAAATTAAAGAAATTAGAAGAACGAAAAAATAGAGAATTGAAAGAAGCATATCGGGAAGCGGATAAAATAATTAAGCGTGCTAAAGATAGAGCAGAAAATATAATTTCTGATTTAAAAGAAAAACAGAGGTTAAGTGATAGGGAAATTCAAGAAGCGCGCAGTGGTTTGCGTGAAGAGAGAAAAGATATTAAATCTGAACGAAATCAATTAACTGCTGAGAATCAACAGGAGCAAGAGATCCCAGATCTTGAAGAGGGAGACCAAGTTAAGATAAAAAATGTTAACAAAAATGGGAAAGTAGTTAGCTTAAATCAAGATAAAGAAGAAGCTGTAGTTCAATCTGGAATTATGAAAGTTACAGTTGATTTAAAAGAATTAGAAAAAGTAGAAAAAGAAGAGTCTAGTACTCCTAAAGGAAAGGTGAATATTAGTAGAGTTAAACAGCAAAAAGCTAAAAATATTTCTTCTAAATTAGATTTAAGAGGGATGCGAGCTGTAGATGCTAAAGATAAACTACTTAAATATTTAGATGATGTGATGTTAAGTAACTTAAATCAAGTAGAGATTGTGCATGGTAAAGGTACAGGAGTTTTACGTGAGGTAGTAGATGAGACATTAGATAATTATCCTAGTATTAAAAATTATAGATTAGGAAAGCCTAAAGAGGGTGGTAGTGGTGTTACAATCGCTAAATTAGAAGCTTAAAATATAAAAAAGCGGGTCAACCCCGCTTTTTTCATCTTTTTATTTATTGAGAATGTTGAAAAATTCTAGAATTCTATCCTTGATCTTTTTTTCTCTTTCCTTTGGAGTGTGTTCTTTACAAGTGTCTGTTGGAACTTTCTCATAAATGTAGTTTCCTTCTTCATCAGTTAGTGGTGCTTTAGAATCTTCTTCTGTTTTTTTAATAGGTACTCCATTATCATCTACCAAAATTCCAGTTTCAACTTGATATTCAACTTTTTTGACTTTGCTAACCGGACAATATTTAGTTGCTAATTTTCCTGTTGAAGTATCAATTCTAGCTTCTTTAGTTTCTTTGTGAATTGAACATTTTTCTTGTGGTGCACTATTTTTTAGAAATAATTCTTCGCGATGTGCTTGAGCTGGACAATGTTGATTTGGGATCTTACCACTCTCAATACAGATTTCTTTGGTGATTACATTATTAGGTTTAGAAAAATCTTCAATTGGTCTGTTTTTGACTACTTCTCGCATATAATCTCCCCAAAGTTTAGCTGCTTCACCACTAGAAATAGTTTGGATAACTTTATCTCCATTTTCCTTTTTAATTATTTCTCCTTCATTATTTCTTTTAGGATATTCCATTTTGCGCGGTTGATCTTCTCCAATCCAAATACTAGTAACTAATTTAGGGGTAAAACCAACAAACCATGCATCTGTATAGTTGGAAGTAGTTCCTGTTTTACCAGCGGCGGGACGATTTAATTTTGCTCGCCAACCAGTTCCCCATACTAAAGGGCCTCTTGCTACTGCAGATTTAAGCATATCTGTAACAAGATAGGCTACTCCTTCATCTAAGACAACTTTCTTTTTAGTCTCATTTTCAGCTTCATGATTCCATATTAAAGTTCCATAATTATCATATACTTTAGTGATAGCAATTGGATTAGTTTTAATTCCACCGGTAGCAAAAACGCTATACGCTTGAGTCATTTGTAATGGAGTGACTCCTTTTGTTAAACCTCCTAATGCTAATGCAAGATTTCTATCTTTTTCTACAATACTATTAATTCCTAAGTCTTGAGTGGTACTTATAGTTTCAGAAACCCCAACTTCATCTAATAATTTAACTGCCATAACATTAACTGATTTAGCTAGACCGATTCTTAAAGTAGTTGGTCCTAAATATTTTTCGTTATAGTTTTTCGGCATCCAAGTTTTATCACCATTCAACTCAGTTTTGTATTTTTTTAAACTATCATCGATTACACTACCAGTTCCCATCCCTTGCTCAACTGCTGTAGTATAAACAAAGGGTTTAAAAGATGACCCTGGTTGTCGATAAGCTTGGGTTACTCGATTAAACTTATCATTGCCACGCCCTCCAACCATAGCTTTAATATGACCATTATTAGGGTTGACTGTAATTAAACTTAATTGAGGTTGTTTATCGCCTTGACCTACTTTTCTAGAAATAGTTGGTATATATCCAGTTTTAAGAGCATTTTCAATTGAAGCATTAGCTTGTTTTTGCATCTTAATATCAAGGGTGGTATGAACTTCTAGCCCCCCCGTATAAACTCTTTGTGCTCCAAATTTATCAATCAGTTTTTTTCTAATATGATTAACAAAATAAGGAGCTAATTTTTCATTATCTTCAGTTGGTCTTTCTAATTTAATGGCTTGTTGTTTTGCTTTTTGAGCTTGTTTTTCTGTAATATAATCTTGTTCTGCCATTTTGTTTAAAACAATATTTCTTCTTGACCTTACTGTATCTTTATTGCGATAGGGAGAATAAGCATTTGGTGCTTTAATTAAAGCCGCTATTAGAGCGCTTTCAGATAAGGTTAAGTTCTCTACATCTTTGTTAAAATAAAATTTAGCAGCACTTTGGACTCCATAAGCGCTATGGCCTAAGAATATTTCATTGAGATAAAATTCTAAGATTTCATTTTTAGTATACATTCTTTCAAATTGAAGGGCAATATACATTTCTTGTAATTTACGCGAGAATAATTTTTTATGGGTTAATAATGCGTTTTTAGCTAGTTGTTGAGTAATTGTACTGGCACCTTCCACTTTAGCCATGTGTTTTAAATCGACCCAAATTGCTCGTAAAATCCCTTTGAAATCTAGACCATGGTGGTTGCGGAATCTAGCATCTTCAATTGAGATAACAGCATTTTGTAAGTTAGTTGGTATTTGATCTAAGCTGACATAGACTCTATTTTCTTCATATAATTTAGTTAAGGGTTCGCCATTGGAAGCATATATAATAGTACTTTCACTTGTTTTCCATTGACCATAATCAGAGATATCTGGGCTTTCATTAATAACCCAAGTAATTACTCCAATAGCACTACCGAGGCCAATTGCAAAAATTAATATAATAGAAATTATAGCTAATTGGCTAGCCTTTTGTTTGAAATTTATCATTAAAATCCTCCTTTCACAAATTTATTATAACATAAATTTTTATTCATATATAGTGTTTCCCTGATTCTTTTCTATCTAATCATGTTTAGAATTTGTTTTTTATTGATTGATATTTAAATTTAAGTGTGATAAAATTCAGATTGAATAATTGTATTTGGGAGGCAATATCATGGAAATTGCAGAACAATTAGAAATTATTAAACGTGGTAGTTCAGAAATGATTGGTGAAGACGATTTAGTTGATAAGTTAAAAGAAGCAAAAAAAGAAGATAGACCATTGAAGGTAAAACTTGGACTAGACCCTACAGCGCCAGATATTCATTTAGGACATACTGTTGTATTACAGAAGTTAAAACAATTTCAAGATATGGGTCATGAGGTATATTTGTTGATTGGTGATTTTACTGGGAAAATTGGAGACCCAACTGGAAAATCAGAAACAAGACAGCAGTTAACTGATGAAGAAGTAAAGAAGAATGCTGAAACTTATAAAGAGCAGATGTTCAAAGTGCTAGACTCAGAAAAGACTAAAGTTGTTTTCAATAGCGAGTGGCTGTCAGATTTGGATTTTAGTGATGCAATTGAATTATCATCACAATATACAGTAGCCCGAATGTTAGAAAGAGAGGATTTTTCTAATCGTTATCAAAACAATCAGCCAATTAGTATTCATGAATTCTTTTATCCTATCTTGCAAGCTTATGATTCAGTAGCTATAGAAGCTGATGTAGAATTAGGAGGTACTGACCAGAAGTTTAACCTCTTAGCAGGTCGAAAGTTACAGAAAGAATATGGACAACAACCGCAGGCGATAATTATGATGCCTCTATTAGAAGGATTGGATGGGGTAAATAAGATGAGTAAGAGTAAGGATAACTACATAGGAATCGATGAGGCTCCATCAGAAATGTACGGTAAAACAATGTCTCTACCTGATGAGTTAATTGGGAGATACTTTGAATTAGTTACAGATTTAGCTGGTGATGAAGTAGAGACTATTAAGTCCGGTTTAGAAGATGGTAGTTATCATCCAATGAAGGCTAAGAAGAAGTTGGCCCGAACTATTGTAGCTGAATATTATGATGAAGAAGTTGCTGAGCAGGCTGCCCAAGAATTTCAAAAGGTATTTAAACAAGGTGGTACTCCTGATGATATTGACGAAATAGTGATTAAAAAAGAAGAATTAGAAAATGGGGAAATGTGGATTGTAGATTTAGTTGATGCTACTGGTTTAGTAGATAGTAAGAGTCAAATTAGACGATTGATTAAGCAAGGAGCAGTCAGATTTAATGATGAAAAATATGAAAAAATTAATATTGATATAGAAGTTGAAGATGAAATGATTGTTCGGGTAGGAAAGAAGAGATTTGCTAAAATAATTTTAAAATAAATTAGAACATAACCACCCTGTTTGTAATATTATATTATAAGGGGTGGTTATTTTGTTTTGGAACTTAAAGAGAAAATTAATAGTTTTATTTTTGATATTAATTGTAGCTAGCAGTTTGATGATTGTAGTTATCGAATTAACTCTACAGCCAATATTACATAGTATTTGTCAATCTAAGATAACAGCAATGTTAACCAAGACAATTAATCAAGCGGTCAATCAGCAGACGAAAGATATTACTTATAGTGATTTAGTGATGATAAAAACTAATCAACAGGGCCAAATTATTTTAATGCAGCCTAATTTACAATTGATTAACGAATTATCCTCGCAGATCACTCTCCAACTGCAGCAGTTATTGGAACAGCAGAAAAAGCAATTAATCAAAATACCCTTATTGAGAATCTTTGGAATAGAGATTTTTTCACAGTATAGTCCGAAATTGACTGTGAGAATAGTTCCGTATGGAGCTACTACAACTAATATTATAGATGATTTTGAAGCAGTAGGAATTAATCAAAGTCGTCATAAACTATACTTAAAGATTAAGACGAAAGTAAAAGTGTTGCTTCCGCTTTTAGGAAGTGACATAGGTGTAATCACGCAAGTGCCGCTCAGTGAAGCAGTAATTGTAGGTCAAGTACCGGAAGTATATGTCGGGGTGGAAAATGGGATTTTAAAAACAAATAAGAAATAAGTATAATTAAATCGCTTTGCGGCGATTTTTTGTTTTTTGTATCTTTATGCACTTAGCTGGGAATAATATAGTTTGAATGAAAGGAGTGAAAATGCGAGATGAAATCTGTCCATGATATTTTAGAATTACCAGTTATAGATGCTAAAGGCGGTAAAAAAATAGGTGTGATTATAGATGTTGTACTAGAGCCAGGCGTTAATCAAATTGCTGGTGTGATTGTAAGTGATAAAGGACAAGAATATTTAATTGCCCCTCAACAATTATATAGTTTAGGCACAGATTATATCATTATTAAAGAAGATGAACATTTCTTAGAGGTTAATAGCGAAGAATTATTAACTGCTAAAGAGATGATTGGAACTCCGGTAGTTACTAATAGTGGTGATAGTTTGGGAGTTGTGAAAGATATTTTATTAACTGAAGTAGGACAGTTAAATGGTTATGAACTTAGCGATGGCTTAATTCAGGATATATTGACTGGCCGAGAAATTTTAGCTGCTGATGAGAAGATTAGCTATGGTGATCAAAAAATTATTATTAAAGATTTTTCAACTTGATGGGGGACTTACATTGACAACTAGAGATAAACGGATAATTTTATTATCTATATTTGCAACTGGAATTTATTTTTTATATTTAGTGCGAGTAACTTTACCTCCTTTTATATTAGGAATAGCATTAGCTTTTTTGCTAGAAGGAGTTATTAAATTCTTAGTAGCTAAGAACATGCCGCGCATGGGAGCATTAATTTTTGTATTTGGAATTTTACTAACTTTATGTGCGGTAGGCTTTTTTATTTTGCTACCAGCAGTGATTGGAGAATTAAATGAATTAACGGGAAGAATCCCTTATTATTTTACTCAATTAGAAAGGGTAGTTGATAATTTAACAGATCGCTATCAGGCAGTAGATACTCCTGCTACCTTAGATTTTGTCTTTAATAATTTGACAGAGCGTTTAGAAAGAACGGGGGTGCAGTTTTTAGAACGGACTAGTGAAGTGTTGATTACATTATTATCTCATTCTTTTAGTATTATTTTAGCTCCAGTTTTAGCATTTTATATCTTAAAAGATTTGCGAATTATTAAAGTTACTTTATGGTCTATTGTGCCTCATAATTATCGGCAAGGAGTTAAAAAATTATTATGTCGAATTAATGAATCATTATTTGAATTTATTAAAGGACAATTGTTAATTAGTTTATTTGTTGCTTTATTATCAATTTTAGGGCTTTATTATTTAGACTTACGCTTTTATTTAATAATTGGAATTTTAGCTGGTATTTTAAATTTGGTTCCCTATCTGGGCCCTATTTTTGCTGCGGTTCCCGCAGTGATTATTGCTGCGTTTAATTCATTGACTACAGTACTGTATGTTATTATTTTATTTACTGTGATTCAACAGTTAGAGGGAGGAGTTATTTCTCCTAAAATTATGGGTTCTAAGGTAGGATTACATCCATTAGTTATAATTTTTTCTTTATTAGCTGGAGGAGAATTGTTGGGGATTTTGGGAATGATGATTGCTATTCCCACAGCAGTAATTATTAAAGAATTATTATATTACTTAGTAGAGATGTTGGTTTCTGTTGACAAGACATAGCATTTCTAGTATCATATAAACTAAGTTTGAGAATGAAATAAAAATCAAGTTTAAGATTAAATCTAAGTTTAAATAATAAAACTTAAAAGAATTTAGTTTAAAAACATAGTGAGAAGAATTGATAAAAAAGTTTTAAAGAAAAACTAAAGTTCAATTAGAAGTGAATATATAGGAGGTTTAAGTAGTTGCAAAATATTGATGTAAAATTATTCAAATTAAGGTAAAAGACTTTTTAATTCCGTATCTAGATGTAGTATATACTATATCTAGAGGTGATAGAATGAAATATTTGAAAAGATATGAAAGAATTCAGATGATTGGGATAAATAAAGAAGGTGCTAGTAATGAAGACAACAATCAAAGCTAAATTACTAGAGATGCCTTCAGAGGAAAGCGAAAAACTTGATAATCTGATGATTAGATTTTCTTCAGCAATCAGATTTGCTTTTAATCGTAGAAAGCCTGATGCTTATGATCCAATGAATAAAATGGATTTGGAGAAATTACTGCAGAGTAAATATAAACTTAACTCTAGATATGCTAAAGATGCAGTTATGAAAGCAGATAGCATTATATCTTCGCAAAAGGAATTAGTGAAAGAATATCACAGTAATTATAAATCTAAGCTTAAACAGGTTAAGCAGGAATTAAAAAGAGCAAAATCCAAACAAAAAATCCATGCTTTAAAAACAAAACTAGATAAATATCAGCGTAAGTTAGAAGAATATCAAAAACATTTAGATGAAGGTACTATTCCCAAAGTTATTTTTGGAGGTAAGGATAATTATAAAGCGAGGTGTGAAGGGAAGATCTCCAATCAAGAGTGGAAAGAACTTCGTAACAATAAATTCTGTTCTCGCGGAGATAAGACTAAAAAAGGGAATCATAATACGCGGATTGTTTTAGATGAAGAAGATAACATCTTTTTAAGGATTAATACTAGTGTCAAAAAGAATAGTAGTAGATATGAGTATATTAAAGTTCCTCTTTATTTACTACAAAAAAAGAACTTAGAGGGTGAGGTTAACGGCAGGGATTATAAAAGTATGGTCTTAGATGTCGTTAGCAAAGAGAAACCTTATTATGTAGAAGTTATCCGTAAGGATAATCAATACTACGCTCATATTACCATTGAAGAAAAAACGCCAGAAATTAAATTTGCTAATCCTGAACAAGTAGGAATTATAGGAATAGACACTAACCCAGATGGTTTTGCTTTAACTTGTCTTGACCAAGAAGGTAATTATAAATGGCATAAATGTATAACCAATCCTGAATTAACTTCTGCTAAAGGTAATAGGCGGACTAATCTTTGTGGTGAATTAGCAAAAGAAGTAGTTGAATTTATTAAAAATAAAGGATATTCAGTAGCAATTGAAGATTTGGAATTTAAACGTAATAGCTATGGAAATAAGAAATTTGAGAGGATTTCGCATCAATTTGTATATAGAAAATTGCTGACTTTTTTAGAGAGGGGATGTAAGCGTGAAGGTATAGAAGTTATTAAAGTGAATCCTGCCTTTACTAGCATTATTGGGAAATACAAATACCAGCATCAGTTTGGGATAAGTGTTCATAATTCTGCTGCATTAGTAATTGGCAGAAGGGCTTTAGGTTTTAATGAACGAATTCCAAAACAATTAATCCAAGTTATGAGTAGTTATTTAAACAGAGTTAAATTCACGAAATTTATTTCTAGTTCTCAATGGTCTAAATGGGGTAAGATTGATTATTTAATTAAAATTTTGATTAAAACTATTAAAAAGGAAGGTGGTGAAAATCCTGCTTATAGCAAGGACTATGCATATTCTAGATACAGGAAAAGATTGTTGGAAATCGCTTAATAATTATGACCTGATAAAAAGAATCAATTTTCCAATAGTTTAGATAGGGCAAAGCACCACATAGAGAAAGGACTTTGCCTAGAATGTAAATTTAGGGACAGGTAACACCTGTATCTTTCTAGTACCTGGATATTGTAAATATTAAGGGCAGTAAGGAAGATTATAATCAAGCGATTATACCTAACACGATCTAATCCTGTATGATTGTGGTCTATGTATAGTTTTGCATAGGTTTTTATAAGCAGGTTGCTAAAATGAAAAAAGTGGAGTGTATTATTAGACCGTCTAAATTAGAGGATTTAGTAGTAGAAGTTGAAAAGTTAGGCATTAATGGTTTGAATATTACTCAAATTGCTGGATATGGCAAGCAGAAAGGAAAACAAGAGGTTTATCGCGGGGTAGAATATGAAGTGAAGTTAAAGGAAAAGTTGAAGGTAGAAATGGTGGTTCAAGCTGATCAAGTTGACGAATTAATAGATATAATCACTGATGCTTCTCGAACAGGTGAAGTTGGAGATGGTAAGATTTTTGTTTATTCAATTGACCAAGCAGTAAGGATTAGAACGGGAGAAGAAGATGAAAAAGCGGTTTAATGTTTAAACCCTAGCTAGAAACCTTCTTTAGATTGGAGGTTTATAATATGAATACAAATATAGATCCTGATTTGCCGAGTTATTCAATTGGGGTTGCACAAAAGAAAACATCTTTAACGGCTCGACAAATTAGATATTACGAACAAGAAGGTTTGGTAAAACCAGCACGAAGTGATGGGAATCAACGTCTTTATTCGAAAAATGATATTTTAGAATTAAAGCAAATTAAAGAGTTGATGGGGCAGGGATTAAGCCTTGCTGGAATAAAAAAATTAAAAAAATCTAATGAAAAGTAAAAAATATTATTAACTATAATGGAGATGCTAAGAATTCGCAAAAATATATTGAGAATTTTGAATTGAGCAATTAGTTTAGCGGAGAACACGTAAAATTATTGAGGGGGAATAGAAAAATGAGTATGACAAAAGAAGATATATTAAAAAAAGCAGAGGAGTTAGATGTTAAGTTTGTGAGACTGCAGTTCACGGATATTTTAGGAATTACTAAAAATGTAGCAATTACAGTAGAACAGCTAGAAGAGGCTTTAGAAGAAGGAATTATGTTTGATGGATCGTCAATTGATGGATTTACTAGAATTCAAGAATCAGATATGTATTTAAAACCTGATTTGGATACTTTTATTACATTTCCTTGGCGTCCAAAGACTGGCGGAACAGTAGCAAGATTAATTTGTGATGTATGTACTCCAGATGGTGAAGCATTTGTCGGCGGACCTAGAAATGTACTACAAAATGTATTAGAAGAAGCAGAAGAGATGGGTTATGAGATGTATGTAGGGCCGGAACCAGAGTTTTTCTTATTCGAAAAGACAGAAGAAGGAGAGGCGACTACAATCACTCATGATGATGGTGGTTATTTTGACCTTGGCCCAGTTGATTTAGGTCAAGATGCGAGAAGAGATATTATTTTGGCTTTAGATGAAATGGGATTTGAAGTAGAAGCCTCGCACCATGAAGTAGCTCCAGGCCAGCATGAAATTGATTTTAAATATGAAGATGCTTTATCTACAGCAGATAATATTGCTACTTTTAAATTTGTAGTTAAATCAATTGCTAATCAGCATGATTTACATGCAACTTTCATGCCGAAGCCTATCTTTGGTGAAAATGGTTCTGGAATGCATGTGCATCAGTCATTATTTAAAGATGGCAACAATGTATTTTATGATGAAGATGCAGAATTGGGATTAAGTCAAACTGCTAAATATTACATTGGTGGGCTATTAAAGCATGCTAAAGCGATAGCAGCAATTACTAATCCAACTATTAACTCTTATAAGAGATTAGTACCAGGTTATGAAGCGCCAGTTTATCAAGCGTGGTCTGCTTCTAATCGTAGTGCTTTAATTAGAATCCCTGCTGCTAGTGGTGCAGGAACAAGATTAGAAATGAGAAATCCTGATCCAACAGCTAATCCTTATTTAGCAATTGCAGTAATGTTAAAAGCGGGATTAGATGGAATTAAAAATGAAATTGAACCGCCAGCAGAAGTAGTAGAGAATATTTATGAAATGACTGCAGAGAGAAAAGCAGAATTAGGAATTGAAAGTCTACCAGCTAATATTAATGAAGCAGTACAAGAGTTATTGAAAGATGAAACTATCAAGAATGCTTTAGGGGATCATGTACTAGAACATTTTGTGACAGCTAAAGAAATTGAGTGGGATACCTATAGAACTCAAGTTCATGATTGGGAATTAGAACAGTATTTAAGTGTATATTAAAATAGAAAGTTGAAAAACAACTCAAGAGTGTTGCTCTTGGGTTGTTTTATTTAAAAATTAAAATAGAGGTGGTTAAAATGAAATTAATTAGAGCGATTATTAGACCAGAAAAAGAAGGTGAAGTCTTGGAAGCTTTAAATGAAGGAGGCTTTGAAGCTTATAGCAAATTGAATATTAGAGGAAGGGGTAAACAAAAAGGAGTAAAAGTAGGGGAAACTCATTATCAAGAATTAACTAAGACGATGTTATTAATTGTTGTAGAAGATGAAGCCAAGAAGGAGGAAGCAATTGAAATTATAATCGATAGTGCTCGGACTGAGACAGAAAATTTAAAAGCAAGTGGATTACAAGTTAATATGAGTCAACCTGGTCGTCCTGGTGATGGTAAGATTTTTGTTAGTGATATTAATGAAGCATATACTATTAGTGATAGATCTGGATTATAAAAGCAAGCCTTTTTTGAAGGGCTTGCTTTTATTTTATTTTGGATTATTGTAGGATTTTTTGTTTTTTGTATAATTAATTATATTAATGTATTATATTTTTTTAGATCAATTTATTTTATAAAATAATTAACTTATTCTTTTAATTAAATTAAATAATGATAATCATCTGACATGAATAGAAGTTTCTAAATTATAATATTTCTTTATAAAAGAAAAAAATCTCTAGGACTTCTATTTTCTCCATAAAATAGTTTAAATGAGTTAAAATTTATAACCCTTATAATAATTCAGTTGAATATTTTTTTAGATTTTAAATTATATTATTGAACTTAAACAAAACCAACATTTTAATTATATAGTATATATAGATAGGTGCGATAAAAAAAGGGGGGAAGGATAATGTTGGATGATATTTTGAAAAAGGTAAAAGCTAATAGCTTATTTCATAAAATATTAATAGTGGCTTTGTTTATTACAATCACTCACTCTCTTATTTTGGGGTTAATTCATTATTTTAGTTTTAAAGATAGATTATTGAATGAAGCTAAAAAGAATTTAGAAATAATTGCTATAAATACTAGTAGTCAAATTTATGAAAAAACCATTAGGTCTTTAAGTTATAGCCAAATTAAAAATTTGAATGATTCAGAAATACTTGATCTGAATTATCAAACATTGAAAAATCAATTATATTTTACCCAATCTAAAGCAGTTGATTTATTAGAGTTTGATGGTACTGTTTATTTACTAGATTCTAAGGGTGAATTGATATTGAGTGGACAACCTAATCCAAAGATAGACCCTAATTATTTTCAAAATAATCAAGTCAGTAATAGAGAAGATTCTGAAATTGCTACCACACAAAAAATATCAGCAACTGGATATTTCAGCTATAAGAAAAAAGGTCAAGAGTATATTGCAGCTTATAGTCGAATCAATACATTTGACTGGACAATAGTCATAGATGGTAAAAAAATAAAATTTTAGCTTCTGTTGCAAAAACAAGAAATAGTATGATATTAATTGGGGTTTTTCTGATAATATTAGTAATCATAACAGTATATTTATTTAGTAGTTATATACTGAATATAATTGATCAGATACTTGATTTTGCTAATGAAGTTAGTAAAGGAAATTTAACAGTTGAAAAGCTTGATTTTGATACTGAGGATGAATTTAGTGATTTGGCTGATTATTTAAATGAGATGCGCAGTAATTTAGAAACTAGTATTAATAATGTAAGAAATTTATTAAATAATGCCGACCAAGGTTTTTTATCTTTTGGTGATGATTTATTAATAGATAAAGAATATAGTGTAATGTGCCATAATATTTTTGGATATGATATTTCTGAACATAAATTTTCTGTTATTATTTCAAGCTTAAGTGATAGAAAAAAATTAGAATTAAATTTACAAAAAGTTTTTAAAGCAGCTAAAAATAAAAATTCACAAAAAGTTGAACAGTATATAAATAATTTGCCTCAGCAAAAGAAGATTAATGGGCGTTGTATTGATTTAAAATATAAAATTATACATAATAAATCTGAAGTTAAAGTAATGGTTATTATGACAGATGTTACTGAAAAGCAGGAAATTAAAGAAAAAGCAATTAGAGATGGATTAACCAATTTATATAACCACAGTTATTTTAAAGAAATTTTAGCAAGAAAAATAGAAGATATTAATAAATTTGAAGGTAGTTTATCATTATTAATGTTAGATATTGATGATTTCAAATTATTTAATGATAATTATGGTCATCAAGCTGGAGATGAAATTTTAAAATTATTAGCACAAATTTTAGAAAATAATACTAGAAAAACTGATATAGTAGCTAGGTATGGGGGAGAAGAGTTTACTATTATTTTACCAGGTGCTAACCTAGAAAGAGCAGTGATGAAAGCTGAAAAAATATGCAATAAAGTAAGAGATAAGAAAATTGAATATCAAAATAAAAAATTAAATATAACTATTAGTATTGGTGTTACTACCTATAATTCGGAAGCAAATGATTCTAAGACTAAATTAATTAATCGGGCTGATATGGCTTTGTATCAAGCGAAGGAAGAAGGTAAAAATAGGATTATTAAAAAAGAATAAAGTATTTACTTTTAAATCTTTTGTTAATGATAAGTTAAAATAATGCTAAGATTCTGTTAAAAGAAAGGTGCTACCCATAATTATGATGAAATTAATAAATAAGATTTAATATATCATAATTTATGAGGTGGTAATATGAAAATAGCAAAATTGGGAATTGAAGATTTGGATAGTGACCATGATAGTTTTTTTGACCGTTCAAATCAATTTTTAACCCAGATTAAAGCCCAAAAAAATGTTACTAGCACAGAATTGAAAAAAATGAATTCGTTCTTTAAAAATTATTTAGACAGTCATTTTGCCAAAGAAGAAAAAATACAACAAGAATTTGATTACCCGTATCAGTCAGAACATAAACGTGTGCACCGAATTTTGAAAGATAGAGTTTTAGAGTTGATTGCAAATTTAGATAGTCAGCAAGTTGATGCTAACCTTATTTATGATGTATATTTTGAAATCATAAAATTGTTTGAAGCTCATATTTATTATATTGACCAAGATATAAAAAAATATATAATGAGTTAAGTTTTGTTTTAGTCAGAGGAGACTCCTCTGACTTTTTTATTAAAACCCTTGAATATTTATTCTCTTGGTTGTATAATTATGAAAAAGAGGAGGGGATCAAATGGAAAATTTATTAACAATTCAAGATTTAGGAGTAAAGGAGATTAAAGAACTATTTACTTTAACAACTGAATTAAAGTATAAAAAAAATAATGGAATAGAACATAAACATTTAGCAGGACAGAGTTTAGGGTTGATTTTTGCTAAATCATCTACTCGAACTCGGGTTTCTTTTGAAACAGGAATTTATCAATTAGGTGGTCAAGGAATCTTTCTTAGTTCTGATGATATTCAACTAGGGCGAGGAGAGACTATTGCTGATACTGCTAAAGCTTTATCACGCTATTTAGATGGAATTATGATTCGTACTTTTGCTCAAAGTGATGTTGAAGAATTGGCTGCTAATAGTTCTATTCCTGTAATTAATGGTTTAACTGATTTATATCATCCCTGTCAGGCATTAGCTGATCTATTTACTATACAAGAAAAAAAGGGTAATTTACGCGAATTAAAATTAACTTATATTGGTGATGGCAATAATATGGCTCATTCTTTATTGTTAGGAGCAGCTAAAGTAGGGATGGATATTAGTATAGCTAGTCCTAAAAACTATGAACCACAAGAAGATATAATAACAACATCAGAAAAAATTTCTGAAGATAGTGGGAGTGAAATTGAAATTACAAATGATCCTAAATTAGCTGTTAAAGAAGCTGATGTAGTTTATACTGATGTTTGGGCTAGTATGGGAGATGAAGATGAAGCAGAAGAACGAAAGAAAATATTCAAAGATTATCAAGTAAATAATGAGATGATGGAATTAGCTGCTGCTAATCCAGTCTTTCTACATTGTTTGCCAGCTCATCGTGGAGAAGAAGTTACTGCAGAGGTTATTGATGGAGAAAATTCTGTAGTATTTGATCAAGCAGAGAATAGATTGCATTTACAAAAATCAATTATGGTACAGCTGATGAATAATAATTAAAATATAAATAAATTAATTAATTTAAGCAGAGTTGTCTTGTTACCTAACTCTGCTTTTTTCTTTTTTTTGGAAAATAAAAGGTGCTTTTAATTCTAAAAAAGAATACTTTATTATAGAACTATTTGTAATAAAATACCATTGAACTTTTGAAATAAGTTTGGTATATTTGAAGTATGAATGTAAATTGGGCAAATTTATTGCAGGAATAAGAGTATAAGTGTAGAAAAATATAATAAGGATTATAATTAAATATTTAAGGAGATTGGGGAGGTTTGAATTTGAATCGAAAAAAAACAGTAGTTATCTGTATGGTGGTTATGCTATTAGCTGTATCAGGAGTAGTTAATGCTGCTCATAGAACTTTACAGCGCGGGATGAGAGGTAAAGATGTTAGAGAATTACAGGAAAATTTAGTGATGTTAGGAGAGCCAATTATGATTGATGGTATTTTTGGCCCTTCAACTAAAAGAGCAGTAGTAAAGTTTCAAAGAAAAGCCGGATTACCTGTAGATGGGGTAGTAGGAAGTGAAACTTGGAGCGAACTGAAAAAGAGTGTTAGTTTTGATGAATATACAGTGCGTAAAGGAGATAGCTTGTATGAAATAGCAAGAGATTTTGATATACCTGTGAAAGTAATTAGGAATGCCAATAATTTAGAAAATACTGTAATTCATCCTGGGAATGAATTAATTATCCCTAAAACTGGTATGGGTGGCGGTTTAGATACGGATTTTTATAATATTATTTCTTATAGAATAAAAAGAGGAGATACATTAGAAACTTTAGCTCAGCGTTATCATACAACTGTTCATCGAATTAAAGCAGTAAATAATTTAAATTCTAATCGTTTGAGAGCAGGCCAAAAGATAAAGGTACCTAAATTGATGTTAGATTTATCTGGTAGTTCTCGTGGTAGTGGACAAGTTAATAGTGATAAATTTGTTTGGCCTGTAGATGGGAAAATAAGTTCTAATTATGGTTGGCGAATGCATCCAATCTTAAATGAAAAGAAATTTCATGGTGGAATAGATATTGCAGTTCCTAGTGGAACAGCAGTAAAAGCTGCTAAAGCTGGAAGAGTACTAAGTAGTGGCTGGATTAAAGGATTTGGTCGAATAGTGACAATTGACCATGGTAATGGAGTAGTTACATCTTACGCTCATAATTCAAGATTATTAGTTGATGCTGGAGAAAGAGTTCAGCGTGGACAAGTAATTTGTCGTAGTGGAAATTCAGGATTGAGTACAGGTCCACACCTTGATTTTAGAGTTTTGGTCAATAGTAAGCCGGTTAATCCATTGGAATATTTAAGATAATTTTTATGGAGAACAGTTTCTGTTCTCCATTTTTTTATTTTTTGACAAATTAATGTAAATGTATTATCATATTATCAGTTGCAAATGATTTGCAACTAGATGAAAATTCATTTTAGAAAAAGGGGTTGATGGAAATGAATGATAAATTAAAATTAATTGTATTTGGATTATTGATTGTATTATTATTAAGTGGTTGTCAGGGTGCACCGAGCAAAGATGAGGGAGTGACCGTTTATACGAGTATTTACCCTTTATATGAAACGGCAAATAAAGTAGCAGGAGATAATATAACTGTTAAATTAGTTGTCCCTAATGGGGCAGAATTGCATAGTTATCGTCCTACTCCTAAGCAGATAGCAAAATTGGAAAGATCTGCCCTGTTTTTTTATAATGGAGTTGGATTAGAGCCGTGGGCTAGTGATGTAAAAGAGAATTTAACAGATTCCAAATCTAAGATGATTAATATTAGCCGATATGTTAATTTAATTGATTATAATAAAAATAATATTGCTCATTCAAGTAATGAGCATGAATCTAATGCAGATAGTCATAATCATGATCATAAACATCAAGGTCAACATGATCCTCATTTATGGTTGAATCCTTTAAATATGAAAAGAATTGCTCAAAAAATGAAAGTGGAGTTTAGTGAATTAGATCCTGAAAATCAAAAAGATTATCAAAAGAATTATGAAGAATTTGCTAAAAAGATTAATAAGTTAGATCAGAAGTATCAATCTATTTTAAATAATAAGACACAAGATCATATTTTAGTTTCTCATTCAGCTTTTGGGTATTTAGGGCATCGTTATGGCTTTGAACAATTATCTGTAACGGGAGTTGCCCCCCATGAGGAACCTTCACCAGGGGTCTTAGCACGATTAACTACTTACGCTCGAGAACACAATTTAGAATATATTTTTATGGAAACTCTAGCTAGTCCTAAAACGGTTAATGTTTTAGCTGAGGAAGCAAATTTGCAGGTTTTAGAGTTAAATCCAGTAGCTGGATTAACCAAAGAAGAAAAAGAGAGTGGTGAAGATTATTTTACTTTAATGTATCAGAATTTAGAAAACTTAAAGAAAGCGTTGGTGGAAGAAAATGAATAAGGTTGTAGAAGTTAATAATTTATTTTTTAGTTATGAAGAAGAATTAATTCTGCAGGATATAGATTTAGAAATTATGGAAGGAGACTTCATTGCTTTTATTGGGCCCAATGGTTCAGGTAAAAGTACATTAATAAAATTGATGCTTGGGCTATTAAAAGCAAATAAAGGAGAAATTAAACTTTTAGGCCGCTCAATCAAAAAGTTCAATGATTGGACTAAAGTGGGATATATTGCTCAAGAAGTAAGAGGGTTTAATGAAAGTTTTCCTGCTACTGTGAAAGAGATTATTGCTTCTAATATGTATAATGAAATGGGTTTTTTTAAGATATTGAACAGTGATTTAGAAAAGAAAATTGATCAAACTTTAGAATTAGTGGGCATGTTAGATTATAAAAACCAGCAAATTGGAAATTTGTCTGGGGGGCAAAAGCAAAAGATATTTATTGCTCGAACCTTAGTAACTAATCCTGATATTATTTTCTTAGATGAGCCATTAGTTGGAGTTGATACGGAATCACAGCAGGAATTTTATAAATTATTAGCAGAATTAAATAATGAACTTGATATTACAATTGTTATGATTTCTCATGATGTACATGTGATTAGTGATCAAGCTAATAAAGTAGCTTGTTTTGCTAATGATAGTATTTTTGTACATCAAGCTGATGGTTTTTGCTGTGACAATTATTTTGATACTTTGTCTGATAATCAGATGTGGGTTGAACGGCATCAACATCAGGGCGGTGAAAATGCATGTTAGAAATATTTACTTATGGTTTTATGCAGCGAGCATTTATTGTAGGAAATATAATAGCTGTGATTGCAGCTTTGATTGGTGTTATTTTAATTTTAAAGCGATTAGCTTTAATTGGACATACTCTATCACATGTAGCATTAGCTGGAGTAGCTTTGGGAATGTTATTAGGAGTTTATCCAGTTTATACAGCTTTAATAGTTTCTGTAATAGCTGGATTGGGAATTGAAAATTTGAGAAAAAAATATAATGATTATGCAGAATTATCGTTATCAATTGTGCTAGCTACTGGGTTAGGATTAGCTACAATTCTGATTAGTTTAACTAATAGTAACTCCAGTATTTTCAGTTATTTATTTGGAAGTATTTCTTTAGTGAGTTGGCAGGATGTAATGTTAGTTTTGCCGATGGGAGTGCTTATTATAATAATTATGGGAGCTTTATATTATGGTTTCTTTTTCTTAGCTTTTAGTGAACGAGAAGCTAAATTAGCCGGAATTCCAGTTAAAACATTGAATATATTATTTATAGTTTTAGTTTCCATTACTATTTCTTTATCAATGCGAATTGTAGGTGGATTGTTGATTTCTTCTTTAATTACTTTACCAGTAGCGACTGCTTTACAAGTTTCTAAAAGTTTTAAGGGGACAGTATTTTATAGTGTATTATTTAGTGTGTTAGCAGTTAATAGTGGGTTGTTTATTTCTTTTTATCAAGATTTGGCCCCAGGCGGGACTATTATTTTAGCAAGTGTAGGGTATTTGTTGTTTGTGTTGTTATTTAATTTTACAAAACAAAAAGTAACATAATATCTATATAAAGTGGCACTATCGTGCCACTAGCTAGTAGATAAAAGCTAGTAGCTAGTAGTAAATTCAAAACAAAAAAAACAGTTCATAGCTTTGAATTATTGAATACTAGGTTAATGTTTTAGGTTTTGAATTTAATTTTATGTTTTAACTACTAGCCCCTAGCTACTTACTTCTAGCTATAAAGTTGCACTGAAAGTTACACTTTATATAGATAAAATTAAAATGGTAGGTGAATAAAATGGACGATTTAGCAGAATGGAAAAACAAATTAAAAGCTGAAGGAATTAGATGTACTAAACAGCGGATAAACATTTTAAACATATTGCTTGAGCAAAGTAAACCATTAACTGCTAAGGAAATTCATCAAAAATTAGAGGATGCAGAAATTAGCTTAAGATTATCAACTATTTATCGAACTTTGAATTTATTTGAGAATAAAAGATTTATTAAAAAGTTGAATATTAATGACCAAGAAAGTAAATTTGAATTAATGGGTGAAGTACATCATCATCATTTAGTTTGTGTTAATTGTAATCAGATTGTTCCCTTAGATTGCCCTCTGCAGGAGTATGAAGATGAATTGAGTTCTGAAACTGGTTATCAAATACAAGATCATAGTATAAAATTTTATGGTTTGTGTCCTGATTGTCAAAAAAACGATAAATAAATCACTAATTAAAGTAGTAAATAAAAACTAGAAGATATTTGTTAGAGAAAAGAGGAGCTAAATTAATTTAATCGCTGTATTTGATTTGATTTTTCTATCTACCCTTGATAATATTTATTTGAACTTGAATTAGGAAATTTCTTTCAACTTCTTTGTTAAATAATTTTTCCTTTAAATAATAAATTACTATTATAATTATCAGGAGGAGATAATAAAGTGAATTTTTCTGAGGTTCAAAATATTTGGGACTGTAGTAAAGAAGAATGGAATGATTGGCAGTGGCAGTTAGAAAATAGTATTACTAGTGTACAAGAATTAGAAGATAAGTTTTCTATTTCGGATTCAGAAGCACAAAAGATAAAGAAAGCAGCAGATGTATTTCCAATGTCAATCACTCCTTATTATGCTTCGCTAATTGATTTTGATGATGATACTTGCCCAATTAAGCAGCAAGCAATACCACAGTCTGATGAATTGAAAAATAATAATTATGAAATGGATGATCCATTACATGAAGATAAAGATTCTCCAGTCGATGGATTAACTCACCGCTATCCTGACCGAGTCTTATTATTAGTAACAAATAAATGTTCCATGTTTTGCCGCCATTGTACGCGAAAAAGAAAAGTTGGTGATGATGAAGGAACAGTGAATTTAGAGCAAATTAAGCAAGGAATTGAATATATTAAAGAGACTCCTCAAGTGCGGGATGTATTATTATCAGGCGGTGATCCGTTATTAATTGATCGTGAAATACTAAGAAAAATCATTGTAGAATTATATAAGATTCCTCATGTAGAAGTTGTTCGAGTTGGTAGTAGATTACCAGTGGTTTTACCTCAAGGAATTACTGATGGGTTAGTGGATATGTTATCAGAAATTACTGAAGAACATGGACCTGTTTGGATTAATACTCATTTTAATCATAAAAAAGAGATAACTGCTGAATCAAAAGAAGCCTTAAATAAATTAGCTAATGCCGGTATTCCATTGGGGAACCAAACTGTATTATTGCGTGATGTAAATGATTGTCCTGAAATAATTAAAGATTTAATGCATCAATTAGTGCAAAATAGAGTGCGCCCTTATTATTTATATCAATGTGATTTATCTAGAGGTATTGAGCACTTTAGAACCCCGATTGCTAAGGGTATAGAAGTAATGGAACATTTAATTGGTCATACTTCTGGTTTTTCAGTTCCTCGATATGTTGTAGATGCGCCAGGTGGTGGTGGAAAGATCCCTGTTTCTCCTAATTATTTATTATCTAATTCTAATCGTAAAACTATTCTTAGAAATTTCGAAGGAACGATTACTGTTTATACTGAGCCAGAAAACCAGACTAGTAATTGCCCACCGAATTGTAATATTTGTGATAATCCTTTTGTAGAAGAAGAAGAACAGAATGATATTGGATTACAGAAATTATTCTCTGAGGATAATGATAAAATCAGTTTACAAAGTAGTGAGCGGGAGTATGGGAATTATGATAGCTAAGCAAGTAGATGGTAGTAAAGAAACAATAAGTGGAGCAGGTTATCAGGCACAGCTTCATTTATCTCCGTTGAATCGCCGAATTGTGATCAAAAGTTATCAAGGTCAAAATATTGATGAATTAATCTCTCAATTAATTGCCAAAGCTGAAGAAAATAATTTTACTAAGATTTGGGTTAAAGCATATCAAAGTGATAAAGATAAATTTCAGCAGCTTGGTTTTGAAAAAGAAGCAGTTATAAAAGATTATTATCCAAATGATGATGCAGTATCAATGGCTTATTATTTAACTAAAGAAAGAAAAGAAATGATTGATTGTAGTAAAGAGGAAAGAATTATCAATAAGTTGATTAAAGAAGGAACTATAGATAATAATGATGATTTGCCGGCTGATTATAAATTCAAAATAGCTGCAAAAGATGATTTGAATAATTTAGCTGAACTATATGATAAAGTGTTTGAGTCTTATCCTTATCCAATTAATGAAGTAGATTATTTGCAGCAAATGTGGGCAGAAAATGTTATTTATGCTCTGATTTATGATGGGAATGATTTAGTTGCTGCTGCTTCTGCAGAAACAGTCCCTGAAGAAAAAAATGCTGAAATGACTGATTTTGCGACTTTAACAGATTATAGGGGCCAAGGTTTGGCTAGCTACCTTTTATATGAATTAGAACAGTTATTAAGAAAGAAAGATTATAATTGCTTGTATACTATTGCTCGGGCCAAAGTAGAAGGTGTTAATAAAATTTTTAGCCGTGCTGGTTATGACTATACGGGTAGATTAATTCAAAATTGTAATATTGCAGGTGGATTAGAGGATATGAATTTATGGTGTAAAACAATATAGTAGCTAAATGCTGAGGGCTTTTGGCTCTCAGCATTTTTATTTAACTTTTCAAAATTAATAATTTATATTATTATATAGATAAGGAACTATAAAAATTAGAGGTGACAAATATGGATAACAATAAAAAAGAGATATACTCATGGATTTTATATGATTGGGCCAACTCTGCTTTTGCGACCACTATTTTAGCTGTAGTATTACCTATTTTTTATAAAGATTTTGCTGCAGCTAATTTAGCTGATACGGTAGCAACTTCTTATTGGGGTTATACTCAAACAATTGCGATGTTAATTGTTGCTATTTTAGCTCCGATTTTAGGGGCGATGGCAGATTATTCTGGGTCACAAAAATCATTTTTTAAAGTTTTTGTAGGATTAGGCGTGACGGGTACTGCCTTATTATTTTTGATTCAACAAGGTAACTATCTAACAGCTTCTTTGTTTTTTATAATTGCTAATATAGGATTTGCTGGGGGCAATATATTTTATGATTCTTTTTTACCTGTGTTAGTAGAAGATAAAAAAATGGACTATGTTTCCGGAGTTGGATATTCTGCTGGATATTTTGGTGGGGGAGTCTTATTAGCGATAAATTTAGTTATGATCTCTAAACCTGAATTATTTGGAATTAGTGAATTATTGGCTACTAAATTGAGTTTTGTGATGGTAGCTCTCTGGTGGTTGTTATTTTCTTTACCGGCTTTTTATTATTTGCCGGATGGAATTAAAAAGGGCCCGGATTTATCTTCGCTAGAATATGTTAAAACTGGATTCAAGCAATTGAAAAAAACATTAAAAAACATTAGTCAATACCGTGAACTTTTGAAATTTTTATTAGCATTTTGGATTTATAATGATGGAATTGGTACAATAATTCGGATGGCAACAATTTATGGACGTGAAATTGGTATTGGCAGGACAGATTTAATAGGTGCAATGCTAATGACACAATTTATTGGTATTCCGTGTGCTTTATTGTTTGGAAAACTAGGAGAAAAAATTGGGGCCAAAAAAGGAATTATCATTGCTTTAACTGTTTATTTATTAATTACTATTAGGGGATATTTTTTAAGCACTGCACTTGATTTCTGGATTTTAGCTGGATTGGTAGGTTTAGTGCAGGGGGGAGCCCAAGCTTTAAGTCGTTCTCTATATGGAAGTATGATACCCAAAGATAAAACTTCAGAATTTTATAGCTTCTTTGGTATTTCAAGCAAGTTTGCTGCAATTACTGGTCCTTTTGTATTTGGTTTAGTGGGTCACTTAACTCATTCTAGTCGTTTAGGAGTTTTAGCAATAGCTGGATTTTTCTTAGTAGGAATTATAATTTTAACTACAGTCGATATAGAAAAAGGGAGAAAAACTGCTAATAAATAAATTTGATTTATTAAATGCAAAATGCAGGGCGCCCCCTGCATTTTTATCAAATTTTAACGCCATCAAAATTTATATTAGGAAAAGTAGATTTTAACTCTTCTTCTCCTATATCTCCATTAATAAATTTAATTACTTCTTTAAGTATATTGTGTGCCTCTCCTACGCCTTTTAGTAATAAGTTTTCTACATAATTATAATCATTACTAGATAATAATTTATAATCAGGACGTGTAGGATAGATTAAAGTATTTAAATCAAAAGATAATAAGGGATTAATTGCTTTAAATAAATATCTTTTAAAACGCCAGCGGCTGTAAAACAAGCCAAAGACTCGTTTGAAATCTTGATATGAATCGTTAATTACATCACTTTTGTATTTGATGTTTAATTTTTCTAAAAGGTAGTGATAATATTCTTCAACTATTTTAGGTAATTTATGTCCTGCATCAATAGCCGGAGTAGGAGGCATTCGATGGGCCAATTTATTCCAGTATTTATTAGTTAGATAAGTATCGATATTTATTTCTAAGTTTTTGTGTTCAGGAAAATTATTTGTTTCTTGATAGATAAAAGGATGAATTCTTTTATCTAGAGCATAGTGAACTATAAAACCGCTTAAATAAGCAAATAATTGAGGGAAGTTTTGGTTATCTTGATTGTCTTTTAAGAAATTAAGGCTAGTTGCAAATAATTTTTTTATTTGTTCTTGATGTAGTTTATCGCCTATTTCTGCACCGCGTTTTTCACTGATCCAGGGCCAAAAGTCATTGTAAAAGAAAATGTCAGGTCCTTCACATCCTAAATTAAATAATTCCTGATTCTTCTTAATCATTTCCACATATTTTTGCTCTTCAGATGCTTTCATTTCTTTAGTGACTAAGTCTCCCCCTAAAATATGAGTCCAGAAATCAGGCATAATAATCACTTCCTTTTATATTTAATAATAGGTCTATAGACAATAAGATAAACTAAATTTTATGTTGTTAATTATTATTTTTCGCGGTGAATTTATATTTTCCTGCTTAATAAAAGAAAAATTAGACAAAAAAATTCATTTTAAAACAAAAAGCCTCCGGAAATCCGGAGACTTTTAAAAGTAAATTAAAATACAAAATCAAATTTGGATAATCTATTTTTGATTTCAGAAATAATTCGTTCTTCTTCGGCTTGATCTTCAGCTCTAAAAGTAACTGAGAAGCGAATAAAACTACCAGCATCATCCCATGGTACAGCTGAGATTAAGGCTTCTTTAATTAGAAATTGCCCAAATTCTTCAGCATTAGCAAATTCGCGACCGTCTTCAGTTCCTTCTGGTATTTCTACATATAAGTAAAAAGTACCATCTGGTTTTTGAGCATCGAAGCCTAGGTCTTGTAAAACCTCGACTAACATTTCATGGCGTCGAGAATATTTTTCAGCAGTCTTTTCAGTGATTTCAGGTTTGTTTAAAGCTGTAATTCCTGCTTTTTGAATTGCTCTAAATTGCCCTGAATCATTATTGTCTTTAACTGTTGCAAAAGCGTTAACTAATTTTGGATTTCCAACTACAAAAGCCATTCTCCAGCCTGTCATATTAAATGATTTAGATAGAGATTGGATTTCCATTCCCACCTCTTTAGCACCAGGGATGGAAAGAAAACTTAATGGCTCATTATCATCAAATACTAATCCAGCATAAGCTGCATCATGGATAACAATAATGTCATTTTCTTGAGCAAAAGCTACAACTTCTTTGAAAAATTCTTCTGTAGCTCCTGCACCAGTTGGATTATTAGGATAATTAAGATATAATAATTTAGCTTTTTCCTTTTGTTCTTCAGTTAAAGAGCTTAAGTCAGGTAGAAAATCATTTTCTTTAAGTAATGGTAAGTTAACTACTTCTCCGCCTAGCCATTCAGTATGAGTTCCCATGACTGGATAACCAGGAACAGTCATGATAGTAATATCACCTGGATTAATAAAAGCACTAGGTATCATAGCTAGACCTGGCTTAGAGCCAATAGAGTGATTAACTTCAGTCTCTTTATCTAAATCCGTAACTCCGAATACCTCTTCCATATATTCTACAGCAGCATCCTTGAATTCTTGGATACCATTATCAGCATAGAATCTATTTTCTGGTTTTGCTGCTTCTTCACAAAGAGTTTCTACTACTTCATTGTTGGCCATTGCATCGGGTTCGCCAACTCCCATATCGATTAATTCCGTATTTGGATTTTCTTTTTTAGCTTTTCTTTTAGCTCGTTTGATTTTTTCAAACTTATAAAGTGTAGTATCTTTGCCAAACTGTTTTCCTCCGATTCGTTCTGCAAACAAATTTTGAATATAGCTTTCTTCTGACATATTTCAATACTCCCTTCTCATTTAGTAATTTAAAAGTTTCACTTATAATTATATAGTATGTAATTTATTAGTCAAGGTTATGTAAGAAATAATTAATAATCGTTTTTTTGAATTTTTTTACTTGAAATTATATTAATTAATAAAGTAGTAACTGATTAATTAAAAAATTTAAGTTCAACCGTGTAAATAACTTTCATCAATTACATTTTTAATTGGAACTATATATGTTGATAAATAGGCTCATTAGTGATATAATTTAAAATAGTTTGAGTTCAATAATTACTGGTTTTTGGATTGCAGTTAATGAATATAATAGCCTAAAAGGGGGCATAATTAATCATGGGAAAAAACGATGATGAATTAAAAATATTATTTGTATCTTCAGAAGTAGTTCCGTTTGTTAAAACAGGAGGTTTAGCTGATGTAGCTGGATTTTTGCCTCGAGAAATTAAGAAACAAGGGCATGATGTACGAGTAGTAATGCCGGAGTATACTCAACAGATAGATAATGAATATTTAGCTCAAACAGAAAATATTACACACTTTAGAACTAATGTAGCTTGGCGAGATGAATATGTAGGTGTTGACCGCTTAGAAAATAAAGGAGTGCCTACTTATTTAATTGATAACAAAGAAAAATTTGATCGCCCAAATTTATATGAAAATCCTGATAAGCATGTTCAATTTGCTTACTTTTGTCGAGCAGTGATTGAAATGTTACCTAGGATTGATTTTCAACCTGATATTATCCACTGTAATGATTGGCAAACAGGTCCTTTAAGTGCTATGTTAAAAACACAATATCAACAGTATTCTTTTTATGAAAATATTAAGACTATTTATACAATTCACAATTTGCGTTATCAAGGTCAGTTTGGTTTAGATATATTAGATGATACTTTAGCTTTGAGTTCTGATTTATTACCTAAGATAGAACATGATAATCAAGTGAATTATATGAAAACAGGTATTAGTTTTGCTGATGCTGTTAATACTGTGAGTAAGACTTATGCTGATGAAATTCAAACACCTTATTTTGGCGAAGGATTAGATTATGTATTACGTTATCGCTCTGAAGATCTATATGGGATCGTAAATGGTATTGATTATGATGAATATGACCCAGCTACTGATGATAGAATTTATGCAAATTTTGATGCTAATGATTTAGCTGGAAAAGAAGAAAATAAATTAAAGCTACAAGAAGAAATGGGATTGCCTCAGGACCCAGATGTTCCAGTAATCTCTATAATCAGTAGGTTAGTGCCACAAAAAGGATTTGATTTAATTAGAGAAGTAATTGATGAATTAATGCAAGAAGACTTGCAATTTGTACTTTTAGGTACTGGGAATAGTGAATATGAAGAAATGTTTAAAGCAGCAGCGGAAAGATATCCTAATAAATTAGCTGCCAATATTGAATATGATGTAGACTTAGCACAGAAAATCTATGCTTCTAGTGATATGTTCTTGATGCCTTCTCAATTTGAGCCTTGTGGTTTAGGACAATTATTTAGTTTACGTTATGGGACAATACCAATTGTGAGAGAAACTGGAGGACTAAACGATACCGTTGAGTCTTATAATGAACACACTGGCGAAGGTAATGGATTTAGCTTTACTGATTATAGTGCTCAAGATATGTTATATACGATTAGAAGAGCATTAAGCTATTATAAAAATGAAGCAGAAGTTTGGGAGAAATTAGTAAAAAGAGCAATTGAAAGTGATTATAGCTGGTATAATTCAGCTCAAGAATATATTGACCTATATCAAAAGGTATAAGTTAATTAGATTTTTTCTCTAATTTAAATTACAATAATTCTATTATTGTTATGACTTAATTAAAATATAGTAGTTATACATAAGAGAATTAGAATAAAAATTTATTAGACGGAGATTTATAAACAAATGGAGGGGTTTTATGGAAAATTTCGGAAAATTGTCAGTTTATCCAGAATTACCTGAAGAAATATCTGGTTTAGAGAAGTTGGCCCAGAATTTATGGTGGTGCTGGAATTATAAAGCAGAAGAATTATTTGAAATTATCGATGCTGAGTTATGGGAAGATAATAAAAATCCAATTATCTTTTTATCTAAAGTCAGTCATAAAAGACTATTAGAAGTTGTAGAAAATGAAGAATTTATGAAACAATATCAAAATGTTATGAATCAATTTAATGAATATTTAGCAGAAGAAAATACTTGGTTTGACCAGAATTTTTCTGGTATAGGGGATGACCAGGTGATTGCTTACTTTTCAGCTGAGTTTGGGTTTCATGAATCTTTACCTATTTACTCTGGTGGTTTAGGAGTATTAGCAGGAGACCACTGTAAATCTGCTAGTGATTTAGGACTTCCTTTTGTAGGAGTAGGTTTGTTTTATGAGTATGGTTATTTCAAGCAAAGAATTAATAAAGAGGGATGGCAAAAAGCATTATATCCTGAGTTAGACACTGATGATTTGCCATTAGAGACAGTTACTGATGAAGCAGGTAATGAACTTAAAATAGAAGTTAAATTAGCTGATAGAATGATTAAAGTTAAAGTTTGGAAGGTGGAAGTAGGGCGAGTTAAGGTCTACTTATTAGATACTAATGTTCCAGAAAATAGTGAACAAGATAAACAGTTAACTTCTCGTTTGTATGGAGGAGGAGATGAAACTCGTATTGCCCAAGAAATTGTCTTAGGTGTAGGTGGTACTCGTGCTTTATATGAATTAGGTTATGAGCCTGTAGTGTGGCATATGAATGAAGGTCATTCTGTTTATTTAGGATTAGAAAGAATTAAAGACCTAATGGATGATTTCAATTTAGACTTCAATGAAGCCTTAGAGACTGTAGCTGCTAATAGTGTATTTACTACTCATACTCCAGTTCCGGCCGGAAATGAAACTTTCCCATTAGAACTAAAAGAGAGATATTTCTCTGATTATTGGAAAAGCATTGGTTTGACTAAAGAAGAATTTATGGAACTTGGATATGTACATGAAGAAGATTCGGATGAATTTTGTTTAACTGTATTAGCCCTACGTTTAGCTCAATTTAGTAATGGAGTTAGTGAATTACATGGAGAAGTCTCTAGTGAAATGTGGGAAGATATTTGGCCTGATGTACCAAAAGAAGAGAATCCAATCGATTATATCACCAATGGAATTCATACTTTGACTTGGTTGGCTCCCGAGTGGGAAGAAGTACTTGATGATTATTTAGGTGACGGTTGGAGAAACAATATTGAAGATGAAGAAATGTGGCAATCCGTTGAAAATATTCCCGAAGAAGAATTCTGGCAGGTTCATAAAGATTTAAAAGGACAATTAATTGATCATATTAGAGATAGAGATTTAGAAAGAAGAAAGAGATATAGCAATGTTAGATTAGCTAATTCTGATTTATTAGATAAAGATACTTTAACAATTGGATTTGCGCGTCGCTTTGCTACTTATAAGCGAGCTAATTTAATTTTTAGAGATTTAGAACGTTTAAGGAAAATATGTAATCAAGAAGGAAAAGAAGTACAGTTGATATTTGCTGGTAAAGCACATCCAGCTGATGTTCCTGGTCAAGAATTAATTAAAGAAATACATGATATTTCACAGCGAGAAGCATTTAAAGATAAAGTGATTATTTTAGAAGATTATGATATGAATTTAGCTAGATATTTAGTGCGCGGTGTTGATGTGTGGTTAAATAATCCTCGTCGACCATTAGAAGCTAGCGGAACTAGTGGACAGAAAGTATCTGCCAATGGTGGATTGAACTTTAGTGTTCTTGATGGTTGGTGGGTTGAAGGATATAATGGTTATAACGGTTGGGCAATTGGATATGAAGCAGAGTATGATGATCGCTATAAACAAGATGAAATTGATAGTGAATCATTGTATGAAATTTTAGAAGATGAAATTGTTCCATTATATTATGATCATGATAATGAAAATGGTATTCCAGTTGAATGGGTTAAGCGCATGAAGAATGCTATGAAAACTACTGCACCGGTATATAGTACTGATCGAATGGTTCAAGAATATACTCAGAATTTATATATGCCTGCTTATGAGCGAGGTAAAGAAGTACAAAACAATGACTTTGCTAAAGCTAAAGAATTAGCTGCTTGGAAAGATAAAGTAAGATCTAATTGGAATCAAGTAAAAATTTCTTCTCAGTCTAAAGGGGACCAAGGAGAATTTGCAGTACAGGAAAAATTAAATGTAGGAGCTAAAGTTGATTTAGGAAACTTAGCGCCAGAAGATGTAACAGTGGAATTATATTTGGTTTCTAATGTAGATGAGGTTCCAGAAGCCGAGATTATTCCAATGGATTTAGATGAGAATGTACGAGGTAATATTTACTCTTATTCTATGGCAGTAAAGTTAGAAGAAAGTGGAGATTATGAATATACCTTTAGAGTAGTACCAAATGATGATGATTTAAGTACTAAGCATGAGTTAGGATTAATAGAGTGGATTTAACTAGATGATTACTAAGCACTGGGCTTTTTGCTCAGTGCTTTTTTATTTTTTTGAAGTTAATAATTTCATATGATTCATGGAATAATATCTATATAAAGTGGCACTATCGTGCCACTAGCTAGTAGATAAAAGCTAGTAGCTAGTAGTAAATTCAAAACCAAAAAACAGTTCACAGCTTTGAATTATTGAATACTAGGTTAATGTTTTAGGTTTTGAATTTGATTTTATGTTTTTAACTACTAACTCCTAGCTACTTACTTCTAGCTATAAAGCTTCACTCCAAAGTGAAGCTTTATATAGAAAAAGTGTAGGTGATAAGATTATGGATATGTTTTTTCGTACTTTATTGATTTACGGCATGATTTTAATTGGAATGCGATTGATGGGTAAAAGAGAAGTAGGTGAATTAACTCCGATTGATTTAGTAGTATCATTGATGATAGCAGAATTAGGAGTGTTGATTATTGAAGACAAATCAATTGGGTTAGTTAAAGGCTTAATACCTATTTTTACTTTAGTGGGAGTTGAAATTTTAGTTTCTTATCTATCACTTAAAAATGATACAATTAGAAAATTAGTTAATGGTACGCCATCAGTTTTGATTAAAAATGGGAAGATAATGACGGAAGAAATGAGGCATAATCGTTATACAACTCATGATTTATTAACTCAATTAAGGGAAAAAGATATTTTTAATATTTCTGATGTTGAATTTGCTGTCTTAGAAACTTCAGGAGAGTTAACAGTTGTTCCTAAATCACAAAAGAGGAATTTAACTCCTGAGAATTTAGGGTTAGAAACAGGTTATGAAGGGTTGCCGATAGTATTGATTGAAGATGGTGGTATCAATTATACTGCATTAGAGGAAGTAGATTTAGATAAGAAGTGGTTAACAACTGAATTAAAAAAAAGAATGATTGATGATATATCAGAAGTATTAATTCTAGCTATTGAAACTGATGGAAATCTTTATCTGTCTACTAAATAATTAATTTTAGTTTTAACTTAATTTTTGCTTTGAATTGGGTATATTAATTTTTAGAGGGGGGATAAAATGAAACATGATCCTAAGAACAAGAGCCAAAAAGAAGATGATGATGAATTAGTGATTGATTATAATCCAGATGATATGGAAGCAGGAGAAGAACTACCAGGTATTGATGAGAAAAAAAGAAAAAATCGAGAAAAGAATCGTGATTATAGCCCAGATGATTTTGAGTAGGTGGTTTGATGGCCAAAATAAAATGTAATGTAGAAAGTTGTGCTAATAATGTTAAGAAACATTGTTCATTAGAAGAAATTACTGTGACCTGTGATGATAATGGAGAATTTGCTCGAAGGGCAGCGCAGACTAAATGTAAAAATTTTTTGAGAGAATAGATTTAAAGTCGGCCTGAAAAGGTCGACTTTTTGTAATTTGAACTTTTCAATAGTAATTAGGATAAATTTTAGTTTGTAATTCAGGAACAATATGTTATAATTGATACAAATTAAAAATGATTATTAATTTGTAACTTAGTAGCAGACAAAATATTAAATTATTTTAGAAAAAAAGTATTGCGAGGTGCATAATATGTCTACCACAGATAGAAGGGAAGAACTTTTAAATAAATTACAAGTTAGTCAATCTCCAATTACTGGTTCCAACTTAGCTGATTTATTTGAAGTTAGCCGCCAGGTGATAGTACAGGATATTGCGTTATTGAGAGCTGAAGGGCATGAGATTTTAGCTACTTCAAAAGGGTATATAATCTCTGATAATAATGATAATATGGTTCAGCAAATAATTGCTTGTCAACATGGAGTTGCTGCAGAAGATGTACAAGAAGAATTAGAGACAATTATTAAATATGGAGGACGGATTGCTGATGTAGTAGTAGAACACCCTATGTATGGTGAACTGAAAGGAAGGTTAGTAATTCAATCCAAATCTGATTTGGAAGATTTTATGGAAGATTATGAAAATAAAGAAGTAAAACCGTTATCAACTTTAACGGATGGAGTACATTTGCATACTATAGAAGCATTAAATGAAGAGGTTTTAACTTTGATTAAAGATAAATTAAAAGAAAAAGGATTTATACTAGAGGATTATTAATTTAGTATTTGATAAATAATAAAAATATCTATAGTAAGTAAGATATATTTGAAGTTAATCAGAAAGGGGTGGTTAAAGTCACTATCAAAAAGGATGAGAGGATACCTTTTTTGATTACTATTTCTTATTTGCTTTCATTTTTGACAATTAGACTAATGGTTTTAATAGCAGGTTCAGCAGAAACTAAATTTGCTCAAGTAGCTAAAGAAGGTTTAACTCCCGATGCTACTTTTCATATTGGGCGTAATATAATTCTATTTGGTCATCATGTACATCATTTTTATTTTGGTATTTTATTAATTTGTTTTGCAGCTTGGATTTCGATTGTGGGGTCTAATTATTTTAATCGCCGACAGGCTGCTATTATTTATGGTATAGGTTTAGGACTCTTCATGGATGAAAGTGGATTGCTATTAACTTGGGGTGATTATTATTCAGGCGTAACTTACTTATTAAGTCTATTTTTAATTGGTATATTTTTGAATATTGTCTTTTTCCCTTATTTTTGGCGTGAAGTGAGAAATGAATTGTTAGACTCTAATTTACATTCTTGGACTTGGAATACTCTCCTAGATCACACAAGTTTTATAAAGGTGGCTGATATCGTGAGTGAAAAAACGAATAAAACAGAGCGGGCAAGTTTACTTTTTACGGGGATCATTTACTTAGGAGTAGGAGCTTTAATTTTACTTTATCCTGATTTTGTTTATTATTGGGTAGCTGGTGTATTCTTTATTCAAGGGGTTTCGTCTTTAATTAGATCCTGGCAGAATTAATATTGATTATTTTAAATATAAGCTATATATTACAGTAGATAAGCTAATTCTTATCTACTGTTTTATTATTAAATAAGGTGTAAAGACACTTGACATTACACAAAGGAGATTATAAAATTAGATAAAAGTGATAAAATTAACGAAAGTTAAATTATTTTAGGTGGTGGAAAAAATGAAAGAAAAGTTAGTTGCTAAAATTAATAATTTGAAGAAGAAGAAAGATGCAGTGATTTTGGCCCATAATTATCAAGAAGATGAGATTCAAGATTTAGCAGATTATACAGGTGATTCATTAGGCTTAAGTAGAAAAGCTGCTAATTTGGAAGCTGAAACTATTGTATTCTGTGGGGTTAAATTTATGGCTGAAAGTGCAGCAATTTTATCTCCTGACAAAACTGTATTACTGCCGCAAAGAAATGCTGGTTGCCCGATGGCAGAAATGATGTCAATAGATGATTTGCGAGAATTAAAGACAGAATATCCAGAAGCTACAGTTGTTTGTTATGTTAATTCTTCAGCTGCGGTCAAGGCTGAGAGTGATGTATGCTGCACATCTTCAAATGCAGTAGATATTGTAGAAAGTTTAGATAGTGAAAAAATTATTTTTGTTCCAGATAAAAATCTGGGTAATTATGTAGCTCAAAAGACAGATAAAGAGATTATTTGTGACCTTGGCTATTGCCCAACTCATTGCCGTGTTAAAGAAGCAGATATTAAACAGGTGCGTGATATTCATCCGGAAGCTAAAGTTGTAGTGCATCCCGAATGTGATCCAGAAGTTGTAAAAGCAGCAGATTTTGTGGGGAGTACTGCTCAAATTATAGATTATGCTCAAAAGACTGATACAGAAAAGATTGTAGTAGGAACTGAAATGGGAATTTTACATAAGTTACAACAGGATAATCCTAATAAGACATTTTACATTTTAAGTCAGGGGTTGATCTGTCAAAATATGAAATTAACAACAGTAAGTGATATAGTAGAAGCTTTAGAAAATATGAACTATCAAATTACTGTTCCTAAAGAAATTAGAAGTAAGGCTCAAGAGGCTCTAAATAGGATGTTAAAATTAAGTAATTAAAGATGAGGTTGATAATATGCTGCCTAGATATCTAGTTAATTTAAATATGAATAATTGTAAAAGAATAACTACTGATTATTTAGTGATTGGAACTGGCATTGCTGGTTTAACTTCTGCCCTTGAACTTGCAGAAGCAGGAGAGGTAACTGTTTTAAGCAAAGAAAGTTTTGCAGAGAGTAATACTAGATATGCTCAAGGTGGAATTGCTACTGCTTGGGCCAAGGAAGATAGTCCTGAGATGCATTATCAAGATACTATTAAAGCTGGAGCGGGATTGTGTACTCCTTGTGCTGTAGATATATTAGTTTCGGAGGCCAAAGAGCAGATTGAAAAATTAGTTGCTTGGGGAGTTGAATTTGATAAAAATAATGAAAATTTTGCTTTGACTAAAGAAGGAGGTCATAGCAAATCTCGAATTCTGCATGCTGGTGGTGATGCGACAGGAAAAGAAATTAGTAATAAGTTAGTGGAGCAAGTTCGTCAGCATCCTCAAATTAAAGGTCAGGATAATAGTTTTGTTGTGGACCTAATTACCGAAGATAATAGATGTTATGGAGCATATGTTTATGATAAAGAGGCAGATGAATATTTGCTTTATCAATCTCGAGCTGTTATATTAGCTACTGGTGGTAGTGGACAGTTATATTCATTTACTTCTAATCCAGAAGTTGCAACTGGAGATGGAATTGCTATGGCCTATCGGGCTGGAGCAGAAGTAATGGACTTAGAAATGATGCAATTTCATCCTACAGTATTGAATATAGAAGATGCTGATGAATTTTTGATTTCCGAGGCTGTACGAGGAGAAGGAGCTAAGTTGAGAACTGCTAATGGTCAAAGGTTTATGTCAGAATACCATGAATCAGCTGAATTAGCTCCGCGTGATATAGTAGCCCGAGCTATTAAGCAGGAATTAGTAGAACAGGAAGAAGATTATGTCTACTTAGATTTAACTGAATTAGGTGCAGATTTTATTAAGAGCAGATTTCCGACTATTTATCAAAACTGTTTAGCCTTAGGAATTGATATTAGTCAGGACTATATTCCAGTTAAGCCTGCAGCTCATTATTTTATGGGTGGTATTAAAATTAATATTGATGCTCAAACTAGTGTGCAAAGATTATATGCGTGTGGAGAAACTGCTTGTTTAGCTGTGCATGGTGCTAATAGATTAGCAAGTAATTCTTTGTTAGAGGGTTTAGTTTATGGTCATCGAGCTGCTGAAAAAATTAAAGAAGAAGATTATAAATTAGTTACTGAATTCAATTTTAATAGTGCAGCTAAAATCAATAAATCAGATATAGATTTAACAAGCTTAAAAAGAAAATTGCAAAATTTAATGATGAGTAGTGTAGGAATAATTAGAAAGCAAAATGATTTACAAACTGCTTTAAGGGAGATAGAGGAAAAATTACAGTTATTAGAATTGCGTTTAACTGAAGTTAAGGCTTGGGAAGTACAAAATATGTTAACTGTTGCTTATTTAATTATGAAATCTACGCTGTTAAGAACAGAAAGTAGAGGGGCTCATTATCGGATAAATTATCCTCAATCTAGAGCAGAATGGAAAAAACATATTGTAATACAGCGTCAAAATGAATGGAGGGCAGAAAAAATTGAATTTAAAGAAACCTCAAGTTTTACAAAAAATTAAAATGGCTTTAGAAGAAGATATAGGAACTGGAGATTTGACTACTGAGTCATTGATTGATTCTGGTCAAATTAGTCAGGGAATTATTAAGGTGAAAGAAGAAGGAGTAGTAGCTGGTTTAGAAGTGGTCGAACTTGTGTTTAGCACTTTAGATAATGAAATTGAGTTTGAAGCTTGTGTTGATGAAGGAGCTAGAGTAAGAGCAGGAGGCAAAATTGCAGAAATTAGTGGTGCTACTGCTTCTTTATTAACAGCAGAGCGAGTAGCTTTGAATTTTTTACAGCGGATGTCTGGTATAGCTACTACAACTAGAAAATTTAGTGATCTGGTAGCAGATTTTGAAGTGCGAATTGTAGATACTCGGAAGACAACTCCGGGGTTAAGAATTTTAGAAAAAGCAGCAGTCCGTTTAGGTGGAGGTTTTAATCACCGGCAGGGATTATATGATGCAGTAATGATTAAAGATAATCATCTAGCAGCTGTAGCAAGTCTTGGGGCTGCAGTAGATAAGGTGCGAAATAATGTGTCACATACAGTTAAAATAGAAGTAGAAGCTGAAACTTTAGAGCAGGTTGAAGAGGCACTTAGAGCAAAAGCTGATATAATAATGTTAGATAATATGGAAGTAAATCTAATGAAAGAAGCAGTAGAGTTGATAAATGGAAGAGCAATAGTTGAAGCTTCTGGTGGAATTAATGCATCTACAGTGGTAGATGTTGCTAAAACAGGAGTTGATATAATTTCTGTAGGAGCACTAACTCATAGCAGTAATTCCTTAGATATTAGTTTTGATTTAGTAGGGAGTGATAATAATGGGAAAACAGCTTAAAGAATTTTTAGCTAAAAAGAATATTGAAATATCAGTTAAGCGTTATGGAATTCAGGCCTTAGGTTCAATGGCTAAAGGATTATTTGCTTCACTAATTGTAGGTTTAATTTTGAAAGTATTAGGCCAAAAGTTAAATATACCGTTATTGATTGATTTTTATGAAATAGCTAAAACAATGATGGGACCAGCAATTGGAGTAGCTGTTGCTTATGGACTAGAAGCTCCACCTTTAGTAATGTTTACTTCAGCTGTTACAGGAGGAGCTGGGGCAGAACTTGGTGGTCCGGTGGGAGCTTTTTTAGCAGCAGTAATTGGAGCAGAATTTGGGAAGTTGATCTCTAAAGAAACAAAATTAGATATTGTGTTGACTCCTAGTATAGTAATTATTACCGGGGGCTTAATGGCTAAATTTGTTGGCCCGGGGATTAATAGTTTTATGAAATATTTAGGGCAAGTGATTATGAAGGCTACTCAATTACAGCCAGTTCCGATGGGAGTTATAGTTTCTACTTTAATGGGGATGGCGTTAACTTTACCAATTAGTAGTGCAGCAATTGGATTAATGCTAAAATTAAGTGGTTTAGCTGCTGGTGCTGCTACTGTAGGTTGTAGTGCTCAAATGGTTGGCTTTGCTGTAATGAGTTATCGAGAAAATGGGATGGGCGGTTTAGTCAGTCAGGGATTGGGAACATCTATGCTGCAGATGCCGAATATTGTGCATAATCCTCTGGTCTGGATACCGCCAACTTTAAGTGGGGCAATTTTGGGGCCATTAGCAACAACAGTCTTTAAAATGAAGAATATTCCAATTGGTTCAGGAATGGGAACAGCTGGTTTAGTAGGACAGTTTGGTACTATTGAAGCAATGAATTCTAATGTTTTATGGCCTATTTTACTACTTCATTTTATTCTCCCCGCAATATTAACTATTATTTTTGCAGAATTAATGCGTAAATGGGGATTAATTAAAGAAAATGATCTATTGTTAGATCTATAAAATATCTTTTAGTTAAAGTGGGCAGATGCCCACTTTATTATTTTTTTGGTTATTTTTGACTAAAAATATAATAAATCAAAAAATAATAAAGGAATATGTAAAATTATGTGGAATTAAATAATTAACACTACAAATATAATTAAAAATAAATATAGATTAGTTTGTTTTAAAAGTAGAATAGGGAGGTGGAACTGTGAAATGGATTAAGGACTTATCAATTAAGAATAAAATTCTAATAGGTGTGGGCGGTACTTTTTTAATTGTAATGTTGGTGCTGGGATTGATTATTAATAATCAATTTGATAGTTTACAAGATAGAAATAATTCTAATTTAAGAAAAGTACTACTAGAAAAAGAAAAAGAAAGAATTCAGAATGCAGTTCATTCCATGGCGCAAAGTTTAGGAGAAGTATATCAAAGGAATCAATCGCAACTGTCACAAGAAGAATTAAGACAATTAATTGTAGAGCATAACAAAGATGTTAGATTTGGGGAAGCAGGTTATTTTTTCATTTATAAGTATAAAGGTGATAATCAGGGTGAAACTATTTCTTTGCCACCAGACCCTGATTTAGAAGGTACTAATCGTTGGGGGTTACAAGATAGTAATGGAAAGTATATCATTAGATCATTTGCTGAAGCTTTAGAAAATGATAAACATTTTGTGGAGTATGTGTATGCTAATCCTAATACTGGTGAAAAAGAAGTTAAATTTGGTTATGTTGAACAAATTCCAGGAACAGAATGGTTAGTTGGTTCAGGAAGTTATGAGTCAGTTATTAATTCTACTTTAAATAGTGCTAAGGGGAGAATTAATAAAGTAAAAAGAAATACTCTAATGATTATTTTAGGTGTTTTTGTTGTAGGAACTGTTATTGTAGCCTTAGTAATATTTATGGTATCTAAATATATCACTAATGGAATTGACAAAATATTAACTAGTGTGCAGGATTTTGCCCAGCGTAATTTAAATACTCAAGTTAATTTAGAACGCGAAGATGAATTAGGTGACTTAGCAAGGGGATTTAATCAAGCTATTAAAGATCAAAGGGAAATTTTAGAGAAAATATTAAATACAACTGAAGATTTATCGGCTTATAGTCAACAATTATCGGCTTCAGCCCAGGAAGGTAATGCAGCTATTGATACTACAACTGCTAATGTAGAAGATATGATTCAGGGAATTAATCAAATTTCTCGAAGTAGTCAAGAACTAGCTGATTTAGCACAGCAGACCTATGAAAAAACAGATAAAGGACAAAAATTAATTAATAAAACGATTGCTAAAATGAATGAAGTAGATACATCAGTTGAAGAAGCTAAAGGTACAATTGATAATTTAGATGATACTTCACAAGAAATTGGTGAAATAGTAGATATGATTAATGAGATTGCAGAGCAGACTAATTTATTAGCTTTAAATGCTAGTATTGAAGCAGCTCGAGCTGGAGAAGCGGGAGAAGGTTTTGCGGTAGTCGCAGATGAGATTAAAGATCTAGCTGATGAAACAGCTCAGGCAACAGAAAAAGCAAATCATTTAATTCAAGAAACACAGCAGCAATCTCAAAAAGGTCGACAGGAAATAGGAGCAGTAGTTGAAAAAACAGATGAAGGAACAGAATTGATTGAAGAAACAGGAGAGGCATTCTCTGGGATCGCTGATTTAATTGAAGATACTAGTGCTTCGACTGAAGAAACTAGTGCTTCGGCAGAAGAATTAGCTGCTAATAGTGACCAAGTTAGTACTGCTACTGATGATTTAGATAGTATGTCTGCAGAAATAAGTAATTCAGCACAGGAATTAGCTCAATTAGCACAAGAATTGCAACAATTAGTCGAAGAATATAATTTATAAAATTTAATTAAAAAGAAGGAATTATAATTATAGCATAGAAGGTAATTATATGAGAAGATTGTGATAAAAAAGTGAAAAAAGTCGGAAATATTTTAAAAATTTCTTGACAAAGTAACCAGAGACTATTATAATTTTAAGTACAAGTTAATAATTATTTGCGTTTTTCATCTAGCGTGTTACTGATTAGATTAGGCAAGAGCTAGGGAAAACTCTGGTTGCATCATAGAGAAGTGGGGCTTCTATATTATTTCTATGGTGGAGCAAGAGGTTTCTCTAGCTCTTTTTAGTTTTAAAAGGAGGTGAGGATAGATAGTAGAGCAACCGTAAACTTCCTTTTATAAGATGAAAAAGCATATAAGCAAGGATGATTAGTAGTATTATTATGATATTTAATAATAAGCAGGGTCTAATAATAAATTATTAGTTTATAATTTGCCCCTAGAATAATATAACTCGTAATATGTATGATCCCTATAATTTTATAATCCACATCAGCTATATAAGGTTATTTGCTGAAAATTCAGAAAATTTAAAAAGTGGAGGGATTCGATGAAGAAAAAGTTAAGTATTCTATTAATTGTTACGTTGGCGTTGACTCTATTTAGTAGTATGGCATTTGCAGGTTGGTTTGGTGGCAGTGATGATGAAGATGATGGTAAAATTAAGATTGGTTTCTTATTGAAGACGATGCAGGAAGAAAGATATAAGAAAGATAGAAGATACTTTACAGAAGAAGCAGAATCTTTAGGAGCGGAAGTAGTATTTGATTCTGCTAATAATAAATCTTCTCTACAAATGTCTAAATTTGAAAATATGCTAGCTAAAGGTGTAGACGTAATTGTACTACAACCAGTTAATACGGGGACAGCTGGTGCAATGGTTGAAAAAGCACATGAAGAAGGCGTTAAAGTAGTAGGATATGACTCTATGCTGCAGAATGGTCCGTTAGATATTCACGTAATGCAGGATAGTTGGGCCGTTGGAACGCTACAAGGTAAAGAAATGGTTAAATGGTTCAAGGAACATAAAGGTGCAGTTGAAGGAAATGTTGCTTTAATTAAAGGGCAGCCTGGTGACTCTAATGCTCGTTATATGAGTAGTGGAGCAAAAGAAATCATTGACCAGCATGATGGATTAGAATTAGTCGTAGAACAGTCTCATGAAGGTTGGTCTCCTGATAAAGCTATGGCGACTGCTGAAAATGCGTTAAATAAGTATAATAACAACATTGATGCATTTATTTGTAACAATAGTGGAATGGCACGAGGAGTTATTGCAGCTCTAGAATCTCAAGGTTTAGCTGATACTAGTAAAGTATTTGTAGCAGGTTCTGATGCTGACTTAACTAATATTAGATTTGTTGAGCAAGGTAAGCAGACAGTTGAAATCTTTAAGAAGATCAAGCCTTTATCTAAGACGGCAGCTCAGATTGCATTTAAGCTTGCGAACAATCCGGATAAAGAGGTAACAAATGTAGTTGAAGCTGATATTGACCGCATGATTGACAATGGATATCAAGAAGTTCCTACAATTGTAACTCCAATTGTTAGAGTAACACAAGATAATATCCAAGATACAGTAATTGAAGCTGGTTTCCACAGTGAAGAAGATATTTTTGGAGAGTAAGAATAATTAATAATTAACACACAACAGCCCCTTTCGGAATTGAATTTCTGAAAGGGGTTGTTAAAATAATGACTAGAGAAGGTGATAGAATTGTCTGAAGTGATGTTAGAAATGAAGGACATCATCAAAGATTTTCCTGGAGTTAGAGCACTAGACCATGTTAATTTGAAGGCATATAAAGGAGAAGTATTGGCTTTAGTTGGTGAAAATGGGGCAGGTAAATCAACATTAATGAAAGTATTAAGTGGAGTTCATCCTGCTTCTACTCATGAAGGCGAAATATATATCAAAGGTGAACGGAAAAAATTTGCTAATACAAAAGAAGCAGAATCAGCTGGAGTAGCTATTATTCATCAGGAATTAAATTTAATTCCTGGGATGAGTGTAGCAGAGAATATTTTTCTTGATCGGCAGTATACTAATGGACCAAGTATCAATTGGGGTAAACTATATAATGAAACAGAAAAAGTATTAGCTCGGTTAAATATTTATGATATTGAACCGACAGATTTAATCAAGGATTTAACAGTTGGTAAGCAGCAGATGATTGAGATTGCTAAAGCTTTATCTTTAAATGCAGAAATTTTAGTCTTAGATGAACCGACTTCTGCTTTAACTGATTCAGAAGTTGATGAATTATTTAGAGTAATTAATGAATTAAAAGAACAAGGTGTTTGTATGGTCTTTATCTCTCATAAGATGGAAGAGATTGAACAGATAGCAGATAGAGTAGCTGTCTTAAGAGATGGTAAAAGTATTGGAGATATTACTAAGATTGAAGATATTACTCTAGATGGTATTATTACAAGGATGGTTGGAGATGAAGTAGATGAAATGTTCCCTAAAGAAAAATTTGAGCGGGGAGAAAAAACATTAGAAGTTAGAGATTTAGAAGTAGACCATCCACTGCGTGAAGGAGAAAAGAAAGTAAAGGGAGTCTCTTTTGAAGCTTATAAAGGAGAAATTTTAGGTATTGCAGGTTTAATGGGTTCAGGAAGAACAGAATTAGTTTCTGGAATCTTTGGTGCTTATCCTGATGATACTCATGGTGAAGTTTATATTAGAGGAGATAAAGTTGAGATTAATTCTCCTGAAGAAGCAGTAGAACACGGTATAGGATTAATTCCAGAAGATAGAAAAGAGATTGGTTTACTATTAACTCGAAATGTTGTTGATAATGTTTCTGCAGCTTCCTTAAGTAAGTTTTCTACTATGGGAGTTATGAATGAACAAGAAGAAAGAAAAAATACTAGAGAATATGTAGATCAATTATCAATTAAGACGCCGAGTATAGATGCTAATGTAGCTACTTTAAGTGGTGGTAATCAGCAGAAAGTAGTTATTGGAAAATGGCTAACAACGGATCCGGATATTTTGATTTTAGATGAACCAACGCGTGGTATTGATGTGGGAGCTAAAGTTGAAATTCATCGGTTGATGAATAAATTAGTGGAACAAGGTGTAACGGTAATCATGATTTCGTCTGAATTACCAGAGGTATTAGGTATGAGTGATCGGGTATTAGTAATGTGTGAAGGAGAAGCAGTGGCAACATTAGACCGAGCCGAAGCAACTAAAGAAAAAGTTATGGAATACGCTTCAGGTAACTTTTAAGGATAAATTTTAGTAGGAGGTAAAAAAATGGATAATAATAATAAAGGAACAATGTATTATCTGAAAAAACTGATTGAAGGAAATGGGACTTTATTGGCACTGATTGGATTAGCTATTTTAGTTACTACTTTAGCACCGTCTTTCTTTACGCCAAGAAACTTAACAAATTTAACTAGACAGACAACAATTAGAGGTATTATTGCTGTTACAATGACAATGGTAATCTTATTAGCAGGTATTGACTTATCTGTTGGTTCAATAGTAGGTTTATCAGCAGTAACAGTAACTTTATTGATGCAGGCTGGCTTAGGAGTTTGGGTTTCAGTAATTTTAACTATTCTACTTTGCGGTGTAGGTATTGGCTTATGGAATGGATTTTGGATCGCTAAATATGATATTCATCCGTTCTTGATTACTTTAGGTATGATGACTATTGCCCGTGGTTTAGCAATGGTAATTACTGATGGTAGTTCTGTTCCGGTGCGAAATGATTTATTTGGGGTCATTGGCGGAGGATATATTCCTCAAGTTCCTAGTTTAATTATTTTAGGAATAGCCTTGATAGGAAGTATTTATGCTATTATTAAAGCTAATCAGAAGAAAAAAGAATTCGGGACTGAAGTGAGTAAGTTCGATACAATAGTTAATATGGTAGCAAGTACGGTAGGAATCTTATTTGCTGCAGCAGTATTTGGTAGTTATAAAGGGATTCCAGTGCCAGTAGCTATCTTTGCAGTAATTATAATGATTGGTGTCTTTATTTTAAGAAATACTAAATTAGGTCGAGCAATTTATGCTATTGGTGGTAATGAAGAGGCTTCTCGTTTATCTGGCTTAAATATATTTAAAGTTAAGATGTTTGTCTTTACATCTAATATAGTTTTAGCTAGTATTTCAGGGATTATTCTTGCGTCCCGTTTAAATGGTGCTAACCCTAACTTAGGTAAAATGTTAGAATTAGATGTAATTGCCTCTGTAGCAATTGGAGGTACTAGTTTCACAGGTGGTTATGGACGCATTACAGGATCAATTATTGGTGCATTTGTAATTGGTATTTTAAATAACGGAATGAGTTTATTAGGGATCAACACATTTTACCAGTATATCGTAAAAGGTCTAATTATTATCTTTGCAGTTTGGTATGATACAGTAAGTAGTAAAGAGTAATTTAATAAGAAATAGATTAATTAAATTTGTAATTTTCAATGGAAGCCATCCGGCTTCCATTGTCCAATTTAAATTTAATCTATAATTTTGTGGAGGAAGGTGGATTTAGTGAACTTTTCCTGGCGCAGTCTATCAATTAAATGGAAATTGTTAATAATAATGATGTTGATTGTACTAATCCCTCTAATCATAACTGGTTTCTTTATTCAAAGGTCTAATCAAGATATATTGCGGGGGGAATTAAATAACCAAGGCCAAACTAATTTAAAAGTAGTAAAGAGTTTTTTAGATACTAGAGCAACGAGATTAAAACAGATTGGAACTGGATTGTTGAGAAATACTGAATTAATGAATCAAATTAAGGCTGAACATCCAGCAATGATTTATGTTAAACTAAAAAAAGTAATTGATAGTGAAAGTATTGATTTTGCTACTTTTGTAACCCCTAAGGGAGCTGTAATTCGTCGTGGTAATAATAGCCGTAATTTTCAAGATCAATTACCTTTTCCAAAAGTTTTCAAAAAACTGCGAGAGGAACAAGAGACTTTTAATACTTATGTGAATTATCCTGCAGATGTATTAGCTAAAGAGGATACTCCTAAGAATAAAATTAGTCAACAGTTAGTGGTTAATGGCAACAAGCAGGATGGTTTAGTATTAATGAGTGTAGTTCCTGTTAAAATATTTAATGAATTAGTGGGCGCTTTTGTAGTGGGAGAGATTTTGAATAACAATACTAATTTATATAGTGGGCAACTTAATAATATAGTATTAAACAATTCCAAAAAGAGCGAAACTTATTTTTCTGGTATTAAATTGAAGGAAGATTACGTTACGGCTGCGAATAAATTTTGGAGTCAAAAAACAGGCATAAAAGCTGCACCCCAAGAATTACAAAATAATTATATAATGTTTGAGCAACCGCTAAAAAATGTTGCTGGTGAAAAAGTTGCAACGGTAGCTTATGGTATTTCCAAAGATAAATTAGCTAAAAGTCAACAAGATAATTTATTTACTATGCTGAAAATCATTTTATCTGTAACAGTGGTTGTAATTTTATTAGTGTTATTTATTGCTAATAAAGTGGATGAAAAGATCAATGTTATTTTTGAAAAGTTCAAACAAATTGCTAATGGTGATTTAACCACTCGTTTACAATTCGATAGTAATGATGAGATTGGGAAAATTGTAAGTGAGTTTAATAATATGATTGATGCTCAGCAAAATATTTTAGAACAGGTCTTATCTTCAATTGAAGATATTTCGGCTTATAGTCAACAGTTGTCTGCTTCAGCACAGGAAGGTAATGCAGCTATTGATACTACTACTGATAATGTACAAGATATGATTCAAGGGATTAATCAAATTTCGAGAAGTAGTCAAGAATTAGCGGATTTGGCACAACAAACTTATGAAAAAACAGATGAGGGTCAAAAGTTAATTAATCAAACTATTTCTAAAATGAAAGAAGTGGATAATTCTGTCGAAGAAACTAAAGAAACTATTGATAATTTAGATAACACCTCCCAACGAATTGGGGAAATAGTAGATATGATTAATGAGATTGCAGAACAGACTAATTTATTAGCTTTAAATGCTAGTATTGAAGCAGCTAGGGCGGGAGAAGCTGGAGAAGGTTTTGCAGTAGTAGCAGATGAGATTAAGGATTTAGCAGATGAAACAGCCCAAGCTACAGAGAAAGCCAATCAATTAATCCAAGAAACGCAACAACAGTCACAAAAAGGTCGGCAGGAAATAGATGAAGTTGTTGAAAAAACTGATGAAGGAACAGAATTGATCGAAAAGACTGGCAATGGATTTTCTGAAATTGCAGATTTGATTGAAGATACTAGTGCTTCGACTGAAGAAACTAGTGCCTCCGCTGAAGAATTAGCGGCTAATAGTGATCAAGTTAATACTGCTACTGATGATTTAGATAGTATGTCTTCAGAAATAAGCAGATCTGCGCAGGAATTAGCCCAGTTGGCCCAGGATTTAAAAGGGTTAGTAGAAGATTATGAATTATAAATGCCCTCCTGTGATAAATAAATGATAAAAAAATGGATAAATATAGAGGAATTAAGAGTAAAAAGTAGAAAATATATAATAGTAAATATATTATTTTTTAGGAGGGGTTTGCCATGACTAAAACTAGAAAAAAATTTCATTTATTGGACGAGATCAATGAAAAATTAGCTAGCTGGGAAGATAAAAGAGATAAAGCGCAGCAGATAAAAGGTTATATTCAAGATACTGCTTATAAGCTAACTAAATTTTCTAGCTGTCCCCATCATATTAGAGGAGAAAAAATAGAGATAAATTTTGATTTTGAGGAGCGAGATGGAAACGTACTTAAATTTATTGATAATGGTGAAAAGTTAGAGACATATGATTATGTAGTTCATTTTGAAGAAATTGTTGAACTGTTAGAAAAGGTTTATGATGAATTAGAGGAAGCAGAATTGTCAAACTTAGAAAATAGAGGCTATGATTTTAATGAATTAGCTAATAAAATAGATAAAATACTACAATTAATATAAATTTTCCAAGGAGGTTAAAAAATGCCGATTCATATTGAAGCTGAAGAAAGTGAAGTAGCTGATATTGTATTATTACCTGGTAATCCTCAGAGAGCAAAGTATATGGCAGAAAACTTTTTAGAGGATGTGGAACTATATAATGAATATCGTGAGATGTATGGTTATACTGGAAAATTTAATGGGATAGACGTTTCCATTCAGACTACAGGAATGGGGGTACCATCTATCTCGATTATTTTAGAAGAATTGAAGATGTTGGGAGCAGAAACTTTAATTAGAGTGGGAACTTGTGGTGCTTTAACTCAAGATTTAGATCCCGCTGATTTAATAATAGCTCAATCTGCTGCAACTTCTGGAACAACAATGAATCAATTAGAAGAGGATCTTATTATTGCTCCTCCAGCTGACTTTGAGTTAATTCACAATTTATATCAGAGTGCTTTAAATTTAGATATGCCTGTGCATGTAGGAGAAATTGTAACTTCTGATTATTTTTATGGTAAAGATGATAATTATACTGAACAGTTGAAAAAACTATCAGAACGTGGAGTGTTAGCAGCAGAAATGGAAACAGCTGCTTTATATAATATTGCAGCTAAATATGGGTTAAGAGCTGCTACTGTATTGACAGTTTCTGATCATATTTTTGACCAAACTAGAGCTGATAAAGAGAAAATTCAAGAAGGAGTAGACCGGATGACAGATATGGTTTTAGATACGGTAACTACAGTATTTGGATAATTATTAAAAAGACTTCTCCAAGCGGAGAAGTCTTTTTTAGTTTTTTATTTTAATTGGTATTCAACTCTAAAAGTAGTTTTTAATGTTATTTCTTTAGGAACTTGTGGTTGCTTACGATTAATTTTTTGTTTCTGATTGTTTATATTAGCTGCTTTAAGTTCTTCAATTTTAGTTAATGTTAAAGAATTACTAGCTAATAATTGAGCTAAAGTTTCAGATTTTCTTTTATTTTGCTGTAAAAGATTATTAAATAATTGGATTTCTAATTTTTGAGGATTAGCAAAGAAATAATATGCTTCTTCATAGTCTAATTCTAATTCAGATAAAGAATTATATTGAGCATTATGATAGCGAGGATTATTATCAGCAATTAAATCAATGATCTTTTCTGTGTTAGCTTGAATTTCCTCTGTATTTTTGTGATTAAGAGTTAATTTTAGTTGCACTCTTTTTTCATAAACTTGAGGATTGTTATATCCTGTTTTTTTAATATAAGATGAGTTTATAATTTCCGATTGAGAAATATTTGAACTGCTTAGACTGCTGTTATCAATTAAATCTTTTTTAAATTTTTTAATATAAGTTGTAAATTGATTTTTTAAGTGTGCTTTGTTTTCATCTGCCCCTGTGATTTCCACTGCGATGAATAATGATTGAGGAGTTGCTGTTAAAGTGCTATTAGAAAGTAAAGAAATAGTTTCAGCATGAGCAATTACAGTTACGGTTAAAATTAAAATAAACGTTAAAAATAGAGAAATTAATTTATTATTCATAAATTTCACCTCATTATATTAGATGTTAGATATTATTATACTAAATAATTAAGAAATAATAAAATCTTATATATTTTAAATGTCGAAAAAGGTATTATTTCTTCGAAGGAGAATAATTAAAAGTATAGTGGAACTATTATTTTGGTTGCAAAGCTAAGAAGGTGGGGTGTAAATTATGAATGATATACTCACATTATTAAAAAAAGAGACCAATATTTTGCTTTTAAATACTAGTGATGAAAATTCAAAAATATTGAATGAATTATTAAATGGGGAATACAACATTGATAGTACTGTTGATGATATTGATTATGATTTGATGATAATTGACCAAAGTGATATTAGTGAAATACAGAATAAATTGCAAAAAGTCGCTAAAAAACAAGAATTAAGATTTCTTCCTATTTTATTATTAACTACTAATGAGGCTGAAGAGTATAAAAAATCTGAATATTTATTTGATGATGTGATTCGTAAGCCGATTACTAAAGCAGCATTAAAAATTAGAATTTGTAATTTATTAAATATGCGTGAATTATTTTTGAAATCAAAAGAATTAGAGAAAAAATATTGGGGGATATTCAATAAATTAAATGATGCTGTATTTATTCATAGAATCACTGAAGATGGTTTAGGAGAATTTCTTGAAGTTAATAAAAAAGCTTGTCAAGCTTTAGGTTATAATAAAGAAGAGTTACTCAAAATGTCGCCCCAGGATATTGATAGTTCTATTTTAACTGAAGATGATTATAAAAAAGTTATTAAAACTTTAAAAGAAAAAGGTTCTATACGGTTTAAAACTGAGCATATGACTAAACAAGGAATGAAAATTCCTGTAGAAATTAATGCTCATACTATGGAAATAGATAAGAAGAAAGTAGTTGTCTCTATAGCTAGAGATATTAGTGAACAGCAACAGAGTAAAGAACAATTAGAGATGACTTTATCAAAAGCTAAAAATCTTAGCGTAGGACTGGAGAATTTAATTGACTTATCAAATTATTTAAGTCGTTCTTCATTGCAGAATGAAATTTTATTTTTATCAGATTTATTAGAAGTAGCTCTTAAATTAATAGATGTAGCAGATTATGGTAGTGTTGCTAAATATGATGGAGAACATTGGGTAACTATTAATACAATTGGGTATGGAACTGAACTATTAAAAGAATTAAATTTGAAACGGGATTATTTATATAATTCAGAAGAGCAATTAGCAGAGAAAAAAGTAATTGAAATTTATAATTCGGAAAAAATGAAAGCAGTTTTACCAAGGAAGATAATAGATGAGTTAGATTTAGTATTCAAAGAAATAAAAGAATCACTTTATTTAGATATTTTTCTAAAAGATGATATTAAAAAAATAAGAATTTCATTAGATATTGCTAATAGCAATAATGATCATTTTAGTGATAGTGATAAAAAGATGCTAGAATCATTTAGAAATTTAGCTACTTCATTTTACACTATTAAAGAGTATAATGATTTACAAGGAGCAGTTAAAAGAGAGATAATAATTGCTATGATTAGGACTTTAGAAATTCATGACCAATATACAAAAGGCCATTCAGAGAATGTTGCTGAAGTAGCTAAAAAAATTGCTAAAAAAATGGGATTAAATTCTGAAGAGATAGATAAAATATATTGGGCTGGATTAGTGCATGATATAGGTAAAATTTTAATTAGTAAAAAAATATTAAATAAACCTTCTGCTTTAACTACTCAAGAATATAAAATAATTAAAAAACATCCACAATGGGCTTATAAAATATTAAGTAATTCTAAAAATTTAAAGAAAATAGCTCAATATGTATTATATCATCATGAATACTGGAATGGAGAAGGTTATCCTGAAGGAAAAATAGCAGAAGAAATCCCCCTTGAATCCAGAATTATTTCTGTAGCTGATGCTTGGGATGCCATGACTTCAACTAGATCTTATCGCAAGGCTATGCCAGAGGGTAAAGCTTTAGCAATTATTAAAGAAAATAAAGGAAGTCAATTTGCACCTAGTGTAGTAGACGCTTTTATGCAATTAAAAGAAATTTGAAAATAATAAGGATAGTAGTAAAGTTAAAATTGAATAGTTTGATTTAGATGTTAAATAGATTGTTTATTAGACTACTAGGTAGATTATGACTTGGTAGTCTTTTTTATTGATTAGAAAAAGGTCATTTAAAATTTAAGAAGAAATGATACAATTAGGTTAGAATAATAAAAAAACAATTAAAGTAGGAGGTAATTTAATGGGGTTTTTCGATGATGTAAAATTATTATTTACTGATCAAGATCCTGCTGATACAGAGGAAGATGAAGTAACTGATATTAATCAAGGGCAGAAAAATTCTGGCAGTGGGTTATTTAGTGGTTTACCAATTTGGATTATTTTGTTAGTTTTAATAGCTTTGTATTTATCAACTGGGGTTTATAAAGTAGGACCAAAAGAAGTGGGAGTAGTAAAAAGATTTGGGGAGTATGTGCGGCAGACAGAATCTGGTTTACATTATCATTTGCCGTTTCCAATTGAGGAAGTTCATACGCCAAAAGTAACAAAAGTCAGAAGAATAGAGATTGGATTTAGGACTATTGATCCTGGGCCACCAGCTAGATATGAACAGGTGAAGGATGAATCACTGATGTTAACAGGAGATTTAGCTATTGTATCTGCTGAAGCAGTAGTCAAGTATAAGATCAAAGATCCAATTCAATATTTATTTTGGATTAATAAGCCAAATTCCACAGTCCGTGATGCATCTGAAGCATCTTTGCGACAGGTAATTGGACAGAATAATATTAATGATGTCTTAACAGATAAAAAGACAGAAATTCAATTAGAAGCGAAGGAGTTGCTGCAGAATTTATTGGATGAATATCAAGCGGGAATTCATATTAATAATTTTCTATTCCAAGATGTTTCAGTACCTGAACCAGTACAAGATGCTTATCGTGATGTAGCTAGTGCTAAAGAAGATAAACAGAAAAAAATGAATCAAGCGCAAGCATATCGCAATCAAATAATTCCTGAAGCAAGGGGAGAGGCAGCAGAAATCATCAATAATGCTGAGGCCTATAAGGCAGAGAGAATTGCTGAAGCTGAAGGTGATGTAGCTAGATTTAATCAATTATTAAAACGCTACCATCAAGGAAAAGAAGTAACCCGGACCAGACTTTATTTAGAAACAATGGAAGAAATTCTACCGGAAATGGATAAAGTTATAACAGGCGAAGACTCAAATGGAGTATTAAAGATGTTTAATTTAGATAAATTGAAAGGAGGAACTGAATAGATGAAAAAATTGATTCCGATTGTTCTTGTTTTAGCTATATTATTAATTGCTGCTAATCTTGTCTTTTTTACAGTAGATGAAACTGAACAAGTAATTGTAGTGCAGTTTGGAGACCCGGTTAAAGTTGTGACTGAACCTGGGTTAAACTTTAAAATACCTTTCATCCAAAATACAAGATACTTTGAAACAAGAGTTTTAGAATATGATGCTGAACCTAAAGAAATTTATACAGCAGATGAGAAAAATTTAAAGGTTGATAATTTTGCCCGGTGGCGGATAGTTGATCCACTGTTGTTTTACCAAAGTGCTGGAACTATGAATGCTGCTCAATCTCAGCTTGATGATATAGTTTATTCGGAAGTGAGAGCTGAATTAGGGGAATATACGTTAGATGAAATAATTTCTCCAGAAAGACAAGAAATAATGAAAAATGTGACACAGCAAAGTAATGAAGATAGTGAAAGCTTAGGAATTGAGATTGTAGATGTGCGAATTAAACGAGCGGACTTGCCGGAAAGTAATGCCCAATCTGTTTATGAACGTATGGAATCAAAACGAAAAGAGGAAGCGAATAAATATCGAGCCGAAGGAGAAGAGAAAGCTAAAAATATTCGCTCGCAAGCAGAAAAAGAGAAAAAAATAATTTTAGCAGAAGCTAACAAAAAGGCTAGGACTTTGCGGGGGGAAGGAGATGCAAGAGCTTTAGAAATTTATGCTGAATCTTATAATCAAGATAAAGAATTCTATCAATTTACAAAGACTTTAGAAACTTATAGAAAAACTATGAAAGAAAAGACTACTTTGCTTTTAGCCCCTAATAGTGACTTGTTGAAGTATTTTAATAATATAGATGTGGAAACTAAGTAATTAACTTTCAGTAAAAATAAAAGATTAAATTCAAGTTAAAGACCTCTTGCTTTATAATAAGTAAGAGGTTTTCTTATTGTAATAAATTATGTTATAATCTATATAAAGTGTAGCTTGCTGGTGTGAGATAAAATTGTTTCTTCGCTTATAAATCTAGTTTGATTCGTCTAAATTCGTTCAATTAAAGTGAATTTAACTTAATTTAAATCGAAAATTAAGTTAAATTCACTTTAATTTCACTTCATTAAGACTCATTACCAAACTAGATTTAAATACGCTGCGAAATAATTTTATCTCCCACCAATGCAGTCTTACTTTAAGTGTGGGAGCAGGGATATACCATTTTGAGGTTGCTTATTTTTTGGTTTTGAATTTACTACTAGCCACTAGCTTTTATCTACTAGCTAGTGGCACGATAGTGCAACTTTATATAGAAAGGAGTTAAAGATAGATGTCAAAATATGATTTAATTGTAATTGGAGCAGGAGCAGCAGGATTAATGGCAGCAGGTAAAGCTGCTGAAAGAGGTAAAGATGTATTATTATTAGAGAAAAATGAACAAGTTGGAAAGAAAATTTTGATTACTGGTAAAGGGCGGTGCAATTTAACAAATGACTGCGAAGTTGAAGAAATGATAAATAACTTTCCTGAAACAGGGAAATTTTTATATAGTGCTCTTTATACTTTTAGTAACTGGCATTTGCGTTCTTTCTTTTCAGATTTAGGGGTTGAAACTAAAGTAGAACGCGGAGATAGAGTTTTTCCAGTTAGTGATGATGCGAGAGATATAGTTAAAGCATTGAAGAAGTATATTGAGCAGGCTGGGGTAAAATTAAAATTAAATGCTAAAGTTACAGAGGTTTTAACAGAAGATGATGAAGTTAAGGGAGTAAGAATCGAATCAGGTTCAGAATATAGAGCTGATAATGTTTTAATAGCTGTGGGAGGTAAGGCTTATCCAAGTACTGGTTCTTCTGGTGATGGTTATACTATAGCCAAAGAATTAGGACATAAGGTTAAAGCAGTTAAACCATCGTTGGTTCCTTTAGAAACTAAAGAACAGTGGGTAACAGAAGCTCAAGGTTTAAACTTAAGAAATGTAAGGGCTACTTTAATTGTTAATGGAGAAGAGAAAGAACAGGAATTTGGAGAAATGTTGTTTACTCATTTTGGTATTAGTGGGCCAATTGTTTTAACGCTAAGCCGAGATGCAGTACAGTATTTAGATCAAAATATAGAACTGAGTATTAATTTAAAACCAGCTTTATCATTTGAAAAGCTAGATAATCGCCTGCAGCGTGATTTTGCTAAGTATTCTCGGAAGCAGTTTAAGAATAGCTTGGGAGATTTATTACCTCGTAAATTGATTCCAGTAATAATTGAATTATCTTCTATTCCGTCTGATAAGTTTGTTCATCAAATTACAACGGCAGAAAGAGAAGAACTAATAGAATTATTAACTAATTTAAAATTAACTATTACTTCTACGAGAGGTTTTAGAGAAGCAATTGTAACCACTGGTGGTATAGATACTACAGAGATTGATCCTTCTACTATGGAATCTAAATTAGTGTCTGGATTATACTTTGCTGGTGAAATAATTGATATTGATGGTTATACCGGTGGGTTTAATCTGCAGGCTGCATTTTCAACTGCTTATTTAGTAGGTAGTCAAATTTAAGATTGAATTATGCATGGTCTCCCTCTAAAAAGCATATTATTATATTGAAACTGTGCTTAAAGGGGGAGAATAATGTGCATTATAAATCTGAGTCAATCTTAGAAAGATTTGTTAAGTGGGTTGCTAAGTTAGTTTTAAATGTAGTAGTTGTGGGATTAGTATTATTGGTAACAGTGCAGTTTATAATGAGCAATACTGCTGTAGATAAAAGTTTGCTTTCTAAAGTGCCTTATAGTAAATATATATTGAAATTGGATCAAAGTGATAAATTTTCTCAAACAGCTAAAACTGTATTTGCCCCTCAAGAAGGTACTTTAATTTTTAAATTGCAGGGCAATGATAATCCTTGGCAAGTTAGACTTTTGGTTAATAAAGAAGTAGTAGGTAATTTTGCAGCAGGATTTATTAAAGTTAAAGTTAGACCAGGAGATAAATTGGCAATTGATGCTAGAGGATATAAAGAAGCAATTTGGTTGCAGTTATCAGACATATCAGAAAAAATAGTTTTTCTAAAAGAGGGTCAGCAATTTTGGATAAAGAATGAATATAAGAAGCTAGGAACAGTTAAAGCAAAAGCTAAATTTTAAATTTTTTCTTGCGTTGTTGGAAAATATATGTTAGTATTTTTTACAACAGTAGTTAGTGTAGTATAGTAGAATAGTAGGAGTAAAAAAAGTAGATAATTCAAAATAAAATATAGTTATAAAACTGTAGGATAGTAGTCAGGGTAGAATAGATATAGGGATAAGTGCGCGTACTCCTGACTATAGGGAGTACTTTTTTTAGTTTTTTGGCTTATAAAGTATTATTATTTTAGTTAGTGGGGGAGATTCTATATGGGGAACAAAAATGAGACAAGTAAAAAAGTAGCTTCAGCAGCAATTAAAATGAGTTTAAGTGACCGAGAAGATGAAGATAAAATCAAAACAAAGTATAAAGATACTGAGATGAAGGTAGCAGCAGTTGATTTTGGAGGAGAGTTTAATTCTTCAATCAAAAAGATTGTAGAACGTTCTATTGTGGCTGCAGAACGAGAAGAAGTAATAGATGAAGACAGTCATGCTGAATTAGGTGCAGTAGCAGGAGCAACGAGAGAAGCAATTAGTCAGATTCATTCCAAAGCAACGGGATTTAATGTCGGCGGTAAAATTGGTATTGCCCGCGAAGGTGATCATATTAGTGTTTCTATTTATTTTGCTATTGGCTTATTACATTTAAATGAAATGGCAATCGGCTTGGGGCATAGAGCAGTAACCTAAGAGACCAGCAAAAAGCACTGCATCTAACTTGCACGCTTAATTAGCATAGATTAAAGCAACTAGGGCTACACGGAGAGTTTTTTGTTTTCTAAAAAACTCGGAGGGTAATAACTTTTAAGTAGCAGAGAAGTTAGAATTAGATGGAAGGAGTGGAAGAATGAAAGTACGTGGAATTAGAGGAGCAATTACAGTAACAGAAGATACAGAAAAAGCAATCATTACAGCAACTACTAAATTATTAAATGAAATGATTGCTGCTAATGGATTAGAAGAAGATAATGTAGCATCAGTTACTTTTTCTTTAACACCGGATTTAAATAGTGCATTTCCAGCTGTTGCAGCAAGAGAGTTAGGGTGGGATAATGTTGCTTTGTTTTGTTGTCAGGAGTTAGCAATCAATGATGCACTTGATAAATGCATTAGAATACTAATTCATTATAATACTGATAAAAAATTAGGAGAATTAAATCATATTTATTTAAAAGATGCTAAAAAGTTAAGACCAGATTTAGCTGAGGAGGGAGTAGGAAAAAATGGCGAATAAAAAAGATTTGATTCGTGAAGAAATTTTAAGTATTAAACCTTATGTACCAGGGAAACCAATTGAAGAAGTAAAAAGAGAGTTAGGTTTAGAAGAAGTAATTAAGTTAGCTTCTAATGAGAATCCTTTAGGAGCATCGCAATCTGCTATTGATGTGATGAAAAAAGCAGCAGAAGATGTACATATTTATCCTGATGGTAATGTTTATCGTCTGCGTAAGAAGTTAAGTGAAAAGTTAGGAGTAGCAGAGAATGAATTAACTTTTGGTAATGGCTCTGATGAAATAGTAATTATGCTGGGCCAAGCTTTTATGAATCCAGATGATGAGATTATTATGGCAGAAACTACTTTTAGTGAATATAGATTTTCGGCTAATATTATGGGAGGAAATATAGTGCAAGTTCCTTTAAAAGATTACACCCATGATTTAGACGCGATGCTAGAAGCAGTTACTGAACAAACTAAAATGATATTTGTTTGTAATCCTAATAATCCAACTGGTACAATGGTAGGGCAGGAAGAAGTAGAAGAATTTTTAGAAGAAGTTCCTGATGATGTTTTAGTTATTTTTGATGAAGCTTATAGTGAGTATGCGACTAGTGATGATTATCCTGAGACAATTGATTATTTAGATGATTATGATAATTTAATTATTTTAAGAACTTTTTCTAAAATTCATGGTTTAGCAGGGTTGAGAATTGGTTATGGAATTGCTGATGAAGAAATTATTTCTTATATAGACCGAGTGAGACAACCTTTCAATATTGGAGCCTTGGCCCAAAAAGCTGCTATTGCTAGTCTAGAGGATGAAGAACATGTGCAGCAGAGTTTAGAATATAATCAGCAGGGCAAAAAATATTTATATCAGCAATTTGAAGAATTAGGTTTAGATTATGTGCCAACACAAACTAATTTCATTTTGGTAGATATAGAGCAAGATAACAATCAGGTATTTCAAGAAATGTTAGAACGCGGCGTAATTATTAGAAGTATGGATTCTTATGGTTATGATACTAAGATTCGCGTTACAATTGGACTACCTGATGAGAATAAAAGATTTATTAAGGAGTTGAAAGAAGTAATTAGGGATTAGTGAAGCAGTAAGAATAGTAACAAGTGAAGAGTGAAACAGTGAAATGATTTCCAAAAATTGTTTTATGTAGAGATTTGGCAATGCTAAATCTAATCCCATCACAATCTAGATAATGCCTAGGATAAAAAGATATATGCTGTGTAATTATTTGGCAGTAGCAAATGTAAAATTAAGTTGTTAATAATTTTTTATCATAAAATAAATCAAAGAAGTGAGAATATTTAAGGAGGAGATTAAAAATGATAGTTGTTATGGAACCTAGTGCGACAGAAGAGAATATTAAAGAAGTAGAGGAGAAGGTTAAAAAATGTGGTTTTCAACCTCATCCTGATAAGGGGGAACATCAAACTGTAATTGGTGTTGTAGGTGAGGGTGATAGAGAAGCAGCATTAAATTCTCTTGGCGCTTATCCTGGTGTTGATGAAGTGATTGAAATTACTAAACCATATAAATTATCTGGTAAAGAGTTTAAACCAGAACCTACTGTAGTAGATATTGATGGTGTAAAAGTTGGTGGAGATAACTTTACTTTTATGGCTGGACCTTGTTCAGTAGAAAGCAAAGAGCAATTATTCGAAGCTGCTAAAGCAGCTAAAGCAGGTGGAGCTAAAATGTTGAGAGGTGGAGCATTTAAACCGCGAACTTCACCTTATAGTTTCCAAGGGTTAAAAGAAAAAGGTTTGAAATATTTAGCTGAAGCCAGAGAAGAAACTGGATTAAAAGTAGTTACTGAAGTAATGGACCCTCGCGAGGTTGAATTAGTTGCTAAGTACGCAGATGTATTACAGATTGGAGCAAGAAATATGCAGAATTATCCTCTATTAAGAGAGGTAGGTAAAACTGATACTCCTGTTCTATTGAAGCGAGCTATGACAGGAACATATCGTGAATTCTTATTAGCTGCTGAATATATTATGGCTGGTGGAAATTATGATGTAATGCTTTGTATTCGAGGTATCAGAACTTTTGTTCAGGATACTAGATATACTCTTGATTTATCTGCTGTACCGGTATTAAGAGAGTTGACACATTTACCAATTGTTGTAGATCCAAGTCATAGTACAGGAAGTTGGAAGTATGTACCTTCAATTTCTAAAGCTGCTCTTGCAGCAGGTGCAGATGGTTTATTATGTGAAATTCATCCTGATCCTAAGAATGCATTATCTGATGGACCTCAATCATTGAAACCAGAAAACTTTAAAGAGATGGTAGAAGAGATGAAGCCTATTGCTGAAGCTGTGGGCAAAAAAATATAACGAGGTGACATGATGATCCATAATGTAGCAATTGTAGGAGTAGGATTAATTGGTGCTTCTTTGGGTCTAGGATTAAAAGACAATCATAAAATAGAAAAAGTGGTGGGGATTGATCAAAATCCCCATCATTTACAACAAGCATTAGATATTGAAGCGATTGATGAAACAGCTGATATAAAAAAAGGAGTCCAAGCTGCTGATTTAGTGGTAGTAGCTGTGCCGGTAGGTAGTATTAAGTCTGTAGTTGATGAAGTGTTAAAGTATGCTAAAGCAGGTACAATTATTACAGATGTAGGAAGTACTAAATCTAATTTAGTGCAGGATCTAGAACATAAATCTGCTACTAAAGACTGCATTTATATTGGTGGGCATCCGATGACAGGTTCTGAAGTTTCAGGGCCAATTGCAGCTGATAAATATCTATTTGAAAATGCAATTTATGTGCTGACTAAAACAGAGCAGACTGATCAAGCTAGTTTAGATGAGTTACAGCAACTAGTAGAAGGTTTAGGTGCTCAGAGTTTAATTATTTCTCCGGAACATCATGATCAAACTGTGGCAGTAACTAGTCACTTGCCTCATTTAGTGGCTGTGAACTTAATGAAGACAGCTTCGGAATATGAAGTTGATGATGAGTTAATCACTTCATTAATTGCAGGAGGGTTTAGAGATACGACACGTATTGCTGCTGGAGATCCAGAAATGTGGAAAGATATTTTTTTGAACAATCGTGAATTAGTTCTCAATGCTGTAGAAGTGTTTGAAGATAAATTGGCTGATTTTAAAGAAATGATCAATCAAGCGTCAGCTGAGGAATTAGAGACAGATTTAGAGGAAACAAGACAAGCTAGAAGAGAACTGCCGATGAAGAAAAAAGGGTTATTGGCGTCTAATTTTGAATTAATTTTGACTTTACCTGATGAGCCGAATGCAATTGGTCAGGCAGCAACTTTACTTGGGGAAGCAGGAATTAATATTCAAGATATAGAAGTGTTAAAAGTTCGTGATGATGGAGGAACAATTCGCTTGAGTTTCAAGCAGGAAGAAGAACAAGAGCAAGCTTATCGTTTGTTGAAGGAAAATAATTATAAAGTGGTTAAGAAGCAATAAAAAAACAGTGATGAGTAATTAGTGACAAGTAATGAGTAAAGCAGTGAAGAGTGAAAAAAAGCAAAGAGAAATAAGAAGAAACAGTAAAAACAGTAAAGAGTGAACAGAAAAGAAGTAATGAGAAATAAAAAAACAGTAAAAAGTTAAAGAGTAATGATAGTTCAAGAATAACGATAAAAGATAAAAATTGGGGAAAATAAATATTAACGAATAAAACATGTAGAGGCTTGGCACTGCCAAGTCTATTCAATTAGTAAGAAAATTTCAAAATGGCTATTATATAATTTGAAATTTGGAATAATAAATGTATATTATGTAGGGAGGGGAAAAAGTGGATTTAACAATCAAACCTAAAACAAATTTAGAAGGTACAGTCAAAGTACCTGGTGATAAATCAATTTCGCACCGCGCTGTAATGCTTGGTTCTTTAGCAGAAGGTACGACAGAAATTGAAGGCTTTTTAACAGGGGAAGACTGTTTAAGTACTGTGCAGGCTTTTCAAGATATGGGAATTGAGATTGAAGGTGTTGGAAATACAAACATGAAAGTTCACGGGCAGGGACTGCACGGCTTAGAAGAACCGGATAATGTTTTAGATTTAGGTAATTCAGGAACTACAACTCGATTAATGTTAGGGATTTTAGCTGGGCAGGATTTTTATTCAGTTGCTACTGGTGATGATTCATTGAGACAGCGTCCGATGGCTCGAGTAACTGACCCAGTGGGAGATATGGGAGGTAAATTCTTTGGTCGCGATAATGCTAATTTACTGCCAATTACTACAATTGGCGGACAGGATTTAGAAGCATGTACATATCATTCTCCTGTGGCTAGTGCGCAGGTTAAGTCCTCTGTTTTATTAGCAGGTTTATATGCTGATGGAGAAACAACAGTTGTGGAACCAGCTAAGTCAAGAGATCATACAGAAAGATTGCTTGATTATTTTGGGGCAGATGTTACTGTCGATGGGTTAACAGTGAGTGTCAAAGGAGAACCACAATTAAAAGCTAAGAAAGTAATTGTACCATCTGATATTTCTTCAGCTGCATTTTTAATGGTGGCAGCTGCAATTACTCCTGATTCAGAACTTGTCTTGGAAAATGTGGGATTGAATCCGACTCGAGCAGGAGTAATAGAGGCTTTAGAAGCAATGAATGTTGATTTGGAGCTATTAAATGAACGAGAAGTTAATGGTGAACCAATTGCTGATATTAAAGTTAAGACGAGTCAACTACAGAGTGTAGTGATTGAGGGAGATATAATTCCGTTATTGATTGATGAAATTCCTATCTTAGCTGTAGCAGCTAGTCAGGCAGACGGAAAAACTATTATTAAAGATGCTGAGGAACTACGCGTTAAAGAGACTGACCGAATTGATGCTATGGTAACAGAATTAACTCGTTTAGGTCTAGAAGTAACAGAACGAGAAGATGGATTAGAAATTGCAGGACCGCAGGAGATTAAAGGTGGAGTGACTTGTTCTAGCTATGATGACCACCGCGTTGCTATGTCTTTAGCAGTAGCAGGACTGATTGCCGATGAACCGGTAGAAATAGAAGAAGCGGAATGTATTAATATCTCATTCCCTGGATTTAAAGAGTTATTGATGGATTTATAGCGGGAAAGATGAGTAAATAAATTGAGTATGATGATGAAGCATGTAAAGCCTCGGGCAGGGACATTGGCCCGGGGCTTTTTTGGTAAGTACAGTTAGATTGTTATTTTTCTAGATTTAGGATATAATAAGAATTGTTAGGAGGGAAATAAGATGGCTAAGATTCCATATGGAATTAGTAATTTTAAAAATTTAATTACTCAGGAATATATTTATATGGATAAGACAAATTATATAGAAATATTAGAGAGTTATGGAGAAAAATACATCTTCTTTTTAAGACCGCGTAGATTCGGGAAAAGTTTATTTGTATCTACATTAGAGCATTACTATGATTGTAATAATCAAGATGATTTCAATGAATTATTTGGAGATTTATATATAGGAGATAATCCGACTAATTTAGCTAATAGCTATTATGTTTTAAGTTTTGATTTTTCGGGGATTAATACTGATACTAAAGATGATTTAGTAAAAAGTTTTACAAAAAATGTTGTGAAAGCATTAAATGAATTTATGGATAAATATAATTTAGATTTTGATTATGACAAAACTGGTATGCCTTCGGAAATATTCAATTCTTTTTTGGGACGAGTCAAGTATCAAATTGATAAAAAAATTTATGTATTAATAGATGAGTACGATTATTTTGCGAATGAATTATTAAGTTTTCAAGTTGATACCTTTGAAGAGACAATTAGTAAGACAGGGTTTGTCCGTAAGTGGTATGAGATTTTAAAGCAGGGGACAGCAGATGGGACGGTAGATCGAATTTTTGCAACGGGAGTGAGCCCGATTACTCTTGATAGCTTGACTAGCGGTTTTAATATAGCTTCCAATGTAAGTCGCGACCGGGGATTAAATGAAATGATGGGTTTTACTACTGAAGAAGTTAGATCTTTAATTGATAAATTAGTGGCTGAAGATGTTGATAAAGAAGAACTAATGAAAAAATTAAAAAGGTATTATAATGGTTATTTGTTTAATCAAGATGCAGAGGAAAGACTATTTAATAGTGATATGGTACTGTATTATTTTAAAAGCTATTTAAAGGAAAACAAAGAGCCGAGTGATTTAATTGATACTAATATTTCTAGTGATTATGCTAAAATGCGAGAATTATTCACGTTAAAGAATAAGGAAAGAAATTATAAAATATTAGATGGGATTTTGAATGAAGAATTACAGCAGACTGCAATTACTAGAGAATTTAGCTTGGCTAAAGAATTTACTGTCGAAGATTTTTTATCGTTGTTATTTTATTTGGGATTTTTAACTATTGATAGTACAGTATTGAATTTAGTTAATTTGAGAGTACCTAATTATGTAGTTAAAGAGCTTTACTTTGATTTTTTTGCTAAGATAATTAAAGATGATGCGGATTATGAAATTGAGACTGTAGATATTAAAAAAAGTATAGTGCAGTTAGCTTTAGAAGGAGAAATAACAGACTTTGTAAATATAGTAGAAGAAACTTTGCGGCGGTTATCTAATCGAGACTATATAGATTTTGATGAGAAATATATTAAGCTAACAATGCTTAGTTACTTAATGTTGAGCCGAGTATATTACGTTAAAAGTGAGTATGAAGTAGAAGATGGTTATATTGATATAGCATTATTAGAACGAAGTGGGATAGAGCCAAATTACGAGGCAATAATTGAATTGAAATATATCAAGAAGAGTGAATATGATGACCAAGGTGAAGATATAGTCCAAGCTAAATTCGAAGCAGCTAGAGAACAGATATTAAAATATAAGCAGGCAGAGGAACTAAGTGAAAGAGAGAATCTGAAGAAGATAGTGTTAGTTTTTGTAGGAGACAAGTGTGTAAAGCAGAAAGAGGTAGAGTAAAAGTTAATTTGCTAAAAGCAAGAAAATTTCAAGATATAATAAATTAACGGGCCAATATTATGGCTCGGTTTTTATTTTTTTGCAATAATTTATTTCAAGTGAAGGAAATATTAGGTTAAATCTAGAAAAGATTAAAAATAGTAGCTTATAAATTTTGCGACCTATTATAGTAATTTGAAATTTAAAAGTTTATTTACTATGTATTATTGTATAATACAAACTATATATTGTAGGAGTAGTTTTTTAATTAATAAGGAGGGAGTTTCAATGTTGTCTAAATTAGTAAAAGTAAACCCCGAAAAGTGCATAAATTGTCAAAGATGTATAGCAGTTTGTCCAGTCAAATTTTGTAATGACGGTAGTTCTGATTATGTTGAGATTAATGATGACATGTGTATCGGATGTGGAGCATGTATTGAAGCCTGTAATCATGATGCTAGAACTGGAATTGATGATTGGAAGCAAGTTAAAAAGATGCTGCTCGAGGAAAACGAAGATTTAGTAGCAGTTGTAGATCCAGCAGTAGTAGCTGATTTTCCTAATAATTATTTAAGAATTAATGGTTGCTTAGATGATTTGGGAGTAGCAGCGGTATTTGATGCTGCATTTGGAGCAGAATTGATGATTAAAAGTTATTCTGAATATATAAAAAATGAAAGTCCTACTTGTATAATTTCACAGCAATGTCCGACAATAATCAATTATTTAGAAATTTATCAACCACAATTGTTAGATTATTTAGCTCCAGTTGATAGTCCTACAATACATACGATTAAGATGATTAAGCATTTTTATCCTCAGTATCAAGCTCATGAAGTTGTTGTTGTCTCTCCCTGTTTATCGAAGAAAAGAGAATTAGAAGAAACGGGTGTGGGAGATTATAATGTGACTTTTAAATCAATTAAAGAACATTTTAAAAATTCAAGTCAGACTTTATTTCAATACTCAGAAGAAGATTATACTACTCCTGACCCTGAAAGAGGGGTTTTAGTTTCTAAACCGGGTGGATTATTAGAGGTTGCTCAACGTGATTTAGAAGAAGTAGAAAATTCTAGGAGACAGATTGCAGCAGTGAAAGAAGTTTATGATTATTTAGCAGAGCTTGAAGAAAGTATTGAACATGGTTTTAATCCTTTATTAATAGATTGTCTAAGTTGTGGATTAGGATGTAATGGCGGGCCAGGAGCAGTTAGTAGTGATAAAAGTAGAGATGAATTAGAATTTGCAGTTAATCAGCGCAGTCAGAAAATGAAAGAAAAATATAAAAATAATGAAGGCTCACTGACTAGCTTTTTTAATAATAATAGTTTAGCCAAAGAGGTAAAACAAAAATGGAAGTCTGGTTTATATACTAGAGAATATAAAGATTTAAGTGCTAAAAATAATATTAATTATCCTAATGAAGAAAATTTAGAATCTATTTTCCAGAGTTTAGGCAAAAAAAGTGAAAAATCTCGTTATATAAATTGTAGTTCCTGTGGCTATTTTAATTGCCATGATTTTGCTGTAGCTGTTTATAATGGATTAAATAAAAAGATTAATTGCCGTGTTTATGCTCAAGAATTGATTGATCAGCAACTTAATGAACTAACAGAAACTCTTAATAATCTCTCCTCTTACGGACAACAGATTGAAAAGATTAATAAACAATTTAGTAATTTGTTTGAGATTATAGAAAATATTAAAGCAGGTGATAAAGAAACAGTAATAGCAGTAGAAGAAATTGCAAAGGCAATTCATGAAATAGCAGAAGGAGTAGAAAACTTAGCGCAAAGAGCGGAAGACATTTCAACTAATGGGAAGAAGACTTTTGCTTTAGTTAAAGAAACAGATAAAAAGATTCAATCAGGGACCGAATTAGTTGATCAGGCTGCTGTAGCTATGGAAGAGTTAGAAGGAAGTGTATCTAAAGTAGAAGAAATAACAGATAAAATCATGGCACTAGCTCAACAGACTAATTTATTATCTTTAGATGGGGCTATAGAATTAGCAAATTCTAATCAAGGCTTTGGAGCGATAGCAGATGATATTAAAGACTTAGCAGATGAAAGTATGGTTTTAGCTAAAGAAGCAAAAGAAATTATGGTTGAAGTAAAAGGGGTAGCTAATGAATCTATTAAGAGTATGATGCCCCAAGATGAGTCGAATGAAAATATTTATGATATTTTTCAAGAAATTAAGTCATCTTCAGCTGAAATGAGAGATAGAATGAAGCAAGTTCATAATGCTACAGAAAGTCAAGTAGCAGCTACTGAACAAATTAGTGCTTCAGTAGAAGAAATTTCTGCTTCTAGCACAGAATTTTCTTCACAAGCTGAGGAGTTATATAATCATATTAAAAAATTAAAAAAGGTTATTGAAGATATGACTAAAAATAATCAACAGTTATATAATGATTTTAAAATAGAGTCTTTTGCTGCTGAAGGTTTACTACAAGAAATTGAATAAATATAAACTCAGATCAAGATTTTTGGTCTGTTTTATTTTTTTTGAAAAAGGTAATTAAGCTTGTTATATAGTAGTATATGATAAGAAGGAAAAATATAATTAGTTATTATTAGATAAATTAATTTTATGTTAGGAGTGGTAACCATGTTTTCTTCCTTAAGACAAGTAATCAGTGATAATTTTGGATTAATAATTGCTTTGTTATTATTAATAGGATTAATTGCATTTTTAATTGGACGTAATGTCGAACCTAAAGATCTTAGTGAAGAAATGATAACTAATGATAGTTCTAGTAAGACTATTACGCGAGTCACTTCAGGAGTAGTTGAAGCTGATGGTAGGATAGCAGTGGAGTTTGCTGAAGCACAGATAGATGAGGATTATATTGATTATCCTTTAGAAAAAGAGGAGATATTCAATTTCACTCCAGAACTAGAGGGCCAAGTTTATTGGAGGGATACTAAGACAATTGTTTTTAAGCCGCAGCATAAACTAACAGGGGCCAAGAATTATACCGGTTTAATTGATTTGGCTAAAGTGTTTCCCAATCTCCAAGAAGTTAAGCCTGATAAAAAAAGTATTCAATTTAGAACTTTAGGCCAACGGCTATTAAGCTGGCAGGGAGAATTTGAGTTAGTTGATGGAGGGCAGAAACAGGCTCGTTTTAAAGCTGAGTTTGAATTAGCTGAAGAGGCAAGTCGGAAAGCTGTTAGAGAAGCAGTAAAATTGTCAGGACCGCAGCAGATTGAGTGGGCAGTTGAAACAAAAGATAATCATAAATTTAAGCTAGTGTCTGATAAGGTAGCGCGGACTGAAGAAGACATGAAGTTTAAGCTTCTAATTGATAAAGAACGATTGAATTTAGCTCAGCAAGTAAAGAAAGAATATTTATTACCGGCAGTAGGACCGCTGCGGGTGGTTGATGTAGAAGAGCAAAAAGTTGATGATCATTCTAATTTGCGCTTGCTCTTTTCTGATTATTTGGCGCAAAATTTAAACTATAAGGCATATTTGAATGTTAAACCAGATCTTAATTATGATGTGCAAGTCGAGGGGCGGGGGTTAACTCTGAAGGGTGACTTTAAGCCTGATCAAAAGTATCGGGTTCAGTTATTTAAAGGGTTAAAAGGAAAATTAGGCAGTCAACTCAAAACTACTAAAAACGTAGACTTTACAGTTGAAATTTCTGATATAGAGCCCAAACTTAGATTTGCTCAATCCGGAATTTATTTAACTACTTTAAAAGAGCAAAAGATTGCTTTTCAAACTATGAATGTGCAGCGAGTAACAGCTAAAGTAAAGAAAATTAATGCTGATGATGTAGTAGAATTTTTAGAACGAAATTCTTATCGTCCGCAGGGGAGAAGTTTTAACGAATATGAAGAGCGTTCTTTCCAGTGGGCAGGAGAAGTGATTGATGTTAAAACATTAGATGTAGGTCAGTCTAAAAATAAATGGATTACTTCGCAGCTGGATTTAGCGGCAGCTATTGAAAAGAGTCAGCCAGGTTTATACATTGTCCAGTTAGAGTTTGACGAAGATGATACTCTTTATATGCCACCAGAGTGGGATGATTATGACTGTCAAAGACATATTCGTAATCACGGACAGAAAGCTAAACATTTGATTTTAAGTAATTTAGGAGTTACAGTCAAGCGTTCTGCTGGTAAAACTCATGTGTTTGTAAATGATATACTAACGACGGAGCCGGTTAAAAATGCAGTAGTAGAATTAAAAAATGACTATGATGATCACAGCGGTGGTCATGAAGCAGATAATGATGAAGATGACGGCGATCGCGGTGATGATGATGGAGATAATTATGATGACTATGACCATCCGGCTGAAGTAGTAGATACAGCGATGACTAATCAACAAGGAATGGCTGTCTTAGAGGGTAGTGCTGATTATATAGAAGTTAAAAAAGGTCAGCAGTTATCGGTATTAGAATTTGATGCTACTAAGTTAGATACGTCATTGTTTGATACGGGGGGAGTAAATAACGAACAAGGCTTAAAGACTTTTCTTTATACTGACCGCGGTGTTTACCGGCCGGGAGATAAAGTACATTTAGCAGCGATTGTGCGTAATGAAAGCAATACTTTTCCTGCTGATCACCCAGTAACAGTTAAGGTCTATAATCCTAAAAAGAAATTAGTCTATGAAGAAACAAATCGTCAAGCTGAAGATGGTTTTTATACCTTTGACTTTAGCACTAAAGATACTGCTTTAACAGGTAGTTGGGAGCTAGAGGCTGAAGTAGGCAGTCAGTCATTCTTCAAAGAATTAAAGGTAGAATCAGTGGTACCGTATCGGATTGAAGTTAAAATCAATCCCGAGCAGGAAAAATTAACTTTAGATGATGAGATAGTTGATTTCTCATTATCATCTAAATATCTATTTGGTGCTCCGGCTAAAGGATTAGATAGTAAAACAGAAATTAGTATTGAACCATATGCAGTAGATTTTGCTAAATTCAACTCTTTTGTGTTTACAAATCAAGGTCAGCATTGGGAAGCAATTAAGAGTAAAAAATTTGAACAGCAGCTTGACCAACAAGGGAAAACAAATATAAGTTGGGAACTACCGCAAATTACAGATGTTCCATCGGGACTGCGGGTTAAGATTGATACTAAAGTATTAGAAAAAGGCGGTCGTCCTGTTCCCGCTCAAGAACAAATTCCAGTTAAAACTTATGATAGATTTGTGGGAATTAAGAAGTTGAAAGATGATGGCTTAGCTATTGGCAGTAAAGTTAATTTTAATTTAGCCTTAGTCGATAAAGATGGCGAGTTGATTAGCGGCGAGAAGTTGAAGTATAAAATTTATCGTATGCGCCGTTATTGGTGGTGGGAATATGATGATCGTGATTCATTTAGAAAACACTTTAAAAAAGATAAATATATAGAAGTTGTGAAGCAGGGGACAATTACTTCACGGCAGGATTTAGCTACTTTAAAATATCAGTTAGAAGATTATGGAGAGATGTTCTTAGAAGTGACAGATGTAGAAGGAGGACATCAAGCCGGTTACTTCTTCCGTTCTTATTGGTGGGGCGATGAAGGGAATAAACAGAGTGCTGATGTGGTAACTTTAAAACCTGATAAAGACCAGTATTATCCCGGCGAGACTGCTAAAATAGCAGTTAATACTCCGCAGACAGGGCGGGCTTTATTAGCCGTTGAAAAGAACGGTCGGATTCTGCAAAAAGAATGGAAAGAAATCACGAGTAACCAGACTGTATTTGAAGTAGGTATTACTAAAGAGCATATCCCGAATGCCTATGTCTTTATTTCAGTATTACAGCCGCAAGAGAATAATAATGATTTGCCAATTAGAATGTACGGGATTGAATCTTTAGCTGTGACTAAAAAGAATGCTCGGCTAAATTATCAACTGCAGGTACCAGAAAAGGTACAGCCGAAAGAAGAATTTAGAGTTAAGGTCAATACAGAAGAGAAAGAACAGTCGCAGTTTACTATTGCTGTAGTTGATGAAGGTTTATTAAATATCACTAATTTTAAAACGCCTGATCCGCTAGATCATTTCTTTAAGAAAGAACGATTAATTACTCAGACCTTTGATAATTTAGCTGATATTATCGGTCTTGATTCAGGTTATATTTATAATGTCTTTTCCATTGGCGGTGCTGAGACAAGAAAGATGTCTAAGGATTACCAAGAAAAACAACTACAGGCTGAAGAAACTAATCGTTTTGAACCGGTAGCGATGTTTAAAGGGCCAATTAAAACTGACGAACAAGGCCAAGCTGAAGTTGACTTCAAGATGCCGAATTATATCGGCAGTGTGCGGGTAATGGTTGTAGGAGCCGAACAGGGAAGTTATGGAGCAGCCGAGAAAAATATCCCTGTCAAATCTGATTTAATGTTAATGCCTACTTTACCGCGAGTTTTAGGACCCAAAGATGAAATCAAAGTTCCTGTTACAGTCTTTGGTATGGCAGAAGATTTAGCTAATGTAGAAGTTAGTTTGGAAGTAGAAGGTCCAATAGAGGTAGTAGGCGCTGAGGAAAAGAATTTAGCCTTTAATGGAGCTGAAAATAAAGATATTAACTTTAATTTAAAAGCTGTTGATGGAATTGGCGAAGCTAAAATCACCTTTAAAGCTCAAGCTCAGGAAAATAATTATCAGAGTCAAAAGACGATTAATTTAGCCGTTAGACCATATAATCCTTATATTTATAAAGGGACTAAAGAAGTGATTGCCAGCGGCGAACAAGTTACTTTGCCGGTGCCTAAAAAAGGAATAGCTAATTCTAATTATGCGCAGGTTAGTTTATCACGGCGGAGAAGTCTTAACCTACAGCACCGTTTGAAATGGTTGATTAGATATCCTTATGGTTGTATTGAGCAGACGACTTCTAGTATTTTCCCTCAGCTTTATTTAGAAGAGATTTCTAAATTAGAGCAAGAGAGAATTAAAGAAATAGATAAGAATATTAACAGCGGTATCCAGCGGCTGCGCAAATTCCAGTTAGACAACGGCGGTTTTTCTTACTGGCCGAACAGTCACCGCGCTAGTTTATGGGGCACTAATTATGCCGGGCATTTCTTGTTAGCTGCTCAAGAACAGGGCTATGCTGTGCCGCAGGATATGTTTGCAGCTTGGTTAGATTATCAACAAGAGCAGAGTCGAGATAAAGAAGGACATCGTTTAACTAGAGCTTACCGTTTGTATTTACTTGCTTTAGCAGATGAAGGAATAGTTAGCGAAATGAACTACATGCGGGAAAATGAACTAGGGCAGATGCGAACTCCAACTAAGTATTTTTTAGCTGGTGCTTATCAGGTCTTAGGTTATGACGAAGTAGCCCAGGAATTAATTGACGATTTAGGCTTTGATGTGCAGGAATATCGCGAGACAGGTGGGACTTATGGTTCGAGACTGCGTGATAAAGCTGTTATTCTTGATATTTTAACGCAATTTGCCAAGTATGATCAAGCCTTAGCAGTTTATAATGATATTGCTGAAGAGTTATCAACAGATGATTGGTATTCAACCCAGAGTACAGCTTACTCTTTATTAGCTGCTAGTCAATATCTGAAGGCAACAGGTGATAGTCAAGAGGAATTAGCAGCAGAAGTTATAACTGCCCAGGGAGAAGAAAAAGAAGCGACAATTACAGATAAAATTGCTGCAGTGCCAGTCAATGATAGTTTTGGCGGAGAGGTAACAGTTAAGAATAAATCCCAGCAGCCGTTATTTGCGACTTTAGAGTGGGAAGGTATTCCTCATCGCGATGAAATAAAGGCAGAAGAGAATAATATGGCCTTACAGGTAGAGTGGTTAAATAAAGCCGGAAAGAAGATTGATCCGACAAAATTAGAGCAGGGCACTACTTTCTGGGGGCACTTTACAGTAGATAAAACTGTTGATAAGGAGTTAAGTGAAGTAGCCTTAGTGCAGATTTTACCAGCAGGTTGGGAAATAGAAAATATTCGCTTATCTAATGAAAAACTCCCAGCTTGGATGGATGATTATGATTTAGATAATGAAGAGTATTTGGATATTAGAGATGATAGAGTACGTTGGTTCTTTGATATGGATAAATATCAGGATGATCTTGAATTTGTAGTTAAGATCAATACAGTAACAGTCGGTGAGTTTTATTTACCGCCGACATTAGTTGAAGCAATGTATGATAATCGCTATAAGGCTACTACTGCCGGACAGCGAGTAGAAGTTTTAAGTAGATAGGTGATAATAATGTTTAACAACAAGGTTAAAATCATATTAGCTAGTTTAATAGCAGTTTTAATTATAGGAGGAGGAGTGTGGCAGTTAACAAAACTGCCGGCTCCTCTCTTTCCTGATGACTATAGTACAGTGGTAGTCGATGAAGATGGAGAGCAGTTACGTGTTTTTTTAAATTCTCAAGAGCAGTGGATTTTTCCGCCGCAGGATAAGGAACTGCCTGCTAAGTTAATTACGGCAGTGACTCAGTTTGAAGACAAACGTTTTTACAGCCACTGGGGAGTTGACCCTTTAGCGGTAGGAAGAGCCATTGTCCAAGACCTACGGGCAGGAAAGATAGTTAGTGGCGCGAGTACAATTACAATGCAGGTGGCCCGCTTAGCTAAAGAAAAAGATAGAACAGTGGTTAATAAATTAATTGAAATGATACAAGCTCTGCGCCTAGAAATGAAGTATAGTAAAGAAGAAATACTCCGTTTGTATTTAAATCATGCTCCCTATGGTGGTAATATTAAGGGCTATCAGGCTGCTGCTCAGCGTTATTTTGGCAAAGAGGCGGCTGACTTGACTTGGGGCCAAGCTTCTTTGTTAGCCGTGCTGCCGAATAGTCCTAGTTTGATTAATCCGACGCGGGGGCGGGAGAAGTTAAAAACTAAGCGCAATCGCTTATTGGATAAACTGCAGCGTAAAGGAATAATTGATGAAACGACATGTCAGTTAGCGCAGGCAGAAGAAATTCCTCAGGGAGAACAGGCTTTTGATTTGGCGGCGCCGCACTTGGCCCGGCGTTTAAATAATAAGTACAAGCAGGATGTAATCAAGACTACAATTAATAAAGATCTTCAGCAGCAGAGTACTCAGATTGTACAGAAATATATGCAGAAATTACAGCAGCAGGGAGTTAATAACTGTGCTGTATTAATTGCTGATACTAAAACAGGACAGGTAAAAAGTTATATTGGTTCTAATGATTACTTTGACCATCAACACAGCGGCAAAATAGATGGTGTACAGATGAAAAGATCAAGCGGTTCAATTTTAAAACCATTTTTATATGCTGGAGCTATGGATCAAGGGTTGATTATTCCGCCCAGTAAAATTGAAGATATTCCTAATAGTTATGGAGCTTATTCTCCTTATAATGCCGATAATGATTTTGCTGGAGTTGTGACTGCTCGCAAAGCTTTAGTTAATTCTTTGAATGCGCCAGCTGTTAGTTTATTAGATCAATACGGAGTCCAGGAGTTTTATAATTTATTAGAAGAAGCAGGGATAACCACTTTGTTTCGTGATGCAGAAGCCTATGGTTTACCTCTAGCGCTGGGAGGAGCTGAGATTAAAGTTTGGGATATAGCAGCATTATACCGAGGTTTAGGTAACTATGGTCATTTTTCGGGATTAGAAGTTATGCAGTCAGAAGACAAGTTATTCACTACTGTTGATCAAGCTCAACAGCTAATTACTCCAGGGGCTGCTTATTTAACTTTAGATATCATTGATGACCTAAAGCGGCCGGGAGCAGATTACTTTTGGCGTAACTATTCTTCTCAGTACCGAATTGCTTGGAAAACCGGAACGAGTTATGGCAACCGTGATGCTTGGGCAGTTGGAACTTCTCCTGAGTGGACAATTGCTGTCTGGGTTGGTAATTTTAATGGACAGGAAAATCAGAAAATCAGCGGTTTAAATGCAGCAGCACCATTGTTTTTTGAATTATTTAATAGTTTAGATAAGGATTACTATCAAGATTTTTTTGCTAAACCTAAAGATGATTTAGAAGAAATAAAGGTTTCAGCCCAGACAGGTTATCGTCTGTCTGATAAAATTATGGAGCAGGATTTAGCAGATTTAACTACAGCTGTAGTGCCTAAAAATGCTAAGCCTCTGCGCTATTCTCCCTATGAAGAAATTGTATATACTAATCAAGCGCAAACAAGAGAAGTCTGTTCGCGCTGTTGGGAACGTGATGATTTGACTAAGAGTCTGGAAGTTGTTTATCCACCGCAGGTAGTAGCCTATCTCAGTAAACGGGGGAATAATGTGTATACGACTTTGCCGCATAGAGCCGATTGTCCGACAGTTACAAATAATAATCCAATTGAATTTATTTATCCCCAACAGGATAGTATTATTTCGATACCTCGTGGTAGTAATGGCAATTATCAAAAAGTCACCTTTAAAGTAGCTCATTCTGGGCAAAATAGCAAGCTGTTTTGGTATTTAGATCAACAATATTTAGGTACTACGAAAGGAAGTCATCAAAAACTAATGCTGCCTGCTAGCGGAGAACATCAATTGCATGTAGTTGATGGGGCAGGATATCATCGGGAGATAGATTTTTATGTCAAAAAGTGAAAGGTGTGATAATCATGCCTGTTGATAAAGTGAAACATTTCTTAGCTGGAGTATTAATATTCACATTTTGTTTTATATTAGGAAGTAATCATTGGTTTTCTATGGTAATGGTTATTATAGCTGGTGTAGGAAAAGAAGTATATGATTATTATCATCCTCAGCAGCATACAGTAGAAGTCCTTGACCTGCTTGCTACTATTGCAGGTGGAATAGTTGTTTGCTTGGGATTATTATTGATTTGAGGGGGGATAAGGTGGATATTGAAAAATTTATCGAGCAGCCTCAAAAGATATTAAATGGACAAAGTCCCCAGGAATTATCTCAAACTGAAGCGGGGAGAGAGAAATTAAAACAAAGTTTAGCTGAGATTGAGTTATTAGCTGAATTGGATTATAACAATAATGAACAAATTATTAATAATATAAATCAGGTTCGAGATAATCTAGGTTTAGAAAAACCGGATAATATTTTTCAAGACCGAGTAGAGGAATTGTTAGTAGATCGTATGACTGGGGATTTATTTGAAGATTATATCAGTAAAGCTATCCTAATGTGGCGTAATTATAAAGGGCAGACAGATAATATAAGCGGTCAAGCTAAAAGTTGGGCGGCTGCAGTAGAATATTTGATTTGTCGCTTGAATTGTTGGCAAGGGACACAAGAATATATAGGAAATAAATATAACGTTTGTATGGCGACTATTTCGCAAAAGTACAGACAGCTAGCTTCTGATCTAGATTCTAATTTAAATTTATCGTCATGGCGAGAATTAATTAGTGTTTTTAAGAATTAAGCAACCTAGGTGTAAGTGCCTAAGTTGCTTTTTTTGACATAAGACCATAATTCTTTTATAATCGTAATTATTGAAAACACATAATATAGGGGGATTCAAAATGCTGAAAAAATTTATAAGTTATTATAAGGCGCATTGGAAGTTATTTGTAGTGGATTTGATCTGTGCCTTTGGGATGTCGGGGCTAGATTTGGTATTCCCGATTTTCATCCGCGATATGATAGATGATTTTTTTCCTAGTCGTAATTTTTCTCTAGTGGCAAAAGCAATCGGAATTTTATTTGTTCTTTATATTTTGCGTTTGGTATTACAGTATATAGTTCATTATTGGGGACATGTAGTAGGAATTAGAATGGAAACTGATATGCGTGAGGATTTATTTACTCACTTGCAGAAATTATCTTTTAAATTCTATGATGATAATAAAGTAGGATATTTAATGTCCCGAGTAGTTAATGACTTAAATAACTTATCAGAAATGGCTCACCATGGACCAGAAGATATATTTATTTCTTTGGTTATGATCTTGGGTTCTTTTGGAATTTTATTAACTATTCACTGGCAGTTAGCCTTATTTACTTTTTTAGTAGTACCGATTATGGCTTTCATTTCATTTAAATTAGGTGATAGAATGCACCAAGCTTTCCGCAATATTAAAGAAGAAATGGGTAATTTGAATTCTCAAATTGAAGATAGTTTAAGTGGTGTTAGAGTAATGAAGGCCTTTACTAATGAAGAATTTGAGTTTGATAAGTTTCTAAATCAGAATCATACTTATCGTAAAAAGAGAGAAGATGCGATGCAGGTGATGGCGACTTTCTTTTCTAGTCTGACTTTTTTAAGTAATCTAATTACATTGATTACTTTAGCAGCAGGTGGCTATTTTATTTATTTAGAACAATTAACAGTTGGAGAATTAATAGCTTTTATCTTTTATGTGCGGCTATTTATTAAGCCTTTAGAGCGTTTAGTTAGATTTAATGAGCAGTTCCAAAAAGGCATGGCTGGTTTTAGAAGATTCAATGAATTGTTGAATATTGATCCAGAAATCCAAGATAAGCCTGATGCTAAAGAATTAGAGGATATTACAGGTCAAATTTATTATAATGATGTTACTTTTGGTTATGACCATCATTCTAAGGTTTTATCAGATATTGATATTGAGATTGATGCCGGTCAAACTGTAGCGTTTGTTGGCCCATCTGGAGCAGGTAAATCAACTTTATGCAGGTTGTTACCGCGATTTTATGAAATTGATAGCGGTGAAATATTAATCGATGGTGAAAGTATTGAAAACTTTACTTTGAATTCGCTGCGCGGTAATATAGGTACGGTCCAGCAGGATGTGTTTTTGTTTAATGGGACGGTTGAAGATAATATTGCTTACGGTAGTTTAGATGCTAAAGAGGAAGAGATAATTGCTGCTGCTAAGAAGGCTAATGCTCATCAATTTATTTTAGACCTAGAAAATGGTTATAATACTAACATAGGTGAGCGAGGCGTTAAATTATCTGGAGGTCAAAAGCAAAGAATTTCAATTGCTCGTACTTTCTTAAAAGACCCTGCAATTTTAATTTTAGATGAAGCAACTTCTTCTTTAGATAATAAAAGTGAAAAAATAATTCAAGAATCTTTAAGGAGATTAGCTGAAGATAGAACGACATTAGTAATTGCTCATCGATTATCAACAGTAAAAAATGCTGATGAAATTATAGTGCTGACTGAAGATGGCATTGCTGAACGAGGTTGTCATGAAAAATTGATTCAGCAGTCAGATAGTATGTATAAGCAATTATACCAAAGAGAATTTAGTGAACAATTAGTATCTTAAACTTTAAAAAAATGGAATAATTAAGATTTAATAGATAATAAATTCTATTTTTTGTCTTAAAATAATTAAACAGCTCCCTTCTAGAAGGTAATAATTTATTTTTAAATAAAAATTCATTTAATTTGCAGGAGAAATGCTTTTTTGTGAGAAATATTTAATATGCCTTTTAAATAAAATAGAAAAAACTATTTAAAACTTTTATAATTGTTAATTAAGAATATAATTGACTAAAATTTTATCTAAGTAGTTTATAATGCCATAATAGTAGTCAATCGTATTCTTTCATAAAGGAGGGGTGAGATGGCAGCCAGGACTGATGACAGCATAAAGTTATATTTAGATCAATCGGCACATGAATTGTTGTCTGCTGAAGAAGAAAGAGAATTAGCTAAAAGAATAGTAGAGGGGGACAAAGAGGCAGAACAGGAGCTGATTGAAGCTAATTTAAGATTAGTGATAAGTATTGCTAAGAAATATATGGGACAAGGATTAGACTTTCTTGATTTAATTCAAGAGGGAAATTTAGGATTGATGCAGGCAATCCAGAAATTTGATTATACTAAAGGATATCGCTTTAGTACTTATGCTACCTGGTGGATTAAACAGCGAATTAGTAGAGCATTATCTGATAAATCGAGAACAATAAGAATCCCAGCTCATGTATGGGAGGTTATGAATAAATATCAGAAGGTGACTAATAGATTAGCTAAAGATTTAGGACGTGATCCTAAAGCAGAAGAAGTAGCGGAAGAAATGGATTTGGAGTTATCTAAAGTGAGAAAAATAAAAAAATTAATTCAATCGCCTGATTCTTTAGATCGTCCAGTAGGAGAAGGTGATGATGACTTTTATTTAGGAGATATGATTGAAGATACTAATTCTCCTACTCCAGATCAATTAACTCAAAAAGAATTATTACAAGATGAATTAGATGAAGTTTTGGATACTTTATCTGATCGAGAACAGAGAATTTTAAAATTAAGATTTGGTCTTTTAGATGGACGAGCTCGAACTTTGAAAGAAATTGGACAAGATTATGACTTGTCGCGAGAAAGAATTAGACAGATTGAAAAGAAAGCGCTACAGAGATTACGACATCCAACAAGAAGTGAAAAACTAAAAGATTATCTATAAAATAATTACTAGATTGGATATTGGAAGTTAGGAGTATAAATTAACTTTCAATATCCAATTTTATCTGTATATCTATATAAAGCTTCACTTTGGAGTGAAGCTTTATAGCTAGAAGTAAGTAGCTAGGAGTTAGTAGTTAAAAACATAAAATCAAATTCAAAACCTAAAACATTAACCTAGTATTCAATAATTCAAAGCTGTGAACTGTTTTTTGGTTTTGAATTTACTACTAGCTACTAGCTTTTATCTACTAGCTAGTGGCACGATAGTGCCACTTTATATAGATAATATTTAATATTAATAAATGAAATAATATATAATAAAGTAAATAGGGAGTATGATAATTTATGGGTGAAGATAAAGAATTGGTAATAGCGATTGACGGACCAGCAGGTGCTGGAAAAAGTACAGTAGCTAAACGTGTAGCTGATACTTTAAGTTATATATATATTGATACTGGAGCTATGTATCGTGCTTTGACTTTAAAAGCCTTAAAGCAGGGTTTGAACCTTGCTGACGAGGATGAAGTAGCAGCTATGGCTAAGGAGACTGAAGTTAAATTTAAAAAGGTCAATGAAAAAGAAAAAGTGATCTTAGATGGTGTAGATGTAACAGATAAAATTCGCACTAATAAAGTAAGTAATAATGTATCATTAGTTGCTAAGATTAAAGCAGTGCGGGAAAGATTAGTTAAGTTACAACGTGAAATGGCTGCGCAGGGTGGTGTAGTTATGGATGGTCGTGATATTGGGACAGTAGTGCTACCTGATGCTGATCTAAAAGTGTTTTTAAATGCGACTGTAGAAGAACGGACTATGAGACGTTATGAAGATTTAAAAGAAAGTGGTGAAGAAGTGGACTTTGAAAAATTAAAGGAAGAGATTATAAGACGAGACGAGATAGATAAAAATCGTGAGGTTAGTCCTTTAAAGAAGGCAGAAGATGCCAACGAGGTTGATACTACTAATTTGAGTATTTCTGAAGTAGTAGAGGAAATACTCAACCTTTGTCAGGAGGTTTAAATTATGGACCGTGTTTATTGGTTCACCCATGGTGTTTTAAAAGGTGCTTTTAAGCTATTTCTACGTCAGAAAGTAACAGGTGTAGAAAACATTCCTCAAAAAGGTCCCTTAATTGTAGTAGCTAATCATATAAGTAATTTTGATCCACCGGTGTTAGGAGCAGCATTCAATCGCAAAATACATTATATGGCCAAATCTGAGTTATTTGAAAATTTCTTTTTAGAAAAAATAATGAGAACATATGGTGCTTTTCCAGTCGAAAGAGGTCGACCTGATACTAAAGCAATTAAATCAGCTTTGCGTTTTATAGAGCAGGAAGAAGCGATAGGGATTTTCCCTGAAGGAACTAGGAGTAGAGATGGAACGTTAGGAAGAGCAAAATTGGGCTCTGTATTATTAGCTACAAAGTCTCAGGCACCGTTATTACCAGTAGGGCTTAAAACCAGGCATCCTTTTAAAGAGGGAGTTGAAGTACATTTTGGTAAACCATTTACTTTAGATGATTATTATGACCGTAAGCTAGATAGATCTGAAATGAAAGAAGCGGGCAGGATTATTATGAAAGAAATTGGAAAATTATTAGATTAAGTTTGGCATTCAAATATTAACTATGTTAAAATAAAGACTAGTTAATATTTGGATGTTTTTTAGTAGGAGTAATATTAAAATATCCAAATATTAAAATATTAATTTTTATTTTAAAGGGAGGGAGAAAAAATGCAGGATGTTTCATTATTCATGGCAGTTTTTGCTGGATTTGCATCATTTGTTTCACCTTGTGTGCTGCCGTTAGTTCCAGCATATGTAGGTTATATTACCGGTAGTACTAGTGAAGAAAAACAAACTAAAACTTTTACTTTATGGCGAGCTATTGCTTTTGTATTAGGTTTTTCTTTAGTATTTATCATGATGGGGGCTACTGCAAGTTATATTGGAAAATTATTTGCTGAATACAAATTATTATTTCATAAAATCAGCGGTATTTTAATTATAGTTTTTGGGCTACATTTAATTGGATTGTTGAAGATGGAATTTTTATACAAAGAAGCACGAGTGGAAGGACCAAAAGAAGCTACTAGTTGGATAACTGCTGTATTGATGGGCATGGCTTTTGCTGCTGGTTGGACGCCTTGTGTAGGGCCAGTCTTAGCTTCTATTTTAGCCTATGCCGGTTCCTCTACTACTTTAGTACAGGGAATTATTTTATTAGTTTTTTATTCATTGGGTCTAGGAATCCCATTTATTTTAACAGCTGTATTTATTGAAAAGTTTATGGAAGTTTCGAATAAGGTCAACAAGTACTTACCTATTGTTTCAAAAGTAAGTGGGGCAGTCTTGATTATTTTTGGTATTCTATTATTCTTAAATAAAGTCCAAGCCCTAAGCCAATATTTTATATAATAAAGGAAAACGCCCACCGATTTGCGAAGAAGATAGAAATTTAAAAATTTAGGAAGGGGATAATTATGAGTAAAAATTTCAAAGTAGGATTAGTAATTGTACTTGCTTTATTAATTGTTGGACTAGGAGCTTATTATCAATTAAATAAGCCGACTACTAATAAACAGACAAAACAACCTGAAGGTGAAGTAGGAACTGATCTTAATAATATTGCACCTGATTTTGAGTTGACTAATTTAGAAGGAGAAAAAGTTTCATTATCTGATTACCGAGGGCAGTATGTTATTTTAAACTTTTGGGCGACTTGGTGTCCACCATGTCGAGAAGAGATGCCTGATTTAAATGATTTTTATGAAGAAAACAAAGAAGATTTTGTAGTTTTAGCTGTTAATTTGGGAGAAGAAAAACAAAAGGTGCGTCAATTTATTAGCTATGGTGGATATAGTCTTCCGGTTTTATTAGATAAAGGAAAGCAAATAGGAAGAGAATATAAAATCTCTGTAATTCCTACTTCTTACTTTATTGGCCCCCGTGGGAAGATACAATACATTAAAAAAGGAGCAGTTAGTAAGACAGAATTGAATCAAATCAAGCAGGATCTGCAAAAATAAAGGTAGGTTTTATTATGGACCCATATCTGATTGAATATAAATCATTAGCTTTAAGTTGGTTTTTATTTTTAACTTTAATAGCAGGAGTAATTGCTAATTTTATTTCTAAATTTCAACTACAAGATATATTAAGCCAAGAAGAACGAGAAGATCTGAATTTTTATGTAATAATTTTTGCTGTAATAGGGTCTAGATTATTATATGTTCTATTAAATTGGCCCTTTTATCAGAAAAATTTATTGGCAACATTTGAATTATCTCATTTAACTTTAAATTTGACTGGGGCATTGTTGGGAGGAGTAGTGATAGTATTTTATTTTTCTTGGCAGAATAATAAAGACTTCTGGCAATTAAGTTCTCGCTATACTAGTATAATTACAGTTGCTTTAATGATTGGTAGTTGGACTTATTACTTTGAAGGTCAGCTTAATTTTTTAGTAACTTTGTTATTATCATTATGGTGGGCTTTTATTGCAGCAGTTCAGTTTTTAATTCTAGACTATAAAGATAGTAAAAAAAGTATATTAACTTTATTTGTAATTGCTTATGGAATAGTTAGAATATTTATTTGAATTATCAAATCAAACAAAAGAGGTCTCCAAAATTGGAGACCTCTTTTGTTATTCTATTTGTGCTTCATCTTCTCGGAATAAAAAGCTAAATGAATATAGTCCAGCAAGTCCTACTAAAGCATAAATAATTCTACTAAAAGTATTAAGACCTCCGAATTCTACACCAGAAATAAAAGCAACTAAATCAAATCCAAAGATACCAATCAGACCCCAATTCAGGGCACCAATTATTATTAGAATTAGTGCAATTCGATCCATCTTAGTTTTCAACTCCTCACATAATAAATTTAGTTCTGAAATAAATTAGCATTTTGTAGTACTAAGGTTAACATAGTCAAGGTTAAAAATGAGTACGAATTTTAAAAGTTCAAATATATTCAAATTTAACTTTAGTATGTCTGAAACTATTAAATATTATTACATAATTAAATATTTAATTTTATAATAACTAGTATTAAACTTTATTTCTAATAACAATTGTTAATAAGGTACCAAAAAATTATAAATTAGGTTGTAATTATCTTTATATATTCTTTTAAACTAGTTTATCTAATTATAGATAACTCTTTTAAGGTTATAATAGATAAATTAAACTTTTAAGACCAGATATAAAAATTTAACTTGAAAAATTGGGTCAAATCATCTATAGTTAAAGATAGAAGGTGTTAATAAGAATAATTTTTATTAGTGGTTAGGATTTAGATAAGCTTATAAGGAGTGATCAATTATGAAACGAAATTATGGATTTATAATTTTATTGTTAGTTGGAATTTTAATGTTTGGAATAACTGGGACAGGACTTGCTTATGATCATCAAAATATGGAGAGTTACTTATCATATCGGATTAAATACATTCATGATATTGCCTATAATACTAATGCAAATCTAAGTAAGAAACGCGCTAAGGAATATGCAGATTCCATTTTATATTGGAGTGATTATTATTCTCGCGAATTAGAAGTAGATATTGACCCACTAGTTTTAACAGCAATTATTGAAGCAGAAACTAATTTCGTGTCTAAAGATAGTTATGATAATGGAGCTAGTATTGGAGTTTCTAGTATGAGGGTAACTACTGCTAAATGGATTGCTGATAGATTAGGGGTTGAATATAAGAAATGGCGAATGCTAGATGCTACTGATTTAGGGATTAGATTTACTGCTTATTATCTTGGTTTAGCCTATCAAAATTATAATAATGATGTGCATAAAGTAATTGTTTCTTATAACCAAGGATTTCATAAAACAGCTAAAAAAGATGTAGATCAATTTTATAATAATTATTTGTTCAAAGTTTTAGGTAGATATAATTATTATCAAAAACGTTTAAAATATTATGGACCCAATGGAGACGAATTCTTCAAGTATAAATTAGCACAATTGAATTAATAGTTAATAAAAGTCCCTTACTAAAAAAGTAAGGGACTTTTATTTTCAGTGACTTTATTATTTGAAGAGTAAATGATATAATCATAATAGTAATTAATATTGTTATCAAATTATATTAATTAGGTAAAGTAATTAAATATTGAGGTGAAAATAATGAAAAGAGAAGAACAGATTCAAAAGTTAAAATCTTTTTTTAATCAAGGAGAGCAGAGAGAAGAAACTATTGGTATGGAAGTGGAACATTTTGTTGTTAAAAAAGAAAATTTAGAGGCAGTAAATTATGATGATCAATTTGGAATTAGTGATATTTTAAAGAAATTTGACGGTCCTAATATAGAACAGCATCAAGAGGGTGAGCATTTATTAAAGTTAGTTGCTCCTAATTTTGATATTACTATTGAGCCAGGTGGACAATTAGAAGTAGGTATTCAACCACAGGCTAGTGTACGAGAACTTATGGAAGTATATTTTGATTTTTTGAATAAACTAGTGCCTATTTTAAATGAACAAAATTACTTATTAGTTACTTTTGGCTATCAACCTCAAAGTAAGATAGATGAAATCTCTTGGTTGCCTAAGAAACGCTATAAGATTATGGCTGATTACTTAGGAAAACAAGGAAAATATGCTCATAATATGATGAAAGGTACTGCAGCTTTTCAATTGGCATTGGATTATGAATCGGAAGAAGATTTCATCCGTAAATTTAGAGTAGCAACTGTACTTTCGCCAGTGTTAAGTATTTTATGCGATAATGCTCCTTTTTTTGAAGGAGAAATATTTTCTGAACAGGCTTTAAGGAATTTAATTTGGAATCATACTGATGATAGTCGGACTGGAATTATAGAAGAGGTCTTTGCTTCTGATTTTGGTTACCGCAAATATGCTGAATATATATTAAGTCGAGAACTTATTTTATTGAAAAGTGAAGGACAATATACTGCTACAAAAGAAAAAACCATCGAAGAAATTTTTAAGGATCGTGATTTAGGAAGTGAAGAATTAGAACATATTCTAACTATGGTGTTTCCTGATGTGCGGGCCAAACAATTTATTGAAATAAGAATGACAGATTCTGTTCCCCCCCAGTGCTTTTTAGCAGTTGTATCTTTTTGGAAAGGGCTTTTATATGATCAAGAAAATTTAGAGAGAGCAGTAGAATTTATTGAACAATTTAGTGTTGATGATATTATAAAGGCTAAAGAAGATATTATCGAAGAAGGATTAGACGCTCAATTAGGAGAGTATAATATTTTAGAAGTTGCTGATAAGCTTTTAACTTGGGCTCAAACTAGTCTTGGCCCTCAGGAAAAAATTTATTTAAAGCCATTAACAGAAATAATAAATAGAGAGACTACCTTAGCTCAACAGCTAAAAGAAAAAGTTGAAAAGTTTAATAAAAGAAAAGTTGTGCAGGATTATAGTTTAAATTCTTTAATAGGAGATGATGAAGTTGAAGGAACAAGCTTTTTCGGACTATAAAGAAATTATAGAGCAAGAAGCAATCAAGTATGAACGAGATTTTGAAAAGCTCTATCAACAGCTAGAAGGCTCATATGCTTACTATCAAGGCGAGGTTATTCCTTTTTTATATCAGCCGTTCTTTTTTAGTCAACAGGAAGAAGATTTCTTTGGGCAAACGTCTGAGCAATTAAGTTCAATTTTAGAGCAAGTAATTGAAGAGTACTTAACTAATGCAGAATTTAGATCTTATTTTAATTTTTCATCTGAGTTAGAAGAGCTGATTTTAGAAGATCCAGGGTATGAAGCTAACTTTCCTATGGCTCGCTTTGATATTTTTTATTATGGACCTGAAGAGCTTAAATTTTGTGAATTAAATACTGATGGTTCATCGGGAATGGTTAAAAGTAATATCTTAGAGGAATATTTTAAAGGTGCTGCTGCAATAAGTGAACTAGAGGAAAAATATAACTTAGAAAATTGGGATTTAGTGGACAGTTGGTTAGAAACTATGTTTGATGCCTATCAAGAATTTACAGTTAATGATCATCAACCTAATTTGGCCATTATGGATTTTGATAATTATGGAATGGTTGGTGAATTTGAATACTTTAAAGAACTATTAACTAACCGAGGTTATAATGTTAAAATAGTCGATCCTCGTGAATTAGAATATAAAAATAATAAGCTATATTGTGAGGATTTTGAAATAGATTTGATTTATAGAAGAGCTGTTACTACTGATTTAATGGAGCATTATTATGATTTAGAAGATTTATGGCAAGCTTATAAGAATCATGATGTTTGTTTAGTAGGTTCTTTTAGGTCACAAATTATTCATAATAAGATCATTTTTGCTATTCTACATGATCAAGAAAAGGTATCATTTTTATCTGAAGAGGAACGGAAGTTTATTAAGCAATATATTCCTTATACAGAATTGTTAGATACAGAAAATAGGGAACAATTAAATGAAATTATTGCTAAGCAAGAGCAATTAGTATTAAAACCTTTAGATGACTATGGAGCTAATGGAGTTTTAGTAGGGACAGACCTTGCGCAAGAAGTGTGGAAAAAAGAAGTGACTCAAATTTGGGAAGAGGGGCAAAATTATTTGGCCCAAGAATTTTGTTCACTGCCAGAAGAGGAGTTTGTAGAATTTAATGATGGGAATGTCAACTATAGTTCTTATAAGTATATTTTAGGTTTATTTGTCTATGACCAAGAATTTAAAGGTGTTTATACTAGAGCAGACCAACAGAATGTAATTGCTAGTTCTACTGGCTGCGTTACATTGCCTAATTTTAAGGTGAAAGAAAAGTAGTTTAATAATTACTAATATAACCAAAGGCCGACGTGATAATTATTACTTTGTCGGCTCTTGGTATATTACTTATTCATCATAAAATCTCTGAAATGAAGATGGTTTTTTCTGCTCCTAGATCAATTATTTTAGGCTCAATAGCCCGATTGACGTTATTATATTGGACTCTGACTACAGGACGTGGTCCTTTGTTTTTACGAACATTGACTACAACACCGACTTCATTGGTAGAAAGCCGGACTAATGTTCCTAAAGGATAAACTGCTAAATTATCTGTAAAGGCCTGTACTACTCTAGAATCAAATAAGATGTCTCCTCCGCCATATAAGTATTCTATTGCCTCATAACGGGGATAATCATTATATCTGATTAGAGTATCATATTGTTCACAAAATGCAATGATACGACCTCCTAGCGGTATTTCTTCGTGTTTTTGTTTATTCGGGAACCCACTGCCGTTCCAATTTTCGTGATGAGCTGTAATCATGTTACATACTTCGCGACCAATCCCTGCTTCTTTAGCTATATAATAGCCGTAAGTTGGATGCTGTTTCCATAATTCGTTTTTTGGCTCATTAGCTTCTCCTTTTTTAATTAAGAAAGGCATTTCTCCTAAGCCAATATCATGTAGTAGGGCCGCTTTAGCAATTTTTAGCATTTGCTCAGAATTCAAGCCCATAGCCCCTGCTACTAATATTGATAAAGCACAAGTTCTAACTGAATGTTTGAAGAATAATTCATTATCAATTATTTTCATGCGAGTGCATAATTTTAGAACTGTCTCATTATTAATTATATCATCTATTAAAAAACGAGCATTTTGAGAAATTTCGACCATTTTATTTGAAGTATTAGCTTCAGGTGTTTCAGGAGCTAAGTTTTTGATATTATCATTTAGTAGTTGCTTTAGTTGATTGTAAGTAGCAGTAGTAGCATCAATTAATAAAGTATAACGGTCTGCTACTGTTACTTCTTTTATTTTATGTTTTTTAATTGCTTGAATCATTTGTTGACTTACTTTAACTCCTTCTTTTAATAATAAATCTTTATTTTTTTGGGAATAAATAGATTTAGTTAGTACCATTCCTTCTAATAATTGTTTAGTTTTGATTTGAGGCAAAGTATCACTCCTTTTTAGGGACTCTTTATTATAATTTTCATATATTAATACTTCTATATTTTATATAATTTTCCTGCAAAGTAATGATAAAGTTTGTAAAAATAAAGAAAATATACTAAAAAAAGAGGGGGAATTGCAAATGCCAAAAGATTATAATCATTTGATTAGTGAAAAAAGCCCTTATTTGTTGCAGCATGCTCATAATCCAGTAGACTGGTATCCTTGGGGGAATAAAGCCTTTAATAAAGCTCAAACAGAGAAAAAACCGATATTTTTATCAATTGGTTATTCTACTTGTCATTGGTGTCATGTGATGGAAGAGGAATCTTTTAAAGATGAAGAAGTAGCGCAAATTCTTAATCAACATTTTGTTGCGATTAAGGTAGATAGGGAAGAACGACCAGATGTTGATAGTATTTATATGGAAGTTTGTCAGTGGTTGACTGGTCGCGGAGGATGGCCGTTGACAATAATTATGACTCCTGATAAAGAACCTTTTTTTGCAGGAACTTATTTTCCAAAAGAGAGTAAACAGGGAATGCCGGGTTTATTGAATATTTTGAGTAAAGTAGTACAAGAATGGGAAGAAAATAGAAATAAATTATTAGAAACTGGAGAGAAAATTGTAGAGAATTTAAAGCAGAAAGATATGGAACATTCAGCTACTGAAATAACAGAATCAGCAATAAAAGATTTGTTGACTGAGGGTTTTGAAAGTTTAAAACATAGATTTGATAAAGAATATGGAGGTTTTGGCACTGCTCCGAAATTTCCTCAACCTCATAACTTATTGTTTTTATTACGTTATGCTAAAACTAATAATAATCAGCCAGCTTTAAAAATGATAAGAAAAACTTTAGATAATATGTGGCGAGGTGGTATTTATGACCATTTAGGATATGGTTTTTCTAGATATTCTACTGATAGAAAATGGTTGCTACCTCACTTTGAAAAGATGTTATATGATAATGCATTGTTAACAATAACTTATTTAGAAGCTTATCAATTGATTGGTAAAGAAGATTATGCTGCTGTTAGCGAAGAAATTTTAAGCTACGTTCAGCGTGATATGACAGCACCTCAAGGAGGATTTTATTCGGCTGAAGATGCTGATTCAGAAGGAGAAGAGGGAAAATTTTATTTATGGTCTCAAGAAGAAATTAAGGATATATTAGGAGAAAAGAAAGGGCAGAAATTTTGTGATTATTATGATATTACTGTTACCGGTAATTTTGAGGGTGAAAATATTCCGAATTTAATTGGTCAAGATAAAAGTAAAATAGAATTAGATAATCAATTTGCTAGTGCTAAAGAAAAATTGTTTGCTCAGCGTGAAAAAAGAATTCATCCTGCTAAAGACGATAAGATATTAACTGCTTGGAATGGATTGATGATTGCTGCTTTTGCAAAAGCTTCTCGAGTATTAGGAAAAGAAATATATCAAGAGCAAGCAGAAAAAGCGGTAGAGTTCATTAAAGAAAATTTAATGAGAAATGATGGTCGATTGTTAGCTAGATATCGAGAAGGGGAAGCAGCTTATTTAGGATATATTGATGATTATGCTTTCTTGATTTGGGGATTGATTGAGTTATATCAAAGTAGTTTTAAATCTCAGTATTTGCAGTTAGCAATTAAATTAAATCAAGATTTGCTACATTATTTTTGGGACCAAAACGAAGGAGGACTTTATCTATATGGTAGTGATGGTGAAGAATTAATTACTAGACCAAAAAAGATTTATGATGGAGCTTTGCCTAGTGGCAATGCTATTGCTGCACTTAATTTTTGGCGCTTAGGGCAATTAACTGCTGATGAGAGTTTGTTTAATAAATTCGAAGAACAAATAAAAACTTTCTATCAGCAATTTAAAGCAAATCCGACATCTCATACAGCATCTTTACTATCATTATTTTCTTTTACAGATAAGGGAAGAGAAATTATAGTGACGGAAGATAGTTATAATAGTGCTGAAGATTTTTTAAAGATTATTAATGATAAGTACCTCCCCTTTAGTAATGTAATTTTAAATCTTCCTTCTACTGCTGCTAGTCTTGCTGATCTAAATCATTTATTTGAGCAACAGGAATTTGAAAATTGGGAACGAGGAGTACAAATTTGCCAAAATTATAGCTGTCAAACTCCAATTAGTACTCAGCAAGAATTAGATAATATTTTAAGTTAATTATTAATAATTTGAAATAGATTAAGTATATGGTATAATAAATTAAAAATAAATTGAAATAGTTAATTTAATTGGGGGTAATTTTAAATTGGACTTTAATTTAATGGAATCTGCTGAGAATTTAAGTATTGGACAAGCTAAAGTAATCTTAATTGTTTTTATTTTGACCATTCTTCTTTTGATAGTGGGATTAGAAGTTTTTGAGTCACGAAATCGATTAAGTGATGGTCAATTAAAATCTCGGCCAGAAGTTCAGATTAATTTACCTAAACCTGAATATAAAGAAGTAAACTATGAAAGTTATAAACAGTGGGAAAAGTTATTAGATAATTATAAAGTTGATCAAGCAGGTAGATTGCTAGAGATTCCTCCGGTGAAGATAGTTGAATTTCCGGAAAATATGGGCCAAATTGATAGTATTGATAAAAGAAAAAGGATCTTTTTTAACATTGTAGCAATTGGGGCTTATCATGCTAATAAAAGAATTTTACGACAAAGAGATAAGGTCACACAGCTATTTAATCAGTATTATGTTTTTGGTCATTTAGGTGAACAAGGTAAAGCTTGGCTAAAAGATAAATTTGAACAGTATGGAGTAAAGGAGAAAGGAGACTGGCAGACTCGAGTTAGCAGACTTAAGAAAAGATTAGATATTATTCCTTTATCTTTAATTTTAGCTCAAGCTGCCTCAGAATCAGGTTGGGGTACATCTCGTTTTGCTATTAAAGCGAATAATATATTTGGAGAATGGACTTTTGACCCTAATGAGCCAGGAATTATACCTAAACGAAGACCAACGGGCGCAACTTATAAAATTAGAAAATTTCCAAGTATAGAAGCAGCAATCAATAGTTATTTATTAAATCTAAATACTCATTTTGCTTATAATAGATTACGAGAAATCAGATCTGAGTTAAGAAAAGAAGAGAATAAATTAAATTCTCTTCAGCTATCAGCAGGGATAATTAAATACTCTGAGAAAAGAGAAGAATATGTAGAACAAATTAATAATATTATTAAATATAATAACTTACGTAAGTTCGATGAACTATTAAGAACTGATAAATAATTAATATTAAAGAGATATATTGAATATTAATATTTGGAAGGTATATCTAATTTAAAAGTGTTTATTTTAATAATTTATAATAGCAGGAGTGATTAGCTTGAAATTAGGATATAACTTCTACCAACAAGATGCATTAACTGTAGCTAAAGAGTTACTTGGCACTTTATTAGTTAGAGAACTAGAAGAAGAGAAGATAGTTTGCAAAATAGTTGAAACAGAGGCATATTTGGGCGCAGAAGATAAAGGTTGTCATGCTTATCAAAATAAAAGAACGGACCGAACAGAAGTAATGTTTAATTCTGGAGGGTGTGTCTATATTTATTTGATTTATGGGATTCATAATTTACTCAATGTAGTTGTTAATAGTAAAAATGTCCCGGAAGCGGTTCTTATTAGAGCTGTAGAACCTATTCGAGGGATTGAAATGATCAAGAAAAATAGAAATATAAAGAGTGATAAAAGGGAAAATTTAACTAATGGACCAGGTAAATTATCTCAAGCTTTGGATATTGATAGAGGATTAAATGGATATAACTTGGTGACTGGTGATAAATTGTATATAGAACAAGAAGAAACTGAAGAAAATTATGAATTAGTTTGTAGTAAAAGAATAAATATAGATTATGCTGAAGAGTATAAAGATAAGCTCTGGAGGTTTTATATTAAGAATAATTCATTTGTTTCAGCTTGAGTTAACTTAGGTAATTTATTATAATTACCTAAATCACTTGATTTGTACTCAATTAATTTGATATAGTGTGATTGTAGATAAGCAAGCTTAATCGTGATTGAATAAATGATGAATATAGATAATGTAGAAAAGTATGAAATAAAATAAATAAAAAGTAGTAGAGAGAAGGAGAGATGATAATGGAAAATGAGATTTTAGAGTTGTTGGAGAATAATAGTAATTTAGCTCCAGAGGATATAGCAACGATGATTGGAGCTTCAGTAGAGGAAGTTAAAGACAAAATAACTGAATTAGAAGCAGATAATGTTATTGTGAAGTATAATACTCTCATTGATTGGGATAAAACCAGTAGAGAAACTGTTACAGCATTTATTGATGTAAAAGTAACCCCAGAGCGAGATTTAGGTTTTGATGCTGTAGCAAAAAGAATTTATAAGTTCCCAGAAGTAAAATCAGTTTATCTAATGTCAGGTGGTTATGATTTGTCAGTCGAAGTAGAAGATAGAACAATGAAGGAAGTAGCATTGTTTGTAGCAGAAAAACTAGCTACAATTGATCATATTAATAGTACTTCTACTCACTTTATGCTTAAAACATATAAGAAGGATGGAGTAGTATTTAAAGGGGAACAACAAGAAAATGAAAGGCTAGCTGTTTCACCATGAATTGGGAGCAAGTAATTTCAAAAAAGGTACAAGATATTCCTCCGTCAGGAATCAGAAAATTTTTTGATTTAGTATCTGAGGTTGATGATGTAATTTCTTTAGGAGTAGGAGAGCCTGATCATGTTACCCCTTGGCATGTTCGTGAAGCGGCTTATTATTCTTTAGAAAAAGGTCACACGATGTATACTTCTAATTATGGTTTATTAGAATTAAGAGAAGAAATAAATAAATATTTAGAGTCTAGTTTTGGTGTTGATTATAATCCAGATGATCAAATTTTAGTAACAGTTGGGGTTAGTGAAGCGGTTGATTTAGCATTAAGAACATTATTAGAAGAAGGAGATGAACTTTTATTACCTGAGCCTAGTTATGTCTCTTATCAGCCAGCAGCTCAATTAACAGGTGCTGATGTGGTAAAAGTTCCTACTAAGCAGGAAAATAACTTTAAACTAGATCCAAAGGAACTGGAGAAAGCAATTACATCGCAGAGTAAAGTGTTAATTTTGTGTTATCCTAATAATCCTACTGGAGCAGTTATGTCTGAGGATGAATTAAAAGAGATTGCTGCTTTGGTTAAAAAGCATGATTTATTTGTTTTAGCTGATGAAATTTATGCGGAATTGACTTATGATGATTCCTATACTAGTTTTGCTAGTTTAGACGGAATGAAGGAAAGAACAGTATTGTTAAATGGTTTTTCTAAGGCTTATGCAATGACTGGTTGGAGAATTGGTTATGCTGCTGCTCCTGAGCCAATAATTAATGCAATGATGAAGATTCATCAATATACAATGTTATGTGCTCCTATTGTTAGCCAAAATGCAGCTTTAGAAGCATTAAGAAATGGTAATCAAGAAAAAGATAAGATGGTTAAATCATATAAGCAACGGCGTAATGTGATAGTTAAAGGTTTAAATGAGATTGGATTAGATTGCTTTAAACCTAAAGGGGCATTTTATGTATTTCCATCTATTAAATCGACGGGGTTGAGTTCAGAAGAATTTGCTCAGCGGTTGCTGCAAGAAGAAGGAGTTGTTGTAATTCCGGGAAATGTATTTGGTGAGAGTGGTGAAGGATTTATTCGCTGCTCCTATGCTTCTTCTTTAGAAAACATTTATGAAGCTCTTAATAGAATGGAAAGGTTCATTGAACAACTATAAATTTTAATCATAAGAAGAGACTAGGCAATATTGCCTAGTCTCTTCTTATGATTATTTATTCTATTTGTTTTTGATTCTAGCTCGGCGCTCAAAGTTCATAGTACACAGCTTTTTATTCTGGCGTAATAGCAACCCCAATTAACCCTGGACCAGCATGAACAATCATAGCAGGGCCAAGTTGACCAAGAAAAGTATCTTTTACATTACTTAAACTCTTAAATTTATTAACTAAATTTTCTGCTTCATCAATAGAACCACTATGCATAATATCTACTTTACTAAGTCCTTCTTTGATTTTACTTTTAGCAATATTATATAATTTATTGATTGATCTTTTACGACCTCGAGTTTTATCGTAGGTATAGTATTCTCCCACTGCATTAATTGAAATAATTGGTTTAATATTTAATAGTTCTCCAATTGTTCCTTTAACTTTTCCAATTCGTCCTCCCTCTTTAAGGTATTTTAAAGTTTTAACCACGAAGAAGACCTCAATAGAGTCAACTTTTGCTTTAACTTTATTAACTAATTCATCGAAAGTTAGTCCCTCTTGAATTAATTCTGAAGCATATAAGACTAAACGTCCTAATCCCATAGATAAACTTTTAGAATCAATGACCTCAACATTTAAATCATCAACTTGTTTACTAACCATCTGTACTAGGTTATAAGTGCCACTTAATCCACTAGAAATATGAATAGCTATCACATTATTGAATCCTTTTTCTTTGAGCTTTAATAAGGCTTGTTTAACTTCTTCTGGAGACGGCATAGAAGTTTTAGGGATTTCTGTTTCAAATTGTTCATAGATATCTTCTGGTTCAATATCGACCCGATCTTGATACTCTTTATCAGAATAAATAACTTTTAATGGTAAAATTTCAATTGGTAATTCTGTAAGTTTTCCTGGCGATAAATCACAAGTGCTGTCAGTTAAAATTGCAGTTTTGTTAGTCATATTATTTCACCTTCTTTGATTTATTTTCTGAATAATTAATTATATCATAATTAAAACAATTATAAAAGTAAAGGAAATTTGTTATTTTCATTGATAATTGTTTAATTTTAGGTATAATGTTAATGAAGTAAAGTACAATAATATCTATAGTTTTGGTAATAATAAGAATAAATTATAAATAAAATCAGGAGTGAAAATATGTTAAACATTATTTTTATTGCACTAGCTTTAGCTTTAGATGCTTTTGCAGTTGCTCTAGGAGTAGGATGTGGAACCCAGATGAAGCTTAGAGAAAAGTCAGGAATTGTTATTTCTTTTGCTTTCTTTCAATTTTTATTTGCTCTATTAGGGGCAGGATTAGGAAATTATATTGATAAAAATATTTTCAATATTACTGGTTATATTAGTGGGACAATGATTTTACTGATTGGGATGCTATTATTATGGGAAGGATATAAAGATGATGAGGCTTGTATGTATGCTAATCTAGAATTTTGGACTTATATCGTGTTGGGAATTAGTGTTAGTATTGATGCTTTAGGAGTTGGATTTTCTGCTTTATATAATTTTGATCTATCTTTAATTTTTGGTAATACATTAATTATTGGATTAATTACTGCTATTTTAACTGGAACTTCCTTTATTGTAGTCAAATATATCAAAAATTTCTTGATTGTAGAAAAATATGCTGATTATATCGGGGGGGTTGTATTAATTATATTTGGATTAAAGATGATAATTTAAAACTTTAGACATCTGGAGTATTTTATGATAAAATTATAATGTGGTATTTTACTATGACTATTATCTTTCACTAGTGATAAAGTAAATAAAAATTTAATATAGCTTTAGAAAAATATTACAATAAATTTGAAGTAAAAATTATTAAGTAGTAAGTTAATTCAAAAAGTTAAAAGGAGGAATAAAGATGAAAGATCTTAATTCTGTTGATATTAAAGAATTACAACAAATAAAAGGTATTGGTAAAGTTACTGCTCAAAATATAGTTCAGTATCGAGAAGAAAATGGTGGCTTTGATTCTTTAGATGAGCTAAAGAATGTATCTGGAGTTGGGGCCAAAAGTTTCGCTAATTTAAAAGAAGAAATAACTCTTGGTGAAACTAGTGATAATGATGAAAATAATATTTCAGTAGAAGAGGCTGAAGAAGATTTAGTTAGAATTGAGTTTAATCCGGCTGATTATGAGATTGCTGAAGTTAATGAGGTTCATTTAGTAGGAGATATGAATAATTGGGATCCGAGTGATAAAACATATTCTTTAGAACCAGAAGAATCTGGTATTTGGGCTAATTCTTTTGCTTTGGAAGAAGGGTTAGAGTATAAAGTAATGTATGATTCAACAAGTTGGGAAGAAGATAAACATGTAGGGTTTTATGGCGACAACTTAAAAGTTGGACAATAAAATAAAACACTGCTGTTTAATATTAATCAAATTATTTTATTAAAAAGGAGATGTTATTAGTGGAAGAAGAAGTTAAAGAAGTTCTTAAAGAGGTTAAGCCATCCTTGCAAGCTGATGGTGGAGATGTAGAATTAGTTGAAGTTACTGAGGAAGGTATTGTTAAAGTAGAATTACAAGGGGCTTGTGCTGGATGTCCAATGTCACAGCTTACTTTAAAGAACGGTATTGAGAAAAAATTAAAGGAAGAAATTCCAGAAGTTAAAGAAGTACAAGCAGTATAGTAGATCAAATAAGAGGGTGGTTACCATCCTCTTATTTTTTTATTTAAAATCATTAATTCTAATTTTTAAATTAAGAGGTTCACTGACTACTATAACTTATGTCTTTTATAAAGGAGTGAACTTAAACTAGTGAATAATTTTAATTTATATTTAGGCCAAGATGTTAAATTAACTCCTAATGAAAAGTCTGATACAGAATATGAAGCAGAAGTAATTGCTAAAGATAAAACAGGGATTGATTTAAAAGTTTTAAATTGTGAACCAGAATCAACTTCAATATTTGAAGAAGTTAGAGAGTGGATACTTTGTTTTGAAGGAAGTAATAGTCTGAATCAATTAGATGTTGAAATTAAAAATATTAGTACTAGATTTAATTTAGTACTCTTAGTAAATCCAATTGGAGAAGTAAGAAAAATTGAGAGAAGAAGATATAATCGGGTGCAAATTTCTACTGCTATTCGTTATCGTAATTTGAAGCAGCAAGAATCTAAAACAGCTCATTTAATTGACGTTAGTGCTAGTGGTATTAAGATGGAAGTAGAGTCTATAATAGATTTGCAAGTAGAAAAGAAAATTATAATTGATTTTACTACTTTAGATGAATTTCCTATATCTAAAATCAAAGCTAGAATTTTGCGGATTAAAGTTAATCAAAATTCTCGAGGAAAAGTAAGGAGATATTATATTGGCTTAGAATTTGTTTCTGTAACTAAAGAGCAAAGAGAAGAAATGATTGAGTGGGTACAGCAGCAGAAAAATAGTTGATTTAATTTTTTTTGCTAAAGTTGCAGGAAAAAATGGTATTTTATTTAAATTTAAAACTAAAGAAAGGAGTGATATCATGGCTGGGAAAATCCGTAAGCATGTGTATATAAGTGGTAGAGTGCAAGGGGTTGGTTTTCGTGCTTTTACAACCCGAACCGCGCATAGTTTGGGAGTTGCTGGGTGGGTTAAAAATTTAGCAGATGGTAGAGTAGAAGCGATCTTTTCAGGTTCTCAAGAACAAGTAGATAAAATATTAGAAGAAGTCAAAGAAGGACCTTCTTTTGCTAATGTAGAGGATATAGAAATCATTGATGAGAATTATAAGGGACAGTATGATGGTTTTGAAGTTAGATATTAATAATGATTATTTTTTGTAATTAATAGTAGGAATTTGAGTATTAAACTTGAATTATATATATGAGATTTAATTTTCGCATCTGAATTTGTATTTTGGATGTGTTTTTTTGTTATAGAGGAGGGGGGATTGGGTCTGACTTCAAAACAGCTTAGTGAAAAGAAAACTACTAGTGATTTTTTTATAACTTATTATGATAGGCAAGGGTATGAAGAAGAGAAAATAACAGAGATTAGTAATTTAGCTCAAAAGAATAAAGTTACTTGGATTAATGTAGTAGGATTGGGTTCAGAAGAAAAAATTAAAGAATTAGGAACTGAGTTTGATTTACATCCTTTGGTAGTTGAAGATGTTTTAAACCCAGCTCAGCGTCCTAAATTTGAAGTTTATGATGATTATATTCTATTTGTAGTTAAAGATTTTAATTATTATCCGAAAAATCAAGAAATAAAAAAAGAACAGTTGAGTATTATTTTAGGTCCTGACTTTATAATTTCTTTACAAGAACAAAGAACTAACACTTTTGATTTTATTAACAAAAGTTTAGCTAAAGAAAATAGTCAATTACGCCACAGAGGGGCAGATTACTTAGCTTATCGAATGATTGATACTGTAGTTGATAACTATTTTGTAGTTGTCGAAGAATTAGGGAACTTCATCTTTAATCTAGAAGAACAGTTAATTGAAGATTCTTCTTCCGAAATATTAGGTGAATTACAGCAATTGAAACGTGAAATCATCTCTTTTCATCGCTTAGTGTCTCCATTACGAGGGTTAATTTATAGTTCTAATTTTAAAGACAATCAATTATTTACCGATGAAACTTTTGTTTATTGGCGTGATGTAGATGATCATTTATCTACTGTTTTAGATAAAATTCAAATGTTTAGAGATATTGTGAATGGGATGGTAGATACTTATTTATCTAATGTGAATGATAATATGAATCAAGTAATGCAGGTTTTAACTGTAATTTCAACTATCTTTATTCCTTTATCATTTTTAACTGGTTTGTATGGTATGAATTTTCAGTATATGCCTGAATTGGGATATCAGTATTCCTATCCTATTCTACTAGGAGTTATGGGATTAATTGTCGTGACAATGCTAGTCTATTTCAAAAAAAATAATTGGTTATAAGGAGTGGAAAAAATGCAAGAGATTAATATTCAGTCATTAATGGATGTTACTTATGGATTATATATTATTAGTTCTAAATCAGGAGATAAGCTAAATGGTTGTATTGGGAATGCTGTAACACAGACTAGTGCTGAGCCTCCTACTATTGCTGTCTGTGTTAATCAAAAACATTTAACTAATCAGTACATTAAAGAGAGTGGTGTCTTTAGTATTTCTATTTTATCTAAAGATTTACCACGTAAGACTTTAGGTGATTTTGGTTTTAAGTCAGGACGAGATATAGATAAATTTGCAGAGACAGATTATATGTTAGGAGAAACTGGAGCGCCAATTTTGACAGAGTATACTTTAAGTTATATTGAGGCTGAAGTAATAGAGCAAGTAGAAGTTGAAACTCATACCATGTTTATTGGTAAAATAGTGAAATCGGATTATGTTGATCAAGATAAAGAGCCCTTAACTTATGATTATTACCATAATGTAATGAAAGGTAAATCTCCTGAAGGAGCTCCTACCTATTCGGGTGGAGAAGAAGAGAAATCACAGAAAGAAGAACAAAGTGAGCAGCAGAAATATAAGTGCGAAGTATGTGGTTATGTCTATGACCCAGCTAAAGGAGATCCTGATAATGGTGTAGAAGCGGGAACAGCTTGGGAAGATTTGCCGCATGGTTGGAAGTGCCCAGTCTGTGGTGTTGATAAAGATCAGTTCTTTCCATTAGAGGCTAAAGTAACTTCTGAGGAAGAAGATAAAGCTGGTAGTGATTTAGCTAAATATGAATGTGATGTTTGTGGTTATGTTTATGACCCTGCTGAAGGAGATCCGGATTCAGGAATTGAAGCAGGAACTGCTTTTGAAGACCTACCTGAAGACTGGGTTTGTCCTATTTGTGGGGTAGGCAAAGATCAATTTACTAAAATTGAGGACTAAAAATAAAAAAGAGGTTCTTTTTTATCTCTTCTCTGAATAATGATGTAATAGTTTAAGATGGATACCTCAGCTAATTGTTTTAACTATTAGAGCTATTAATGATGGTATCTAGATTATGTATTTTCAGAGGAGGGGTCAAGTCATGGATAATAAAATTTATAATTACTCTATTGTAGAGTTATTAGATAAATTAAAAGTAGATTTAAAGCGGGGATTAACTCCAAATCAAGTTAATCGCCGCTTAAATGATTTTGGGGCTAATCAATTACCACAGAAAAAAGAAAACTCAATTTTAGATTTATGGTTAGCTCATTTTAAAGACTTTATGGTTTTGGTTTTAGTAGTTGCAGTAATTGTTTCAGGAGCCCTTGGTGAATTAGCAGATGCGGCTGCAATTTTTGCAATTGTAATTTTGAATGCAGTAATGGGATTTGTGCAGGAATTTAGAGCTGAAAAGTCTTTACAGGCTTTAAAAAAGTTATCTGCTCCTCAAGCTAAAGTGAAACGAGATGGTCAAATTCAAGAAATCCCAGCGCAAGATGTTGTTCCAGGGGATTTAGTCATAGTAGAATTAGGAGATAAAATCCCGGCTGATGCCCGAGTTGTAGAGAGCAATAATTTAAAAGTGAATGAAGCTTCGTTAACTGGTGAATCAACTGCTGTACTAAAAAAGGATATAACCCTTGCGGGTGAAGTTTCTTTAGGAGATCGCAGTAATATGCTGCATTTAGGAACTACAGTGGTTGAAGGTCGTGGTAAGGCAGTAGTGACAGATACAGGTATAGCTACTGAGATGGGACAAATAGCAGATTTGCTACAACAAGAGGGGAAGAAGTTAACTCCATTACAAAGACGTTTGAAAACTTTGAGTAAATGGATTGTTTTTTCTTGTTTATTAGCTTGTTTAGCTGTAATGGGCTTAGGAGTTTTGCGTGGAGAATCAATTTACCGCATGTTTTTATCAGGAGTTAGTCTTGCTGTGGCTGCTATTCCTGAAGGTCTGCCGGCTATTGTAACTTTAGTTTTAGCCTTAGGAGTGCAGCGATTAATTAAATGTAATGCAGTAGTAAGAAAGTTACCAGCGGTAGAAACTTTAGGTTGTGCAACTGTGATTTGTTCTGATAAAACAGGTACTTTAACTACTAATGAAATGGTAGTAGAACAGATATATGTTAATAATAAAATTTATTATGGGCAGGCAGAAGGGTTTTCTAATCCGGCTCTAAAAAAAATATTAGAAATTAGTGCTCTCTGTAATAATGCTGAGATAGAGAGAAAAAGAAGTAAAGATAAAATAATTGGTGATCCAACAGAAGGGGCATTATTATTAGCAGCCCAAGAAGCAGGAATTAATCGCGAAAAATTGGCTCAAAAGTATCAACAACTTTTAGAAATACCTTTTAGTTCTAAGCGGAAAAGAATGTCTGTAATTGCTCAAGGACAGAATAAAGCAGAATTGTTGATTAAAGGAGCACCAGAAGTTATTTTAGAGAGAAGTCAGTATTATTATCAGCGAGGCAAAGTTAAGAAATTAACTGCTAAAAAGAAAGGTGAAATTTTAGAGCAAAATCAATCTTTTGCTGAACAGGCTTTAAGGGTTTTAGGAGTTGGATATAGAGAGTTGTCTGGTGTATTAGAAGAAGATGATTTAGCTCAATATGAAGAAGAAATTATTTTTGTAGGTTTGATGGGGTTAATTGATCCCCCCCGTCCTGAAACTAAAAAGGCCATTTTAGAATGTAAGAAAGCAGGAATTAAAGCGAAAATGATTACGGGAGATCATAAAGAAACTGCTGTAGCAATAGCTAAAAAACTAAATTTAAAGGTTCAAGCAGATAGAGTGATTACTGGTGATGAATTGCAGGAACTAAGTGAGCAAGAGTTGGTAGAGCGGATTGCTGATTTGACTGTCTTGGCCCGAGTTTCGCCTGAAGATAAGTTGCGGATAGTTAAAGCATTACAGAAGAAAGAACATATAGTAGCTATGACTGGTGATGGAGTTAATGATGCCCCGGCCATTAAAGAAGCTGATATTGGGATTGCTATGGGACAAAAAGGAACTGATGTTACTAAAGAAGCTTCATCATTGATTTTAGCTGATGATAATTTTGCTACAATTGTGGCTGCAGTAGCAGAGGGGCGAGGAATTTATAATAATATTAGAAAGTTTATTCGTTATTTATTATCTTGTAATGTAGGAGAAATTTTGACTATGTTTTTTTCATCATTATTAGCTTTGCCATTACCACTAGTGGCAATTCAAATTTTATGGGTTAATTTAGTAACTGATGGATTGCCTGCTTTAGCCTTAGGAGTTGATCCTGCTGATGATGATATTATGGAGCAACCTCCTCGGAGTCCACAGGAAAGTATTTTTTCTGGGGGATTACAGTGGAAGATATTAGGACAGGGATTATTAATTGGGCTTAGTACTTTATTTGTATTTTTATTAGGGCTGCGCTATGGTTCTGATTTAGCTACAGCACGGACAATGGCTTTTACTAATTTAGTTACAGCACAGCTTTTTTTCGTCTTTAGTTGTCGCTCAGAACAGTTGAGTCTGTTTAGAATTAATCCTTTTAGTAATGTATATCTTATTTTAGCAGTCTTCTTTTCTTTTGCTATGCATTATTTAGTGCTTTATATTCCAGTTTTACAGCAGTTATTTAAAACTACCCCGTTAACTACAGGTGAGTGGGCTTTAATAGTGATTATAGCTAGTAGTTCTACTTTTATTGTTGAAGTAGCACAGTTTATAATTAATTTCTGCCAAGAGAAATTATTTTTTGTGATTTCAGAATAGTTCTTGACAGACCCGTATCTATTTGTTAATATAGTAAATGTCGCTTGAGAGAAAGCAGACAAGGGGACGTGGTGTAGCTGGTTAACACGCCGGCCTGTCACGCCGGAGATCGCGAGTTCGACTCTCGTCGTCCCCGCCATTTATTTAAATTTTTCTTTATTCCCTGTTAAATTATCATTTTTCAAGGGGATATAGCTCAGTTGGGAGAGCGCTTGTCTGGCAGACAAGAGGTCACCGGTTCGAACCCGGTTATCTCCACCAGCACAAATTATAGATAATCATTGACAGTTATTGCTGAATGATATATAATAGTAATTGTCGATAAAAAATAGTGACATGCGGGAGTAGCTCAGTTGGCTAGAGCACCAGCCTTCCAAGCTGGGTGTCGCCGGTTCGAGTCCGGTTTCCCGCTCCACTTAATTATCGGAGCATGGCTCAGTTTGGCAGAGCACCTGGTTTGGGACCAGGGGGTCGCAGGTTCAAATCCTGCTGCTCCGACCAATTAATTTATTGTTTAAGCCCTAGACAGGGCTTTTTTATTTTTTTTTGTAATTATACCGTAATTTTACTCTGCACCTACTTATTGTTTGAGTAGGATTTTTTTATTTTTTGCAGGTGATTTCTTTTCGGTATAGAAATATAAAATTAAATAAGCATTATGCATTGTTTTTGATATTTATGCATAGGATTAATATTCAACTAAAAATATGAATATAGATTTATTAATCTTTCTATAGGCAAGGGGGGTTAAAATTGAATTATTATATTTATGCAACTGACCATGCGATTAAACGCTATCAACAGCGGCAGAAGGCTATTAGTCGGCAAAAGGCTATTCATAATATAGTGGAAGGAGTTAAGAGAAGTAGACTAATTGGCTTTGCTAAAGGTAAAAGAGAAGTTCGAGAACATCGTGGAGTAATATTTGTTTGTGAATTAGATGGTCGAAAGATGAATGTAATAACTGTATTAAATAGTAAGGCAGAATTGAGATTCCTTGATGATGATGAAAAGAAAGAATACTGTTTTAATGAATAATATTAAAGTAGTTTTAAATCTCATATTAAGAAGGAGCTGTTTAAGTTGTTAAATGAAAAAATTATAAAAATAAATGAGTACTGATGACTAGGAAAAAATTAAGTAATAGTTGAGCATTATTAAGTTTGTAATAATATAATATTTTATAAGCTGGCTAATCTTTTTAGATTAGCCTTTATATATTTTTTGCTAGGTTTAAATTTTGTTTAGTAAAAAAATTAACAGGTATTTTTTCTTGTCCGGTAGTAGATTTTATTATATAATAAATAACTGCTCTTTCAGAAATTTTTGATTATTAATTAGGAGGAAAAATATGGATTTAGAAACTATGTTAAATGAGAAACAACAGCAAGCAGTAGAAACTACTGAAGGTCCAGTTTTGGTATTAGCTGGAGCAGGTAGTGGAAAGACTAGAACTTTAACTTATCGAGTTGCTTATTTAATAGAACAAGGAGTTAGCCCTTATAATATTCTAACTTTAACCTTTACTAATAAAGCAGCAGAAGATATGAAAGGAAAAGTAGAAAAATTAATTGGAGACTTACCAAGTGATTTGTGGCTAGGAACCTTCCATGGGATTTGTGTTCGGATTTTAAGTCGACATCTAGAAGAATTAGGCTATAATTCTAATTTTGTAATTTATGACCGAACTGAAAGTGAAACTTTAGTTGAAGATATAATTTTGAGTTTCAATTTAGATAAAGAAAAATATGAGGTCAAGAAGGTATATGGAATAATCAATAAAGCTAAACGAAAGTTGTGGTCTAAAGCAGAACTTATAGAGCATTATCAAGATGGAGAACAAGAGGGAGATTTTTATCAAAATATAGCTGATGTTTATGCTAAGTATAATGAAGTATTAAAGGATAACAATGCTTTTGACTTTAATGATTTATTGGGAAAAACTATTGAACTTTTTGAAGAAAAACCAGAAATTTTAGCAGATTATCAAGATCGTTTTGAGTATATCTTGATCGACGAATATCAAGACACCTCGCCGGCACAATACCGCTTAGCTCGGTTATTAGCTGAAAAACATAATAATATTTTTGTAGTTGGAGATGATTACCAAAGTATCGTGCGCCAGTAAGGGTTTGTTAGTGTTGGATTTAGAAGTTCCAAGGCAAGGTATCTGCCTTGATGTCAAGTAGCTTATCTGAGGGGAAATCCTATAGGAGAGTGTAGCATGCTACTAAAGTCACAAGTCAACTAGTCGACAAGTTGCGACTGAGTGGCGAGACATAAAATGTGATGAAAGGATGAAGACTATACTGTTTGAAGAATAGACTAAGTGGAATTATGGTATTCTATCAGGGAAGTCGTGCTATAAACCTGATACTAGCCTTGACTGTAAGGAATAGATTGAGCCTAACAGTCAACGTGCTAAGGAATAGATGCTATCTTAGTACTAGAGATACTATTCGATATAAGGGCTAGCACACTCATGGTAATGAGTAAAGGTCAAAAGTTCCATCCGACAATCACATGTACTAGACTAACTAATCTAAACTGGGAAGACCTGTTCAGGAATGCTGTAGAGCTATGTTAGGAAGATGCGACTGAATATCCTGTATGGTCTCGCAACCATCGTAGTAGTCCGAGGCAAGTAATGCTTACCACATGGCGAAGGATGGTAGTCGATGGTCGTATAAAATAAATAGGAAGGAGCGCGAGGCTCTATGAGAAATCCTAAAGTAGTTTTATACAATTTAGCAAAACAAGCAAAGAAAGAGGACTATAAATTCAGAAGAATTTATAGAAATCTTTACAATCCCAAATTTTACCTAAAAGCATATGATAATATTTATGCTAATAGTGGTAGTGCAACAGCAGGAATAGATAATGAAACTGCTGATGCATTTAGTATGGATAAAATAGAAAAAATAATTAAACAACTTAAGAAAGAGAAATATCAACCTAAACCTGTTAGAAGAGAATATATTGATAAAGACCCTAATGGAAACAAACAAAGACCTCTAGGTATTCCAACTTTTAGAGATAGAATAGTTCAAGAAGTAGTTAGAATGATTTTAGAAGCAATATATGAAGAAAACTTCTCTGAACATTCTCATGGTTTTAGACCCGATAGAAGTTGTCATACAGCATTAACTGAAATTAAAAGAACATTTGCAGGGGTTAACTGGTTTATTGAATGTGATATTAAGAGCTATTTTGATACAATTGACCATCATATCTTAGTAAATATTCTGCGAAGAAGAATTGAAGATGAAAAATTCATCAGATTAATTTGGAAATTCCTTGGAGCAGGATATATGGAGAATTGGAAATACTATGGAACTTATTCTGGAACGCCGCAAGGAGGAATAGTTAGCCCTATACTAGCTAATATATACCTGAATGAATTAGATGAATATATGGAAGAATTCAGGGAAGAGTTTCGTCAAGGAAAGCCTAGTGATAAAAAACGTAATAGCGAATACAGAAAATATGCTGCAAGAATTAGGAGACTAAAGAAGAAATATGAACCAGTCTGGGATGAAATAAGTGATGAGAGAAAAGAAGAAGTGATTAGAAAGAAAAGAAAGTGGGAAGAAAAGAAGAGGAATTTACCTTATTATGACCCAGACCAAAGTGATAGCGAGTATAGGGATGTCAAATATCTAAGATATGCGGATGATTTTATAATAGGGGTACATGGTAGTAAACAAGATTGTAGAGAAGTTAGAGAGAGTCTGAGCGACTTTCTTGCAGAAAAATTAAATCTACAATTATCTACTGAGAAAACTGTTATTACGCACAGCTCAGATAGAGCTAGATTTTTGGGATATGATATCACATCACCTACTAGTTCAACGCTTACTAAAGATAAGAGAGGTTATAAAGTAAGAAGAAATAGTAATAGAATTTCTTTGTATATGCCAGAGAATAAAATCAGAGATTATATTAATGAACAAGACTTAGTTAAGAATGTTGATGCCGAAGAGTGGCGTATGAAACATCGACCTAAGTTGATAAATAATCCTGAACTAGAAATTGTAGCACATTATAATGCAGAAATTAGAGGTTTATATAATTACTACAAACTTGCAGAAAATGTGTCAACTTATATGTGGCAATTAAGACATGTTATGGAATATAGTTGTTTAGCCACATTAGCCAATAAAAGAAAGAGTACAATTTCTAAAGTAAAAGATGATTTGTCTAATGGAAAGCATTGGGGTATCTGGTATGAAACTAAGGATGGAGAGAAATTTATGCCATTCTATAACAAAGGGTTTAGTAAAGTAAAGAACAGTGATATGGTTGATATAGATGAAAAAAAGGTTGATAGGTTACCAAACCTATATCCATACTATAATAATACCACTAGTCTGGTTGATAGAATATTAGCGAGTAAATGTGAGTACTGTGGTAGGGATGATAGTGATGCCACTTATGAAGTACATCATGTTAATAAGCTAAAAAAATTAAAAGGTAAAAGAGAATGGGAGAAAGTAATGATTGCTAAAAATCGAAAGACCTTGATAATGTGTAAAGAATGTCATACTAAATTACACCAAGGGAATCTCGATTAGCTAAATATACCATTGATGGAGAGCCACATACTTTGAGAGGAGTACGTGTGGTTCGGGGGGGAGTTCTTGGAAACCTGCTTTAGGGATAAAGTAAGGCGCTGGGTTCTTACCCTACTATAAATTTCGTGGTGCTGATATGGAGAATATACTTAATTTTAATCAAGATTTTAAAGATGCGACAGTTATTAAATTAGAACAAAATTATCGCTGTAAAGGAAATATTATTCAAGCTTCTAATGCTGTAATTGCTAATAATTACAGTCAATTTGAAAAGGAAGCTTGGACAGAGCGCAATAGTGGTAAACCAGTTACTATTTGTGAAGCAGAAGATGAATATAGTGAAGCTCAATATATAGTGCGAGAGATAGATAATTTAGTTAAGTTTGGGCAACATAGTTATAATGATGTAGCTATTCTTTATCGTTCTAATCATCAATCACGAGTCTTAGAGGATGAATTTATTAGAAATCAAATACCTTACTATATTGTAGGGGGACTGGGGTTCTATGACCGCAAAGAGATTAAAGATATTATTAGTTATTTAAAAGTAGCTATTAATCCTCAAGATACAATTGCTTTAAAACGAATAGTTAGTACCCCAAAACGTGGTTTAGGCCCTAAAACTATAGAAAAAATGATTACTCATGCCCAGGAACATGTGCCGGATTTTAATTTATTAACTTTTGGAGAAGATGACCAATCTTTAGGTTTGTTTGATGTTATGGAAGATGCAACTGAGGTAGATGGTATTGGGAAAAAGACAGCCCGTAAAATAAAGAGATTTCATGATGAGATAGAAGAATTTACTGCTATTGCTAATTCAGATTTATCTATTCCCCAGCAGGTGAATAGGATTTTGAAGAAGAGTGGTTATTGGGCTATGTTAGAACTTGAAGATTCTGATACAGCTAGAAATCGAATGGAAAATTTAGATGAATTTTTAAGTTTGAGTAAAAATTATTATGAGAAAGATAAAAGTAGAGGTTTAGAGGATTTCTTAAGAGATCTACGATTATTATCAGACCAAGATGATATGGATGAAAATAATCAAGTTAAGATGATGACGGTTCATGCTGCTAAAGGTTTGGAGTTTCCAGCAGTATTTGTAGCAGGGGTGGAAGAAGAGATTTTTCCTCATTATCGGAACATGATTAGTGGTGATATAGAGGATATTGAAGAAGAAAGAAGGCTGTTTTATGTTGCCATGACAAGGGCTAGTGAGCGTTTGTTTTTAACTTATTCAAAACAGAGAAAAAAGTTTGGAGAAATTAAAGAGATGATGGGGTCTAGGTTTTTGGATGAGATTCCAATTGAATGTGCTATAGAGAAGATTCATGATGGAATTAGATATAAGTAGTCTAAAATGGGCTTGCGCCCATTTTTTTATTTTTAAAAAGGAAATATTGTTTTAAAGTAGAAATTAGTTAATGCAAGTAATTTCTATAGGGGGGATTCAAGAATGGAAGCTAAAGCTAAAGAGCAAAAGATAAATTTTAAAAAGATTGCATTGTATATATTAATAGCTATTATAATTATTATAACTGTTGCGGTTTTTTCATTGAAGATATATTTTAATAGTCAACGATTACAGAAATTAGTTCTTCCCCGATTAGAAAAGACTATTGGTCGTGATATAAGTATTGAAAATATAAATTTAAAGTTTTGGCCTCAATTAGGGGTGTCGATTGCTGAAATGAAGGTGGCTAATCCTGATGGCTTTTCTGAGGAACATTTGGCTCAATTAGATTCTTTCATTCTATCAGTAGAGTTATTACCCTTATTACAAAAGGAAGTACAAATTAAGGAAGTAACTATTAATAATTTAGAACTGGACTTAATTAAAAAGAAAGATGGTAGTACAAATTATCAATTACAAAGTACAAAAGAACAGTCTAATACAGACAAAGAAAAAGATAAGCCGGATACAAGTAATCAACCTTCTAACTTCATCTTGGATTTAGATGATTTAACGCTTAAAAATGGAAGAGTTAGTTACAATGATTTAAGTAAAAAGGGAAACATTAAAATGAATGGTATTAATAGCAATAATAAATTAAACATAGTAGGTAAGAATAAAAAAATAACAACTGAAGGTAAATTAGAAATTGAAGCGATTGAATTGCCTGATAAAGAATTATTAGATTTAAAACAAGAAAATTTAAGTTTGACTGTGGATCATCAACTTAGTTTTAATGGGCAAGAAAATATTTTAACAGCAGATAAGTTTGATGTGGTAATTAATGAATTTGATTTAGATAATAAATTTAAAGTTAAATTTTCAGAAAAGGGTTTTCAATTTGAGGAGTTGATTACTAAAAGTGGTGATTCGAGCTTAGATATTAAAGTATTAACTAAGTCAGGGTCTAAATTGTATTTTGCTCTGCATAGTACAATGAATTTAACAGAATTATGGGAGGAGAAGCCAATAGAATCTGATTATAGTGTCCAAGGGAAACTTAATTCTGATTTAACAGGACAATTTGATATTAAGCAGGTGCCAAAAAACTTAAGTAGTTTAGAGTTGCTAGGAAAAATTAAATGTGCTGATTTTTCTTTTGCAGGAGAATCTCTCTCTGATAAAATAACTGACACTAGAACTGAAATTAGTGTTGATTCAAAAAAGATTAAAGTAAACTCGCTGCAGACTAAATTTTTAGACAGTAATTTTTCAGGTAGTGCTGATATTGAAGCTTGGCGTGATTTTGTGGAAGCAATAATTAATGAGGAGCAAAAGATACCAGGGGCAATTAATTTTGCGTTAGAAAGTGATAGAATCAATTTAAATCAGTGGCAGAAAAACTTTGCAGCTCAAAGTACTAGTGAAGAAGAAAATGAGCAGAAAAATTTAGCAGAAACTACTCCTGATTGGCCAGTTAGAGGAAAATTAAAAGTAGGGGAATTGAAGTATCAAAATATAGCAGTAACAGATTTTGAAACTGAAATAAAATCTGCTAATGATTTAATTGAATTATTAAATTTAAAATTTAATTTAGCTGGAGGAGAGATTAATGGAGCTGGAAATTTAAATTTGCGGGAAGATACTCCTAGTTATAATGGTAATTTGAACATAAGCAAAATGGAAGTTAATCAACTATTAAGTACTCTTACTAAGTTCCAAGATAAACTATATGGAGGTATTAACTTAGATTTAGATTTTTCAGGAACTGGATTGGGAGTGGAAGATATTTTAAATTCCTTAACTATGCAGGGGGATGTACTTCTTGATAATACTAAATTAAGCGCCCGAAAAATGATAGAGCAATTGAATAGTTATTTTCAGATAATTGATAAGTCAGAGTTGAAATTAGGAAAATTAAAAGGACGCGTTAAATTAGATGATGGGAAATTGAAGGTTAATAAAGTTAAAACAGTAACTAATGGTGATCAAATTACTCTTGATGGTTATTCAACTATAGATGGGAAGTTAAATTTTAAAGTTGATTATTTATTATCAGTTGAAAGATCTAAAAAAATGGATTTAAAGCATAAAGAATTACTTTATGCACCTGATACTAAGCGAGTTCAAGTTGCTCTTGATTTAACTGGAACAACTACTAAGCCAAAAATCAAGTGGGATAAATCAAAATTAGAGCAAAGAATAAAAGAAGAAGCTAAAGAGAAAGTAAAAGAAGAAGCTAAAGAAGAAAAAAAGAAGGCTGAGGATAAAGCTAAGCAGAAGATAGAAGAAAAGAAGGAAGAACTAAAGGATAAGTTTAAGAGTTTATTCTAGCCAGTAGTGAAATCAGGGAAAATCTCTGCATATAGATTGTGCAGTTAATAAGCAGAAAAGTAGAGAGAACAGGGCTGCACGGAGTGTTTTCTGATTTTTGAAAACACGGAGGGCAATAAGAACAGTATTAGTAAACAGTAATGAGTAAAGAGAATAAGAACAGTAAAACAGTTAAGCAGTAGCCAGTAGTGAAACTAGGGTAAATCCCTGCATATAGCCTGCGGAAACATAGTAATTTGCAAAATGCCTTGTATGTTTATTGCGTAGAATGATTAGCATTAAATTTAAGCGCTGTGGGCTACACGGAGAGTTTTGTATGTTTAAAACTCGTAGGCAGTTAATAAGCAGAAAAGTAGAGAGAACAGTGAGACAGTGAAGATCCAAGAAAAAGAATGTAGAGACTTAGCACCGCTAAGTCTGTGTAATAAAACAATTATCAATCAATAACGAATAAGGAGTGTTTAAATATGGAACAATCTTTAGTGTTAATTAAGCCGGATGGTGTGAAGCATAGTAATATTGGGGATATTATTACTCGTTTTGAGCGTAAGGGATTAAAAATTGAAGCAATTAAGATGTTATGGATGGATGAAGAGTTAGCAAGAGAACATTATGGTGAACATGCAGGTAAAGATTTTTTTCCTAATTTAATAGATTATATTACTGCTGGTCCTATAGTAGCATTAGTAATTGGAGGCCAGGAAGCTATTAGAGTTATCCGTAATATGGCTGGTGCCACAGATCCTATTGAAGCTAGACCGGGAACTATTAGAGGTGATTTAGCAGCTGATTTAGAGCATGGTAATGTAATTCATGCTTCTGATTCACCAGCAAGTGCTCAAAAAGAAATTGAATTATTCTTTACTGCTGATGAAATTTTTTCCTATTAACCTAAGGAAATAGGCTTTCTACTTTACTTTTGTCTGAGAAAGTTTTATACTTATATATGAAAATAAATTTATATTTATAAATCTAAAAACTAATAATAAAATACATAAAAGCAAGTGGTTTAGAATTGAGGAGGAAAATTATGAATTTAAAAGAGGAAGCATTAAAATTACACAAAGAAAACCAAGGTAAAATTGAAGTAACTAGTAAGGTCAAAGTAGAGGATGAAAAAGATTTAACTCTAGCTTATACGCCGGGGGTAGCTGAACCTTGTCGTGAGATTGAAGAGGAAGAAGATAAGGTTTATGAATATACTGCTAAAGGAAATTTAGTAGCTGTAGTATCTGATGGAACTGCTGTATTAGGTTTAGGGGACATTGACCCTGAAGCCTCTCTGCCAGTAATGGAAGGAAAAGCGGTATTGTTTAAGAGATTTGCTGATGTTGATGCCTTTCCTATTTGTTTAGATACTAAAGACCCAGATGAAATTGTAGAGACAGTTAAACGGATGGAGCCTACTTTTGGTGGGGTTAATTTAGAAGATATTTCAGCACCACGCTGTATAGAGATTGAAGATAGATTAAGGGAAGAACTTGATATTCCAGTGTTTCATGATGATCAACATGGAACAGCAATTGTAGTATTAGCAGGATTAATCAATGCAGCTAAATACGCTGAAAAAGACTTAGATGAATTAGAAATTGTAATTAATGGTGCAGGAGCTGCTGGCTTGGCAATTACTAATTTATTGTTAGAAGTAGGTGTAGGTGATGTTGTTTTAGTGGATAAATGTGGGGCAATCACTCCTGAAACTGAAGGTATTAATTGGGCTCAACAGGAAATGGCTGAAAGAACAAATAAAGAAAGTCAAACAGGTAGTTTAGAAGAAGTAATTAAAGATAGAGATGTATTTATTGGAGTTTCAGCTCCTGACTTAGTTTCTCAAGAGATGGTAGAGAGTATGGCAGATGATCCAATTATATTTGCTTTAGCTAATCCAGTGCCTGAGATAAAACCGCCTGAGGCTAAGAAAGGTGGCGCTAAAGTAGTTGCTACGGGAAGGTCTGATTATCCTAATCAAGTTAATAATTTGCTTGCTTTTCCTGGGATTTTCAAGGGAGCACTAAAAGTGCGAGCTACTAAGATTACTGATAAGATGAAGACTACGGCTGCTTTTGCTGTAGCAGATTTGATTGCAGATGAAGAATTAGCTGAGGATTATATTATTCCAGCTTCCTTTAATAAACAAGTAGTTAATAAAGTAGCATTAGCTGTAGCTAAAGAAGCTGTAGCATCAGATTTGGCTAAAAGAGAAATATCAGTTTTAGAGTTAGAAAAAGAATTTGCCTAAAGAACTTTGACAATATAAAAAGTAGCAAGGACAGTTTGTCCTTGCTACTTTATTATTTAAAATAATGAATTTAATATGCTCGTTCAACTTTGCCTGCTTTAAGACAGGAAGTACAAACATTAATTCTTTTTTTAGAGCCGTCAACAACAGCCTTAACTTTTTGTAAGTTAGGTTTTTGTTTTCTTTTAGAACGATTAGTTACGTTTCGGCCAACTCCGCCTTTTTTCTTAGCTTTACCACGGCGGTTAACAGAATTAACTCTATTAGAACCTTTACCACAGATTTCACAATGTTTTCCCATTTGCATCCACCTCCTTGATTAAATAAATAACAAGGTTAATTAGTTATTAATTTGTTGCACCTAATTATTGTAACACAAAAAGTAACTAACTAGCAAGGGAAAATTACTATTTTAATGGTAAAGGAGGAATTTAATTAGTTGTATTGAATAACATTGAAAGTAAGAGGATAAAATAGGAGGAAAAATATGAAAGTTACTAAAGAAACTATTATGTTGGATGTATTAAAGAAGTATCCTCAAGCTAGTAAAGTGTTAGTTAAATATAATCTAGGTTGTTCGACTTGTTTTGGAGCAGTATTTGAAGATATTGAAACTATTGCTCGAGCTAATGGGATTGAAGTAGATGATTTAGTAGCAGAATTAAATAAATTAACTGATCAATAATCTAAATAAAGGGGGAACTGTCATGAATACAGGCCAAAAATTAGATAATGATTTAGGAACAGTTAACATCTCAGAGGAAGTTATTTCTATTATGGCAGGGTTAACTGCTATTGAATGTTATGGTTTGGTAGGAATGGCTAGCCAAGGTATTCAAGATGGGATATCTAGATTATTAGGGAGAGAAAATTTAAACAAAGGTATTGAGGTGCACAAGGTTGAAGATGGAATTGTAGTAGAACTATATATTATTGTAGAATATGGGACTAAAATATCAGAAGTAGCTAGTAATGTAATGAATCGAGTTCGTTATACTTTGGAAGATTTGGCAGGTATAAATGTAGTAGCTGTCAACATTAATGTTCAAGGAGTGAGGGTGGATAATGTTAATTGATCAAATTGATCAAGAAATCAAACAATTAAATACAGCTGAATTTAAGCAGATGCTAATTGTAGCAACTAAAAAATTAAAAGAAGCCGAAGAAGAAGTTAATGATTTAAATATTTATCCAGTACCTGATGGTGATACTGGTTCTAACATGTATTTAACTTTATCTAATGCAGTAGAAGAAGTGAAAAAGACTAACTCTAATACTGTTGGAGATTTAGCCGACAAGCTATCAATGGGAGCTTTAATGGGGGCTAGAGGTAATTCAGGTGTAATCCTATCTCAACTATTAAAAGGTTTAGCCAATGGAATGGAAGACTCCGACGTATTAACTGTTGATAATTTGTCGGCTGGATTGCAGCAAGCTGCAGATATTGCTTATCAAGCTGTAATGAAACCAGTAGAGGGTACTATTTTAACGGTAGCGCGAGAAATAGCAGAAAAGGCTGAAGAACTATCTGATGTTCATGATTTAACTGAGTTTATGTACAAGATAGTTAAACAAGCTCGAGAAAGTGTAGCTAAAACTCCTCAGTTATTAGAAGTGTTAGATGAAGCAGGTGTAGTTGATGCTGGAGGAAAAGGTTATGAAATCTTTTTAAGAGGTTTATTAGAAGGAATGTTAGCTGAAGAGGAAGAATTTGAAGAGATTTTTGCCGGCTCATTTGCTTTAGGTCATACTAAAGAGGAACAAGAATCAGAAGAAAAGTTTGGTTATTGTACTGAATTTATTGTTAAAGGTGCTGAAGTAGAAGTTGATGAGTTTAGAGAGAAAATTTCTGCACTTGGTGATTCTTTAGTAGTAGTTAAGACTCAAGATTTATTGAAAGTTCATATTCATACAGATCATCCTGGGGAAGCATTAGAATTTGGGATTGAATATGGTGATTTAACTAATATAAAAATAGATAATATGTCAGAACAACATCATGAACGAATTAGACAAGAGGCAGAACGAGATGCTCAAGAACAAGCAACTAAAGAAGATCCTAAAGACGGAGAGATTGACACTTCTGCTGATGAATTAGCAGTCCTAGCAGTTACAGTAGGTGATGGTCTACAGGATATATTTGACCAGATTGGAGCTCATTATGTTTTAAAAGGTGGACAGTCTTTCAATCCTAGTACAAAAGACTTATTGAATGGAATTGAAAAGATCGATGCTTCTGATATTATCATTTTGCCTAATAATAAGAATGTTATTTCAACGGCTAAACAAGTTAAAGATTTGACAGAAAAAAATATTGAAATTGTTCCTACTAAGACAGTACCACAAGGTATTGCAGCAATGATGATGTTTAATCCTCAAGGCGAGCTAAGTGCTGTGAGTGATGACATGAAAGAGGAATTGGAATATGTTAAGACTGGAGAAATAACTTATGCTGTTAGAGATACTGAGATAAGTGATATGAAGATTGAAAAAGGTGATATTTTAGGATTACAAGATGGAGATATTGAAGTTGTAACAGGAAATTATAATCAAGCGGCATTAAATTTGATTGATCATATGGTAGAAGACTTAGATTCGTTAATTACTATTTATGTAGGTGAAGAAACTACTGCTGAGAAAAAAGAAGAATTAATTGATAAGTTAGAAGAGAAGTACCCCGATTTTGACCTTGAAGTTCATACAGGGGGACAACCAATTTATTATTATATTATTTCAGTAGAATAGGGGGAAAAGGATGGAAGTTGCAATTGTAACTGACAGTACAGCAGATTTGCCGCTAAATAAGTTAGAAGAGTATAATATAACTAGGATTCCTTTAAAAGTCTCTATAGGAGGAGAAGAATATTTAGATCAAATTGATTTAACAAAAAAAGAATTTTTAAAGAAGTTGGAGTCAACGGAAGAACTACCAACTACTTCTCAGCCGGCTTTGGGTCAATTTATTGATGCTTATGAAAGATTAGCAGAGGATTATGATTATATTTTATCAATCCATATATCAGAAAAATTCAGTGGAACTATAAAAACTGCTCATACTGCTAGTAATATGATTGAAGGAGCTAAAATTGAAGTGGTTGATTCAGAAACTGTGACAGCTCCGTTGGGAGTTATTGTGACAGAAGTTGCTAAGGCAGCACATCAAGGTCAAAGTATGGAAGATTTATTGAATTTAATAGATCAATTAAAAGAACAAATTAATTTATACTTTACAGTTGATGAATTAGATTATTTGGAAAAGGGCGGTCGGATTGGTAAGGCGGCAGCTTTTTTGGGTAATTTATTTAAAATTCGTCCTTTATTAACAGTTGAAGATGGAGAAGTTAGTCCATATAAAAAAATTAGAGGAAAAAGAAGATTATATAATGAATTTTTAAATTTAGCTTCTGAGCTTAGAGTTGACGGAACTAATAATTTAATTATTTTACATGGGCTTTATCCGGATAAGGCCTATACTTTAAAAGAAAAATTAACTACTGAGTATGATTGGGAAACAATAGAAGTGCAAGAATTTGGTTCAGTAGTAGGAGCACATGTAGGTCCTACTCCATTTGGAATGGTAATTTGCTAAAAGTATTATAATAATTATAAAATTCCTAATACTAATTTGTGTTAGGAATTTTTTATTGCAATTAATAAAGATTCGAGGTGCTGAATAATATGAATAAAATTAAAGAAATATTTAATAAATTAATCAAACCATTACCGATAGAATTTAAGTTAAAAGGTTTGAACACTTCTGTATTTGGTGGATTTGATAGTTATGTCTTGAAGTTAAGTCAGAAATTAAAAACAGAAGCTGATACTAATGAGACAGTAGAATTAATAGAAAAATTGGAAGACTTGTTTAGTGACTATGAAGATGTAACTTTGGATGAAAGATATGAAAAATTAGAAGATGCTGTAGAAATAATTAATCAATTAGGGCAAAAAATCCACCGCCAAAAAATATTTAAACTTAAAAATAATAAGTTAGAAAAGATTGAAAAAAAGAAAAAACAGTCTAAACAATCTAAAACTAAAGCTAGTAATAATCAAAAGATTAAATCTGAGGTAAAAGAGGGACAAAAATTGCCTGAATTTTGGCAGCAAGAAGTTCGTTATGTTAAAGGGGTGGGTGAATATTGGGCGGAAAGATTGAAGAAATTAGAGATAGAAGAAGTAAGTGATTTACTCTACTATTTTCCCAGAGACTATAATGACTGGAGCAAACGTTCTAAAATAGCTAATGTAACTGCTGAAGAAGAAGTTACTGTCCAAGGAAAAGTAGTTAATGTAAATCAAATTAAGCCGCGCCAAGGTCTTAAAATTATTAAAGTAGGTATTAATGATGGGACTGGAACTTTATATGGTGTGTGGTTTAATCAAGCTTATCGAATGAAGTATTTTAGAGATAAACAAGGTGAGATTTTTCTCTTTAGTGGTGAAGTAAAACATAATTACGGGCGTTTAGAGATTAATAATCCTCATTATGAAGAACTAGGAGGGGAACATTTACATACTGCAAGGATCGTACCGGTATATCCGACTACCAAGGGTATTAATCAGAAGAAATTACGGACTATTATTAATAATACTTTAGATAAATATAGTACTGAAATTCCGGAGTTTTTACCTACTTTTGTTTTGGATAAGTATAATTTTCCTGATTTAGCATCAGCTTTGCAAGATATTCATTTTCCTGATGACCAACAGAGTTTAAAATTGGCCCGGAAACGTTTTGCTTACGAAGAATTATTTATTCTACAGTTGGGCTTAGCTTTGAAGAAAGAAGGAGTTAAAGAAGAAACTCCAGGTACTAAACATTCAGGAGGACAAGAATTAGTAGCACAGTATTTTGAGAAACTACCTTTTGATTTAACTTCGGCCCAAGAAAAAGTTTGGCAGGAGATTAAAGAAGATATGGCTGCTTCTAATCAAATGAATCGCTTGTTACAAGGTGATGTAGGAGCAGGTAAAACTGTAGTAGCTACTTTAGCGTTGCTGCGAGCAGTAGGCTCTGGATTTCAAGGAGCACTAATGGCGCCTACAGAAATTTTAGCTGAGCAGCATTACTTAGGTTTAAAAGAAGAGTTAGCTCCATTAGGTATTGAAGTTGGATTATTAGTAGGAAGTTTGAGTAATAGCGAAAAAGAAGAAGTAGTTAAGCAAATGGAAGCGGGAAAAATTGATATAATTATTGGGACCCATGCATTGATTCAAGAAGAGATTAATTTTGATCATTTAGGTTTAGCTATTGTAGATGAACAGCATCGTTTTGGAGTGAGACAAAGAGCTACCCTACAGGAAAAAGGAGATATTCCTGATGTATTAGTGATGACTGCGACCCCTATTCCTCGGACTTTAGCTTTAACTGTTTATGGTGATTTAGATGTGTCAGTAATTGATGAACTACCGCCAGGAAGAAAAGCAGTAGTAACTGAATGGCGGACTCAACAAGCCCGGTCTAAGATTTATTCTTTTATTGAAGAAAAAGTAGAAGATGGTCAGCAGGCTTATGTTGTCTGTCCATTAGTAGAGGAATCAGAAAGTTTAGATGTAGAATCAGCGACGGAAGTTTTTCTGAGGTTTAAAGAAGAAATCTTTCCTGATTTAAATTTAGGATTATTACATGGGCAGTTGAAATCATCAGAAAAAGAAGACGTAATGGAAGAGTTTAGAAAGGGTAAGATTGATGTATTAGTATCTACTACAGTGATTGAAGTAGGGGTTGATGTGCCTAATGCTACAATTATGGTCATTGAAGATGCGCAACGTTTTGGTTTAGCTCAGTTACATCAATTGCGAGGACGAGTCGGACGAAGTAGCTATCAATCCTATTGTATTCTTGTTTCTGACCCTAAGACAGATGAGGGTAAGGAAAGAATGAAAATTATGGCTCGCTCTAATGATGGTTTTGAAATTGCTGAAGAAGATTTAAAATTGCGAGGGCCAGGTGAATTTTTTGGTACAAGACAACATGGAATGCCGGATTTAAAGGTAGCAGATATTATTCGCGATCAAAAAGTACTGGAAAAAGCCCGAGAAGATGCTTTTGAAGTAGTACGGAGCGATCCTCAATTGAATAATCAGCAGCATCAAATTTTAAAGAAATTCTTAAGTAAAAGTTTTGATTATGATTTTGAATTAATAGATATATCATAAGAACATTGAAACAGTAATGAGTAAAGAGTAATGAGAAATGAGAAAAAAAGCAGTGAAAAGAAGTAAAGAGTAAAAGCAGTGAAAAGAGTAGAGACTTGGCACTGCCAAGTCTAAATAATAACGAACAGTAAGAATAAAAAAATAAATGTAGAGACTTGACATTGTCAAGTCTAATCTTTATAGTAGTGAATAGTATATTGAGCAATATCAGATTTTAATTGTGTAATTGTGAAAGGAGATTATAAATATGAGAATAATTGCTGGAAAAGATAAAGGAAGAAGATTAAATCGTCGTGATGGTCAAGATGTCCGACCAACTAGTGATCGGACTAAAGAAGCGTTATTTAATATTTTAGGTTCAGAAATAGTAGGAGTTAGATTTTTAGATTTATTTGCTGGATTTGGTGGGATTGGTTTAGAAGCTTTGAGTCGTGGTGCTTATGAAACTGTATTTGTAGATAAGTCAGAAGAAAATATAAAAATCGTTGAAGAAAATATAGAAATGTTAGGTTATGAGGATAAAAGTAAAGTTGTGACAGCAGATGTATTAGAATCTTTAGGTTTGCTGCGCGGTAATTTTGATTTAATTTTTATGGATCCACCATATAAACAAGAACATTTATATCAGGCAACTTTAAAAGAGATTGAAAAGTATAAATTATTACATCCTACAGGCATTATAATCATGGAACATCATTCTGAAGCTGAGCTAGACTTAGCATCAGAATATGATATAATAAAAGAAAGAGATTATGGTAATGCAGCTTTAACATTAGTTAAAAGGAGCGAATAATTATGGCTAAAGTAGCGGTTTATCCAGGTAGTTTTGATCCGGTGACAAGTGGTCATTTAGATATTATTAAGAGAGCTAATAATATTTTTGACAAAGTAATTGTAGCTGTCTTCAATAATGCTAATAAAGAACATTTGTTTACTAAAGAAGAAAGAGTAGAGATGTTAGAAGAAGTTTTAGATGATAAGCCAGAGATTGAAGTGGATAGTTTTACGGGCTTATTAATTGACTATATAGAACAGCATCATGGTGAAGTGATTATTAGAGGGTTGAGAGCAGTTTCAGATTTTGAATCAGAATTTCAAATGGCTTCTTTAAATAAAAAGTTGGCTCCAGAAATCGAAACTTTATTTATGATGACTAATACAGAATATGCTTATTTGAGTTCTAGCGCTGTTAAGGAAGTAGCTAGTTTTGGTGGATGTGTAGAAGAATTAGTTCCAGATTATATCATAGATAGATTAATGACGAAGATGGAGGAAGAAGATAAAATCATTACAGAATCAGAAGATTCTAAATGAAAAAAGTACATAACTAATTTTTGTAATTGCAAAGGAGAGGTTAATTATGGACCGAGCTATTTTTGCAGCTGGTTGTTTTTGGGGAGTAGAGTCTAAGTTTAAAGAAGTTGCAGGAGTAACAGAAACTACAGTAGGTTATACAGGTGGTAGTACTGTAGAACCTAGTTATGAAGAGGTATGTAATGGAGACACTGGTCATGCTGAAGCAGTAGAAGTGATTTATGATGAAGAAGAAGTTCCATATCAAGAGTTGTTAGACCTGTTTTGGGAATGTCATAATCCAACGACTTTAAATCGGGAAGGTCCTGATGTAGGAAGGCAATACCGTTCAGCTATATTCTATACAAGCGAAGAACAAAAGAAATTGGCCCAGCAGTCAAAAGAAGATTTGAATAATAGTGTTACTTATGATGACCCGATTGTGACTGAAATTGAAGAAGCAGGGCCGTTTTATGAAGCGGAAGAGTATCATCAAGATTATTTAGATAAATAATTGTCTGTAAAATAAAAATCAATCCGACTTTTTTTCGAGGTTATATTTATAGTTAAAGCATTGAACATCAAGAACTATCATTAGTACGAGAAATTGTTGAAATCAAAAGAGATGGTCTAGGGAGGGTGATAAAAACTGTAGGTGGTCGTTTCTGGAAAGAATAATAAAGCACAAATAAACTCATACCTGAATTGAAAAGTTAAGATTTAGGTATGAGTTTTGCTTTGCGTTCTGCTTGGGCTTGGTCAATAAAAATAACATAGTGATTATCTTTTAGATAAATTGCTTCGGCATCTTTAATTTTTGCAATCTTCTGTTGCTCTAATTCTTGGTAGTCGAGGTTAAGAGTAAAGATCTTTTCTTCGGTTAAAACATAATAGCGCTCTTTTTTTCTCACCATATCAGTTGGCTTGCAGTCATTTTTATTCTCTTCTTTTCCAATTCTAGCTCTGGTATTAATCAACTTATTATTAGCAGAATTATACTCATAAATAATACCTGAGCCTAAATTGAAGTTATCTTTTTTACGGCGGTCAATTAAAACAAATGATTTTTTGTAAGGATTATATTCTAAGGATTCAACTTTCTTTTTTTCTCTAAAAGGAACTTCGTGTTTTTGGCTGCAGTTGGGCTTAAGATTAAACTTTTGTTGATCTATACTTAATTGAATAATAGTGATGATACTATCACCATAGATAGCAATTTTGCCTTTGTTTTTATCTTGTCCCATCATACAAATCGCCTCTGGATCCTGCAGTCCCCCTGGAATTTTGATATTTTGCTGCAGTTCCTGTTTTTGATAAATATAAAGTTGATTAGAGTCATCTCCAATTAAAATTTCTGCGCTTTGAAAATAGATTGCTCCTGAAATCTCAGCAACTGCTTCTAAATCTTTCTCTGCCATTGAAATCACTTCCCTAATAATTATAGTTAATATTATGTTAAAAAACGATAATTTTTATAACTAAACAAGGACTAAAAAGGATTTTATTCAATAATAATAATATGTATACCTTTATAAAATCTAATTTATTTTATAATATAGTAATTAATATAATAGTAGAAGAAAGAGGGGATTAAAAGTGGCTGACGACAAAGTTACAGGAGAAGATTTGGAGTTAAATGAATCAAATGATAATTATAGAATAATTAAGGGTAAATTTAAATATGGCAAATTTGAAGATGAAGTAGGAATGTTTATGGCAATTATTGGCTCAGAAGAATTGAAAAGTTGGAATCTAATCATGACTGATAATCCTGAAGCGCAATTAACTCCTGTGGATGGAGACTATATAATTTTTAAAAGAATTTTTGATGGAAATACGATTAAGGAGAAAAAGAGAAGTTATAATTTTAAATATGAATTAAAAGATAAATTAGAAGATTCGGTGGAAAGATTAACTACAGCCACTAAACAAGAGATTGAAAAGTTCTTTGACCGAGAATTACATATATTAGCTAAAGAAAGAATAAAGTTAGATTTAGCAACTGAAGAAATAAGTGCTGAAAAATTAGAAAATGATATGCCCCAGATGTTTCATAATGAAGAGGATCAAGAATTAGAAGAAGAAGTTGAAGATGAAAGTACAGTAGTTCAGTGTTCTGTTATAATTGCTCCAATTAATGGTCAGAAAATAGCTAATATTAATATTGGTGATGAAATATTATTAGAGTTTTCAGGAGCACAGTATGAAAAATATAAAGAGGATTTAGCGGAAGTAATAGAAGAAGAAAATAAAGTGGTGGGAACTTTAGAAGAAGTTAATTATGACCAGGAAGAAGATTCCTATATACTTTTAGTTCATTTTACTTCAGAAATTTATGGTAAAACTAGTATGGATGCGAATAATAATATGAAATTAAAGGTACCTTATCAGCAGGAAGAAGTTGAGATCGAGCAATACAAAGATGTACCTGATTTAATGATTAGTTTGATGTTAGCGGCATTAGCGATTCTGGTCATAATTTTACTCTTGATGAAACTATTCTAAGAAGAAAGACTCTAAAATTAATTAACCAAAGTAATGGAAAGAGATGACTGTAATTCTTTTTATTAAATGCATTATTAAAGATAATAAAATAGAAGCAGTTAAGATAATTAAAATGCCAAAGCTAATTTGAGAAATATACCCTAAGTAATTTATTTTGACATTTAGATATTGGGGACTAAAAGTAACTGGTTGTAATAACTGGCTGCCTAATATATTAGCAGGGCCAACTAATAAATAGGTGATTATACTTGCTAAAAAACCATGAAGAACTCGCGCCCATAAATAAGGTTTAATACGTAAATCTGTGCCATTAATCATAGTCATTACTTGAGCATGAACTGATAAACCGCTCCAAGCAATCACTCCACTAGTAATAACTAATTGCTGATTGAGAGGTGCAGCAGCTTGGCTAGCTAGATTTGAACCATTAGTTATCTCAAATAATCCGCCTACTAATGGTAAAATCATTGTTTTTTTAATGCCTAACGGTTTTAAAATAATGGATAATAAGATTGATAATAATTTGGTAAATCCTATGTCAGCTAGAATTTGGGTTAAGACAGAAAAGAAGATAATAAAGCCCCCAATTAATAATAAAGTGTTGACCGCTTCTTTGATTGCATCCCCTAATAATTGTCCAAAAGAACGACCATCTTCGCGTTGAGCTTGATAAAGTTTTTTAAAGGCGCGATTGATAATATTTGATGCGGTGTTATTTTCTTGTGCAACAGTAGTTTGGTCATTAGTGCTAGGATTATAAAATCTCATTATAAATCCTACTGCTAAGCAAGATAGATAATGGGCCAAGGCTAAAACCAGACCTAGTTCTGGGCGAGCGAACATTCCGACAGCAACAGCCCCTACCATAAACAGCGGGTCGGCTGTATTTGTAAATGAAATCAAACGTTCTCCTTCAGCTTGTGTACATAATTGTTCTCTGCGCAACTGCGCAGTTATTTTGGCCCCGATAGGATAACCCGAAGCAAGTCCCATCGCTAGAGCAAAAGCACCTACTCCTGGTACTTTAAAGAGAGGTTTCATCAATGGTTCTAATAGCACACCTAAAAAATGTACTACTCCTAACCCCATTAATATTTCTGCAATAATGAAAAAAGGTAATAAAGCTGGAAATACTATTTTCCACCAGGTATCTAATCCTTCCACAGCAGCAGAAAATCCTGATTCTGAAAAAAGAATTAGGGAAATAGTAAAGGCTACTGCAACTAAGGCTTTAAAATTTATAATGCTTTTACTAATTTTTTCTGTCATTTTGATTCCTCCTTACTCGAGTCCTATTTCAATAATATTGATGTCTAAGAATAAATATTACTTTTAAAATAAAATTAACAGTTTTATAAAATGTCATAAAATAACATTTTATAATAATTTTGAAAAATACTTTAAATTTTAGAAATAGATGATATAATATAATCAATCCTAAGATTTTTAGTAAAGAGAATAAATTAAATTTAATGGACTCTGTTTAATGAGAGCGAGGTTAAATGACTACAATTAATAGTATAAAAATACTATTATGTAATATTTTTCAAAAAACTCTTTATTTTTTTCTTTGGATTTGATATAATATGATTAATAATAATTATATAAAGGGTGATTTTAGATGCCAATTGAAATAGAAAGTTTGAGAGAAGAATTAAAAAACAGAGTTGAAATAGTAGAAAAAGACTTTTTGCATGGTTCTGTCCTAAAGTTAAGTCGTAAATTGGATAAATTAATAATTCAAAAAATGAAAAGTGTTAAAAATTAAATTAATTATTAATATATCTCCTGCTGTGGGAGATTTTTATTTTTAGAGATAAAAAAAGGCTTTATTCAATAAATATAGAAGATATTTAATACTACTAAAAATAAGGAGTGGTTAAGATTAAAAGGAATTATTTAATTAGCAGCTTATTAGTAGTGATGTTGTTGTTAACAGCTTGTAGTGGTGAGGAATCAACTACTACTCATTATAATTTAACGATTACTACTGAAGGGCAAGGTAGTGTTTCACCTAGTTCAGGGTCATACAAAGAAAATGAAGCATTAAACTTAGAGCCTGACCCAGATTCTGGTTGGTTTTTTAAAGAGTGGCAAGGTAGTATTAGTGGTGATCGAAATCCTTATCCTTTAGTAATGGATGCAAACTATACTATTACAGCTGTATTTGAAGAGATAGATCAGTTATCATTAACAGGAGAAGTGAGAGTAAGTAATAAAACTGCCGAATCAGCATCAGAATCGATTACTATTAGACAAACAGATATTAAATTTAATTCTCAACCTAAAGTAAAGTCTAAAATAAATTCTATAGCGAATACTAGGGAGCAAGAACAATATAAAAAAGAAGAGATTATTATTAAATATAAAGCAACTACTTCTTTGCAATCTATAAAGCGGTTAGAGCAAAAAAATAATTTAAGAAAGATATCTAAAATATCTAATGAGTCAGAAAAAATAATTCATTATCAACTACCTAAAGATTTGGATGTGAAGAAAGCAGTTAAGAAGTATAAACAATTAGAGCAAGTAGAGTATGCACAGCCTAATTACATTTATTATGCTACTAAAATACCTAATGACGAAGATTATGAAAATTATACTCAAAATTCTTCAACTCAGCTTAACTTAGAAGCTGCTTGGGACCAACAGACAGGTGATTCTAAAGAAATTACAGTAGCTGTAGTTGATACTGGAATTATACCAAATCATCCTGATTTACAGGGACGAATTAGTTCGGCTGGTTATGATTTTGTGGATGGTGATAGTAAACCTTATGATTTAAGTGCTAATAGTCATGGGACTCATGTAGCAGGGATTATTGGGGCAGTTGCGAATAATGAAATTGGAGTAACAGGTACTAATTGGAATATTAATATTGTACCAATTAGAGTTTTAGGAACAGATGGTAAAGGTAGTGGTAATATTGTTAAAGGAATTAAATTTGCTGCTGGATTAGCAGTAGAAAATAATACTGGAAAAGAAATAACAATTGATGAAGAAGTAGATATTATTAACTTAAGTTTAGGAGGGAATATTTCTGGTAGTGATAAAGATAAAACAATGAGAGATGCTATCAATGAAGCTACTAGTAAAGGGATATTGGTTTTTGCTGCTTCTGGAAATGGTGTTTATAATGAAGATACTAATAGATATGAAGGTATCTCTGATGTTTTAGAACCAGCAAGTTATGATAGTACAATGGCAGTGGGTGCTGTAAATTCAGATAATTCATTGGGGTCTTACTCTAATTATGGACCTGCTTTAGATTTAGTTGCTCCTGGGACTGGTATTTATAATACAACAGGCTATTATGACTCAAATAATGATAGTTTTATTCCTATTTATGATACTATGACAGGTACTTCAATGGCCACACCTTATGTCAGTGGAGTAGCTAGTTTATTATTAGCCGATGGAGTTAGTCCTAGTGAAGTTGAAGAGAGATTAAAAGATACAGCAGTTGACTTAGGAGAAGAAGGAAAAGATGAAAAATATGGTTATGGCTTAGTAGATGCTTATGGAGCATTATTAAATAGAAAGTTAGGCCCACCTAAAGTATTTGCAGCAACTAAAAGTGGTGATGATTTGACTGTAGTGAGTGAAGTGCGAGAATTTGCTAATAATACTACTTATGGTTTGGATCAAATTGATGCTGATGAAGTATACATTATCGGCTGGCGTGATGTAAATAATAGTGGTCGAGTCGATCAAGGTGATTATTATGGTCAAATTGGTCCGATAACAGTTAATGATTATAGTCAAAATAATGATTTATATCTAAATTATATTGGCCCAACTACGCGTGATGTACCTATTACAGTTAATGGTTTAAATTAATAATATAAAATAATGTCACTTGATTAAATTGAGGTGATAAAAAAATGAAAGCAAGATTTTATTTAGTTGTAGTTTTAGTCAGTTTAGTTTTACTTCTAACTGCTTGTAATGGAGTTGGTAATTTAAGAGTCAATGTCTATAATCAACAACAGTCATTGATGAATGATGTCTATGTAGGGTTATATACTGCAAATTTTAAAAGAAGAATAGATTTTCAATATACTACACGAGGAGAAGTACGATTTAAAGCTTTAGAACCAGGAAGTTATGGTCTGAAAATAATAAAACACAATGCTAAGAAACAACTACGTGTACAGGTGCAAAGTGATCAAAACAATTATCTTAAAGTTGATTTGTATTGATGGGGGGGAGATTAATGTCACGAAAATATAAATATTGTTTAACGTTAGTAGTACTTATAACCCTACTATTGACTTTAAGTTATTCTACTGTGGCAGTTTCTGATTTAGAGAAGAAAATTTCTAAACAAAATATGAAATTGTATATTGAAAAATATGGAGTTGCAGACTTAAAACAAGAAGAAAAAGAAGAAATAGATAATCTCTTCCATAACTTAAGTTCTGAAGCCAAAAAAGATGCTCCAGAACTTAAGTTTCAGTATCGAGTTATTGATGCTCCAGTTATGAATGCTGCTTATTTAGGTGATGGCAGAATGATATTATTTAAAGGATTAATTGAAGAAACGGAAAATAATAATCAATTAGCAGCAATTATAGCCCATGAATTAGGTCATGGTGTTAATGGAGATATTGAAGAAAAATTAGAATGGATTCAAACAATCCAACTAGGAACGTTATTAGCAGATTTAGCAGGTGATGGAGAAATAAATGAGGATCAATCTAGTCAGATTGCATCTATAGCTTTAAATCTTTTACAGAAGGGATATAGTCGAACCCAAGAAAAAGATGCAGATTATTATTCGGTCTTTTTAACTAAAAGAGCAGGATATGATCATTATGGAGCAGTAGGAGTGATGAAACTACTGAAAAGAAAGAGTGAAGCACCTACAGATTCAGAGTTATTAGAAATATTTTCTGAACATCCTAATTTAGATAAAAGAATTAACTATTTAACGGAATTAGCTACTAAAGTAGAGGCAGCAGATAAATATTATTATTCTCCAATTGCTACTGCTAGAAGATTTACTAAAGGGCTATTAAAAGAAGATTTTCAAGAGGTATATGCTACTTATAGTTCTCGGGTCCAAAAGCAATTATCTTTAGCTCAATTTAAAGAACAAAAAAAGTTCAAAACAGTTCAGCAAAAAATGAATGCTGTAAATAATAATAATACAACTTATCAAATTGATTTGCGGAATCAAGTAGAAGATACAGCACGAGTAGCAGTTTTGTTTAACAAAAATAATAACTCAACATTAGGATTAGCATTGGATTTGAAGAAAAGTAATTATGGATGGAAAATTTCTAATGGTCCTACCTTTTATTAAAACAAAACATTAAGTTCTAAAACTCTCCTTCGGGAGAGTTTTTTTATTTAGCCCTTAACTTTTGTGGAAAAAAATGGTATAATAGCACTAACAATATTTCCATATATTGTAATTAATGTATTTAATTTTTTGGATCAAGAAAGAATATTTTGTTTTTATTATAGCGTAGAATAAAAATTATTCTACCTAATTTTAAATTTTGCTATAAGAATATCTACATGTAGATATATTAGTTTATAATCTTTCTATTAAAAAAAGGAAGGTGTTAAATTATGTTTTTATTATCCAAAAAGAAGTGTTGCTTAATTTTTGTTCTGGTTTTAATTGTAGTGTTAACGGGATGTTCTAGTGATGAAGACGTGAGTAAAAATCAGAAATTAGTTCTGCAGTCGGTAGAAGTAAGGGATGAAAATAATTTAGAGGCTACTTTTAGTAATGGTCAGGTTAAGACGATTAGAGATTTTGCTCTCCAACCTTTAGAAGAAGGAAGGCATAAAGTTGAATTCACTTATAATGGGGTGAAGTATCAGCAGCAGGTGGATTATAATCCTTCTAAGTGGCAGTGGGAGAAAGTAGCAGTAACTGAAGTAGAAGGCCTTAGTGTTTTAGAAGTTATCTCTGAGTCAGAAACAGTATATTTAGACAAATTATTAGTAACTGATGATTTAGATTATGTCCCTAGTAAAGATGATAAAGGTTTAAATGCTAATTCCTTTGATAATCATTTTTATTTTGAAGCCGAAGAAGCTAGCCGTCAAGAAGATTTCACTTTAGAGATAGAAAAAAGTAATCAAGCTTCACAAAAGAAGTATGTTGTAGTGGCAGAAAAAGGCGATAAGAATCAGTTGAAATACAAATTTAATTTATCAGCAGAAGTAGCGGTCTGGCTTAGAGTATCTAAAGCAAATACACTTAGTGTTAGTCTAAGCAAGGAAAATCTACCTCAAGCTAAAGAGTTTGAGACTGGTAATCAGAAATATAAGTTAGGTCTAAGCTTAATGAAAGAAGAGGAGTATAATGAGTTACCAAAATTAAAAACTTTATCTAATGTAACTGCTCCTTCTCAAGTTGATTTATCAAATGATATGCCGCCAGTTGGTAATCAAGGATCGCAAGGTAGTTGTGTGGGTTGGGCAACTGCTTATGCTTATAAAACTTATCAAGAAAAACAGGATCATAATTGGAATGTCAATAGTAGGGACAATCAATTTAGCCCAGCTTATGTTTATAATCAAATTAACGGTGGTCAAGATAGAGGGTCACATGTTAATGATGCATTGAACTTAATTAAAAATCAAGGAGTTTGTCCATTGTCAGTAATGCCTTATGATGATAATGACTATTGGACTCAACCTAATTCTCGCCAACGTCAAGTAGCTAGTAAATATAAAGCAAAAAGCTGGGGTACTTTAGCGGCAGGAAATGTTAGTGCTATGAAAAATCATCTAGCAGCAGGAGATGTAATTACTGTAGCCATTCCAGTTTATCAAGATTTTAATGTCTCTAATTCTAATCCGATTTATGATAATACTTATGGTAATTTATCAGGTTGGCATGCGATAACTTTTGTAGGTTATAGTGATAGTAAAAGAGCTTTTAAGTTGATTAATTCTTGGGGTTCTCGATGGGGTTTTAATGGCTATGGTTGGATGTCTTATGATTTGGTAAATAGGCTAGATATAAGAGGTTACATCATGACTGACCAACAAACAAATGACAATAACGATAATGATGATAACGACGATAATGAACCAGAACCTAATCCAGAGCCAAGTAATAATCTCGCTTTAAATAAATCTCTAAGAGTATCAGGATATTATTCAAATTACTATCCTGCGAATATAGTTGATGGTGATAATTCTAGCTTTTGGGCAGTGAGATCTTATAATAATGCTTGGGTTTATGTTAATTTAGGTAGTAGAAGAGATATTTCAAATATGAAAATCAAATGGAGTAAAAGAAATTATCCTCAACAATATTATGTTCAAAGATGGAACGGTAGAAGTTGGGAAACAGTCAAGACAATTAGAAGTAATGGAGATTGGGATGAATTTAATAGTTCGTTTTCAGCCCAATATGTCCGAATTTACTGTACAAACAATAATTCATATTACTATACTATGTATGAATGGAAAATATTTGGTAATTAAATAAATGATGTACAGGTAAAAGGCTTCCGTGAGGAAGTCTTTTATTATTAAAAATATAAAAAATAATAATCTTCAACAATAATTATAAAAATACTAAATTGTTTTTAAAAAAGGAAAGGTAGTTATAATCTAGAAACTATTATATAAACAATAGATTGAATTATCTAAAATGAGGTGGAAATAATGGGAAGGTTAATGATTATTATTATAGCTTATTTATATGCTACCTTCATTGAATACTGTGTTCATCGATTTTATATACATGATTTGATTAGTCACCAGCATTCAGAAGAACATCATCAAGAATTTGATTCTAATAAAATTAGATTTAGAGATAATGAAGCTAATCCCGAAGATGTTTTAGCAACTTTTGATTATTTAATATTGCAAGTCATTTGTGCTAGTCCCGGTATAATTTTATTGTGGTGGACTAATCGTTTTAATGCTTTATTAGTTTTAGCAGTTATTTTAATTTATATCGTGTGGACTGAGATAATACATCTTCATTTTCATTGGCCTACTCAAGCAATAATTGAGAAAAATAATTTATTTAAGACATTACAATGGCATCATAAAATTCATCATCGCAATCAAAAAAATAATTTTGGTATTGGTTCTGAATTATGGGACTATTTATTTTCTACTAAACAGACTCGTAATTAAATAGTGAATTTTATAAATGGAATAAATTAGTTACAATTATAATAAATATTTTTTGCCTCTTTGTTTATACTAGTTATGACCGATTAAAACAGAGGGGGAAAAAAATGCAAATAACTAGTAAAGAAAAAACTTTAATTTCTGACACATTAACTGCAGAGGAAATCTGTAATCAAAAGTACAAATATTATGCTTCTAATGCTAGCGACCAAGAGGTGAGAGATTTATTTTCTGATTTAGTAAAGCAAGAAGATCAGCACGTACAAATGTTAAATGATGCTTTAAATGGGAACTTTGATATTGAAGCAGCTCAGGAAAGAAGTGGTGATTTCCGCCAGAAGAGTAAGAAGCAAAGTGGTAAATCTAATATTAAAATGACTGATAAAAAAGCTGATATGGAAATTGCAAAGACTTCTATGTCTGCTAAAAATACTGAGGATGTAGAAGGGTTAGATGATCGTCAAATATTACAAGATGCCTTAATGACGGTCAAACATCTTTCAGGGAATTATGATATTTCTATTTTAGAAGCTGCTAATAATGAAGTTTTCCAGACTTTAGAACAGATACAACATGATAAACATCTTCATAAACAAGAGATATTTCAATTAATGAATCAAAAAGGTTGGTACTCTATAAATCCTGCTCAATCATAATTAAAAAAATAAGACCGGCTTTTTCAAAAGTCGGTCTTATGATCATTTAGTCTAAAAAGGATATAATTGTTAATTATGGTTTTTTAATAAAGATAAGATGACTTAATTAAGTAAATTGCATCTATTTTTCTGTCTAATTGTAGAAAGTTACAAAAATCACAATTATAAATTGTTTTTTATTACTAATGACAAAAGCTGATAAAATGGATATGATTATTAGTGTTAAGGATATATTTTTTATTTACTTTGTGAAAAAATATTCAAATCAAAAAAGTGGAGGGGATAAGATGTCGAAAAAAGCAATTGCAGGAATCGTGGTAGTATTAATATTAGCTGTTGGTGGATTTGTAGCATTCGATAAGTTAAATACGAAAGGAAATGTAAGTGAAAATTATGTTCCAATTGAAGAAAGAGGTTATGCTCATCCAGAATCTTTAATTAGTGCCAAAAGATTAAAAGAGATTAAAGGACAAGATGATGTAAAAGTTTTTGACTTTAGACATCCGGCTAAGTATAAGTTAGGACATGTACCAGGAGCAATTCAAATTTATCGTAGTGATGAAGAAAATCCTAATGCTGAATATGGTGGTATGAGAGCTACACCAGAGCAGATGGAAAAGATGCTGCAGGAAAAAGGAGTTAATAATGGAGATTTAATTGTTATTTATGATGATCGTGCTGACTATGATGCATCTAGAATGTGGTGGATCTTAACTATGTATGGTTATGATAATGTTAAGTTATTAGATGGTGGAATTGTGCGCTGGAAAGGTTTAGGCTATGAAACTTCTACTAGTGCTCCAGACTTAGCAAAAGGTAACTTTACATTTGATAGAGACGAAATGGAAATTGATAAATGGTTAGCTACTGACCAAGAAGTACAAAAGGCTATTGATGATGAAAGTATTGTAGCTTTAGATACTCGTTCTGAGAAAGAATATATGGGTAGAAGTGATAGAGGAGATAGATCTGGTCGTATTCCAAGCTGTACTTGGATTGAATGGAAGGAAGCAGTTAATGGAGGTAAATCTGAAGGACCTCGTACTTTCAAAACGGCTGCAGAATTAAAAGAGGTATATCAATCTAAAGGAGTTACTCCAGATAAGACAATTATGCCTTATTGTCAATCTGCTGTAAGATCTTCTCATACAACTTTTGTGTTAACTCAATTATTAGGTTATGAAGATGTACAAAACTATGATGGATCTTGGATTGAATGGAGTGCTAAAAAAGATTTACCAGTTACTGATCCGACTGAAGAGTAATTGGCTTTTAATAAGTCCTGCTTTGCTGCAGGACTTATTCTAATTAAAACTTTAAAACTGGAGGGGTTAAAAATGAAAAAAATTATGCTGATGATGTTAGTGGCTGTTTTAGTTGCAGGTTTTAGTCTTTCAGGGGTTGCTGCTGATAGAGGCTATGCTAATCCAGAGATGGTAATTTCAGCTGAAGAACTGCATTCAGATTTAGAGTCTGGAGAAGATATTGCCATTTTAGATGTTACAAATAAAATGAACTATACTAAAGCACATATTCCTGGTGCAGTTAGTATTTGGGGCGGAGAAATGGCTACAACTAATCAAGTTAAAGGTGAAGATGTAAAAGGATTAATTTTACCACCGCAAGAATTTGAAGATGTAATGGAGGAAAAAGGGATTAGTAATAATACTCGCGTAGTTGTTTATGACCATAGTGGAGGTTTATGGGCAACAAGAGTCTGGTGGATGCTACAGGTATATAACCATCAAGGACAAGTACAACTGCTAGATGGCGGGATCAAAGCTTGGCAGAATAAAGATTATGATGTCAATCATTTACCTGAAGGAGCAGATGAAGGTAGTTATACAGTGAATAAAGTTAATGAAGATATGATCATTTCTACTTCTGAATTAAATAATAACTTAGGTCAATCAGATTTTGCAGTAATTGATACTAGAAGTGCTGCTGAATATAAGGGAGAAAAAGCTTTAGGTGGCGCTAATAGAGCTGGTCGCATTCCAGGAGCAATTCATATCGAATGGACTGAAAATTCGGATGAAAATGGTTTATTAAAACCTGCATCAGAATTGAAAAAGTTATATCAAAACCATGGTGTGACTCCAGATAAAGAAATAGCAATGTATTGTCATACATCTGTAAGAGCTACTTATAATTATTTTGCTTTAAAATTAATTGGGTATCCAAACCTTAAGATCTATGATGCAGCATGGGTCGGTTGGGCTAATGATCCATCTTTAGAAATTGAATAGAAAAAATATGACTTAAACCTGTTGCTATTTATCGGCAACAGGTTTTTTTATGAGAATTTATCAACCAGAAATTAATTAGTTATTGACTTATAAAAAAGGAAAATAGTATTTTATGTAGAAAATAAAAATATAGTCAATTAAAATTTGGAGGGATGATTGTGGAAAAGGTTTTATTTGATTGCGATAATACAATGGGGTTAGCTGAAAAAGATGTAGATGATGGAATAACATTATTATATTTATTAGGTCGTAATGATGTTGATTTAGTAGGGATTACTAGTACTTTTGGTAATGGAAGTGTAAAAGAAGTAAATAAAGTAATTACGAGAATGCGTGAAGAATTAAATATAAAAGATGTTCCTTTTGCTAAAGGTGCTGGTGATGCTGGTGATTTTAATACTGCAGCAGCTGAGTTTTTAGTAGAAGAAGCTAAAAAGAATAAAGGAGAGGTAACTCTGCTAGCTACAGGTGCTTTAACAAATTTGAAAGCTGCTTGCCAATTAGATCCTCAGTTTTTTAGTTATTTAAAGGAAATTAAAGTTATGGGTGGGATTACAGAAAAATTGTCTTTTGGTGAAAAAGAGATTGGTGAACTTAATTTTTCTTGTGACCCTGAAGCTGCTAAGTTGGTATTAGAAGCACCTGTACCTGTAATGGTTGCTACAGGTAATATGTGTTTGAATGCTTTCTTTAATTCAGATGACTGGCAGTGGTTACAAAATCAAGAGGAAGAAAGCTATCAATACATTGCGAAGCACATAGAGCAGTGGTATTATTATGGACAACAATTAGTGGGGGAAGTAGGATTTCACTTATGGGATTTAGTACCAGCAGTACATATTACTCATCCTGATTTATATACTAAACAGTATTATCAGCTTCATTCTGATGTAGAATATTTAACTACTGGGCAATTAAAATTAGAAAAGGTTGCAAATAAAAAAGATAAAATAAAGGAACCGGGAATTATAAATATTCCGACTGAAATTAAAGACCTAGATCAATTTAAAGAATTGATTTTTACAGCATGGAGTGCTATAAAATAAGATTGGGAGATGAAGGGGTTTAAAGATATGAGTGAATTAAATGAAGTATTGAAATTACAAGATAAGTATCATGATATTTTAATTAAAGATGCAGGATTAAGAACACTTTGCGATTTATTGACTGAAGAAATTAATAATTCAGTTTTTATTTTTGATAAATTTAAAGAAAATGTGCTTTATTTAGCTCGAGAATTGCGTGATAAAGATAGTGATTTTTATTCTTATTTAGATCAGAAAGAGTTTGAAAAGAAGGAAGTTGTAAAAAATAAATATGATATTGATTTAGAAAGAGTAGTTTATAAATGGAAGATAGAAGAGGTAGAAGAATTGCAAATTAAGTTAGAAAGTGAAGAAGAAACTTTTGGTTATTTAGTTATTTTGGAAGAAAACAAATTACAGGAACAGGATTTTTTAGCTATTAGGCAAGCAGTTTATGCCTTAACTTTAAAATTGCACCAAAATAATTTGATTCAAAATTTAGCTCGTAAATGTAGTAATGAATTGATAGAAGATTTATTACAGGGGAAAATTAAAGACAAAAATGAAATTATTAAGCGGGGAGAATTAGCTGGTTGGGATTTAACTGTACCTTATCAAATGTTCATTATTAGTTTTAAATCAGATGCAACTTTGACTAAAGAAAATGGTGAACGTTCACTTTATAAATATGAATTAGAAGAAAAAGTGATTCATAGTCTGCATCGGATTATTAGAACTACTTTGTCAACAAAATATATTACTTTTTCTTATGATGACGATATTTTATTATTAATTCATTACCAAGAACAAAGTGATGAGATTAAATCTGATATTAAGAACATTTCTGAACAATTAAGTAATAAGTTTAATCAACTTAAGTTTTCTATTGGTGCGGGATGTTTTATTGAGGACTGCTCACAAATCTCGAAAAGTTATCAACAAGGTCTTTATACTTTAGATTTTTTAGCTGCAACTAATCAAGAACAACGTGTTTTCTTTTATAAAGAATTAGGGGTTTTACGATTATTGTGGCAACTAGATAAAGAACAATTAGCTGATTTTGTTGATGAATTTTTAGCAGATTTACTTGATTATGATCAAAATAACAACACAAATTGGATTGAAACGTTAGGGGTTTATCTTAAAACTGGTGGGAGCATTCAACAATCAGCTAATTTATTGCCGATTCATCCTAATACAATGCGTTATCGTATTAACCGGATTCAAGAAATTTTGGGTGTGGACTTGCATGATTTTGAAGTGAGAAGTAATTTAGCAATTGCTTATAAAATTAATAAATTTATTACTAGAATCGGGGAAGGAGAGTAACTTTGTGGCAGATAAAAAAAGATTGAATTCCAGTGGATTAGGAATACAGAGAAAAGTAGGAGGGGGATTTTTATTAATTGCATTAGTAATTTATATTGTTTTATATTTGTTTTTGCCTCCTCTTTTTGCTTATTCTTGGTTGCTTGGATTAGCATTGGGATTTATTTTACAGCGTTCAAGAATTTGTTTTACTGCTGCAATTAGAGATCCTTTATTATTTGGAATGACAGAATTGAGTCGGGGATTGATATTATCTTTAATGATTAGTAGTCTTGGTTTTGCTGCATTGCAGTACTATCGTTTAAGTCAAGGGTTATCACTAATTGGTAGGTTTGTACCTTTAGGCTGGCATATTCCAATTGGAGCCTTTATTTTTGGTTTAGGCGCTGCTATTAGTGGAGGTTGTGCTTCTGGAACTTTGATGCGGATTGGTGAAGGATTTCAAATGCAGTTAATAGTTTTAATTGGATTTGTTTTGGGTTCTACGCATGGTGCTTATGATGCAGGTTGGTGGTATCAATTAATTGGTGAGCAAGAAGTAACACACTTACCTACCATATTAAACTGGCCAAAAGCTTTATTGTTACAATTGGGATTATTAATAATGTTATATTTATTTGCTTATTGGTGGGAAAAGTATCAATTTAGAAGTTAGGTTTTAAAGAAGGGGGTTAATTTGAGGATGAATAAGTTAGACTGTATCGGTGAGCCATGTCCTCTGCCGTTAATGAAAGTAGAGAAAAAAATTGAGCAATTAGAAAAAGGAGAGGAGTTAAAAATAGAAGTTGACCATACTTGTGCAATGACTAATGTTCCTGAGTGGGCCCGCAAAAGGGGCTATAAAGTGAAGAGTGAAGAGGTGAGTTTTGGTGAATGGGAAATTACGATTACCAAAACAGATTAAAAAAATACTAACAAAAATTTTTGTAAGACCCTGGCCTTATTGGGTTGGTGGATTATTAATAGCTATAGCTAATATTATTTATTTAGCAGTAACTAATAAATACTGGGCGATTACTACAGGTTTTGCTCGCTTTGGCGCTTGGTTATTAGAAATTGTAGGTATTGAAGTACAGACCTGGGCTGTTTGGGACTATTATGAATATTTACGGCCCTGGAAAGATAGATATACTTTTTCTAATTTAGGAATTATTATTGGAGCTTTAATTGCTATTTTGTTAGCTGGACAGTTCAAATGGAAAAAACTAAAGAATAAAAAACAATTTTTCTTAGCTTTAGGCGGTGGCTGGTTGATGGGCTATGGAGCTCGAATTGCTATTGGCTGCAATATTGGGGGATTGTATAGTGCGATTTCTTCTTTAGCCTTGAACGGTTGGTTATATCTACCTTTTATTGTGCTCGGAATTTTAATAGGCAGTAAATTACTGCAGAAGTGGCTGGTGTGAATGATCTTTTAGCTATAAGCAAAAGTAATATAAGCGGTGAGTATTGAGTTATGGAGTGTGAGCTAGTCAAAGTCAAAAGAAAAGTTAAAAAAGTTTGGAGCTAGCTGTTGTGGACTATGGGCAGCAAAAAGAATTTGTGGCCCGATGGCTCGTGTTTTAGTTCCTGAACTACAAATCAATTTTTAAAAGAGGGTTAAATTATATAAAATAACGCTATTTTTAGTTGTTTTTGTGGAAAAACTACAAAAAAGGTGTCAAAAATTAGCTTAATATTATAAAGACAAATATTGTTTTAAGAGTTATAATTAATAGTAGAATAATGAATAAAAATTTTAAATTCACTTGTGAAAAATATATTTTATGAAAGTGGGAGGGGATTTCCTTTGTTATCTGAACAACTTGTTGACAAAATGAATGAAGTAGTAGAAGATTGTATGGGGGATGCTCCAGCAGCATGTGTAGCTACTTGTCCGCTGCATATTGATGCTAAGGGGTATATTGATTTAATTAAAGACGGAAAACCAAAAGAAGCATTAGAATTAATTCGAGAGACTACGCCTTTTCCAGGGATTTTAGGTAGAGTTTGTGCGCATCCTTGTGAAGAAAAGTGCAAAAGGAATGATGTTGAAGAAGCATTATCAATTAAGAATTTAAAACGTTATGCAGCTAAGTTTGATGATCCTTCTGATTGGGATTTAAGTACTGAGCCTGACACTGGTAAAGAGATTGCTATTATAGGATCTGGTCCAGCAGGGGCAACAGCGGCTTATGATTTAGTAAAAGAAGGTCATGATGTGACTATTTATGAGAAATTACCAGTAGTAGGTGGTATGCTGCGAGTAGGAATTCCAGCTTATCGTCTACCTCATGATGTAATTGATGAAGAATATAGTATCTTAGAAAAATTAGGAGTTGAAATTAAGCTAAATACAGAGATTGGCGAAGATATTCCATTTGAAAAACTAGAGAATGACTATGATGCAGTATTTGTAGCTCATGGTGCTCATGAGAGTGTTATGCTGCCAATTGATGGCTCTGATTTAGAAGGTGTTAAGCCTGGTGTTGATATTTTACGTAAAGCAGGTTTAGAAAATTATGATGAAATAGATATTGGTGAAGATGTAGTAGTAGTTGGTGGCGGTAATGTAGCTATGGATGTAGCTCGAACTGTGTTAAGAGTTGGAGCTGAGAATGTAGATATTGCTTGTCTTGAAGATAGAGAAGATATGCCGGCTCATGAATGGGAAGTTGTCGATGCTGAAGAAGAAGGAGTGGAAGTTCACAACGGTTGGGGCCCACTAAAAATTGAAGGTGAAGATGCAGTAGAAAAGATGACTTTCAAGAAATGTACTAAAGTATTTGATGAAGGTGGAGACTTTAACCCTGAATATGATGTTTGTGAATTGAAGGAACTTGATTGTGATACAGTAATCTTTGCTATTGGTCAGAGTGCTCAATCTGAATTTTTAGAAGATCATTCAGGAGTTGAGTTAAATAAAGGTGGTAAAGTAGATTCTGACGATCTAACCTTACAAACTGATAAAGAACATGTATTTAGTGGTGGAGATGTAGCAGGGCGACCATTATTAGCAGTAGAAGCTATGGCTCATGGACGTAAAGCTGCTACTTCTATTGACCGTTATTTAAATAATGAAGATATGACTGTTGATCGTGAACATGAAGGTTCTTATGAAACATGGTTAGATAAAGATGTTGATGAGCCGCGTAAAGAACGGGTAGATATGGAAATGATGCCAGTAGAAGAAAGATTAGATAACTTTGATGAAGTAGAATTAGGCTTTAATGAAGAAGATGCTTTAGAAGAAGCCGATCGTTGTTTACAGTGTGAATGTAAAGATTGTGTTGGAGAATGTGAATTCTTAGATGAATACTGTGAACATCCAAAAGAATTGATGGAGAAGTTATTAGAAGATCCATCTGATGTGGATAATTTAGCGATGTCCTACTTCTGTAACTTATGTGATACATGTACAGTTTATTGTCCAAATGATTTTGAATTGGCTGATATATTCTTGGAAATCAGAGAAGAATTAGTAGATGAGGGAGAAGGTCCATTAAAAGGACATAATCCAGTGACTAAGTTCCATCAACCACTTGGTTTTTCTAGTCTGTTTACTACTAAGCTAGGTGATAAACAAGCTGGAGAGACAAAACGTGTCTTCTTCCCAGGCTGTAGTTTATCTTCTTATGCACCTGAGGTTGTGGCTAAGACTTATGATTATCTACAACAGAACCTACCAGGTACAGGATTTATCTTGAAGTGTTGTGGAGCACCGACTCATATGGTTGGTCAACATGAAAAATTTGATGAACGTTTTGATAGTTTAATTCAAGATGTACGTGATTTAGGAGCAACTGAAATCATTACTGCTTGTCCTGATTGTACTCACAATATTATGGATAATGCACCTGATGATATTGAGGTTACTACTTTATATGAAGTATTAGATGAGATTGGCGTTCCTGAAGATAGAAAGGGAGTTGCTAACGGAAAGACTATTTCTATTCATGACTCTTGTCAGACACGTGACTTTACTGAAGTACATGATAGTGTGCGTCATATAGCTGAAGAATTAGGCTTAGAGGTTGATGAATTTGAGCACAGCCGTGAAGATACACGTTGTTGTGGATTTGGTGGTATGGTGCTATTAGCTAATGAAGACCTATCTACTGATGTAATGGCAAGAAGAGCAAATCAAACTGATAAAGATGTAGTCACTTATTGTGCTGCTTGTCGTGAATCAATGACCATGGTTGATAAGTCTTCTTATCACTTATTAGAATTCTTATTTAGTGATGACTGGAAAGAAGGAGCACATGGACTTGATAATCCATTGAAGCAGTGGTATAAGCGTTGGAAGACTAAAAGAGAAGCTAAAAAGGTTTCTAAATAATTCTATCCTAAGGGGAGGATATTTAAATGAGTAAAGAAAGTAGTGGGAGTAATAATTGGATTAAAATTGTAGCATTTATAGCAATTATTGTGGCTGTATTTTTCGTAGTGAAGCAGATGGGATATATGAAATATTTAAAAGACCCACAAATGCTGAAGCAAGCAATTGATGGTTTAGGATTTTGGGGTCCTGTAGTATTCATTGGCTTATGGATTGCTTCTGCAGTCTTCTTGTTACCTGGTGGTGCATTAGGCTTAGTAGGAGGAGTTTTATTTGGCCCGTGGTTAGGAACTACTTATACTATCTTCGGTGCTACTTTAGGAGCAGTAGCTGCATTCTTAGCAGGTAAATATGTAGCTCGTGATATGGTTAAAAGTATGGTAGAAAATAATCCTAAATTACAAAAGATTGATAAGGGAGTAGAAGAAGAGGGCTGGCGTTTTCTAATGTTAACTCGTCTAGTACCTGTGTTCCCTTATAATGTACAAAACTATGTTTATGCTCTAACAGCAGTTGATTTATTGACATATACATGGACTACTTTTGTATTTATGCTACCTGGTAGTCTAGCATTTTCTTTTGCTGGAGGAGCTGTTACTTCAGGCGGAAGTCCTGTAAAGATTATCGCTTATTTAGCAGTAGCAGGATTAGTTCTATTTGGAATTTCTCTAATTCCAAAATGGTTAAAGAAGAAAAGCGATGCTGATGTATTAGATGAAATAGAAGAAGCAGAAGAATAGGATATGGTGCAATGAAATAGACCGAGTTTTCGGTCTATTTCATATTTTATTTTAAAAATCTACAGATATCGTGTATAATTTAAATTAGCTATTTGCTGTGGGCTATGGGCGGTTAGTCAAAACCAAAACTAAAAGCAAGGTCACCGGTAGTAGTTAGCAGTCAGCTTTAAGAAAAAGCAAAATTAAAAGTAGTTGTCAAGTTTTAGATGGTTGGCCATCAAAAAAATAAATATTAGCAATAAACTAGAGTGAGAATAATATTATGTAGAGAGTTTTACTAATCTTATTTTTAAATAAAATATATTTCAAAACTACATACTAAGAATTATGAAAAAAGCAGGGGGGATTGACAAATGAAAAAAATTAGTTTGTTTTTATTAATTTTATTATTAGTATTAACAGTAGGATGTGGGAATCAAGTTACAGAGGAAGAAGAAACTAGTTTGTTAGATCAAAATTGGGAGCAGATAAAAAAACAAGCTGAAGGAAGTAAAGTCAATTTTTATATGTGGGGCGGTAATCGAACTATAAATCATTGGGTTGATACATATGTTGCCTCGCAATTAAAAGAAAAGTATAATGTTGAGTTAAATAGAGTGCCAATGGGCCCTGACGATTATCTAAATAAATTGTTAGGTGAAAAGCAAGTTGGCAAAACAGATGGTAGTATTGATTTATTGTGGATTAATGGGGAGAACTTTAAAACTGCGCGAGAAAATGATTTGCTTTGGGGACCGTTTGTAGAGAAGTTACCTAACTATGAAAAGTACCTTGATACTGATGCTGATAAGAATACTACTGACTTTGGTGAACCAACTAAGGGCTATGAGGCTCCTTACAGTCGAGCCCAGTTTGTATTTGTGTATGACCAAGCAAAAGTGGAAAATGTTCCGCAAAATTATGAAGAACTGATTGCTTGGATTAAAGAACATCCAGGCAAGTTCACTTATCCAGCTCCGCCAGATTTTACGGGAAGTGCTTTTGTGCGGCATGTGATTTATCGTGAAACAGGTGGCTATGAGCAGTATTATGATATGACGAAAGAAGAAGTACGGGAAGCAATTCAACCAGCTATGGAAAAGTTAGCTGAATTAGAACCTTATCTATGGCGTAAAGGAGAAACATATCCGGCTACAATTGCTCAAATGGATAATATGTTTACTGATGGTGAAGTATGGATGAGCATGGGTTATGATCCAAGTAAAGCAACTTCTAAGATTAAAAAAGGTAATTATCCTGATACAGCAAGAACTTTTGTATTAGAAAAAGGAACTATTTCTAATACTAATTTCTTAGCTATTCCATTTAATGCAACTCATAAAGCAGCAGCATTAGTGGCAGCTAATTTCTTAGAGAGCTTTGAAGCTCAGTATTCAAAGTATAATCCTGATAACTGGGGAGCACTGCCAGTCTTTAGCTATGATAAGCTTAATCAAGAGCAAAAGTCTCAACTAGATGAGTTAGATTTAGGAAAAGCAACTCTATCTCAAGAAACTTTAGATGAGCATAGTGTACCTGAATTACCTGCTGATATAGTACCGATCATTGAAGAGGAATGGAAGGAAGTAGTAGGGCAGTAAGACAGTAACTAGTGATCAGTAATGAGTAAAGAGAGAAAAGCAGTAAAAACAGTAATCAGTGACTAGTGATGAGTGAAGAGTAAAGATGGTAGACAGTAATCAGTAAAAAACAAGAGAGTCAAATCTGTTTTTAGTTTGTAAGGTTTTGCCTTTAACTCATTACTCATTACTCATTACTTCTTACTAGTCACTGTTCTTAATGATTGGAGGAATTGATGCTTATGTGGAAGAAGCGTTCATTATGGGAACCATATCTGCTATTATTACCTGCTTTAGTTGTATTAGGTGGTTTGTTTTTAGGAGGGGTAGTTCTAGGAGTACTACAGAGTTTTGGCTATTTCCCATTGATTGGATTAAATAATTTTACCTTTGAATATTATACTGAAATGTTATCTAGTCCTGAATTTTTAGATGCATTGGGCTATAGTTTATATATTTCTGTTGTATCTTCAGTATTGGCTGCTGTAATTGGAGTGTTTTTAGCTTATCAATTAGCAAAGCTGCCTAAAAAACATACTCTGGTAAAATTAATTTATAAATTACCAATTGTTGTGCCGCATATTATAGCTACTTTATTAGTGTTTTTATTCTTTACGCAGAGTGGATTATTATCTAGAATTTTATATAATTTAGGAATTATTGAACAGATAGAAAGTTTTCCTGCTTTAGTATTTGATAAAAAGGGGATTGGAATTATATTAGTTTATTTATGGAAAGAGATACCTTTTATTGCGTTGATTACGTATACTGTTTTAAAACATATTAATACTTCTTTTGAAGAGGTGGCAGCTAATTTAGGGGCCAATAGTCGGCAGATCTTTTGGCATATTTATTTACCACTGTCATTACCGAGTATTGGGTCGGCAGTAATTATTGTCTTTGCGTTTTCTTTTGGTGCCTTTGAAATCCCATTTTTATTAGGGCCAACCTATCCAAAGACCTTACCAGTTATGGCTTATCAACGGTATATTAGTTCTGATTTGATGCAGCGGCCTTATGCGATGGTAATTGCTGTTGTTTTAACGGTGATTTGTGTAGGTCTAATTTATTTATATAAAAAATCAGTAGATTTAATGCTTCGCTATAATTAGTTGTAATTAGGAGGAAAAACTGATGGAAGATAGATCTAAAATACTACGATTAACTCTGATATATAGTCTATTTTTTGTATTAGTATTTCCGTTATTAGTTTTGGCTTTATGGGCTTTTACTGGTAGTTGGCCCTGGCCTGGTTTGTTGCCGCAGTCTTGGACTTTAGAAGGCTGGAAGTATTTCTTGAATCCAGTTAATGGGGCTTTAGAAGCTTTACAGACTAGTTTTTTAATTGGCTTAGGTGTTACTATTTTAGCTTTAGCAGTTAGTATTCCAGCTGGGAAAGCATTAGGAGTGTATGACTTTCCTGGTAAAGAGTTTATTAAGATTTTTGTGCTAGCACCAATTATTGTACCTCCGTTAGCAGTAACTTTAGGAATTCATATTAATTTTATTAAATTTGGCTTAAGTGATAGTATTCCAGGAGTTATTTTAGTTCATTTGATTCCGACGATTCCCTATTCAATTCGAATTTTAACTAATGTATTTGAAGCAGTCGGCAATAAGATGGAAGCTCAAGCGCAAGTATTAGGAGCTAGTATGTGGCAGAGATTCATCCATGTTACTTTACCATTGATTTATCCCGGCATTCTTTCAGCAGGAATTATGGTCTTTATTGTATCCTTCAGCCAATACTTTTTAACTTTCTTAATTGGGGGAGGACAAGTTGTAACTTTTCCTATGGTTTTATTTCCATTAGTTAATAGCGGTGATCGAATGTTAGCAGCAGTTTATAGTCTAGTATTTATTGGAGCAGCATTATTTTTTACTATTATTATGGAAAGACTATTTAAAAGTGGAGAGGAAAGAAGTGATCACTTTTATTTATAAAGTTTTATTTTATAAAACTTTATAGTAATGAGTAATGAGAAAAGAGGGATGAGTAAAAGTCAAAAGATAAAAAAACTTTTTACTCTTTACTGAATTAAATAAAGGGAGTAATTAATATGGTAGAAATAAAATTGCAGGATATAACTAAAGAATTTACAGGAGAAGAAGTAATTAAAGATTTAGATTTAACTGTTGAACCTGGAGAGCTAGTAGCTTTGCTTGGTCCTTCAGGCTGTGGTAAGACTACTACTTTAAATTTAATTGCTGGTCTGTTAGCACCAGAAGCAGGAGATATATTATTTGATGGTGAATCTGTTTTAGATGTAGCAACTGAAACGCGGGGGGCAGTTTTAGTCTTTCAGGATTATTTATTATTCCCTCACATGAATGTAGCAGATAATATTGCCTTTGGATTAAAGATGCGTGGTGAAGGTGAAGAAAGTAGAAAGAGGAAAGTGCATGATTTATTAGATTTAGTGGGGTTGTCTGGATATGAAGAAAGTTATCCTCATAATTTATCAGGAGGTCAACAGCAGCGGGTAGCCTTGGCCCGAGCTTTAGCAATCAATCCTGAAGTTTTATTATTAGATGAGCCCTTTTCTAATTTAGATGCTAATTTACGGGCTGATATGCAGAAATTCATCCGCAATTTACATTTAGAAGAGGAAATGACTACTATTTTTGTGACCCATGATCGTGATGAAGCAATGTTGATAGCAGATAGAATAGCAGTGATGAATGATGGGATTATTGAGCAGTATGGGACAGCAGAAGAGTTATATAAGCATCCCCAAACTGACTTTGTAGCTGATTTCTTTGGCAAGGCTAATTATTTACAAGGAGAAATTCAAAATGGAGAGTTTAGTTGTGCTGCTGGTGATTTGCCAGTGCATGAAGATTTAGTAGCTCCAGGAATTAAGATAGAAGAAGGTAAAGAATTAGCAGTAATGATTAGACCTGAATTTATCGAATTTGCTTCAGCTACTGAAGATGATAATTGTCAAGTTCATTTAGAGGGCGTTATTTGTGAAAAAAGATTTGTTGGAGAAAGAATTTTTTATGAAATTTTAGTTAATGGACAAGTGTTACAGGTGACAGTACTGCCTCCGTCTGAATTTGAAATTAAAGAAGAAGTAGAGTTAGTATTAGATGTTAATAACTTGTGGTATATGGAGGTTTGAAAATGAAACCATTAATTTCAGTGATTATTCCTGTCTTAAATGAAGAGGACGGAATTGTAGATATTTTAGAGCATGTTAATAGTTTAGCAGGGAATAAAGAAGTGATAGTAGTTGATGGGGGGAGTACAGATCAAACCCTGCAATTAGCAGAAGAATTGGCAGACCAAGTCTGTGAAACAGAAGCAGGCCGAGGCCATCAGATGAATTATGGGGCTCAAGGTGCTGGAGGCGATGTATTATTTTTCTTACATAGTGATTCATGGTTAGAAGAAGGATCTTTATTGGAATTAGAAGAAGTAATGCAGAAGCAAGAAATTATTGGCGGCTGTTTTAGTTTAAAAATTGATGATGATTCCTGGCCGCTTAAATTTATTGCTTGGACTTCTAATTTACGGGCCAAATACTTAAATTTGATTTTTGGTGATCAAGGGATTTTTGTTCGGCGTGAGGTTTTTGAACAGTTAAATGGCTATCCTGAGATTGAATTAATGGAAGATTGGGAGTTTTCGCAGCAGTTAGCTAAACAAGAGGGTAAGTTAAAGCAATTAGAACATAAAATTTATACTTCGGCTCGCCGTTGGGAGAAGAATGGTACCTGGCGTACTATTTGGTTGATGCATAAGATTAAATTTCTTTATCTGTTGGGAGTAGATCCGGAGAAGTTAAGAGAAATATATAGGAAAGGGTAGTAAGAGCAGTAACTAGTGATCAGTGATGAGTGACAAGAAAAACAGTGAAGAGAACATAGTGATGAGTAAATAGTGAAGAGGAAACAAAACAGTAATCAGTCACAAGAAAAACAGTAAGAAAATAAGATAGAAATCAGTGATGAGTGACAAGAAAAAATAGTGATCAGTAATGAGTAAACAGTGAAGAGAGGAAACAAAACAGTGATGAGTGACAAGAAAAACAATGAAAAGCAGGAAGTAAAGATAAAACAGTGATGAGTAAAGAGATAAGAGATTAAAAACAAGAAAAAATAAAATCAAAAGAGAAAGTAATTATTAATTACGATAGAGGTGATATAGTTGTCGACGGGAATTGTGTTAATGAGTCGAGCGCCGATTCCAGGTCAAACTAAAACAAGATTGGAAGCGGAGTTGAGTCTTGAAGAATGTGCTCAATTACATAAAGCATTTTTAAAAGATATGGGTCAGATGTTGTTAAAAGTACAAGAACACCGAGATATTAATCTTTACTTAGCCTATACTCCAGCAGGTACTGTTGATATGTTTGATGATTTAATTCCAACAGAGTTTGAAAGATTTCTGCAACGAGGACAGGATTTAGGGGCTAAAATGGAGGAAGCATTAAGTTATGCTGCTCAAGCTAATGACGAAGAAATTGTGATTGGTAGTGATTTACCTGCTCTCCAACCACAAGTATTGATTAGAGCTATTGATTTGCTACAGGAAAATGATATTGTGTTAGGTCCTTCTGAAGATGGGGGCTATTATTTATGTGGGACTAATCAACCATATTCATTCTTGTTTGATGATATATTGTGGGGGCAGGAAGATGTTTTAAAAGCAACTATTGCCAAGATTGAAAATCAAGATAATTTAAGTTATGATTTAGTTGCTAGCTGTGGAGATATAGATTACTGTTCTGAATTAATAGAACTAAAAGAAAAATTGCAACAGGCAGAAGAATGGAAATCTTATCCTCAACATACAGCAGAAAGAATAGAAAAATTAAAAATGAAAATATAAAATAATTAGACTTATTTACAAGGGGGTATATTATGTCGGAAACATCATTAGATAAAGATCAGTTGTTAAAAGAAGTTGAACATTATGTGCAGCGGGAGAAATTAAAGCAGCAGCTGCAGTTAACTGGAGAGCCTGAGGCGTCGTTTTTGGCCCAAGGAGAGTACAATCTTAACTTTTTAATTGAAGCTGATAATAAAAAGGTAGTCCTGCGTTTAAACACGGGTAGTCAAATGAATCTTGATAACCAAATAAAGTATGAATATAATGCTTTAGAATACTTAGAAAAATCGGGGGTAACTCCTAAACCTTTATTGTTAGATGATCGAGAACAAGAATTGCCATTAGGAATGTTAGTGATGAATTACTTACCAGGTCGCAGTATGCATTATCGTGAAGATTTACTTGCTGCTGCTCGTGTATTAGCTAAAGTACATAATGTAGAAGTGCCTGATGATCATCAATTAATTACTGAGTCAAAGCCTTTATCGGGGATTTGGAAAGAATGTGCGGAATTAGTACCTACTTATCTTAATTCTGACTTAGGAAAATATAAAGTTAAGAAAATAATTGATAAAATGGTGACTGAATTAGATGATTTACGGAGTAATGAACAAGATATTATGGACTTATTACCGTACTCATTTGTAAATACTGAGGTTAACTCTGGTAACTTTATTATTAATGAAGAAGATGATGAGGCTTATTTAGTAGATTGGGAGAAACCTCTTGTGACTAGTCCCCTGCAGGATTTAAGTCACTTTATGGTGCCGACAACTACTTTATGGAAGACTGATTATCAATTAGATCAATCAGAGAGAGAGGATTTTTTAGCTGCTTACTGCGAAGAACGTAATTTATCTAATAATACATTAAAAGAGATGAAAGAAGCACTAGAAATCTTTGATAAATTTTCTGCTATGCGCGGTATTTCTTGGTCGGCTATGGCTTGGGTTGAATATCAGCAACCTGATAGAATGCTGAAGAATCAAGATACTTTTGAAACAATGGATGAATACTTAACTGAAGAATTTTTGAGTAATCTGTTCCCAGAATTCAGTTAAAAAATATAAAAATAAAGATAAATAATTAATTTTAATTGCCAGAAAACTCTAATTGAAGTGATATGTAGTGTAAGTTATCAATCATTTCAATAGTTTTCTGGCTTTTTATTTTTTGAAATAGGTTATCTTTTTTACTATAGTTGAAAATATTAGAATATAATGGTAAAATTGATTTATGAACTATTTTCTGTTTAGGAAATTTTAAAGTCGCTGCGAAACACTTTTACAGTCATTTTAATAAATTTCGTTTTAAATAAATTATTATTTGGAGGCGAATATAAAATGAGAGACAAAAAAGTGGGATACTAAATCAAATTATAATGTGGGTTGTAATTATATTTGGCCTTTTCATGATTTTTCGAGTTGCTATCGGAATTATGGGTAGCCATAATAAAGAAGCTGTTAGAGCTAAGATAAAAGATTATCTCTATGAAAAGTATGGAGAAGAATTTGTGGTAGACAGAATTGGTCAAAGAAGAAGAAGAGGAGATGTTTTTTATCAAGCAAGAATATATCCTGAAGCAATTATAGGTACTAATAAATGGTGGGATGATTATTATTATGCAAGTGCAAGTGTAGCTAAGAAATCTTTTGGCAGGTTAGGTGGTGTTGGTGATAGTTATAGTTATGTAATGATGAATAAGACTGGTGAAGAATATTTATTACCTAAAGTAAAAGATATATTTGGAGATAGAGTCCGGTTAAAAGTAGATAGTGAAATAGAAATTTGGGGACGAGAAGATGTAATAGTAAAAGAATATAGAAAAAGAGATCCAAGTAGTGATGGGACAGATTCTTTTATAGGATATAAGGAATCAGATTTTAAAAAAGCTAAGGAAAGAGTGGTAAATGATCCAGAAAAGAACAGATTATTTTTAGACCTTGATGTATATATTTTCGACCGCATAGAAGATGATAATGAGAAAGAGAAAAGAAGAAAAGATATTTTTGAATTTGTGCAGTATTTGAAGGAGGAAGGGTTGTTTGAGTATTTAGAAATGAGGATAGTTTTTGTTGATGAAAGGGTGCTTGCTAATAGTTATGATGAGTTTGAGAGAGAAGTAAATTCTTCTCATAAAGTACGGAAGTATATAGAAGAAGAAAATACAATGGTAGAATTACCACCAGAGGATTTACGAAAAGAGATGTCAAGAAAGTTAGAAAAAGAAATTGATGGAATGAGTGAGGAAGAACTGTTGGCTAATATGGAGGGGATAAGAAAAGATGAGTTAAATTATGATGATTTAAGAAAATGGAATAGTCAATATCAATGTTTGATTTATTCAATAGGTATACTTGAAGAGAAATATCCGACTTCATTGGAACAAAATCCCGATGTAGCTAGAGAGTATGAGAAATTTAAAGATGTTGGAATAGGACCAAATTTAGAGTATGTTTATATAGAATAAAGGGGGTAAATTATGAGTGAAGAAAAAATAAGTCATAAAGAATTATTAACATTTTCTAACTTAACAAATCTAGAGTGGGAATTCGTTAATTTGAAAGCCATTAAGGAAGGGGATGAAGATGCACTTGGTGAAGGAATAGTTGGTGCTAATGTATCTACCCAACTAAACGACCTATTAATGCCAGAAGTATTTGCTGTCAGGGATGAAGAAGGAAACATAAAGAGATATATTTATGGAGAAGATAATAATGGGAATTACGAAGAACAACAAGGACTAATTGAGATGCGTAAACAAGCAGGCATAGCAATGGAATACTCAGAACATACAAAAGAAGGAGAAGAGGGTGATTTCTTAAAAGATTGGGAAGTAATCTATGGTGGAGACAAATATAAGATAGTAGAAGATTATTTAGATAAGCGTTGGATTTCTGTGATGAAAGAACATTTAAAGCCTGAAGATTTCAAACTAAGTGCTTTGGGTTTAACTGAAAAGGATTTTAAGACTTCTTGAGATTATAGAAATTATGACTATGAACAAGAGTATAAGAAGTATGTAGAACTAGCTAATATGCCTGAGCGAGAAGATTATGAAAAGTTTGCTAAAAATAAAGGCAAAATAGAATTTGTTGCCTCGCTAGCAAACCCAACTATTAGGTTACTAGCTCTTTGGTTTGATTTCACTAATGGTTTAAGTGCAGGAGGACAACTTACGTTTTTGAATAGAATAGCAAATCGGATAATTTATCAGCTGGGAACAAGTGATGATTATTATAGCTTAAGTTTTGGGTTTTTGTTTTTTCTTAATCCCTTTAATTTAAGTTCAGTGTTAACAGGAATAGATGCTGAAAAAGAAGGAAATGATTATATTAAAGCTGCTGGTAAAGAATTAGAAAAAAGGATGGATGATATAAATGATGCTTTAAAGGAACAGATAGTTAATAAATATACTTTGAATTTCTAATAGAGTTACAAATTTTATATTTGTATTAGAATTTTAAAGTGAAATAGATTAAAATTAAATGCCTTTTACTAGGCGTTTTTATTTTAATTTGCTCAGAAAATTATAATAATCAATTTATAAAATTGCATTAATGTTATATAATGGTAATAAAAGCATGTGATATCAGTTGAATACTCGTAATGTCTGTCAAAGTATTTCTCACTTAAAAAATTTCTTAAAACTCGTCTAAACTCACTATTATAAAAATAAAGTTAGCCTAATCAAAATGGGGGATTAGGCAGTTTGAACTTTATTTTCATTCTAGTTCACTAAGACTCGTTAATAATAAATTTTAAAGTCGTAGCGAAACACTTTCCCATTCATTTTGCTAATTTTATATATAGGGATTAGATTGAAAAAGAGAAATAGTTTGAAATATATAATTGCAGATCGATGTTGAAAAAATAATGCTTTGGAGGTGAAGGAACGTTGGCTAATCAGAGAAACTTCAGATGGACAAAAGCTCTAATTTGGGCAGTGGTTTTATTAATAGCTCCTGTGATTTTTCAAACTGTAATAGGGGATATAGGGGGGGTGATAAAGAAACTGTAAGAGCGAAGATAAAAAAATATCTCTATGAGAAATATGGAGAAAAATTTGTAGTAGATAGGATCGGTCAAAGAAAAATTAGAGATAGAGAGTTTTACCAAGCGAGAATATATCCTAAATCGATTAAAGGTACCAATAGGTGGCTTGATGATTATTATCATGCAACTGCATCTTTGTATAAAGATACGGGTGGTATAGGAGATGGCTATGGAATAGTAAAGATGAATATGAATGCAGAAGAATATTTAATGCCTAAGGTAATAGAGTTATTTGGAGAAAGAGTCAAGCTGAAAATAGGGGTGGATTATAGAGAAAGAATAGATGACAGTAAATTTTTCAGGCGTTATTTAAAACATAATTTTGAAGAAAGACTAAAAAAAGTCAAAGAAGACCCGGAAAATAAGAGAATGATGTTAGATTTGGATGTATATGTATTTGACCGTATAGAAGATGATAAAGAGAAAGAAGAAAGGCGACAGCAGATATTTGAATTTGTGCAGTATTTGAAGGGTGAAGGATTGTTTAAGTATTTGGAGTTAGGAGTAATATTCATAGATGAAAGAGTACTAGCCCCAAGTTATAATGATTTTGAATGGGATATAAGATATGCAGATAAGGTAAAAAAAGAGATAGAAGGAGAAACAGTGAGAATGCCGCCAATGGATTTAAGATAAAAAATGTCTAAGCAATTACAAGAAGAGGTAAATAAGATGAGTGAAGAAGAGTTACTGGCTAGTATGAGGAGTATAAGGAAAAATGATTTGGATTATGAGTATTTAGATAAGTATAATGCTATACACTATGGTCTTATATATTCGGTTGGAATATTAAAAGTTAAATATAACGTATCATATGAAAAATATAAAAAAAATAATAAATTAAATCATTATTATTATAAAGATGCTTCTGAAATTAAAATAGGAAGAAATTTAGAATATATTTATATAAACTAAGGAGATGATAAAATGCCAGAAGGAGAAACAATAACTCATAGAGAGTTATTAACATTTAGTAATTTAACAAATCTTGAGTGGGAATTTGTAGATATAGAAGCAATATTGAATGGAAAGAAAATAGGTAAAGAAGGAGAAAAAGTTGAATCGATCCAACTAAAAGATCTTTTAATACCAGAAGTATTTGTAAGGAAAGAGACTGACCCAGATACTGGAGATGAAAGGGAAATGCCAATTTATCCTGAAGGAGAAGAAGGACTAATCGAGATGCGTAAACAAGCAGGCATAGCAATGGAATACTCAGAACATACAAAAGAAGGAGAAGAGGGTGACTTCTTAAAAGATTGGGAAGTAATCTATGGTGGAGACAAATATAAGATAGTAGAAGATTATTTAGATAAGCGTTGGATTTATGTGATGAAAGAACATTTAAAGCCTGAAGATTTCAAACTAAGTGCTTTGGGTTTAACTGAAAAGGATTTTAAGACTTCTCGAGATTATAGAAATTATGACTATGAACAAGAGTATAAGAAGTATGTAGAACTAGCTAATATGCCTGAGCGAGAAGATTATGAAGAGTTTGCTAAAAATAAAGGCAAAATAGAATTTGTTGCCTCGCTAGCAAATCCAACTATTAGGTTACTAGCTCCTTGGTTTGATTTTACTAATGGTTTAAGTGCAGGAGGACAACTTACGTTTTTGAATAGAATAGCAAATAGAATAATTTATCAGCTAGGAACAAATGATGATTATTATAGCTTAAGTTTTGGGGTTTTATTTTTTCTTAATCCCTTTAATTTAAGTTCAGTGTTAACAGGAATAGATGCTGAAAAAGAAGGAGATGATTATATTGAATTAATTGGTCAAGAATTAGAAAAAAGGATGGATGATATAAATAATGCTTTAAAAGAACAGAATGAAGATGGAATTAAGCTAACTGAAAAGATAGACTTATATGATGAAGGGCGGTATGATGATGATGTAGAGGAATTTAGGGTTTTAGTTTTAAAAAATGATGATAATATAGTAATTACTTGTAAAGGAGAGCAAGTTGATGATAAAGAAATATTACCTCCCGATTTTGAGTGTTTACAAATTGTTTATGACAAGATAAAAAGACAGCATCCAAAAGCTAAAATAACTTTTACTGGTTGGAAAGGTGGAGCAGAAATTAGTTTTATTTTCAGTTTATTTGCTAGTCAAGATAAGAGCTATAAAGTAAAAAAAGGTGATACCTTGTGGGATATAGCTGATGGATTAACTGGAAATAGTGCAGAGTGGGGCAAACTATCAGATGAAGCTGGTAATACTTTTACCGAAGATGCTAAAGAGAATAAGAGAGCTGCAACAGAACTGCAAATAGGTGAAGAAATCGTATATTGCCCTGCTGAAAGTGAAGATGTTCAAGGTAGATTGTTTTGTGATAATTTAAAAAGATTAACAGAACAGATGAATTTTGATTTTGAAAGTATAAATGATTTAGAATATAGCTCTGTATTTGAATTTGGGTGTCAAGGTTTAAATACAGGCGTGAATACTGCGGTATATAAAGCAATATACCTTATAGGTGAAGCAATAAAGAATGTGCTACTTATAAAATCAGGAAAAAGATTAACTTATTTAGGAATTAAAAGTTTAGTAACTGTAGGAGGGGCTACAGGGGGAACCTTAAGTTTTGCTACTATGTTAACTGCGTTAGAAACGGGATTAATGGCTTTAGTTATTTTTATTGTGTTTGAAGGGTCAGAATTTGCCATTGATATAACTGAAATGTTAGAAATGAAAGAATTACTTATAGATGAGCTAGAGTTTATTAAGAAAAATCATAAGGGAATAAAAAATTATGTTACAGATAATTGTTTAGGTCAATATCAGGTTATAAATAAAAAAGCCATTGAGGCATTAACTAAAGAAGAAATTGAAGTACAAATACTTGATGATAAGTATGGAATATATGCTAGTTATATGAAAATGAGAAGAGAAAATTCTGATTTGGTATTAAATTGGCGAGAAGATGTGGGAAGAAAAACTATCTTTTTGAATACTGAAGGAGATGTATGGATTAAATTCGAAAAAAATAATCAAGGTATCTATAAAGCCAAAAGTTTCATATATCATCTAGGTAATGTACATCGGTGGATAAAACTAACTAATGATGTCGAGTATGCTTTTAATCTGGGAGATAAAGATGTTATAGAATGGAAGATAGATGAAATAATTTCAGAAAATGAATTAAGCGAAAAATTAAGCAAAAAATAGAAAACTTAAAAACAATAAAAGAACCTAAAAAAAGAGAGAAGGAGTTAGATGAATTTTATAAGTTAAAGAGGCAAAAGAATATACTATTTAATATTAGAAAAAAGTTAAGTGATTTTTCTTCACTAAGACCTATAATGAAAATTTTGGGTAATATGCAAAGAACTTATTTAAATAAAACAGATAAATTTTTTGAAATTATCTATCCTAATATCAGTAGATACAAAAAAGGCATCAAAGTAGCAAAAGGACTACCAGAAAATATAGAGCAAGTTGAACTAAATCAAAGAGCAGTAAATGAATTTATTTTTATGCCTTATTTAGATAAAGAAGGATATATAGGGGATAAACTAAGAGATGCATATCTAGCAAGTGTATTTAAAAGTGTATTAGCCTATAAAAAAATATTTTGTTCTAATTATCATCTATCCTTTGAAGATTTAAAATATAGAACAGAAAAGATGAAACGTATTAAACACGACTTTAGAGAAATGAAAATGAATGAAGTATTTATAAGCATGATGCTAGAATATGATCAGCCAGGAGAAGTTTTTGGTAATAATTTCAAAGTCTCTCCTCATTATTATAAGCATATATTAAAGACATTATTTGATAGTAAAGGTCAAAAGTTAATAGATGAATTTTATGAAGTAGGAAATATTGAAGATATGGAAGTAAACTTTAATTTTTCTCGGTGGAAAAATCTATTGAGAGATAATGATGATATTAAAGGAGAAGTAATTATAAATCCAAATTGGGAATCATCACTAGAGTATAAATATAATCCTGAAGATATTATTGTGGGAGGAGAATTAAGATTAATTGCTTTAGATTTATCAGATGAGTTAAAAGGGATAGACAGAATAAAAGATACTGAGTATTCAGAGTACAAGCCTAATTACACTATTGTTTACGGTAGCGCAGATGAAGAAAACCCGCCTGAAGGAGAACATAAAGATCTTGAATTTTGGTGTGGGACCCATCACTGCTATGAATACATAAAACACCCGAAAGAGCATCTTTCAAAAGCTAAACAATTACTTAGTAATCCAGAGGCGGAAGTATTTATTGAAGGCCAAAAAATTGGACAGAACTTAGAACGAGAGTTAGAGTGGGAAAGTTATATTGACCATTGTCAAGATCAACAGAAGTATAGAGAAACTATTGAGCTTGAAGATGATATGATTTTGGATTTAAAATATACTTATGACTTAAATGGCGGCTTTATAAGTTTATTTAAAAAAACTAGATTTGCTTATTTAAAGGTTGAATATAGACCTATAGCAAAAGAGGATAAGAACCGAGAGTTTAAAGAGTATGACACATTATTAATTAAGGAGTTTGATGTTTATAATCAAGATTATGGGATTAAAATTCCGGATGAAGTTTTTGTTAAGGCAGGTTTTCATTCTCAACAGGATGAGAGTCAAGAGCCAGAACAAGACCAGATAGAAGTTGAAGAACATAATCAAAATAGAGCAGAGAATAAAGAAGGAAAAATTTTAATAGATGGTAAGCCTGTTACCAGCTTAGGTTTAGAGAAGAATGAAAGAGAGACAGAAGAATATTGGAAAAATTGTTTTCAAAAGATAATCAAAGGAGATTTCCTGCCGGATTTTGATGATTCTAGAGAGCAAACTAGTATCAAAATAGGATTTGAATTATGGAAAGATCATAGTGAAAATTTAAAAAAGGAACACCTTATAACTGCTATTAGAAATAAAGATGAGGAGCAGTGGTCTAAAAAATTATGCAGTAGAGGATGAATTATATTAGTTGTAAAGGTTAAAAAAGCAAAATCTAAGAAAGATAAAAAATGGGCATCTGCCCATTTTTTATTAGTTATTAGCAGCTTGTTTTGATTCTTCTTTGTTTTTAGGTGCTCCTAAAAATTCTACTTGATTGGCAGTGACTTCTTCTGTTCTTTTAATATGTTCAGTACCACAGTCACATTCGATTGTATAGTGATTGACTCTTAACTGACCATCAACTCCAACTAATCTTCCTTTGCAAAGATGCTGATTACAAATTTCTGCTTGGCGTCCCCAAGTTGTAATATTGATAAAGTCTGCTTTAGTCTCTTCTTCTCCTTTGCTGTACCTTCTTTGCACTGCTAAGTTAAAGTTACAAACAGTATGTCCATTATTAGTAACATTTAATTCTGGGTCTCTAGTTAGGCGGCCAATTAAATTAACACGATTGATCATCAAATCACTCCTTGATTTTGTATTAATATCTAGTATAACCATATTATTATTAATTATTACTGATATTTTTTATTTTTCTAGTGCAGGAAAAATTATTATTTTATTTAAGATATAATATAAGGATTAAAATTAAAAGTTAAAAAAGAAAAATGAAAATAGAAAAGTTAGAAGAAATAAAATAACAAGATACATGAAGTATTAATGCTGATTATTAAGATAGTAATTTATTTAATAGAGGAGGGGATTGATTTGCCCAAAATAGAAAATAATAATTTATCTTTAACAGAACTAAATTGTAATTGCGGAAGCGAAGTATTTGATTTTGAAACAACAGAAGATTTAGAGCCTTTAAGTCAACAATTAATTGGTCAAGATAGAGCAGTCAAAGCAATGGATATTGGACTGCAGGTTGACCAAGAAGGATATAATATCTTCATGTCAGGAATTACTGGTACGGGACGAACTACTTATGCTAAGCGCTTGGCCCAGGATAAGTCTGAGGAAGAACCTCCTCCTCAAGATATTTGTTATGTCTATAACTTTTCTGAATCTGAAAAGCCGAGGGTATTGATGTTACCTGCAGGAGTAGGTTCTGAATTGAAAGCAGATATGGAAGAATTGATTGAAGAATTAAAAGAGGAAATTCCTCAGAGTTTTAGTGGAGAAGAATATGAAGAGCAGAAGAATCAAATTATGAATAGTTATCAGAAAAAATCAAATAAATTAATGGAAGAATTCAGAAAGAAAGCCCGCGAAGAAGGGTTTGAATTAGAAAATACACCGCAGGGTTTAATGCCTGTGGCTCTTAATGAAAATAATGAACCGATCAATCAAGAAGAATTTCAAGAATTAGATGAGGAAGAAAAAGAAGAATTAAGAGAAAAGAGTCAACAGATGCAGAATGAATTAGACCAAGTAATGCGTAAAATTAGAAATTTAAAAGATGAAGCTTATCAAGAATTAAATGATTTAGAGAAAAAGATTGCTTTTTCTGTTATTCAGCCGATTATTGCAGGGATGGAAGAAAAATATAGTGACTGTCAACAAGTGATTGATTATTTGGAAGCAGTTAAAGAGGATATTACTGAAAATTTAGATCAATTTAAAGAGATGAGTCAGCAAAATAATGGTAGCCAAAAGAAAAATCCATTGATGATGATGGGCCAACAAAAACAGGACGATAATTTTTTCCACCGTTATGAAATTAATTTATTTGTTAATAATGAAGATGCAGATGGTGCCCCAGTAGTTTATGAATCTAATCCTACCTATTATAATTTATTTGGTAAGATTGAAGGGAAAACACAATTCGGGATGATTAGTACTGATTTTACAATGATTAAAAAAGGTGCTATTCACAAAGCAAATGGTGGATATTTAATTCTTAAAGCTAAAGATGTTTTATCTAAATTTAGAGCTTGGGAAAGTTTGAAAAGAGTTTTAATTAATCAAGAGGCAGTAGTAGAAAATATTGGTGAAGAGTATCAGCGGATTCCAATTACTACTTTAAAACCAGAGGCAATTGATTTGAATGTTAAAGTGATTATGATTGGTTCACCACTACTGTATCAATTACTATATCATTATGATGAAGAATTTAAGAAATTATTTAAGATTAAAGCTGATTTTGATGTAGAAATGGATCGTACTTCAACTAATATGAAAAAGTTTGCATCTTTTATTTCTCATATCAGCAGAAAGGAAGATCTCAAGCACTTTACTGTTGATGCAGTGACTAAAGTAATTGAATACAGCAGCCGCTTAACTGGTGATCGTAATAAATTATCGACTCGTTTTAATGAGTTATTAGAATTGATTTATGAAGCTAATGCCAGGTCGGAAGATAGCCAGTATGTGCAATTTGATGATGTACTAACAGCTATTGAAGAGAAAGAATATCGGGATAATTTAGCTGAAGAGAAAGTGCAGGAAATGATTGAAAAAGAGCATATTTTAATTGATACTGAAGGAGAAAAGGTAGGTCAAATTAATGGATTAGCAGTTTATCAAACTGGTCAATATTCCTTTGGGCGTCCGACTAAGATCACTGCAAGAACTTTTGTCGGCCAAAGTGGATTAGTAAATATAGAACGAGAAGTAGATATGAGTGGTAAAATTCATAATAAAGGGGTTATGATTCTATCTGGTTTTCTAGGTGGTAAGTATGCTCAGGATAAACCCCTTAGTCTATCTGCATCTTTAACTTTTGAGCAAAATTATGGTGGAGTTGATGGAGATAGTGCTTCTTGTGCAGAATTACTTTCTTTATTGTCATCACTCTCGAAAATAGATATTAATCAACAGTTAGCGATTACAGGTTCATTGAATCAAAAAGGAGAAGTACAACCAATTGGTGGTGTCAATCAGAAAATTGAAGGTTTTTACAAAACCTGTCAACAAAAAGGGTTAACTGGTGATCAGGGAGTAGTAATTCCTTATCAAAATGTTGATAATTTAATGTTAAAACAAGAAGTATTGGATGCAGTAGATAATGGTGACTTTAATATTTATGCGATCAAAGAAATTGATGAAGCAATTGAAATCATGATGGATGAAGCAGCAGATAAAGTCCATCAAAAAGTACGAGAAAAATTAGAAGAGTTTGCAGATAAAGCTGAACAAGCGGGAAATGCTGAAGAAGATGAGTAAGTATAAGTATTAAATCTAAGGATAAGTTTAAAGATAGGATTAAGGGTTAGGTGCTAGTGCCTAACTCTTAATTTGTTTAATGGATTAGAATTTAATAGTATTGATTAATATAAAATAATTACTTAATTGAATTTTGAAAAGGAGCGGATAAAATGAAAGATGTTGGGTTGGTTTTAGAAGGGGGAGGGATGAGAGGAATTTATACGACGGGAGTTTTGGATTATTTAATGGAAGAAGATTTATATTTTCCTTATGTAATAGGAGTTTCAGCTGGGGCATGTCATGGCTCCTCTTATGTTTCCAAACAAAAAGGTCGTAGTAAGAGAGTCAATGTAGATTATGTCACTGATTCCCGCTATATCAGCTATAAAAATTTATTGAAAGGGCAGAGTTTATTTGGGATGGACTTTATGTTTGATACAATCCCAAAACAGTTAGAACCTTTTGATTTTGAAGCTTTTTTTGCTTATGAAGGCAAATACATAGTGGGAACTACTGATTGCCAGACAGGTGATCCGCGTTACTTTGACCGTAGTGATTGTGATAGTCATGATGATATTTTACAGATTGTTAGAGCTTCAAGTAGTTTACCTTTTATTTCTCCCATAGTAGAATTTAAAGATTATGAACTATTAGATGGTGGTTTAGTAGACCCAATTCCGATAAAAAAATCAATTGCTGATGGAAATGATAAGAATGTGGTAGTCTTAACGCGACCACCGGGTTATCGTAAAACACCCTTTAAGGGAAAGTGGTTAGCTAAATTATTTTACCGCGATCATCCCCAGATAGTGGAAGCTTTATTGAATCGTTATCAAGTTTATAATCAAACTTTGGAATATCTTAAGGAATTAGAAGCGTCAGGAGATATATTTTTAATTCAACCAGACGATTCTTTAGATGTAGACCGGATTGAAAGAGATCAAGAAAAGTTAGAAGATTTATATTGGCAGGGTTATGAGAGCATGAAAGAAGAATTCAATAGTTTAGAACAGTGGTTAGAACAGTAAGTTTTTAAGCCAGGGTATTTTCCTGGCTCTTTTAATTTTCATAGTCTCTAATTTCAATTGGAACTTCGATTTTATCATTTCGAGTATCTATGTACAATATTCCCTCTGTATCTAAGGTAGCTAAGAACACCTCTCTGCTGGAAGAAATACCTGCTTGCTTAAGCTGATTTTCTAACCATTGTGTATCTAATTTGAATTGTTTGAGGTTTTCTTTGATTACTTGCCCATCATAAATCACTTCGACATTAAGTCCTTTATAATTGCTATCTAAATTCATATCTTGTGGTGTTAAATTTTGATGCTGAGATTTTTTTAAGACTGATAATTTACCGCTAGTTTCTAAAATAGCAAATTCAATTTGAGAAGGGTTAAAGATTCCTTTAACTCTCAGCATTTCTAACAAATCAGTAGCGCGAAATCTCATTTTCTTTAGATTCTCTTCCATGATCTGTCCATTCATAATCACTATTGTAGGTTCTCCATCTATATATTTAGAGAGATGGCGAGATTTTAAGGCAATAGTTTTCATGAGGATTGATAGTATGACCCAAGTTGCTATCCCTAACCAGACTAACCGAGCTTCAGATTTCAAATCAACACTTAAAATTCCAGCTATAGAACCAACTGTAATTCCTAAGATATAGTCAAAATAGGTTAGTTGACTAACCTGCTGTTTACCTAATATGCGCGTAAAGATTAATAAAGTAAAAAAAGCGATTGAACTCCGACTGATAATTAATAGAGATTGGTCGATTTTTCTCCCTCCAAAGCTTTAATAGTAATTACAAATATATTATTTAACAAGAAAATTTTTTTATGTACAATAATTTCACATTTTAATTGACATATGTTCAAAACTTAGTTATACTAAAGTTAAGAATGAGAATAGTTATCGGAGATTGGAGGGTGAAATATAAGATGCATGAAAAAATGATTAAAAAATTAACGGCTAATGTTGATTTTAGAGTTACTAAGCAGCGCAAAAAAATTTTAGATGTTTTAATTAGCCAAGACCAGCATTTATTGGCCCAAAATATTTATGAAATTTTGCGAGAAGAGGATTCTAAAGTTGGCTTGGCTACTGTTTATCGTACTTTAGATCTGTTCGAAGAGTCAGGAATTATTAAAAAAAGAAAATTTAATGGTGATTCGGCTTATTATGAAATTAATGATGAACATCATGGCAATCATCACCATCTTATTTGTAAATCTTGTGGAGCAGTAATTGAAGTTGATGAATTACTGCCGGAAGATATTGAAGAAAGATTAGAGGAAGAAGAAGGCTTTCAAGTAGAGGATTTATGTTTGCAGATGTATGGTTATTGTGAAAACTGCCAGAAGAACAGTGATGAGTAATGAGTGATGCAGTGATGAGTAAGAAGAAAAGAGTGATGAGTGATGCAGTGATGAGTAAAGAGAAGTAAAAACAGTAAAACAGTGAAACAGTAGCTAGTAGTGAGATTAGGAGAAATAGTTGCATATAGATTGCGTAGCTAATAAAGCGGAAAGTAGAGAGACTAGGACTGCACGGAGTGTTTTTTGAATTTTAAAAACACGGAGGAAACGGTTAAAAGGATAATGAGTAAAGAGAAGTAAAGAAAGTAAGACAGTGAAACAGTTAAAAGAATAAAAAATGTAGAGACTTGGCATGCCAAGTCTAGATTGTAGGTTTACAATAATATGATATGAGAAAATGAAAAAAACAAATGACGCAATGTATTCGCGGATAAAATTGCAGTATCAGTAGTGATAATCGTTTATAATATCATTGTTTTTAAGTTGTTAATATGTTGAATTTAGGATTTTAATTCTCAATTTTCAATTATAGATTATCAATTCTAAATTATCAGGTGTATAAAAATCAATAATAGGGGATAATAATTAATAATTTGAGGAAAGTTTTGTTATAATATTGACATATGTTCATAACTTCTTTATACTATTATGTGGAACTGGAATTAATTAAAGCTAATAAAATAAATTTAATGGGAGTTGATCAATTATGAAGATTGTAGTAACTGCTGCTGATGATAATGGTTTAAAGGCTAAATTAGATTCTAGATTTGGTCGAGCAAGTTATTTTGCTTTTGTGGATACTAAAGATGATAGTGTAGAATTTATTAAAAATGATGCGAAGAATGCTAGTAGTGGAGCAGGAGTACAAGCTGCTCAAACTGTTGCTGATACAGGAGCAGATGTTTTAATTTCTGGTAATATCGGGCCAAAAGCTTTTGATGGATTAAGTAGAACAGATTTAGAAATCTATTCTGGACCTGAAGAAAGTATTCAAAAGGTGATTGATGAGTATCAATTAGGAAATTTAGAACAATTAGAGAGTGCAACTAAGTCTGCTCATGCTGGTTTGAATTAGGAGGGGTGGAAGATGCAGATAACTGTTTTAAGCGGCAAAGGTGGGACAGGGAAGACTACTGTATCAACTAATTTAGCCTTGTCTCTACCTAATGTCCAATTCTTTGATGCTGATGTAGAAGAACCAAATTCTTATTTATTCATTAAGCCTGATTTTGCTGATAAGTCAAAGTCTGTGCTGCGTAAAATTCCTGAAGTTGATCAAGAGAAATGTACTTCTTGTCGTGCTTGTGTTGACTTTTGTGAATATAATGCTTTAGCAATGTTAGGTGATGAGGTATTAGTTTATCCCGAGGTTTGTCACAGTTGTGGTGGTTGTAAACATATTTGTCCAGAAGGAGCAATTACGGAAAAAGATAAAGAGGCGGGAGAAATAAATTGGGATTTAGAAGTAACAGAAGAATTAGAATATTGGCAGGGTAAGATGAAGATAGGTGAAGAATCATCAGTCCCGATTATTGAAGAACTAAAAGAAGAAATAAAGCCGGAGAAAAATGTAGTAATGGATGCTCCTCCAGGAACTACCTGCCCGACAATTGAGGCAGCGATTGATAGTGACTATTGTATTTTGGTGACTGAGCCAACTCCATTTGGTCTGCATGATTTAAAGATGGCTGTAGAAGTAGTGGAAGAGTTAGGTAAGCCATATGGAATCATTATTAATCGGGCAGAAGAAGGAGAAAATGAAATCATTGAAGATTATGCGGCAGAAAATAACATAGATATTTTATTAAAGATTCCATTTCAACGTCAAATTGCAGAATTGTATTCAGATGGGATTCCTTTTGTCGAAGAATTACCAGAATGGAAAGAAAAATTTCAAGAAGTCTTTGCAGATATCCAGGCGGTGGTAGAATGAAAAAATTAACTGTAATTAGTGGTAAAGGTGGAACAGGGAAAACAACAGTGACTGCTAATTTAGCTGCTTTGGCCCAGGATTTGGTTTTAGCAGATTGTGATGTTGATGCCCCTAACTTGCATTTGCTAATGAATCCTGAAGTTGAAGAGCAAGAAGATTATAGAGGAGCAAAGTTAGCAGTTAAAGATGATAGTAAGTGTATTGATTGTGGTAAATGTTATGAATTATGTGAATTTAATGCTGTAACTCCGGATTATGAAATTAATGATATTAAGTGTGAAGGTTGTGGACTTTGTGTAGCGCAGTGTCCAACAGATGCTTTAACTTTAGAAAAACAAGTAACTGGAGATTTGTTTTATTCTAAATCTGCTGTAGGGCCAATGGTTCATGCTAAATTGAAGATTGGGGCAGAAAATTCAGGTAAATTAGTTAGTGAAGTGAAAGAAAATGCTGAGCAGTTAGCTAAAGAGGAAGGAAAAGATTTAGTGTTAGTTGATGGGTCTCCAGGCATTGGTTGCCCAGTAATTGCTTCATTAAATGGAGTAGATGGAGCTTTGATTGTGACTGAACCAACTCAATCTGGGTTAGCTGATTTAAAGAGAGTCTTAGAAGTTGTTGATCATTTTTCTCTTCCTGCTATGGTTGCAATTAATAAGCATGATTTGAATCAAAATTTAAGTCAGGAAATAAAAGAGTTTTGCCAAGAAAAAGATGTTAAGTTAGTTGGAGAAATTCCTTTTTCTACTACTATAGTAGAAGCAATGCGCCAAGGGGAATTAGTGATGGATTATGCAGCGGATAGTGAAGCTGCTGAAGCAATAGAAGAGATTTGGGGTAAGGTAAAAAAAGAATTATAGTAATCAGTAAAGAGTAGAAAGTCAAATCAAATTCAAAATATTTGCTATAGATTTTACTTGTTACTACTAAATATTAATAAACGGAGGGTGATTTAAATGCATAAAATAGCTATTCCAACGGATAATGGTCAAGTTGCTGGTCATTTTGGACGATGTCCTGAGTTTACATTAGTAGAGGTTAATGATGATGAAATTGTGGAGCAAAATGTAATTGAAAATCCTGGTCATAAACCGGGTTTCTTACCGCGGTTTTTAAATGAAAAAGGTGCTGACTGTATTATTGCTAGTGGTATGGGAATGAAAGCTAAGAATATTTTTGATGATAATAATATTGAAGTAGTAACTGGTGCTCAAGGGCCAATTGATGACGTAGTTAAATCTTATATTCAGGATAGATTAGATACAGAAGAGAATTTATGTGACCATGGTGCCGATGGACATGATCACGATCATGAACATGGTAATTGTCATTAAAGGTAAATAATTATTCTCTTAATGTAGTATTTATTAAGTGTAAGGAGTGGATTGTTAATGTATGAAAAAGAGGAAGATAAATATCAGTTAGAATTAGGTACGGTAAATGAGAGATTTATTGCTGTAGCTAGTGGTAAAGGCGGAGTTGGTAAATCTACTGTTACTGCTAATTTAGCTGTAGCTTTAAGTGAACGAGGATATAAAGTAGGTGTGATTGATGCTGATATTAGAGGATTTAGTATTCCGCGAATTTTAGGAGTTGAAGAACGTCCTAAAGCTGAGAGTGAAAATATAATTATTCCACCGCAAGTAAATGGGATTAAGGTTATGTCAATGGGGGGCTTAATGGAAGAAGAAAAGCCAATTATTTGGCGTGGTCCTCTATTATCTAAAACCTTCAAACAGTTTGTTAAAGAAGTAAGATGGGGTGAGTTGGATTATTTATTATTTGACTTACCACCGGGGACTGGTGATATGCCCCTTAACTTAATGCAGCAACTGCCTGATTCTGAATTAATGGTGGTTACAACGCCGCAAGTAGCAGCGACTAAAGTTTCAGGCCGCGTTGCTAAGATGGCTGATGAACTTGATTGTGGTTTATTAGGTGTTGTAGAAAATATGTCTTATTATCAATGCTCTGAATGTGGAGCAAAAGAGTATATCTTTGGTCAAGGCGGTGGTGCTGAATTAGCTGCTAATTTAGATACTGGTCTATTAGCTGAACTGCCTTTAGTGACAGAAGTCCGAGAGAGTAGTGACCAAGGAGAACCGATTGTAACTGTTAATCCTGAAGCCGATATAAGTCAAAAGTTCTTTACTATTGCTGACAAGATTACTCCTTAATAAAATAGATGACTCAAGACCTAAATGAAAACGAATTTCATTTAGGTCTTGACATTTTTTTCTGTGAGAGATATAATTAAATTGATAATGAACAAATGATTATAACCTTGTTAAGCAAGGGTTATTTTTTTAGCATTATAACCCCACCCCGTTGGGCTGGATAGGAGGGATGTAGATTATGAATTTACGTGTGGCTTGTGCTACAGATGATGGACAAGATTTAATTAACCGTCATTTTGGTGATGCTGAAGCTTATTTAATTTATGATGTTGATGATGAAAATTTTGAGCAAATAAAAGAAATTAGTAATTCTACCGAGGATGACCATGATGATGAGACAGAAGAACATGCTGACCCTGAAAAAGCAAGGAGTATTAAGGAATTACTCAAAGAAGAAGGAGTACAAGTATTATTATCGCGACAGTTTGGTCCTAATATTAAACGGGTTAGAAAGCATTTTGTCCCTGTAGTAGCTAAAAAGTTTCGTTTAGTAGATGCAGTGCGGATGTTAAAAGATAATTTAGATTTAGTAAGACATCAATGGGAAAAGGAAGAAGAAAGAAAACATATAGTATTAGATGGTAAGAATTATCATAGATCCTAAAGAAGATATAAATTAATGGAGGGATAGTTAATGACAGATTATGAAGTGTTAGTTTTAGGTGGAGGACCAGCAGGAATTACAATTGCTAAAACACTTGATGGAGCAAAGGATTTAGCTGTAATGAGACCAGAGAATCATTCAATGGTTTATTGTGCAATGCCGTATGTGATTGAAGATTTATTACCAATGGAGAAAACATTAAAGGAAGATAGTTTAGTGACCGATACAGGAGCAGATTTGATTAGAGATTATGCTGTTGATGTAGATTTTGATGAACAAGTTGTAACTACTGGGGCAGGAGATAAATATGGTTATGAAGAGTTAATTATTGCTACAGGGGCTAGTCCAGTCTTAGCTCCAGTTGGAGGCACTGATTTAGATGGTGTGACTACATTTAAACATGAAGAAGATTTAAATAGAATTTTGAATCAAGTTGATAGTGAAGTGGAAGAAGCAGTTGTAGTTGGTGCAGGAGCAATTGGTATTGAAATGTCACAAGCTCTTAATGAAGCAGGCTTAGAGACTCATTTAGTAGATATGGAAGATAGTATTTTACCGCATTTGCTCGATGCAGAGATGGTAGCAGAAGGTGAAGAACAGCTTGAAGATTTAGGAATTAATCTGCATTTAGGAGCTCAAATTGATTCTTTAAACGGTACAGAAAAAGTAGAGCAAGTTAAATTAGCAGATGATGAAACGATTGACTTTGGTCCACAAGGTGGTTTAGTTGTCTTTGCCATTGGAATGCAGCCTAATGTAGAGTTTGTTGAGAATAGTGATTTAGAAATTGGTCAATTAGGTATTAAAGTGAATAGCAAGATGGAAACTAATCTAGACAATGTTTATGCTGTTGGAGATTGTGTAGAATATAAGAGTGCAATTACGGATGAAGTAACTGGAGGTAATTTAGCTACTAATGCTGTACCGATGGGACGTTTATTAGCTCAGAATTTATTAGGTGCTGATAGAGAATATGAAGGATTTTATAATGGCTGTGCCACAAAAGTGAATGATTTATTTGTTGGTGGTACTGGTTTATTAGAAAAAGAGGCCGCAAAAGATTATGATATTGTAGTCGGTAAAGCAGAATTTACAACTGCCTTCCCAATTATGCCTTTTGCTAAGCCAGTTAAGGCTAAGTTGATTATTAATCGTGATAATTTAGAAATTTTGGGTGGTCAAATTGTAAGTGGTGAGCCTGCTACGGATAAGATAGATAAAATTACTATGGCGATTCAATACGGTATTGATGCTGAGGAATTATTAGACTTTAGTTATTCTTCGCAGCCCTATCAGTCTTTCTTCCCCGCTCATAATTTATTGGTTAAAGCAGCAGAAAATGCATTAAGTAAATTAACATAAATGAAGAAATGATTTTATCTCAGGGTTTTTGGCCCTGGGTCTCTTTTTTTGAAAAAAGTAGTCCATTATTATTGACATATGTTCATAATCGAGTTATAATATAATTGTAATGAACAAATGATTAAAACAAAAAGGAGATGATTGCTATGCCTCGTAGAGATGGTACAGGTCCTGAAGGTCAAGGTTCTGGAACTGGTAGAGGTCTTGGCCCTTGTAATACTGAGAAGCAAGTTGGAGTTAATGACTGTAGAGGATTAGGTCGTGAAGCTGGTCGTGGCCAAGGAAGAGGTCAAAAACAAGGTCGCGGTAAAAATGCTAGTCGAAATGGTCGTGGACGTAATAGAAGATAAATAAAATCAATATTATAAAGGAGTGATTCTAATGCCAAGAGGAGATGGAACAGGTCCAGAAGGATTAGGACCACAAACTGGTCGTGCTGCAGGATATTGTTCTGGATATAATGCTCCAGGTTATGTTGATAATGCACCTGCTGATCGTGGTGGAAGAAGAGGATTAGGTCGAGATCCTGGTCGCGGTAGAGGTCGTGGCAGAGGATTCGGTCGTGGTAGAGGTTATGCTCGGAGAGCTAATAATGCGCCTGTAGCTAATAATGCACCAAGAGAAAGTGAAGAAGAATATCTTAAAAGAGAAAAATCAGCTCTTGAAGATGAACTAAATGCAGTCCAGAATAGATTAGAGCAATTAGAAGATGATGAAGAATAAACAGTCTTATTAATCCTACTGGTTTCTCAGTAGGATTAATAATTTTAAGCAATCAAATTGACTTAAGTGTTAAAATATATTATCATTTAATTACAATTAATATAAATGGCTTTAAATGATGGTTAATTACTTTATTAGAAACTGAGCAATAAAATAGATAATTAAATTTAATGAGGGGGCGGTATAATGGCAAAATGCAGCTGTTGTGAAGGTCGCGGTTTTATCACTTGTGATTGTACTGAGGCTGGAGGCAGTAGTCCCGACCCTGAATGTAGGTCTTGTAATGGTACTGGCAAGATTGATTGTCCTAGTTGCGGTGGTGATGGTGAAGAAAAATGGCAATAGGCAAAGCTAATTTAGAGTAATTAATCTTATTATTTAAAGCGTAGCTTGACAGCTGCGCTATTTTTTTATGATTGGCGGACAATGATTTTGACATATGTTCATTATAGTTTTATAATTATAGATGGTAATATTAATTTGTTGAGGTGATAAAATGATAATTAGGAAATCAAGTAAAGAAATTAAGAAGATGAAAGAGGCAGGACAAATAGTTGCAGAAACACATCAATTATTAGCAGATAATATTGAGCCAGGAGTTACTACGCAAGAATTAGATAAATTAGCTGAGGATTATATTAGAGGGCAAGGAGCTGAACCAATTTTTAAAGGATATCATGGTTTTCCCGCCTCTATTTGTGCTTCAGTTAATGAGGTGATTGTTCATGGTATTCCGGATGATTACCAATTACAAGAAGGCGATATTATTAGTATTGATATTGGTGCTAGGATTAATGGTTTTTGTGGTGATGCTGCTAGAACTTGGGGAGTTGGAGAAATTTCTCAAGAAGCTAGTGATTTATTAACAGTGACTAATGAATCATTAGCAGCAGCAATTAAAGAAGCTAAAATTGGTAATAGATTATCGGATATTTCTCATGCAGTACAGAGTTATGTTGAAGCAAAAGGATATGGTGTAGTTCGTAATTATAGTGGACATGGTATTGGACGTAAGATGCATGAAGCACCACAAATTCCTAATTACGGTAAACCTGACCGGGGGCCAAGATTACGTGAAGGAATGGTCTTAGCTATTGAACCGATGATCAATATTGGCACGCATAAAAATAAGACTTTAGATGATGGTTGGACAGTAGTAACTAAAGATAAAAAAATGTCAGCCCATTTTGAAAATACAGTAGCAATTACTGAAGATGGACCAGAAATATTAACTGTGCTTGACTAAACTCTTATCAATTGTATAAATGAGGGGATAAATATGCAAATCGAGTTAGATTGTTTTCCATGTATCTTTCGTCAAGTATTGGAATCAAGTCGAATGGTTACTGATGATGAAGGCTTGATTAAAGAGATTTTGGATGAATATTCTAAATTAGTACCAAAAGTAGATGATAATATAATGGGGCCCACTTTGGGGAAATATGGGCAAGATATTGTGAAAGAAAAAACGAATACTGATGATCCTTACCGTGAGTTTAAACGCAAGCATATGAAATTGGCCCAAGAGATCTATCCGGAAGCGGAAGAAATCATTAATCAAGCTGATGATTCTTTATTTGATGCTTTAGTTATTGCTGCTACGGGTAATGCTATTGATGCCGGAGTAAGTTTAGATGTTGATGTAGCTCATCATCTTAAGCAATCTACAGGAAGTGGCTTTGTCAAAAGTGATTATGCAGAATTAAAGACTAAACTGCAAAATGAAGAAAAAGTATTAATTATTGGGGATAATGCCGGGGAAGCTATATTTGATAAGTTATTAATTAAGGAACTAAAGAAATATAATGTAGAAATCATTTATGCTTATCGGGATGCGCCTATTTTAAATGATGTGACGATTAAGGAAATTAAAGAAATAGGAATCGATAAACTGGCTGATAGAGTTTTATCTAGTGGCTGTCAAACTCCAGGTACTATTTTAAACGAGACAACAGATGAATTTAGGAAAATTTATAATCAAGCAGGAATTGTAATTAGTAAAGGACAAGGGAATTTTGAAGGTTTATCTGGTGCCTCAAGAAGTATCTTTTTCTTACTTAAGGCTAAATGTGAGTTAATAGCAAGTATCTTAGATGTAGAGCAAGGAGATTTAATTCTATCCGGCGGAGGTTTTAAACTCCGCTGAGATGATTTTAAGACTTAGAAATAGTATGTTATAATAAAAATAGAATAAAAAAAGTGAGGGTGATATAGATGGTGCGTCCAACTAAGAAAAGACGGGTAGCTAATATACCAGATGTTAAGTTTTTTAAACCAGCCGGTATTAGAAAAAGAGACTTAGAAGAAGTTGTTCTTTCTTTAGAGGAAGTGGAAGCAATTAGACTCAAAGATAATGAAGGATTAACGCAACAAGAAGCTGCAGACAAGATGGAAGTTTCTCGCCCAACTTTCCAACGGATTTTAACTAAAGCACGTCAGAAGATTGCTGATGCATTATTAGTAGGTAAGGCACTTAAGTTTAAAGGAGGAGATTATGACTTTAAACCTCGTTGTCCTGAATGTGGTCAAGATGTGAAATCTAAGGGGAGAAATCGTAAACGAGGTAAAGCAGAAGATTGTCCTGAATGCAGAGAATAGAGGGGGGGTATCATGGGGGACGAAGTAGAGATTACTCTTGTAGTGGAAAATTCAGTCTATAAAAGTCAGTTATTAGCAGAACATGGTCTTTCATTTTGGATAGATTATGATGATAGTAGTTATTTGTTTGATACTGGTCAAGGTCAAGTTTTGACTCATAATTTAAAAACATTAAATTTGAATATTTCTGAATTATCAGGAGTGCTGCTCAGCCACGGTCACTACGATCATGCAGGAGGATTAAGTGCTATTTTAGAGCAGCAGCCTGAAGTACCTGTTTATGGTCATCCGGATCTGTTTTTGCCGAAATATTCACAAAATACTGCCGGAGAAGTTTTCCGAGGCTTTGCTATGACTAAAGATGAAATTAATAATTTTAATCCTAACACAGATTTAACTGCTGTGCAGTCTGGATTGTGGTTAACTGGTGAAGTTCCGAGAAAAAATGAGCGGGAAACTTTAAATGATCACTATCAAGTAAAGGAAGACCGAGAGTTAAAAACTGATCCGTTTAGAGATGATCAAAGTTTAGTCCTTGACACAGAGGAAGGTTTAGTGATAATATTAGGCTGTAGTCATGCGGGTGTGATTAATATTTTAGAGCATGTGCAGCAGAATTTTGCGCAAGAAATTTACACTATTATCGGCGGAATGCACTTAGTAAATGCCAGCCGCGATCGAATTGAATGGACGATTGAACAGTTACAAAAGATTGATTTTACTCAGTTAATTCCGTTACACTGTACAGGCGAAAGAGCAGTCAGAGCAATGCAGTCTGCCTTTGGTGAGCGAGTAGAAACACTGTCTGTAGGAGACAAGATTAAATTAAAAGGGAAAAAGTAAAAGATAAAAATGAAAATAGCGGGCTGTAGCGCAGTTTGGTAGCGCACTGCACTGGGGGTGCAGGGGTCGCTGGTTCAAGTCCAGTCAGCCCGACCAATTTTTAAAGTAAAAATTAAAATATAAAAGATTAAAGTGAGAAAAAGCCCTGCTTAAAAGCAGGGGATAATTTATTATATGCCTAATTTATTTGCTGTCCACAGTTCGCCTGCCTTATCAAGCATATCTTCCCAATTGAGAAAAACGGTCTTATCATTAATGAAGTTATCTAGTTCTTCTTTATCAATTGTTGTAAAGTCGTTTTTATTTTCGATGTCAAAGGGACTAGCTGCAAACATTTCTTCAAGTGAATCAAAATCAGTATACTTATTCATGAAAGTTTCATTAAATAATTGATGAAAACTAACTTCATTGCTTTTCTCTAATTCGTCAATTGCTTCTGATTTTTGTTCTAAATCTGCGGTTAATTCTGCAAAAAGTTCTAATTCTCTATTATTCATAGCATCCCCCCTTTGAAATAGTTTAAAAAGAATTCTACTTTTAAATAATAAAATTTCTTGCATATTTAATTCTTTATTTCTAACTCAATACCTGCAAGTAACTGTAAATGATTTTAATTCATATTTATTTTTTCTTACCGAAAATACGTAGTAAATAGATAAATAAGTTAATAAAATCTAGATAGAGAGATAAAGCTCCTAATACTGCTATTTTATCACTAGCTCTGCTACTTTGAGCTAGATTTTTTATTTTTTGAGTATCATAAGCTGTTAAACCAGTAAATAGGATTACTCCTCCATAAGTAATAATCCAATAAAGCATAGAACTATGCAGAAAAATATTAACTATACTAGCAATAATCAATCCCACAATTCCCATAAGGGCATAACTGCCAAAGGAAGTTAAATCTTGCTCGGTTTGATAACCATAAACAGCCATAAAACTAAAAATTCCTGCTGCAATAGCAAATGTAGAAACAATTGAAGTACTAGTATAAGCTAAGAATATTGCCGAAAAAGTTAGACCATTTAAAGCAGCATAAGCAAAGAAAATTAGTTGCGCAGCTGATAGAGATAATTTTTGAATTTTCCCTGATAAAATCACCACCATAATTAACTCGCCAATCATAAGACCAAAGAAGATAAATGGATTAGTAACGATTGGTCTAACTAATCCTGATTTAATCGTTAACATGCTAACTACTGCAGTAATACCTAAGGCTAAAGCCATCCAGCCAAAAACTTTGCTGAAAAGTTCCTGTTCAGACAAATCATTAGCAACAACTTGCTCTTGATTCATTTTTTAGCTCCTCTCTTTAAGATTAATTTATTTGTATTTACAATCAATTAATCATTTAGTATTAGTATAGCAGTTCTATTTCACATTATCAACATTTTAACTCATTTAACATATTTTAATAAATGGGTGTGCTAAAAGGAATTGTAACTACTCTTAATCTAACTATTGAATTGGACAAATTATATATATTTCAAATTAATAGTAATATAACCGCAAGTAAAGTAATAACATTAGATTAGATTTCACTTTACGAGGGGGAAGAATATGTTGAAACAGAAAATTGGACCAATGATTTTAGTGTTAACCTTATTTTTAGTATTAACAGTCCAGCCAGTAAATGCTGCTGATACTGAGCAGCAGACTCAAGAAGAGCCTGTAGTAACTATTACTTTTTTTAGTACTGATTTAAGGGAAGCATTAAAAGAAATTTCATTGCAAACAGGTGTTAATATTATTCCGGACCAAACAGTCGGAGGGCAGGTAACAGCAGAATTTCAAGAAATGCCGTTAGAAAAAGTATTAGAAAGAATATTAGCTAGTGGGGGTTATACATACCGTAAGATTGAAGATTTCTATTTAGTGGGACTTCCGAGTCCTAAAAGTAATACTTTCAGTAAACTGAGTGAGATAGAGATTATCCGTTTAGATCATATTAGTTCTAAGCAGGTATTTACTTTACTACCTAATTTCTTTAGGTCTTATGTACATGGTAATACCGAGGATAATATCATAACTATTAGTGCTCCTACCCAGAAGTTAACTCGAATTAAATCATTTATTAAAGAATTAGATCAACCGCGACCACAAGTGAAAATAAAAGTGATAATTACTGAGGTTAATTCAAGTCAAATGAGAGAAATAGGCAATAAATTGTTTAATTATAATAAAGATGGTGATCCTAATAAAACTGCCAGCTATGATTTAGATGATGGATTATTGACTTTTGAAGGGGATATTTACGGTAAGTTTCTAGGGCAGTTACGGATGTTAGAGAAAGAACATCAAGCCGAGGTAAGAGCTGATCCTCATGTCTTAGTTACTTCAGGGGAGAATGCTAAATTATTTGTTGGTAAAGAAGAGAATATCATTATTGATTCTTCAGATGATGATTATGATGATGATTCTAGAATTGAAGAGATAGAAGTAGGAATGAAATTGAATTTAACTGCTGAAGTGAGAGGCGAAGAATTGATTGATTTACAAGTAAGTCCTGAAATCAGCCATTTTTTAAATGAAAAACGACCTGATATTATAGTCCGTAAAAATTCATTAACTACTAGTTTACGTTTAAAAAGTGGTCAAACAGCTATTTTAGCGGGGATGACCAAAGAGAATGAAGCAGAATATGAAGAAGGGATGCCTGGTTTTAATAAGATTCCTTTAGTACGTTGGTTCTTTAGTAGAAAAAGCAAACGTAAAGATAAAAGAGAATTGTTGATTTTAGTAACGCCAACGATTCAAAGTCAATCATAGGTGGTGGGATTAATAATGTTTAAAGTAAAGTCAATTATTATTTTAGTGTTACTTTCAATTATTATTGTCTCCCCAGTAGAAGCAGCAAAAGAAGCGGTTATAATTTATTCTTTAGAATTTATTGAAATGAGATCTGAAATTGAAAAATCTTTAAATATAGAATTTAATGAACAAAAATCGGGGGCCAAGGAATGGCAGGTGATTAACAATCAAGACTGGTTAAATTATATACATAATGTTGAGAAAAAGAATTTTTTTATGCTGCGGGGAGGGGGCAAAGAAGAACAGTCGAGATTACACTATAATGCGTGGTTGACTACGATTAATCGTAAGCAGGCAGCAATTGAGTTTACAGAGCGATTAATTAATTGGGAAGAAAATAATTATAGTGATGACCAACGCACTCAATTTAAATTTGAAATAAAACCGCTGCTGATTAATCAACAGCAAAATAAGATTATGACTAATATTAAATTTAAGCACTGTAGTGTTGAAGGAAATAAATCAAAACTAGAAATGAATAGTGCAATCACTACAATTAAAGAACAACCAATCACAATTTTAAGACAGAAAGTAACTAAAAATAATAATTCTAGTTATAGATATTTTGTTCTTTATTTGACTGCTTCTATTGTAAATCCTGATGCTATTGAAGATAATTCTTTAATAGCAATTGGAAATATGAAAGATATTAATAGCCTCTTTGCCAGCAGAGAAGATAAATCTCAACTAAAAGAGAATAAAATTGCTCTGTATCTAGCTAAAAAAGCAGAGAAAATGAAGTACAATTATGTAAATAATAAGTTCCAGTGTAAAATCGAACTGGCTCATGAAAATGAAGAGTTTATTTATTCTGGTGATTTTAGTTATAATTTATCAGAGCAAAGAGGTCTCTTTTTAGTAGGACGGATAGATAATAGAATTGAGCAGCAATTAGAGGCAGGGGCTGCTTTAGGATTTGGAGATAGAATTCAATGGACGAAAAATTTAGCTTTTGAAGTTATCTATTTTCCAGTTTTAGAAGGGGTAAAAGAGGATATAAATAAAGATTCTATCTTAGAGGCTAAATTAGAATTAGATACTACAGATTGGAATATATGGTATTCGAATACCAAAATAGATGATGACTATTTCAATCGCGCTGCAATTAGTTATTACTTCAATCCTAGTTGGGGGCTTGTAGCGGAATGGGAAGAGAATTATAACACTGATGGAAAAATATACTTGGGGACAATTTTTAATTTTAACGAATAATTTAAGAATTATTTCATAATATAGGTTTGGAGGTAAAAAGTGAAATTGATTTTTTAGATAACTCAGAAATTGTTTATATAAAATTCGTTGAAGGACTCTAGAGTTCTGGTCTAAGATATCTTTTTTGGGAGGTGATATAGAGAAGATAAGAGTAAGCAATACATAACAGATAAAGCAATTATCTGTTACTAGGAACAACGGAAAACAATTTTAAAACCAAAAAAACTGAGGGGGATTTTCTCATGAAAAAAGTAATAACTTTAATTTTAGCGTTAGTAATGGTCTTAGGTGTGAGTGCAGTAACAATGGCAAGCAATGATATTGGTAATGACACTGATGTAGATGTTAATGTAACAGTTGATCCTTATGCTGAACTTAATTTAGAAACAACAGAGGTTAATTTAGATAATATTGACCCAGAAAATAATACTGCTACTGGTACAATTAATTATAATGTTAAAGCCAATACAGCAATTACTGTAACATCAGAAATTACAGATAAATTTACTGACAATAACAATCTTGTTTTATCTAGTAATGAAGATGATGAATTTGATTATGTAAATGGTGGTATTAACGAAGATGATTCTATTGGTGTTAAAGCAGAATTAAGTCATGTTGATAATGAAGATGGTGCTTGGGAAAGTATTGAAGCTGGAGATTACAGTGGAGTAGTTACTGTAACTGTAGCAGCTAAAACTACTGATTCTGAAGAATAATAAAGCTAAATGCTTCAGGTGTCTATTTTTTAAGAGTAGGCACCTGCTTTCTTATTGAATTAGATAGAATTTTAGAAAAGTTGTAAACTAATAAAAAGGTTTAATTTAGAAAAGGAGAGATGACTAATGAAACTAATTTTTAACAGCAGTATGTTATTGATCTTATTTGTGTTTTTGGTAGTTGGCACTGCTTACGGTAATCTTGCCTCTAACAGTAATCAAGTTGGTATTAACTGCAAGGTAGACAAGTATGTGAAAATTCAGTGTGATGATATTGAGGAGGATGCGTGGATTGATTATGATGCTCCCGAGTGGCTTTCTTTAAAGAATCGGTTGCGGTGGTCACGAGATAAAAGTTCCACTAATGGAGAAGGTTCGCCTTTTACAGGTCAAGGTGGAGAAGTTAAATGGGCGAGGCAAGAAGTAACAGTCAGGTCAAATACTTTCTTCAGAATTCGAGCTGAAGCTAGTTATCCAGCTCATAGTGATAGTAAGTCAGTATTACATAACAAATGGGGCAAGCCAAAAACTTTTTATAGTTATTTACTGCCTATTTGTGGACCAATTGGTTTTGCTCGGAAAATTATTCCCGGAGAGAATTCAGCTTATTTACCGGGAGTATGGGGTACAACAAAATATATATTAGCATCTAAAATTGCAATGCCAGAAGAATTTTGGCGAGTTGAAGCTGGTCATTATGTAGGTAAAATTACTTTGACAGTTGAATCTTTTTAGAAAATTTTTAGTGTTTAATTTAGATTAAGTAGGGGGCATTAAAGAATGAGAACTAATAAACAGTTGACAATATTTTTAGTAATATTTTTCTTTTTTATTGGCTCAAGTATAGCTAATGTTTATGCAGCAGGAGTCAAACCATTAGTTATCGATATTAAGGCTCAGCCAGGGGATACTCATGAATTTGAATTAACTTTAACTCCTAGCGGTAAAGAAGAAAAAGTTGATTTTTCTTTTTATAAACCAGTTCAATTACTATCAGGAGGTTTGAAATATAAACAAGATACGTCTAAATTTGTTGCTAAAGAATGGGTTAATTTGGAGGAAAAGCAAGTGACTGTTTATCCTGATGAGAAAAAAACAGTTAAAGGTGCAGTTAAAGTTCCTTTTAGTGCAGGAGGTTCCTACACAGTAGTAATTATGGTGGAACCTGGGAAGACAACTACTAAAAAAAATGGATTGCAAATGAAAGTGCGTTATGCAGTCCGAATTAATATTCGAGTTGAACGTCCAGGAATTTATCCCCAAGCGGAGGTTGTTGACTTCGGTTTAGGAGCAGATAAAGATAAGAAACCACAAGTGCAGGCAAAGTTAAAGAATCCATCTAAGACAGATTACTTAGTAGCAGCAGAAGCTACTATTCGTGATCAAGAGCGCCGTTTAGTCGAGCGAGTAACCTTAAAAAGTCCACAAGGAAATAATCCTAAGATTGATAAAACTAGAATGTATCCCAGCAGTAAAGTAGTTTATTTAGGGCAGGTGACTAAGAGAATAACTCCCGGAGATTATGAACTCCGAATTTTCTTTAAGTATTCTGACCATGGTCAAATTATTAAAGCTAAAAATATTAAGGTCAAAGAAGGACAATTTGATTTACCGAGCGCAGAAGAATTAGGCGCATTTACAGTTAAGCCACAACAACTAGACTTAAATTTACAACCAAAGGCCTATAAAAGCAAAGTAGTGCGCTTAAATAGTGAGATTGGCTCAGATGTCAAAGTAACAGCAGCAGTTAGTAATGTACGCAAAGACTACAGCAATTCGCTAGTAGACTGGTTAAAAATTAGAGGGCGAAAAGAGTTTAAATTGCGGGCTAGAAATAGAGGAAAGATTATTTTAACTACTATAGTACCAGAAAAAGTTAAGCTAGGTAGTTATCACGGAAATATTATCTTAAAGGCTTTTAATACTGAAACTGGTAAATTTATTTCGCAAAGAAAAGTACCAGTGACAGCAGTAATTGGCAAGGAGCATAAGTATCAACTTGAAGTTAAGAGTTTATATTCTCAGTCCGTAAAAAAAGGAGATTTGTTATCACTAGATTTATTTAATGCTGGAAATATTTTTGTTGCTCCGCAAGCAGAAGTAATCATTAAAAATGCTAAAGATGAATTTGTAGAGCGGGTAAGATTAATTACTGTAGAAGCAGGACAGAAAATATTACCCAAAACTAGTCAGCGCTTACAAGGCCAAGCGAAAAAACTAACACCGGGCAAATATAAAGCCATCATTACATTTCAGCAGCAGGGCCAAGAATTAAAAAAGCAGACACTCAATTTCACTGTGGAAGAGTAAGGAGGCGGAGATCGTGAAACGGATTGTAAATTTAAGTGTAGTTTTTTCGCTGATCTTTCTTTTTTCTTATAATTGTGGTTTGGAAGCTAAACCAACAAATAAAATAATTCTTAGATATCCTTCTAATAGAGCTCGGGAGATTAATTTTAATCTGAATCCCTGTCAACCGGCGCAGAAGTTTATTCATTTTCAAGTTAAAAATTCAAGCCGTAAAAAATTACTGGTGTGGCTCGATTTAGATTTATATGGTGCTGCAGAGTTAAGAGAGGCTATTGATTACCGAATTCAAGATAATAAACCTAAAAAGAAGAAAGAAAGTTGCTATCATATTAGTTCGAAGCCGCAGGTGAGAAAGAATCCCTTTGTGATTGATAAGAATTATAACGGTTGGATTAAAGTTAACTTTTCGGGTTTAGAAGAGTGGTGGCAGATAGAAGCTGGTGATTACCGCGGGGAGTTGGAGATTCGAGTTAAGGAAATTAAAAAGTAAATAGTATATTGAAAATCAGCCGGGTTAAAAGCCCGGTTATTTTAATTAATATTTTAGTCTAGAAGCTTAAGCGAGTATTATATGATATTTGCTGTTTTATGCAAAAGAAGGGAAAATATAATTTATCTACAATTATAATAATATGACGTTTTATTCACAAAGGGAGGAATTTAAATGCCGAAATTTACTGAAAATGAAATATTAAGATTCTTAGGTAAATTAGCTAATAAGTGGGGTACAGGTCACGAAAGCATTACTAAGATTTTAACTAAAGTAGAGAACTTTTTAGAAGATAAAAGTGAGAAACTACAGTTTTTAGATAAAGTTAGATTATTTGTATCAATGCTCAAAGATCATTCTGATGAAAAATACTATATAGATGATAACTCTCTAGGACTAATTATTGCTACTTTAGCTTATTTAGTGTTGCCAACGGATTTAGTACCAGATTTCATTCCTGTAGTTGGATTTACTGATGATGCGGCAGCTTTTGCTTTAGCAGTGCAGCAGTTATCTTCGGAAGTGAAGAGCTATAAAGCATGGAAAGAGAAGCAGAATGAAGATATTATTGATTTACCGATTGAAGAGGAATAACCTAATTTTATAATCAGCAAGTTATCATTTTTAATGGGTAATACCAGACACCGCATTGCGGTGTCTGGTTGATTTTTGGCTTAAAAAAGTATATATTAGATTGTCTTTAGGTTAAATATTAATCTGTTTCATCTTCTTGTTGATATTTATTAGTTAATTCTTTTATTTTTTTATCTTCCCAAGTTTTAAAGAGGGAGGAAGTCAAGTTGAATACTTTGAACCCATGACTCATTATCCCAATCCCCCAACCTAATAATGGCCAGTAAAACCACAAGTGGTTTGGACTATTAACTAAATTAATGACTAATAAGATAGTATTAACAATTGAATAGACTGCTAAATGCCTATAAAAACCTTTTAATTCTGCTACTCTCTCTTTAGCCTTTTTTCGAGCTTGCTCTTCATCCAAGTTTATCCCTCCTTTATTTATACATTTAAGTTTATTATAATATAAATTAGAATAAATTTCAGTAGGAACTGGATTTAATTGCATTAATAGCCAAGGTAATTGTGAAAAAATTATTAATTAAGCAGGTTTTAGAGTTTGTGTCTAGAACAATATTAGTTAAGTAAATTGTTTTAAAATATTTGGTGGGAGGTAGATAAATGTGAAAACTATTGATGTAATTGAGCTTAATGAAGAGGGTGTTGCTGTTAACGATAATGAGAAAAATTATTTTGATGGGCAGGGAGATTATCCTGATGGAAATTATTTTCGCGAAGATGGAGAACCTACTAATATTGCTGGTGAGTGGTTAGTAATTGATGAGTTATTAGATATTGATAATAATTATCTTACTTATGCTCAACTGCAGGATGATGAACTTACTTTAGTTAAGTTGCCAGAAAAATACGTAGAAAAAGATTATTTAATAGATTATGAAACTGACGAAGAATGCCCAGTAGGGGTCGATGTATTAGTTCGTGAAAATGGTTTTAATGTTGATATTGTACCAGGTTGTGCTTATCAAGGTGATGCTAATGTAAGTAACCATCTTGATGGACATAAATATTCAGGTTACCTAGGTTTTCAATTAAATGATGACTATTTTGTGACTTATAAAAAAGGTGAATTTAAGATGCTTAGTTTATAAATTTATTTCTTAATCACAGCCGGCTTATGCCGGCTGTTTGAATTAAAAAATAAATTTTATCAGTCTGTTGTGAAATATAATTTTATTTGCGATCAGATTTACTGTAATGCTATAATTAATTATAAAAGTAATTTAATAACATTATAAAATATTTAAGGATTAAATTGAAATTTAAGTTGGTTTTTGGCAGTTAAAATGTTATTATAAAGTAAAGTATCTTTAATTCGTGAACTATTTTTCTAAGAAAGAAGGTGTAAATAATGATTAAGAAAATAGGGTTTGGAGTTATAATTTCTTTAGTTTTATTATTATTACAAATTGGCTGGATAACTGGAATTATAATTTTATCGATTATTATAGCTGCTCAAGAAATTTATAGTTTAGCCTATTTACAAAGAAACAGAATTGATTGGAAAAATGTAGTTTTTACTGAATTAGGTGGTATAATAGTTTATGGGATTAGTTATTTTTTATAAATTTAATAAGATTAGTTATCCATCCTCAATTTCCAGGATGGATTTTTTATATTTGTAAATAAAAGAGGTCTTTTGAAAGATTTATGCAATTATATATATATAAGCAGTTTAATTGCTTGGATTGGAGTTTTTTTTATGAATTATATTCAGCAAGATAGACAACAATTAATCAATCAATTAGAAAAATTAGAAAAAGAAAATAATCAATTACGAAAATTTTTCAATAGGATTGAACTAGCAATAGGAGAAGGTAATTTAATAGTAGCCCAGTGTGACGAAGATTTAAGATATGAGTGGATTTATAATATTCATAGTAATTTTAATAACCAAAAGGCAGTGGGAAAACGAGATGATGAATTAGAGCAAGGACCAGGGATTGAAAAATTAATGAGTTTGAAACGAAAGGTATTAGAAACAGGTCAAAAGATAAGGCGAGGGATTACTTTTCACTTTTCTGACCAAGAAATTGTCTATTATGTAATGGCTAAACCTGTAATCAATGAACAAGACTCAATTGTAGGTGTTTTTACTGTTAGTGTAGATGTGACTGAATTTAAAAAGACACATCAGCAAATCATGCAGCAGAACAAAAATCAAGTAATGAGGCAATTAGCTTTAGGTATTTCCCATCAAATTAATAATATGTTAGCAATAGTCATGGGTGATGCTGAATTAATATTATTTGAGAGTAAAAAGAATGATAATCAATTACCACAAAAATCCATTCAGATGATTAATGATATTAAAAAACAATGTAACAAAGCTAAACAATTAATTTTAGATCTTAATTCTATGGTAGAGACTAAGAGTGATAATACTCAAAAGTGTTTAATTACAAATTTGATTGAAGATATATTGTTTGATTTTAATTGGCCTGAGTATAATGTTGAAGTAGAGAGAAGATATGAAGATGTTTCTAAAATAAAAGTTGATAAAAGTAAATTAAAAAAGGCGTTAAGTAATATAATTACTAATGCTTATCAAGCTGTTATGACTAAAGAAAATACTAAGATTACAATTGCAGTGACTGAAACTTCAAAAACGATTAGGATAAAGATCAAAGATACAGGAAGTGGAATGTCAGATGAAGTACAAGAAAAAATATTTCTTCCTTTATATACTACTAAAGGAGAGTGGTCGCAAGATAATAATCAAATTAAGGGTTTAGGCTTAGGTTTAACAATTGCTGAAAAAATCATTAAAGATCATCAAGGCGAAATAAAAGTAGAAAGTCAAGTTGGAGAGGGTAGTATCTTTATAATAGATTTAGCGAAAAATTAAATTGTATAGATGATGTTTACTTAAATTTAATCTAATTTTAAACTCTATGTAATGGATATTAGAGTGAATTATGATACACTATAAATGCAGGGCAAATATTGCCCTAACCGCCCATATATTATTTTATTTTTTTAGAACCTCATCTCCTTTAAGATTTCGGGAGCCAGTTACTGGCTCCTCTTTTTTTATTTTTGGTTGTGATTTTTTAGATTCCGTGGTAATAAGCAAGGAATATTAATAATTATCAAGAATTAATTAAAATAGTCAATAATAGCAATTTTAATTAGATCAAAGTTATGAATATAGAGATTTAATCTACTAAAAAGTATAAAATCAAAGAAATCAGGTGAGTATAATGGAAGAAATCACTTATGATTTGACCCAAGATAAGTATTATGAAGATATTAAAGATTTTGCTCAAAAATTAGTTGTTAAAGGAGAAGAAAATCATAGTAAAATCATTAATGATTTTATGAACTTTATTGCAGCAGAAGAAATTGAAGAACTGCGGGATCGTAAAGAATATATTTTTGAATTTTTATCTTTAGGAGTATTAGCTAACCTTTATTTGAATGATGTGCTGCAGACTTCAAAAACTTCTTATTTATTTATGCGTAAATTAATTGAGTTTAAAGCTAAGTACAGCAAGTTATCTAAAATAATTGATGTATTACAGGGGTTTTTAAATACTACTTTGCTTCACTCAGCCCAGCGTGATAATTATAATTATGAATTTGTGAATAAGGATGATCTTAATGAACTAATTATCTGGTTAGAGTCGATGGGAGAATATCAAGAAGAAGTACAGCGATTTAAAAATTGGCAAAAGTATTTTAATAGTAAATATTCAGTTAAAGTTAGTTATGATTTAAAAGTAGCTCTGAAGTTTGCTCAGTGGTTTCAAAAACAAGGTCAAGCAAGATTGAGTCAATATACTAAGAATGTAAAGACTTTTTTAAAGGGGAAACAGAATAAACATTTATGGAGACAAGATATATTGCTGCGAACTAAAGCAGAACCAGAGTATCATTTGAACATGCTAGGAATAGAGATTATTAATCAAGTGCAGCGTAAAGATTTTTTAGAAACAGAAGAAAGAGTGATTTTAGCTCCAACTTGTATGAGAGATAAATCTGCTGCTGAATGTGCTGCCCAGGAGACAGATTTGGGTTTACAGTGTACTCATTGTGATCGAGATTGTAATATTAATTTAATTGATAGTTTAGGCAGTCAAGGTGATTTTGAAGTTGTAATTATTGACCATGCTTATAGTTTTGCAGATTACTTTGCTCAATGGAGAGAGCAGCAGCAGACAGGATTAATTGTAATTGCTTGTGTTCCTAATTTATTATTGATAGGATATCAATTGCAACGTCTTAATATTCCAGCTCAGGTAATGCCTTTAAATTATTGCGGATGTCAATTGCATTGGTGTGAGAAAGGAGTAACTACTGATATGAATTTAGATCAATTATTAGTTACTTTACGGGAAGATCCCCAAGAGAAGTTTATTCAAATGAGTATTTTTAATGATTAAAAGAAGAGAGAAGGGAGTAGTTTAAATAATGTTAAAGAATTTAGATAGCAAAAGTAGAATTGTTAGTTTAGTAATGTTAGTATTAAGTTTAGCTTTAATACTAACAGCTTGTGGTGGGAGTTCGAATCCTCCTCAAAAGCAAGCAGACAGTAAATTTGGTGGTAATTTAATTTCAACTGAGTTAGGAGATCCTAAGACTTTTAATCCTATTATGGCGCAAGAGACTTCTAGTAGTAATATTTTTGAGGGCTATATTTTTGAAAGTTTAATTACTGTGAATGGTAAAACAACAGAATTAGAGCCTGGATTAGCCAAAAGTTGGTCAGCAAATGATGATGGTACTGTCTGGACTTTTAAGTTGAGAAAAGATGTCAAGTGGAATGATGGAGAAGAATTTAGTGCTGAAGATGTTATCTTTACTTATAATGTGATTTATGATGAAGATATACCGACTAGTACTCGTGATGTATTAACAATTGGGGGCCAAAAGATTAAAGTAGAAAAGGTTGATAAGTATACAGTTAAAATGACTTTGCCGCAGCCTTTTGCACCATTTTTAAGACAGCAGCCACCGATTATACCTAAACATAAATTATATCAAGCTTGGCAAAATGGTGAGTTTAAAGAAAAATGGGGAATTGATACTGACCCGGCTAAAATAGTAGGGACGGGACCATTTATAATAGCAAATTATAAACCTGGTGAAAGGATAGTGATGGAAGGAAATCCTCATTATTGGCAAGAAACTGAAAGTGGCAAAAAGTACCCTTATGTTAAACGATGGGTTCGGGAAATAGTGGATAGTACTGAAACTCAAGTTTTGAAATTTGAACAGCAAAAAGTGGATTTCATCTTAGTACCTAATAAAGATTACCGGCGTTTAAAGAAAAAATCTGAACAAGAAAATAATAAATATCAATTAGTTAATGCGGGGCCAACTTTTAGCAGCAATTTCGTAGTTTTTAATATGAATCCTCGCAATCCTGAGTTAGATAAAAAACCGTGGAAATTAGACTGGTTTACTAACTTGCATTTCCGTCGGGCAGTAGCTCATGCAGTTGATAGAGAGACAATTACTGAGCAGGTCTTTGCTGGTTTGGCTACCCCGCAGTGGAGTCCAGTGAGTAAACCTAATCAGCAATTTTTAAATGAAGATGTGCAAAAGTATCATTATGATTTAGATAAAGCAAGAGCTGAATTAAAAGAAGGCGGTTTTAGTTGGAATGAGCAAGAGCAACTAGTTGGTCCTAATGGTCATCGTGTAGAATTTAATTTTGTTACTAATGCTGGTAATAAAGACCGAGAAGCAATGTTGAATATAATTGCTAATGATTTAACTGCCTTAGGAATGAAAATTCATACAACACCAATTGAATTTAATAAGATGGTTAAACAATTAACTTCCGAATGGAATTATGATGCTATTTTAATTGGTTTTACAGGGAGTATAGAGCCTAATGTAGGGGCCAATGTCTGAAAATCAAGTGGTAGTTTACATGCTTGGAATCCGCGGCAAAAGAAGCCCGCTACTGAATGGGAAGCAAGAATTGATGAGTTGTTTAAAAAAGGTGTGCAGGCTACTTCTGTAGAGCAAAGAAAAAAATATTATGATCAGTGGCAGGAAATTGTAGCTGATAAGGTACCAGTTATTTATACTGTTGCTCCTAATGCGATTTATGGAGTGCGGGATAGAGTTAAGAACACTGAAGTGAGTGCCTATGGTGGAGTTAGTTGGAATGCGGAAAAAATTTATATAAAGCAATGAAGAAGTAAAGAGTAACGAGTGATGAGTGAAGAGAGTAAAGAGAAAAGCGGTAAGACAGTAAAACAGTAAGAACAGTAAGACAGTGATGAGTGACGAGAAAAGAAAAAAACAGTAAAGAAGTCAAAATTAAAAAAGGAAAAAGAAGTAATAAAACTAAAATATAATAGATGAATTTGAGGTAGGGATCATATCCCTGCCTCTTGAATAAGAAGACTATTGAGTAGGAGAGAAGGGAGTTGAATTATGTTATCTTATATTGTCCGGAGGTTACTGCAGATTGTACCGTTATTATTAGCGATTTCGCTAATTGGTTTTTTCGTGATGCAGTTAGCTCCAGGGAATTATCTCGATACATTGAAGATGAATCCTAATATTTCTGATCAATTAGTGCAGCAGCTAAAAGAGGATTATGGTCTTGACCAGCCGGTATGGAAACAATATGTACTTTGGTTGTGGCGGGCGCTGCATTTAGATTTTGGTCGTTCTTTTAAATGGAATGTGCCTGTGAGTCATGTGATTGGGACAAGATTATTGAACACCTTAATATTATCTTCGGCAGCTTTGCTAATTGGCTGGGTAATTGCGATTCCCATTGGTGTTTACGCCGCGACTCATAAATATCAGTGGAGTGATAATCTAGCGACTGTATTTGCTTTTGTTGGTTTATCGATTCCTAATTTTTTCTTTGCTTTATTATTACAATATTTAATTACTCAGAGTGGAATCGATTGGCCGATTAATGGCATGACGAGTATGAATTATGAATGGCTTTCACAGTGGGGGAAAGTAATTGATGTTGCTCAGCACTTAGTCATTCCAGCGGTGGTCTTAGGTACAGCTTATGTAGCTGGATTAATGCGGCAAATGCGGGGTCAAATGCTAGAAACTATAAATGAAGATTATATTAAAACTGCTCGAGCTAAAGGGTTATCAGAACAGAAGGTAGTTTATAAGCATGCGTTTCGTAATGCAGTGAATCCTTTAATTACTATTTTAGGTTTTAGTATTAGTACTTTATTAAGTGGGGCTGCTATTACGGAAATTGTAACTGGATGGCCTGGTTTGGGAAAAATGATGTTAGAGGCAGTAATGTCGCGTGATATATATTTGGCTCAAGCGGGATTAATGATGAGTAGTTTATTATTAATAGTTGGTAATTTAGCGGCTGATATATTATTGGCAGTAGTAGACCCAAGGATTAGATATGATTAAGGAGGTTGCAAGGTGGAAGATAGTAGTCGAGTAGGAAAGGAAGATTTAGCAGCATTAGCAGATCAGGAGTCAAGTTTGCAGGTTTTTTGGTGTTATTTTAAGCGCCATAAAATAGCTTTGATTAGTGGAATCATAATTATAAGCTTATATCTATTAGTTATTTTTGCTGGGTTTTTAGGACCCTATGGACCCACTGAAACCTTTAAGCAGCATTTTTTTCATGCTCCCAGTAAAATTCATTTATTTGATGATGGTGGACTAACTTGGCCCTATGTCTATGAAACTAAAAAGGTAGGTTGGGGAGAGTTTAAAGAAATTAAAACGGAGTAATATCCGTTAAAATTCTTTTACGAGGGCACTCAGTATAAATTTTGGCACTTAATCCCGACCCGGCTTCATCTAGTCGGGGTGGAAGAACCTGCTCATCTCTTTTTATTAGGGACTGATAATTATGGGCGTGATTTATTAACTCGTTTATTACACGGGGGACGTGTTTCGATGTTTCTTGGTTTTGCTGGAATATTGATCACTAGTTTCTTTGGTTTGCTGATAGGAGGAATTGCTGGTTATTATGGAGGCTGGATTGATAATTTATTAATGCGCGGTGTAGAAGTGATGCTTAGTATCCCTAGTTTTTATTTATTATTAGCTTTAGCTGCTGTTTTGCCTATTGAGATGTCGTCTACCCTCAGATTTTTCTTAATTATTATAATTTTATCATTTATCGGTTGGGCAGGGATGGCAAGAGTAATTCGTGGTTTGGTGTTATCAATTAAAGAAGAAGATTATATTACTGCAGCTAAGGCCATTGGAGCTAGTGATTGGCGAATAATTACTAAACATATCTTACCACGAACTTCTACTTATGTAATTGTGCGGGCTACTTTAGCTATTCCTAGTTATATTATTATGGAATCAGCTTTAAGTTTTATTGGTTTAGGGATTCAACAACCAGAAGCTAGTTGGGGTAATATGCTTTCTGCAGCACAATCAGTGACTAAAATGACTTCTTTTCCCTGGTTATTACTGCCGGGAGTGATGATTTTTATAGCTGTATTGAGTTTTAATCTTTTAGGTGATGGTCTGCGTGATGCCCTTGATCCTAAGTCTGTAGAGGATAGACATTAAACAGAAACAATCTTAAGCATATACTCTAAAATTAAATGCATATATGTTTAAAGCTAAGTTGAAAATAAAGAAAGAAGAGTAGATTGGATTAATGTGAAATAATTTATAATTGATAGAGGTAATAAGATAGTTTTGTAAAATTATTATACAATAGAAGTAATTTCTTTTACATGTTATTTTTTTGTTGTTAATAGAAGGGGGTTTAGTAGGATGGCGAAGCAAGAATTGCGAGCTAAAGCTCATAAGATTTTTGATTATTTAGCAGATGTTGTTAAATTAGGCTATAAGGTAGTTTATGATCTGCAGGATCATGATGATTTTTTATTGACTGCAGCAGAAATTAAAGAAGTGCAGCACTTGAAAATTAGTAATGAGTTTTATTTGCCGCAGGGTGAATTATTGACTATGCAGCGTTTACAAGAGACTCCTCACTCTAAAGAAGAAAATAAAACAGCAGCAGTGACTGCTAATCATAAATTGTTTGATAAGTTATTTAATATTAAGCAGCGTTTAGAGTATGAAGAAAAGACAGAATTGGTCTTAGGATATGGTATTTTGCTGTGGGAGCAAGAAGGAAAGCAGTTAAGATATCCACTTCTAACTCGTAATGCAGTAATTGAACATCAACCAAAGGAAAATAAAATTAGAGTAGTTGCCCCTGATGATGCGCAGTGGAAGTTAGAAGTAGAACCGTTAATTGATGTAGGAGCTACGCAATTAGCTGCGCTGCGAGAAAAATTTAATCAAATTAATAGCCTTAATTCCACAGGAGATAATCCTTATTTAGATCTATTGTATGAAGCAACAGGAATTACTGCTGATGGAGAAGTGATTACTAGTTCAGAACCTGCCCAAGCAGCAATCACTGAAAATTTGCAGATTGTTGATGATTGGGTTTTATTTATGCGTCAGCGTAAACAGAATGAAGTATTGAATGATATTGAAGCTTTTAAAAAGCAGTTAGCAGATGATAAAATAACTTTAGCAGATAGTATTAAAAATATTTTATCGGACCCAGAAGAAAGTAATTTTGAATGGGAGGATAAGAATTTTCATGATGAATGGAGTAGTTATTTAGACCAAGAGATACTTTTTCCTAAGCCAGCTAATGATGAACAAGTGAAAATTTTAGACTGTCTAGAACAGTCTAATGGTGTGGTAGTACAAGGTCCGCCGGGGACAGGTAAAAGTCATACTATTGCCAATTTAGTCTCTCATTTTATGGCTCAAGGAGAGAAAGTACTAGTTACTAGTCAAAAAGACCAAGCACTTAAGGTATTAACTGATATGATTCCTCAGCAATTACAGTCATTGACAATGCCGGTTTTTCAGACTGATGTACATCGCAAAGAAAAATTAGAAGAAGTAGTTACAGATATTTCTGATATTGTCTCTAATCAAAGTTATGCGCAGTTGAAATCTGATGTAGAAGAGTTAGAAGAACAATTTGCTACAATTAAAGACAGATTAGAGATCGTAGTCGATGATTTACAAGAGTTAGGTCAAGCAGAATTAGAAGTTAGAACTGAGAGTATGAAGTATTCTTTACCGCCTGCTAAAGCAGCTAAAAAAGTGGCTCATGAACAGGAGAAATATAGCTGGTTTAAAGATGAACCGGATTATGAAGTCAAGCAGCAAGATGGTGTTGTATTATTAAAGAGTGACTTTCCTTTAACAAAAGAAGAATTGGAGACGATGCAGCAATTAAGAGCAGAGCTAAAACCTAATTTAGATGAACTAGTTCAGTATGAACTACCAGATATTGATAAATTAGTAGATTTGCAAAAATACCGCATTATGTCTCATCAACTAAAAGAAGCTAGAGAATTAAAGAATAAAATAGAACATGATTATCCTGATTTAGTATTTAAAGTGACTGAAGATGAAGTAGGAGAATTGCTAGAGCTAATTAAAGAAACTTTAAATGTTTATAATCAAGTCAGTTATTCGCGCAGTTTAAACTTTATTAAGAAAAATCAAGATGCCAAAGAGGAATTAAAAACTGCAATTGATGAATTAGGGATAATAGTTGAGCAGATAACTGAATTGCAACAGCAGGTAGGGAGTACAACTAAAGTTGATTTAGATAAGCGAATTAAACTAAGAGATTATTTAGAATATGTAGAAGATGCTATTGCTCGTGTTAAAGAATCTAAAAGTGTTATATCTTGGTTTAACCTTTTTAATAATGCTAAAAAACAGGCTTTAAGAAATATAAGGATTAATGATCATGAAGTATCTGATTTAGAAGAATGGATTGCAGTAAGAGATTATATTAAGTTAAGACTAACGATTGAAAAGTTCATTGCACATTGGCAGGGTTTAGAGAATAGTTTTATGGGACAATTGCCTGAATTTTCGACGCAAGTAACTGCTAAAATCAAACATAATTATGAGCAGTTGCAGCAAGCTTTTCTTTATAAATATGAATTACGGCCGCAGCTAAAAGAGAGACTAGATGATACTATTATTGGAGAATTAGATGTTGAACAGCGTGATTTTGCTGAACAACTGAGAGATTTATATTATGTCTTTAAGTTAAAAGAGGAAGAAAGTAATTTAAGTCGTGCTCAAGAGTTATTTGATTCTATGCGACAAGAATTAAAAATTTATCAAGAACAGAATGGGCATCCTGCTGTAGAACAATTAATTGATTGTTTAAATATCACTGCAGTAGAAGAATTAGAAGATAAAATAGCTCAGTGGTCGATTTATTATAATCAATTGCAGGAATTAGAAGAATTAAAACCTCAATTCAAAGAATTTGAAGAATTAGTAGATAAATTAGCTACTCAAGCTCCACAGTGGGCAGAAAAATGCTTGGATGCAAATTATGAAGTATTAGATTTAGATCTAAGTGATTGGCAGGAAGCTTGGGAACATAAGGTTTTAGAGTCGTATTTAAAAGAGATTATTAGTCAGCAAGAAAAAGTAACAGAATTAGAGACACAACAAGAAGAATTTCAAGAACAGTTAACTAATTTAAAGCGTAAATTAGTTTTAGCTAAAGTGAAATTGAAATTAAAAGAAAATACTTCACAGGCTGATATTAATGCCTTGAAGAAATGGAAACATGCAGTTAATAGAATTGGTAAAGGTACGGGGAAGAATGCTGCTAAATGGAGTAAAGAAGCGCAAAAGTATATGAAAAAGGCTAAAAATGCTGTTCCCACGTGGATTATGCCGCTTTATCGTGTGTCGGAGACGATTACGCGGGAGATGAATTCTTTTGATGTGCTAATCATTGATGAAGCTAGCCAGTCGAATATCACAGCATTATTGGCTTTGGCCCGGGCTAAAAAGGTGATTGTTGTGGGAGATGAAAAACAGATTAGCCCTAGCGTAGTAGGAATTTCTCGGGATAAGATTGAGGTCTTTATTGAACAGCATTTAAAAGATTTAGCTAATAAAAATATGATGGATTTAAAGACGAGTCTTTATGATATTGCTAAAGCTACCTTTGACGGACGCTATAATTTAATGTTAAAAGAACATTTCCGCTCACTGCCTGAAATTATTGAATTTAGCAATCAAAATTTCTATGAAGGAAAGATATTACCGCTGCGTAATGTACGCGAAGAGCAAAGATTAAAGCCAACTTTAGAAAATATTTACCTCAAAGAGGGAGAAATTGATAGTAAGGGTAAAGTAAATAAACGAGAAGCAGAAGTTATTTGTGAGAAAGTGAAGGAATTAAGCCAAGATCCAATGTATCAGGATAAAACTTTTGGGGTTGTCTCTCTTAAAGGAAAGAAGCAGGCGGAATATATTGCTGCTAAAATTGATGATTATCTAACTCCCCAAGAGCAAGAAGAGCATAAATTTTTAGCTGGTGATGCTTATACATTCCAGGGAGACGAAAGAGATGTAATGCTATTATCAATGGTGGTTGCTAGTAATCGGCGCTTTAGAGCTTTAACGCGAAGTAGTGCCCGGCAGCGTTTTAATGTAGCAGTTAGTCGAGCTAGAGATCAAGTGATTTTAGTGCATTCGGTTAAATTAGAGCAGGAATTAGATAATGAAGATGATATGCGCTATAAATTATTAGATTATATTAAAAATCATCAGTACTTAGAGCAGAAAAACAGAAGCGTTAAGTGTGAAACACAGTTAGAAAAGGATGTTTATCAGTGGTTAAAAGCTGAAGGATACAATGTAACGGTTAAGGAACAAATCGGCAATCATGTGCTTGACCTAGTAGTTAAAGGAGAACAAAATCGAATGGCGATTGAGTGTGCTGGTGATCAATTTTATTCGCCTGAACAATGGTGGGAGGATAAGAGAAAACAGCGGCAGTTAATTAGAGTTGGCTGGGATATTTATAACCTGCAGGGGGCTAGTTTTTACCTTAATGCTGAACAGTGCAAAAGGCAGCTCAAACGAAGGATAGAAGAAAGTTTGAATTAAAGTATTTCTGTCAGATAGAGAAAATAATAAAAAGATATATTTCCTTAATAATGTTTAATTACTAATTACTAAGGAGGGATTAATTATATCTAAATCTACTGAAGATTATTATCAACAGGATTTAGAGCAATTAATAGAGAACTTCGCAGTTGATACAGAAACTGGTCTGAGCAGTAGTGAAGCTCAACAAAAATTAAAAGAATATGGGCCAAATAAGTTAGAAGAAAAAAGTGAAGTCTCAATTTGGGAAGTACTATTAGAGCAGTTTAAAGATATAATTGTATTAATTTTGTTAGTTGCTGCAATTGCTGCTTTTGCGATTGGTGATGTAATAGAAGGGGCGGCTGTGTTAGCAGTTATTATATTTAATGGAGCCTTTGGATTTATTACTGAGTATAAAGCTGAAAAATCTCTTGCCGCTTTAAAAGAGGTGATTTCACCAACTGCAAAAGTAATCCGCGGCGGAAAAACGATTGAAATTGAAGCAACTGAAGTAGTCCCTGGTGATATCTTAGTAATTGAAGAAGGGGACCGGGTTGCGGCTGATGGTCGACTGCTTGATGCGGATAAACTGCAGATTAACGAATCACTTTTAACAGGAGAATCGGAGACGGTAGCGAAAGACCATAATTTCACGGTTGATGAAGAGATAGCTTTAGCTGAAAGAGAGAATATGGTCTATATGGGAACTTCAGTGACCAGAGGTAATGCGGAAGTACTGGTAACTGGAACCGGTACTGACACTGAAATGGGCCAAATTAGTGACATGCTGCAAGAGACTGAACAAGAAGAAACTCCGCTCGAAGAAAGATTGGATACAATGGGTAAAGCCTTAGTTAAAATCACTTTGGTAGTGGCAGTGATTGTGACAGGGATTGGAATTTTGGTCGGACAGCCAATCAAAGAAATGATTAAAACAGGTATTGCCTTAGCAATTGCTTCTGTGCCTGAGGGATTACCAATTGTAGCAACTATCACTTTAGCAATTGGCATGAACAAAATGGTAGATAAAAATGCCTTAGTTAGGCGTTTGTCGGCAGTAGAAACACTGGGTTCAACGACTACTATTTGTACTGATAAAACAGGTACAATTACTGAAAATCAAATGACTTTACGCCAGATTATACTGCCTGATGCTGAGATAAATGTAACGGGCACGGGCTATGAGCCGCAGGGTGAGTTTGAAGATGCAGACGGTAGTCAGTTAACTGCAACTGAGAAAAAGAATTTAGATCTCTTTTTACAGTCAGGAGCTTTATGCAGCAATGCTGCGATTAATCAAGATGAAACAGGAGCTTGGAAAGTAGTAGGCGATCCAACTGAAGGGGCATTAGTAACTGCTGCCCACAAGGCTGGTTATGATAAAGAAAAAATGGAAGATAATGATTATCAACGTTTAGAAGAGATTCCTTTTAGCTCGGAATTGAAATATATGGCTGTCTCTTATGAGATTCCCGACGGCGATTATATTTTTGTTAAAGGTGCGCCGGATGTAGTTTTAGAAATGTGTGATCAGGAATTAACTACTGACGGAAAGAAAGAACTAACCGAACAGAGGATTGATGAGCTAACCGAGCGCAATCAAGCCTTGGCCCAAAATGGCCTGCGTGTCTTAGCTGTTGCTTATCGAGCCGATGTGAGGGCGGAAACTGAAGCTGAAATTGAGGAAGCAATTGAATCTAGTTTGGTTTTTGCAGGATTAGCTGGTATTATGGATCCCCCGCGGCAAGAAGCAGCTAATGCAATTCAAGAAGCGCAAGCAGCAGGAATTGAAACTAAAATGATTACTGGTGATCAACGCGATACTGCTGTTTCTATTGCTGAAAAAGTTGGGATTAGCAAAGATAGCAACTCTGATTTATCAGGGCAAGAATTTGATGCTATGACGACAGCAGAGCGTAGTAGTGCAATTAAGACTCATTCGGTATTTACGAGAGTGTCGCCGGAAAATAAATTAGAAATTATTGATGCTTTAAATCAAAATAATGAGATTACGGCTATGACTGGTGACGGCGTTAATGATGCTCCAGCTTTGAAAAAAGCTGATATTGGAGTAGCTATGGGCCAACGCGGTACTTCTGTAGCTAAGAATACGGCAGATATAGTCCTGCTTGATGACAGCTTTAGTACAATTGTTAGTGCTATTAAGCAAGGGCGAATTATTTTTGATAATATTAAGAAGTTTATGTACTATCTCTTTTCAAGTAACTTAAGTAAAATTATTCTTATTTTCTTAGGTATAGTACTACAAGTGCCTGTTCCAATGTTAGCGTTACAGATTTTATGGTTAAACCTAGTAATTGATGTCTTCCCAGCTTTATCTTTAGGATGGGAAGTAGCAGAACCTAATGTCATGAGCAGGTCACCGCGTGACCCTGATAAGCCGATTTTACATGATGATTTTAAGAAAGAAATTTTGCTGCACAGTAGTTTGATTGCTGCTGGAGCCTTGGTTACTTATTTAATAGTCTTAAACAGCGGATATAGTGTGGAGTTAAGTCGCACCATTAGTTTTGCTGTGTTCTCCTTTACCCAGTTGCTGCATGCCTTTAATGTTCGACGGCAAAAGGGAACTGGATATGACAAGTCAGTATTAGAAAATCCATATTTGATCTTGTCGATTGTAGTTAGTTTTCTATTACAGATACTAGCTATTTATAATCCGTTTTTACAGACAGTTTTAAAGACTACGGCTATTCCGTTAGGAATGTGGCCGGCTATTTCACTAGGATTTATTATTCCGAATGTAATAATTCAGGTACTGAAGATTAGACAAAGCAGCACTTAATAGCTGTAATTAGCTGTCAACTATCAGTAGTAGTCAGCTAAAAGCTAAAAAAGAACTAGCTAAAAGAAGCCATGCCCGAAAGGGCATGGCTTCTTTGTCTTAAAAAGAGTTTGCCTTTATGTTCTTAACTTCAATATCCTATCTTTTCTTCTAAGTGCTGAGAGCTGACAACTAAGAGCTTTCAACTAGTAATATTTCAACTCCTGCCTCACTGCTCAGAGCTCATAGAGTCTTCGTCTAACCGTTGAAGGTTGACAACTGAACGCTGACAGATTCTAAAACTGAAACGTTAATTCTTCTTGCTGTAATCTTTCAAACTCGTCTATTAACTCCCGAGGACAAGAAAGGGAGTTAATTTTATCTAAGCGCTGTTGTGATTTAATCTTAAAATTGTCATTTGGTTCTTTAAGGCCGACTAACATCAAATTACCTTCAATTTTTTCTTCAGGTAAAATACTTGGCGTAGTCGGTTCCCAGACATAAACTTGCTTTCCCTGCCGCAGTGCATAGTTAGTTGTGTGTAGTGTACCTCCAGTTCGGCCAGTTTCTACAACAAAGATACCTTTAGTTAACCCACTCTGCAGTCTATCCCGCCATTTGAAAAAGTGGGGGGCTGTGGAGGTTGAAGGAGCAACTTCGGACAATAAAAAACCGCCGCTACTTATAATTTCTGCAGCTAAATCTTTATTTTCCGGGGGATAAATATCTGCTGCCAAGCCGTGGGCCAAGACTGCCCCGGTTAAACCGTTGGCTTCTAGTGACCCCCAGTGACCATTCGTGTCACACCCAGCGGCTAAACCGCTGATATTCCACCAACCGTGTTCACTTAAGATTCTGCCGGCTGAATGGGCAATATTCTGACCGTACTGTTCACAGTCGCGCGAGCCTACTACGGCTAAGGATTGCTGCAGGGCGGCATCAGATGGGAGTTGGCCCTGGTAAAATAAGACTACAGGTGGCGTAGCAATTTCTTGCAGTGGTGCCGGATAATCTTTGCTTTCATATTCTAAAAAATTGATATTATTTTTTTGACAAAGTTCTAATTCGGTTTCTACTTGAGATGTTAATTTGTTGAGATATTCTTGATTTAAAAACACCTGCTTAGCCTTTTTAACGCGGCTTTCATAGTATTGATTATGATCAAAAGCAGTGGTGATTATATTTTCACGCTGCTGTTTGCTACAGGAAAAAATATTTATTTCTTGCCTGAGTGAATGCTGAAAGATAGTAGTTAAAAGGTGCAAACTTAATTTTGACTGCGGATATTTTTTCTGTTCATAATCGCTCACAATTAAAGCAAATTTCATATAATCTTTTTGTGTGTAAAGCAAAATTTCACCTCCAGGTTTAAGTAATAATGGATAATAGATAATTAAATTCAAGACCATTAAAAGCAAAAAATGAAATGATTACAGATAGCAACTATAATATTTTGCTTTTAACCGAAAATTATATTCGAAATAAAAAACAAAGATTAATGTCCTTGTAACTAATAAATTGCTGATAAGCAGTGAAAAACCTGCAATTTATTAAAAATAAAGTGTAGGTTAAACTAAGATTTAATTCACTGGACCGCATTTTTGGTAGATTAAATTTAAAATATAAGCGGCAATCATGCCATACAGTGTAGCGGATAAATAATATAAAACTAGGGTTAGTGAAGTAGTATTAATTATTTCTTGAGCGTTTAAAATAGAACTTGAATATTATTCTCTAGTGGAAGAAAGAATATTAATTTTTAAAATAGCTATTAATTATTCTGGTCACAGAGAAGATATGAGCAACATAATTTTCATTTAAACAACTAAACTATGCAGAAAATTATTTGGTCCAATAGATTTATAACGGGTAATAAACCACTTTTCTCTACTATAATCATCTCAAGCACATATATTATATAATAAATCATAAGGATTCTCGGCTAAATTTATAATAATTTTCATATTTAAAATGTTAGTAGTTGGGCTCAAGACTATGAATTAAGCAACTAATTTAGCCGAGAGTACTATATCATATTAATTGAGGTGGTTGGTTTGAGTGAGCAAGAAGTTAATTGTAAAGGAGAAACTTATACTGTTCAAGCGGGCTATACTTTAAATCAGATAGCGCAAAAATATAGGGTAACTTTAGAGGAATTATTAGCTGTTAATCCGCAAATAGAAAATCCTAATCTTATTTTTGTTGGTCAGATAATTTGTATTCCAAGTGTAGCTGTAGTACCTAAAAAAAATATAATTTTAATGACTTATACTGAATATTTAGCATCTATTTCTCAATTTATTGCTCGCACAGTTGAAGGATTGGTTTTAGTGCAGGAGTTAGAAAATGGGAAAGCGGTTGTGACTTTTTTTGGTGCCAGGTTACCTGCTCCCCAAGAATTAAAAGGAGATGCGTTTGATTCTTATTTAGGCGAGATAAATATTGCTGATGAACGTTATTTTGCTAATTTAGAGATTGTGATAGAAGAATTTAGTTATTTTATTCAGAGCGGAACAATTACTATTGAGAAGCCGATTTTAGTGGGAACAATAGTCATTCCGGATAATCCGTTTGCTGTATTTAAAAGCAAAATAGCCATTAAGCTCTATAATCAAGTTGAAAGGGTAATGTCTGATTCTTTATTAGTAGGTAGAGTAATTAAAGATGAACTAAAGCATAGCTGTGAAGGAATAAGTTATGTTATTCAACCAGAAGATACGCTTTATCAGATAGCTCAGAAACTTAATATTTCAGTTGAAATGTTACTTACAGCTAATCCACAGTTAGAAGACCCTAGTCAACTTTATATTGGGCAGCCGCTTTGTATTCCAGAAGGAGTTGTTCCGCTGAGCAAATGGGCTGTAGTATTAGCTCCTCCTGCAGGTAGAGAATTGTCTTCTTTAGCTGGTGGAGTAGCTTTGCTGGATAAATTAGAGGAGAATAATTATGCTGCAACCTTTGTTGTTACTGGAGTGCCTGCTCCGGAAGAATTGGAAACTGCTGAGTTTAATGATTATTTAGCTGTAGTCGAAATTGCTGGGGAAGAATATACTAGTATTCTGAAAAAGACTACTTCCAGCAACCAAGAACCAACTTGGGCGGGAGTAGTTGTGATTTCCAATAATCAGTCTGTGGAGCCTCAAAATAGTAGATTAAACGTGTTTCCGGTTAATAAGATAACTAAATCTAGAGGTGATGTTATCTTAAGTGGAACTGCTGATAGGCAGAAGATCATCCGAAATTTATAAATTTAAAAATGATAAATAAGTAGTTTTTACTTTCATCACAGTTTAGAAATAATATCAAATTGTTTCTAAACTGTTGTTATTCAGCTCAGTGGGGAGCCTATTAGCAGTTTCTGCCTATCAATGCAATAACCAAAATATTTTATCAGGCATATAATAATATAAACTACTAGTTAGAGGTGATTGAAATGAGTGACGGCAGAAAGTGTAAAGGAGAAGTTATACTTGTGAGAGCAGGAGATACATTATATAAAATTGCTCAAAGATATGGAATTACCCTAGAAAGTTTGTATGCAGCTAATCCACAGTTGGGAGGTTCTAGTCAGATTGATGTAGGGCAGAAACTCTGTATTCCTACTGCCAATGGGGGTGATGAGTTTATAAAAGAAGCGGTATTACTGCTGCCGCCAATGTTGCCTACTCTTGAAGAAAATAATCTTCCTATCCCCTATGATTTAGGCGGAACAATGTTGTTACAGCAGATAGATGATGATGCTTATGAGGCAGTCATATTTGCTACAGGGCTGCCTAGTTTAGAAGAGTTAGGAAATTTTGATTCTTATGTGACTTTAGTAACTAGGATGAATGAATATGATTCTCCTCCGGAAATTGGAAACTATAGATATACTAAAGTTTTGAAAAAAACTACCCGAACAGCTGGTGGTTCTCTGCAACCAGTTTGGTCAGGAACTTTAGGTACGATAGATCCGGAGGAATATTTGATCAGGGTTTTTGCTTTACATCAGACCACTGGTCGAACATCAGAAGGAAATATTTTAATTGAGGAAGATTATTCTGAATATGGAACAACTTATCGAATTCAAGCCGGAGATACTTTAAGTAAAGTAGCAGAAAAATATAATTTGACTTTGGACCAATTACTAGCTGTAAATCCTGATATAGGAGATCCAAGCCAAATTTTTGTAGGTCAAACGATTGTGCTGCCGCCGGAAGCTTCTATACCGAGAAAATATACGGCAGTAATGACTGCTTCAGATTATTTTAAGCCTGTTCCACCTTGGACTGGGGGAGTAGTTTTAGCTCAATATACACCTGACAGAGGATATGTTGTAACATTTGGTGCAGTGGGGATACCGCCTGTGCCTGAGGTTATAGGTGATGAGTTAGAGTATGATAGCTATTTAGCTACGATCAATATTCAACTTGGGTTTGAACAGCAGCTTTCTTATTATGCTGTTTTAGAACGAGTTGTTACTCCAGTCCAGGGTTCAATCTGGGCAGGAACAGTAATTTTACCTCCGGAATTGCCATATAGTGTGCAGGGAGCGGAGGTCAATATTAGACCATATTATCAACCGGATGAGATATCAGGAGCAGAAATTTTATTATCTGGCAAGATAGCGGAGGAATTTTAGGATTATGACCTGATTAAAGGTTAGATAAATTGACTTTTAGTAAAAATTTTAATTCAAACAAAAAGAAAGGTGGTGAAAATCCTGCTTATAAGAAAAACTGTGCATAGGATTATAGCTAACACAATCTAATCTTGTATGATTGTGGTCTATGCATTATGCATAGGATTTTATATTATAAGCAGGAATTATATGAATGATTGTCCAGGGACTAGATATACTGTGCAGCCGGGCGATACTTTAAACAAGATAGCTCAGAAATATGAAGTTGCAGTAGATGATTTACTGGCTGCTAACCCGCAGATAGAAAATCCTAATTTTATTTTTGTTGGTCAGGTAATCTGTATTCCAATTGAAGAAATTGAGGGAAGTGAAAAATGGTCAACAGTACTAACTCGACCTCAAAATACTGAATATCCTTCAGTTTCAAACCGAGCTGGAGGAGTGATTTTACTACAGCAGCTAACAGAAGATAGTTATGATGTGACTGTTTTTGCTGCTGGGCTGCCGGAACCAGAATTGCTAGAATCTCAGCTTGATTTTGATTCCTATGCAGTCATGACTAGATTTTTTAGTCGAGAACGCGGAGGAACTTTTTACTCTGAATTAAAGCAGACTGCTGTGGGAAATCAAGAACCAACCTGGAGTTTGGCTTTAGGTGGAATAAATTTGTCTAATACAAAAATAGTAGGAATTGTGCCTTATGATTCAGTTGCTTTTGTGCCGGGCTCTTTTGTGTTAGTAGAAAATCAGTATTCAGCCGATCAAACAACTGATTGTGTAGGGAAAACTTATACTGTCCAAGCAGGAGATACTTTATATGAAATAGCCCAAAGATATGGAATTACGGTAGATAATTTAATTGCTGCTAATCCTCAAATAGAAAATCCTAACCAAATTTCTGTGGGAGAAAAGATATGTATACCTACAGAAGCAATCGTACCGGAAAAATGTGTTGTGATACTGACTGCACCTGAATATTTGAGACCTGTGCCTGCTCGACGAGGTGGTGTTGTTTTAGTGCAGAAATTAGCAGAAAACAGCTATGCTCTGACTGTTGGTGCTACTGGTTTGCCGGCTCCAGAATCAATATTTGATGGGCAGTTTGATTCTTATGTAGCTGGAGTGGGAATTGGCATTGGTACTGGCGAAGGGCGGAGTTATTCTATTATTTTAGAAGAATCAACTTTTTCTGGGGAGCAATCAACCTGGAGTGGAACAAAAGTTATTCCTGAAGATCCATTTGCTGTGCCGGGAACTAGAATATCTGTCATGCCGTATTCTAGAGATACTGGGGTACGAACTAATCCTTTGTTAGATGGTATGTTGGGGAAATGTAAAAGGTGAAAAAAGGCAGTAAAATAATTAGTCTACAAATTTTGATTGCAATCTTATAATTAATCTGCTAAAATTAAATGGTAGGCGATGGAGCTCGCCTTTAACTATTGCTAAATATAGCAATTGATGGCTCCTACTTGCTTGGGGATTACTTTATCTTCTCAGCGAGTAGGGGTCTTTTTTATATAAAGTGTAGCTTTCCAGATGTAGATAAAATGATTTTTTATTATTCTGCGTTAAGACTTATTGCAAACTAGATTTAAAGTCGCTGCGAAAAAATTTCATCTACATCTAAGGTAATCTTACTTTAATAGTGTGGGGCAGGAATGGTCTTATAGAGATATTCTCTTTTAAAAGAAAATATCTTTAGCAAAGATTCTTTTAACTTTAACTGTCTTACTTATATAGAAAAGGGAGTGGGATAAAAAATGGCGTTAAGTTTAGCAATTATAATTTTGTTTGGTCTAATACTTAATAAGGCTTTTGACCATGTTAGTTTACCAGGGTTATTAGGAATGTTGATTTTGGGAGTAGCAATTGGTCCGTATGGTTTTGATGTAATGAGTCAAGAATTACTGCAGGTTTCGCCGGATTTAAGAAAAATAGCCTTGATTATTATTTTAATTCGAGCCGGACTAGGCTTAAAGAAAGAAACGCTAAAGAAAATAGGAGTTCCTGCAGTTAAGATGAGTTTTATTCCGGGGCTAATGGAAGGTTTTACGATTTTGTTTGTGGCTAATTATTTATTAGATATCTCGTTAATTGAAGCAGGAATTTTAGCTTTTATTATTGCTGCTGTATCTCCTGCTGTAATAGTTCCTCAAATGTTAAATTTGATTGATCGGGGTAAAGGAGCAGCTAAGGGGATTCCAACTTTAGTTTTAGCGGGAGCATCAATCGATGATATAGTCGCAATTACTCTATTTTCTACTTTTCTAGGATTTTATGGGGGACAGAGTGTTAATTTAACTTGGAAACTTTTAAATATTCCGATTTCAATTATCCTAGGAGTAGCAATTGGAGTTGTGGTAGCTTTATTCTTGATTTATTTGTTTAAAAAGTATCATATGCGTGATACTAAAAAGGTATTGTTGATTTTAAGTGTGGCTATATTTCTGGATGTATCTAAAGAAGCGCTCGAAGGAATTATATCAATTGCTAGTTTATTGGGAGTAATGACAATTGGTTTTGTAATTATGGAAAAATATAAGGAAGTAGGGCAGAGGTTAGCGGCTAAGTTTAATAAAATCTGGGTGTTTGCTGAATTATTATTATTTGTGTTAATTGGTGCTGAGGTTAATATTGAGGTGGCTTTACAATCAGGCTTAGTCGGGCTAGTAATTATTGCGGTTGGTCTTTTAGCTAGATCGATTGGGGTTTTAATTTCATTAATTAATACTAATTTAGAGTGGAAAGAGAGATTATTTTGTGTGATCGCTTATCTACCTAAAGCAACAGTACAGGCTGCTGTAGGGGCAGTACCGTTAGCTGCAGGAGTTGAGTCGGGGGAATTAATTTTAGCATTAGCAGTCTTATCGATTGTAGTAACTTCACCTCTAGGAGCATTAGGTATTAAGTTAACAGGAGAGAGATGGTTGGCTGATGGTGAAAATTAAGTAATTATTATTATAGCAGTTGTAATAATTTATAATTAATGAATAAATCCTTTGACAAATAGCTAATCCTGTGCTATTATTTATTTAGGTTGATAAAAAAACTTCTTATCAACTGTTTTAAAAAACTTAGGAGGAATTTTATAATGAAAGAACAAGGTAATGTAAAATGGTTTGACGGGAAAAAAGGTTATGGATTTATCGAAAGAGAAGCAGGAGATGACGTATTCGTTCACTTTTCTGCAATTGAAGAAGAAGGTTACAAAACTTTAGAAGAAGATCAAGAGGTAGAATTTGAAGTAGTAGAAGGCGATCGTGGATTGCAAGCTGAAGATGTTGTTAAGCTGTAAATAAGCTCTAACTAACATAAATTGCGACCTTACAAAGCTCTGGGGAATTTCCCCAGAGCTTTTTTAATTTTTTGTAATTTTAAAAGTTCATAATAACTAGCATAATCCAGGAGTAGCCTTGAGCTGCTCCTGGATTATTTTTTGCTTAACTGATTGATTTGTTTTTTAATCAGTCTAATTAATTTGGGGATAGACTGTCTTAGTGGATGAGAAAGTTCTGTTCCTAAATTTAGATTAGCAGGTTCAATGCCATAATAGATTACTGTGTGAGGTAAATTGTTAATTTCGCGAGCTAAGGCAATAACTTGAGGTAAAGAATAATTATGAGTGGTTCTTTTAAGTCTATTTTTTGATCTGTGTTTTGCTAAATTAAAGTGATAAATGGTCCCAGCCGGTTTACCTTTTTTAATAGCATCAATTACAATTACGTGCTGCGATGTACTCAATTGTTCAAGATAAACTAGGGGACAAGTACCGCAGTCTACAATTAAAATTTCTCTACTCCAGGTTTCTTGCTTTAATTGTTTAATTACAGTTGCTCCTAAACCATCATCTGACATTAAGATATTACCAAGTCCTATAATTGTAACTTTATAATTGATTTTTTCCATAGTTAATATTTATTAATAAGTTGAATTAATTATACATTGCTAGCGTCAATTAATAAATAAAGTTAATATTTTTTGTCTCTTTTATTTTTGCTTGGAAAATTTTCGTTTTTTAAGACTATAATCAATTAATAGTGATAAACAATTGATTAAGCAGTCAGAGTTAATTGTAGAATTGCTATATGTATTATATTTGTCTTCATATTTTTGAATATTGTTTTTATACTTTTCAAGTTAGACTCCCCCCATAAGCTTTTTAATACAGCATATTAGATAAATGTTCTTTCGTTACTAAAATAGAGTATAAATAATTTTAATAATAGATAATTTGAAAACATAATATTATTAGAGACATAAAAAGGGGAGGTATATTTGTGAAGCGAAATGAGTTTATCAATCTTTGTCAGAATTATTCTCCTTACCAAGGTAATAAAGGGCATAGTTCTTTAACTCATAAAATCTTAGCAGAAGTAAGTAGTTATCATGATTCTCAAACTGAAAAATTACCTGTAATTTGGTTAGAAACAAATTGTAGTTGTGATAATAATATTTCAATCATGAATACAACATATCCCTATTTAGACCGATTTTTGGAGGAAACAATTGATTTGTTATACAGTAATACTTTTATGGCTGCCCAGGGCCAAGATGCGGTTAATAATCTCAAAGCTGCTGCTAATAAAAAAGCCGGTCAATTTACTTTAGTAGTAGAAGGAGCAATTCCTTTACAAGAAGAGTACAATGTTGTCTTCATTACTTCCCAAGGAGAAGTTAGTGCTTTAGAAGCAGTAAAGTGGTTAGGTGGCTTGGCTAAATATGTAGTAGCACTAGGAACTTGTGCTAGTTTCGGTGGCCCTAGTGCAGCTCGACCTAATCTCAGTCAAAGTGTAGCAGTCAGTGAGGTATTAGACCGGGAAGTTATTAATGTCAGTGGTTGCCCGGTGAATGCTGATTGGTTTGTTGGAACTTTAGCGCATTTATTAATGTATGGACGGCCAGAACTTGATAACCGCAATCGACCAACTTTATTTTATGGTTATACTATTCACCGCCATTGTCAGCGTCGCTCTTATTTTGATAATGGTAACTTTGCTGAAAATTTAGGTGAGATTGAATGTATGTTCAGTCAAGGATGTGTAGGGCCTAAAACTAGAGCAGATTGCCCTTATCGGAAGTGGATTAATGTTAATTGGCCAGTCGAAGCTAATACTCCTTGTATCGGCTGTACTAATCCCGATTTTCCCGATGGTTCGACGCCATTTTTTACTCCGCTATCTGAAAACAGTAATGAATAAACAGTCAAGACAAAAGAGAAGATAAAGCCTAATTCTTAGACTTAAACTCAATCTTTATTATATTAAAGAAGGGGGTTAGAGAATATGAGTCAGACGATTAATTTTAGTCCTGTTACGCGATTAAGTGGATTACTATCAGTCAAGGTAGTTATAGATGATGGTTGGATCAAAGAGGCTAATGCTAAAGGTACGATGTTTAGAGGTTATGAAAAAATTATGCAGGGCCGGAAAGTAACTGATGCTGTATATCTGACGCAGCGGGTATGTGGGATTTGTTCTTTGGCCCATGGAGCAGTGGGTAGTTATTTATTAGATGAGTTATATGGTAGTACTTTATCTCAGCGGGCTCAGTATTTAAGAAATATTATGCTGGTTGCTGATTTCTTACAAAATCATATCCGCCATTTTTATTTTTTTAGCTTGCCTGATTTTGTTGAGTTTCCTAATCGGCCTCCGTGGCAAAATCAAAATCTTGTTGATGGGCGTTTGAAGCCTAAAGATAATCAGCGCTTAGTAGGTCATTACTTTGATGCTGTCAAGGTTGCGCAGGAAGCGCATGAGATATTAGCTTTATTTGGCGGGAAAGCACCGCATCAACATAGTTTTGTGCAAGGTGGTGTAGCAGTAGCTCCTACTGCTGATAAGATTAATCGAGCTCAAGCATTATTAGCTAATATTTTGCAATTTATTAGAGAAAAACTGATTCCAGATACAGAATTGTTGGCCCAAGTTTATAATGATTATTTTAAGATTGGGGTTACTCCTAAGCGGTTAATTTCTTGTGGCTTATTTAAGTTTGGTGAACAGAATCAAGATGATTTTTGGCCTAGGGGAGTAATTAACGGGCGGCAGTTTGCCCAGCCTGATGTGGATAAAATTGAAGAAACAGTAGCTAATTCTTGGTTTGAAGAAGAAGATGGTCAGTTAGAGCCGGCTCCAGATAAACCAGGAGCTTATAGTTGGACTAAATCTGTGTAGTATGACGGAGATTTTTTTGAAACTGGTCCTTTAGCGCGGGCAATTATCAGAGGTGACTATCCGTTAAAGACTTCAACTATGGATCGTATTGTAGCCCGCTCACGAGAAACACTGCAGATTGCAGAATTAATGGAGAAATGGTTGGCTCAATTAGAACCTGGTCCACCTCCAATTAGTCAAAGTGAAAAGCCAGTTAAGACTAAGGTCACAGCTACTACTGATGCGATGCGGGGAGCGCTATTGCATCAGGCAGAAATTGAAGGAGAAGAAGTATCAAGTTATCAAATTATAACGCCTACCGTTTGGAATTTTTCTCCTAAAGATAAATTGGGCCGGCGGGAACCAGTAGAAAATGCTTTAGTCGGAACTAAAATTCCTAATGCTAATTTATTAACTACGATTTTAGGACGGATTATTCGCTCTTTTGATCCTTGTATTTCCTGTGCTACTCATGTGCTTAATGTTGAAGGAGAGATAGAAGAAAAGGTTACGTTTTGATTGATAATTGAAAATTAATAATGGAGAATAGAAAAAATTATTGTTTGAAATGTTAATAGGAAATAAAGGGTGATTAAGATGCATGAAATGTCAATTATGGCTCGGGTATTTGAAATTATAACTGCGACTAAAGTTGAGCAGCAGTTAGAAAAAATTAATAGTGTAGAATTAAAAATAGGCCAACTAACTTGTATAGAAGAAAGTGCATTAAGATTTGCCTTTTCTGCTTTTGCTGCTAGTACTGGAATGGAGGAGGCTGAATTGAAGATAGAGTGGGTCACGGCTCAAGCTAAGTGTAAAAATTGTGGGACTCAGTTTAAAGTGAAGAAGCGAAATAAATATTGCCCTAATTGTAATAGTTTTTGTCAACAATTGTTATCGGGGGATGAATTATATTTAAGTACCATTGAGGGGGAATCAGCATGAAAGTAGAAGTAGAGAAAAATTTATTAGCTAAAAATGAGCAAAGGGCACAAGAAAATAAAAGCATTTTAGAGCAAGCAGATGTTTTTGCTTTTGATATAGTTGGTTCTCCTGGCTGTGGTAAGACGACTTTATTAGAATATTTATTAAGTGAATTAGGTCAAGAGATTAATCTAGCAGTAATTGAAGGGGATTTATATACGAGAAGAGATGCCGAGCGACTAGAGGGTTATGGTAGTCAAGTAATTCAAATTAATACGCAGGGGGCGTGTCATTTAGAAGCATTATCAATTCAACAGGTATTAAAAAAATTGGATTTATAGCAGTTAGATTGTTTAATTATTGAAAACGTAGGTAACTTAGTCTGCCCTGCTTCATTTGCTCTAGGTACGGCAATGACAATTACTGTACTTAGCGTTCCAGAAGGTAATGATAAACCGCTTAAGTATCCTGCTTTATTCCAGCAATCTGATGCAGTAGTCATCAACAAGTTGGATTTATTAGAGCAGAGCAATTTTTCTCTTTCCGAAGTTGAATCTGATTTGAGATCTCTGCAGCCGGAGTTAAGAGTGTTTCCTGTTTCTTGTAGTAATCAGCAGGGATTAAAAGAATTTTGCAGTTATTTAAAAGAAAGGATTAAGCAAAATGAATGAGCAAGTAATTCGTAAGTTTGTGATAGTAAAGGGCATAGTACAAGGAGTTGGCTTTAGACCCTTTGTTTATAATTTAGCTCAGCATTATGATGTACAAGGAGAAGTTAATAATACTCAGCAGGGGGTAGAAATTGATGTGCAGGGCTCGCTGCGGGGAGTAACTAATTTGATTAATCAAATTAAATCTAATCCGCCAACCTTGGCCCAAATAGAAGAGATAATAATCAACCAGCTGCAATCTACGAATTATCAACATTTTAAAATCAAAGATAGTACAGATGATAATGAACAGTTAACCTTTGTGACTCCAGATGCAGCTTTATGTTCACAATGCCAAGAGGAATTATTAGATGGAGATGATAGAAGATATAGATATCCGTTTATTAATTGCACGAACTGCGGCCCACGCTTTTCAATTATTGAGAGTATACCATATGACAGGGAGTCAACTACTATGTCTGATTTTAGTATGTGTGAAGATTGCCTTAGTGAATATCAAGATCCGACTAGCAGGCGCTTTCATGCTCAGCCAAATGCCTGCCCTGATTGTGGGCCACAGTTATTGTTTTTGTGTAAAAAACCCAACGGGCTTGCCCTTGGGTCAAGAACACAACTATTCACATAATATATAATCTATTGTGGGATAATATGTGTTAAAGGAGCAAATAAAATGTCTTCAAGTAAAGATAATACTAAAATTAATATTGCAATTCCTTTTGATCGGGAATTAGAAAATTTAGCTAGTATTTATTCAGTTGAAGAAGAGACTACACTAAGCTATTTAGATTTAATGCGTAGAAGTATCAAAGAAAAGTATGATTTAAATGAATGAATATAATTCTACTAACCATTGTAAATATTCCATCAAATATCATTTAGTTTGGTGTCCTAAATTCAGATTTGAAGTTTTAAATGGCGATATAGCTTTATCTTTAAAAGATATTATCATTAATATTTGTAACAGATATAACTATAAAATATTAGAGTTAGAAGTAATGCCAGATCACATTCATATTTTTGTATCTGCTAGACCCACAGTTGCTCCTACTGATATAGTAAGAACTATTAAAAGCATATCAGCAATTAAACTTTTCAAGGAACATCCTAAATTAAAGATTTTTTATGATCGTTGTGGTTCTTTGTGGAGCAAAGGATATTTTGTAGATACAGTAGGTAATGCTAATATTGAAACTATTAGAAATTATATAAAAAATCAAAACCTTAAATAGGGAATGAGGTCAAATTATGATTAAGCGATTTGTTCCTATCGAACGGGGATATAAATGTCGGATATATCCAAATCAAAAGCAAAAAGATATAATCAACCAAACTATAGGGTCTAGCCGATGGGTATATAATTATTTTTTAGACAAAGCTAAACAAAATGGCTATGCAAATAAAACTCAATATATTAAAGATCTTCCTAAACTTAAAAATCAGGAAGAAACTTCATGGCTTAAAAATGCTGATTCTATAGCTTTGCAGCAATCAATTAGAGATCTAGATAAAGCTTTCCAAGATTTCTTTAACGGTGATAAAGGATTCCCTAATTTCAAAAGCAAGAAAGGTTCTCGACTATCATATCGTACCGAATATTTTAAACGATCTAGCGGAACTGAAAGTATAGAAATCAAAGGAAATAAAATCAAACTTCCTAAAGTTTCTTGGATCAAATTTTCTAATTATAGTGAAGAAAATATTGGAGGTAAATTAAATAATGTTACAGTCTCTAAATCAAGAACAGGAAAGTATTATATCTCTATCAATGTTGAAAAAATTAAAGTTGTAGAAGTTAATTATTCCAATGATGGTCAGATAGGAATTGATCTAGGTCTCAAAGATTTTGCTATTACATCAGAGGGCGAAAAGATAGAAAATCCTAAACATCTTTCTAAATATGAAAATAAACTAGCCAGATTACAAAAACAATTAGCTCGTAAAAAAGAAGGTTCTAATAACTGGCAAAAGCTCAAACATAAGATTGCTAAAGTACATGAAAAGATCAAAAATGTACGAACTGATTTCCTCCATAAATTAAGTACAAGACTAGTTAAAGAAAATCAATTTATCTGTCTTGAAAACTTAAACATTGAAGGTATGGTCAAAAACAGCAAACTTGGCAAACATATAACAGATGTATCTTGGGGCAAATTTACAGATATGCTAGAATATAAAGGTGACTGGTATAATTGTATCATTCAAAAGGTAGATAGATTTTTCGCAAGTTCTCAAACTTGCAACGAATGTGGAACTAAAAATCCAAATGTTAAAGATCTATCTGTAAGAAACTGGACCTGTGAATGTGGTGCTGAACATGATCGTGACCTTAACGCAAGTTTGAATATCCTCCAAGAAGGAAAGAAACTGTTAGCAGGTTAGTCCACATCCTACAAGTCCTAACGGACTTTTCGTGAAGCTCATAAAAAACATATTTACCGTCGGGCTGACGGGAAATCAAGCTTCTGGAGGCGTTGTAAGTTGCCTCAACCAGTCTTTTGGCTGGTCTAGAAACTGTAAGACCTGATTTGTCTTGCCATTTACGGTAGGTTCAGATTAGGCTCGTTTCAATGAATGAAGAAACCTGAACGGGCTTGCCCTTCAGGTAGGTCATTGGCCCATGGACTTGATGTATTAGTAGCGACAAGTGGAAATTTAAGTGGACTACCGTTAGAATATACTAATCAAAGAGCAGGAGAAGAATTAACTGCAGTAGCTGACTACTGTTTATTACATAATCGCAAGATAGAGGTGCCGGTAGATGATGCAGTAACCAATGTAGCCCTTGGTCATGAACGAGTAATTAGACACGGCCGTGGTTTTGCACCACAAGTGATTAAAGTAAGCTCAGAGGTAGCTACTTTGGCCTGTGGAGGAGATTTAAAGAATACATTCTGTCTCAGCAAAGGAGAATTTGCTTTTGTAAGTCAGTACACAGGCAGTCTAAGTAACTTAGAGACTTACCAACGTTATCAAGATAATATTGAACATTTAGAGCAGTTGTATGATATAGAACCGGAGTTAATTGTTCATGATTTACATGAGGGTTATTATTCTACTCATTATGCTCAGCAATTACCAGGTGAGAAGATAGCAGTGCAGCATCATCATGCCCATTTAGTCAGTTCTATGGTTGAACATCAACTCCAACAACCGGTGATTGGAATTGCTTTTGATGGAGTAGGTTTAGGAACTGATGGTCACTTGTGGGGGGGAGTTTTTTATTTGTGATTATAGTGATTTTATGCGTGTAGGTCATTTGCAGTATGTAGCTCAACCCGGCGGAGATCAAGCAGTTAAGGAACCATGGCGGATGGCAGTTAGTTATCTCCACCAGGCGGGAATAGAAGTAACTGAAATCTTTACTCAAAATATGTCTCAAATAAAGCCTGATAAATTAGCTGCAGTAGAGCAAATGTTAGAACAAGATATTAATTGTCCTCTTACTTCTAGTCTTGGACGATTATTTGCGGCAGTAGCAGCTCTATTAGGATTGTGTTTAAAAAGGAGTTATCAAGGGCAGGCTGCTCTTAAGTTAGAAACTGCAGCTCAAACTGTTAATAATAATGATAGTTATAATTATCAAATCAGCAAGAGAGCAGGTCAGTATCAGATTTTGATTACCACTTTGATAAAAGAAATTGCTGCTGATTTAAGAGCGGGAGTAGATGCAGGTATGATTGCTCGTAAATTTCATAATACAGTGATTAATTTTAGTGTTAGGTTATGTGAGATATTGCGACTACAATTCAAATTAGATCATGTAGTATTAAGTGGAGGGGTATGGCAGAATCAGATCTTATTGATTGAGGTTTATCGCAAGTTAACAGCTGGGGGATTTAAAGTTCATCTACCTCATAAGATTCCTTGTACTGATGAGGGCTTAGCAGTAGGACAATTAGCAGTAGCTAATTATCAAGAGAGGGGTCATTTGTAATGTGTATTGCTGTGCCGGTTAAAGTTATAGAAATTGTTAATGATACAGAGGCTGTAGGAGCAGTAAAAGGAGTTAGAAAGACAGTCAATATTACTTTGATTTCGGAAGTAGAGGTAGGAGACTATGTGCTGCTTCATTCGGGATGTGCGATTCAAAAGTTAAATCAATCTGCAGCCCAGGAAACTTTAGCTGCTTTTAGAGATTTGGCCCAAGATGCGGGGGAAGAAAGATGAATTACTTAGAACAATTTAGGGCTGCAAAGATAAACAGTAAACTCTTAGAAAAATTGCAGCAAGAATTCACAGTAGTTAAAGGAAAGATTAAAATAATGGAAGTTTGCGGTACTCATACGCAGGCTATCTCGAAGATTGGGCTGCGGGAACTACTGCCGTCTAATGTAGAATTATTGACAGGTCCAGGCTGCCCAATTTGTGTAACGCCGTTTAGTTATATAGATACTGCTATTAGTTTGGCTCAGCAAGAAGGAGTAATGGTAGCAACTTTTGCTGATTTTTTAAAAGTGCCGGGTAGTAACAGTACTTTGGAATTAGAACAAGCCCAGGGGCCAAATGTTAAAACAGTATATTCACCGCTAGATGCTGTCAAGATTGCTGAAAATAATCCTGAACAAGAAGTTGTATTTTTAGCTGTTGGTTTTGAAACTACTGCGCCTGTGATTGCGTTAAGTATTTTAGACGCGCAAAAAAAGAATCTGACTAACTATTCTTTGTTACAAGCTCTCAAAACAATGCCGCCGGTGATGGAAGAGTTAGTTTTAAATCAGTACTTAGATATAGATGGCTTTTTGTGTCCGGGGCATGTAGCTAGTATCATTGGAGTAGAACCTTTTCAGTTTTTGGCTAAAGAATATGATTTACCTGCTGTTGTAGCTGGTTTTGAAGTAGGTGATATTCTCTTTGCTTTAGAGCAAATTATGGAGATGATTGTAAGACAGGAAGCTAAAGTAGTCAATGCCTATCCTAGAGTTGTCGAACAGAAAGGAAATCCAAAGGCTTTAAAGATTATGGAGCAAGTTTTCACCTCTACTGTAAGTCGGTGGCGTGGTTTGGGAAAGATAACTAATTCAGGGTTAGAATTAAGGCCGGAATATCAAGAATTTGCTGCTGAGAATAAATTTGATTTTGCTTCTGCAACTGGTAAAGTAGCAAAACAGTCGGGGTGTAGTTGTGGAGAGGTGTTGATGGGAATAAAAAAGCCAACTGATTGTGAGTTATTTGGGACAAAATGTACTCCATCACATCCTCTGGGCCCATGTATGGTCTCGCAGGAGGGGAGTTGCGCGGCGTACCTATATAAAGTTTCAGTGAAAATGAAACTTTATAGTAAAGAGTAATCAGTAATGAGTCAAAACCATAAAATCAAAATCTTAAAAAAGACACAACCACTAAGATTATAGTTTTTGAACTTGGTTTTGACTTTGTTTTTGATTTTCTACTCATCACTCTTTACTTGTTACTAATTACTATAAATCTTCACTAAAAAGTGAAGATTTATATAGAATTTAGGAAAGGAGTGAGCAAAGTGAAAACGATAACTTTGGCCCACGGTAATGGTGGGGAGTTAATGCAGGAGTTAATTAAAGATATTATTTATTATTATTGCGGTAATGATATCTTATTGCAGCAGGATGATGCTGCTTATTTGCCTGAAGTAGAAGGGGAATTAGTAACTACTACAGATTCTTTTGTCGTTGATCCCATCTTTTTTCCTGGGGGGGATATTGGTAAATTAGCTGTCTGCGGTACTGTTAATGATTTGGCTGTGAATGGAGCGCACCCGTTATATTTAACTTTGGGATTGATTTTGGAAGAAGGGTTGGAGATAGATAAATTAAAACGTATTATTAAGTCAGTAGCTGAAACTGCACGGAAGGCAGGGGTTAAGATAGCAGCAGGAGATACTAAGGTAGTGCCGCAGGGTAAAGGAGGAGGGATTTATATTAATACTACTGGATTAGGAGTAGTTGGCCCGGATATCAATTTACAAGATGCTAAAATAGAAACAGGGGATAAAATAATAATTAGTGGTTCTATAGGTGATCATGGAGCAGCTATTTTAGCTAGCCGAGAAGAATTTGAAGTGAGTAGTGCATTAACGAGTGACTGTGCTTTATTAAATAATTTAACTGCTCAAATTTTAAGCTCTAGTGGTGGAATTAAATTTTTAACTGATCCAACACGAGGTGGATTAGCTACTGCACTACATGAAATAGCTCAGCAAAAGCAGGTTACGATTAATTTAGAAGAAGAAATACTACCGATAAAAAAAGAGGTCCAAGGCTTAGGAGGAATCTTAGGAATCGATCCACTTTATTTAGCAAGTGAAGGGCGGGTGTTATGTGTTGCTGCTGCAGAAGAAGCGGAAGCAGTAGTTAATGCTATGAAAGATAGCCCTATAGGAACAGGCACTGCAGTAATTGGAGAAGTTACAGGAGATAAATCAAGAGTCTGCTTGACAACTAATTTAGGAGGGACGAGAATTTTAAGGCCATTGCAAAAGCAATTATTACCGCGTCTTTGTTAAAAAAAGGGATAAGCCGTAAAGACTTATCCCGAGATTAGTATTTATTGTGCTGGAGGTAATTTTATTTTAGTATCTGGATAAACTAAATTTGGATTTTCAATATTATTTAATTTAATGATCTTAGACATTTCAACACCAAACCAGTTAGAAATTTCTGATAATGTATCTCCTGCTTCAACTTTGTAAATATAGTGGTTATTATCTTTAGCTACAGATAGAATTCTTCCATTTTGAGTAGGGGCTATAGTACCTTTGTCTTTAATATAATCAATTACTATTTCTGCTAAACCGTCTGCTTCTTGCACTGTTTCTGTGTCTTTAAGCATATCATATCCATCCCCACCAGCAGCCATAAAGTCATTGGTAGCTACGCGGTAGTATTTATTAGGTTTAACAAACTCTCCATTTACGTGAAGAAACATCCCTCTATCTCCCGCTGGCTTAGAACGGTTAAAGATAATAGACATATTGCCAACTTGTGGGAATAATCCTTCGTGAGCTGGATATTGTGTTAAACCGTGTTCAACTGCTTCCATTAGAGTTTTACCTTTCATTTTCTTAACAACTACATAGTTACCAAGTGGTAAGACGCGGATGATATCACCTTTAGTTATTTCACCTTGAGCAATAGAATCTCTAATACCTCCACTGTTAGTAAGTGCCACGTCAGCATCAGCTGCACTTAACATTGCATCGGCAACTAAATTACCTAAGTTAGTTTCACCAGTCCGAATATTTGCCCGGGCTCCATTTAGTTCTACGGCAGTTTTACCAATCACTTCAGAAGTGATTTTGTCCTGTTCTTGTTTGATTTCTTGGACTAGCTTTGTAATTTCTGGATCAGGCTTAACATCTGCAGCTTCTTTTTTAGTAATTAGATTGGCTTCGCTATTAACTAATTTTTTATTCTCAATAGTTAAGTTAACAACACCTAAGTTCTTAGTATGTTCTCCTGCCATAACAATTGGGGTATCATTGATGACTCGTCCTTCTTTTAATTCATGATGGCTGTGACCATCAACAATTAAATCAATGGCATCTACTTTTTTAGCTACATCAGCACTAGTATATTTACTACCTTCACTTAAACCTAAATGGCTGACAGCAATAATAATATCGGGATTTTCTTGTTTTTGTAGTCTATCTACCATCTTTTGAGCTGATTGAATTGGATCTTGGAAAGTAATACCTTGTACATTTTTTGGATGAGTTTTATAAGCAGTTTCTGGAGTAGCTAAACCAATAAAGGCAATTTTAACTCCATCAATTGTTTTAATTTCTCCTGGAGGGAAGGGATAGTCTTGAGTGTCATCTTTGTTAGTAATATTAGCAGCGATAACTGGAAAATCAGTCATTTCATTTAATTCTTTTAATCGTTTAACACCATAGTTGAAATCATGATTACCAGGTGTCATCACATCATAGCCAATAGCATTATAAATTTGAGCAATACTTTTTCCTTCGACTAGATTAGCAATGATTTGACCGTGAAAAGCATCTCCCGCATCAATAACGAAAACATTATCGGATTCATTGCGAGCTTCTTTGACTAGACTAGAAATTTTGGCAAATCCCATACCAGCATATTTGCCTGCTTCCACTCGGGCATGAGTATCATTTGTGTGGAAAATTTTCAGCTGTAAGTCGTCTGCTGCTGCAGTCACAGAAAAAGATACTAATAAACAAAGGACTAAGGACAATAAAAGTGTTTTTTCTTCAAAATTGCCACCTCCATAAATGATTTGGTTTAAGAGTTCATTATCTTAATTTCGTTATAGATAACAAAAATTCCTGTTAATTATTATAATTTAACTTAAATTTAAAAAATAATTGCTGAAATTTTATGTAATTTATGATATAATTATGATAATGATTATTATTTTTGTTAAGGCCAATAAAATTATTAAATAAATTGGAAGTGTTGGAGGGTTGATAATGAGATTAACTATTAAACAAAAGATTTTAGGTGGTTTTGGTATTGTTTTGTTATTGATGGTAATTATGGGAGGAGTTTCTTTTTATTTTATAGGTGAAATTGAAAATTTTAATTCAAAAGCGGAAAATTCAACTGCTGAAAAAATAAATGTTTTAGAAAGAGAGATTGATCATTTAGAATGGGTGAATTCTTTAGCAGATGTAATTTTACATCAAGAAGATTTTTCGGGAGAATTAGACCATACTCAATGTGCTTTCGGGAAAACATATTATCAATTATTGGATACAGAAGAATTTAAGAAAATGCCGTCTGAAATACAGAAAACTTTAAAAGATATTGAACAGCCTCATAAAGAACTTCATCAGTCAGCTAAAAAAATTATTGAGATTAAAGAAAATCAAGGGATACAAAATGGGCAAGGCTATCAATTAGCCTTAGAAATTTATAATAATCAAACGCATGAAAGTTTAAAGAAAGTACAAAGCAATTTTAATCAATATCAAAATTATTTAACTACTGAGCAAGAAAGAAACCTTAATATAGCAAAAACGAAAGTTAATTTAGCTCAAAAGGTGATATTAATTAGTACTATTATAGCAATTATAATTGGATTAGGAATTGCATTATTGATTAATAAAAGAATTTCTGGCCCTATAAATAAAGCTGTTAATTTTGCTGATGAAATAGCATCGGGTAATTTAACTATAGAGGCGATAGAAGTTAAATCTAATGATGAAGTTAGTGATTTAGTAACTGCTTTAACTCAAATGCAGGATAAGTTAAAAAAGATTATTACTAATTTATTAGATAAGACAGAAGATTTATCAGCTTATAGCCAGCAATTATCAGCTGCGGCAGAAGAGGGGAATGCTTCAATTGATACTACGAAACACTTAATTGAAAAGATGGCTTCTAGTATTCAACAGATTTCAGCTAGTACAGAAGAAGTAGCTGGTTTTGCTCAAGAAGCTAATGCCCAAACAGAAACAGGAGATAAAAATATTCAAGACACAATTACTAATGTAAATAATATTAATCAGTTAGTTTCTAAAGCAGTAAATGCTATTGATGATTTAGATAATAATTCTGAAGAGATTGAGAATATAATTAATTTAATTAATAGTATTGCTGAGCAAACTAATTTATTAGCTTTAAATGCTGCTATTGAAGCTGCTCGAGCCGGAGAACACGGACAGGGATTTGCTGTAGTAGCGGATGAAATTAGAGAATTAGCTCAAGAAACTTCTCAAGCTACGGATAAGATTGCTAATCTAATTGATAAGACACAGAGTAAAACTAAAGTTGGCCTTAAGGCTATTAGAGAAGTAGAAGAAAAAGCCCAAACAGGACAAACTATTGCTGAAAATACAGGAGAAGTTTTTGCTGAGATAAAAAATGCTAGTGGAGAAACTTCTGCTCAAATTGAAGAAACTGCTCATGCTTCTCAGACATTAGTTAAAGATACTGATGAAGTGATGAATGCTGCTGAAGATATCGATACTATGTCAGAAGAAGTTTCTGAATCAGCACAAGAATTAGCAACCATGTCGCAAGAATTACAAGAAGAAGTTGCTTACTTTAAAATTTAATCAAGATAAGCAGAGTTACTTCTGGGGGTTGAACTCCAGAAGTTTTTTATTTGCAAGAGGAAGAATTAATTATTAGCTAGAAGTTATAATAATACAGAGAAAATATGTAAATTGTATTAAGGAGGGCGTATTGAAGATGAAAACGGCTTATTTTAGATTTTATGCTGAATTGAATGATTTCTTCCCACCTGGACAGTCCGGAACTTGGCATCATCATCAATTTAAAGGTATCCAGTCAGTGAAAGATAGAATTGAGAGTATTGGTGTACCACACCCTGAGGTGAGTTTGATTTTGAGTAATGGAGAACCGGTTGATTTTTCTTATCATGTCCAAGCTGAAGATTCGATTAGTGTTTATCCGGCTTTTAGAACTTTTGCTCTTATTTCTGATATTAGGCTCCGCCCTCTATATGAGCCACCGTATCAATTTGTATTAGATGCTCATTTAGGTAAATTGGCCCGTTATATGAGAATGCTTGGTTTTGATAGCTGGTATCGCAATGATTATGATGATCCAGAATTGGCTCAAATTTCTGATGAAGAAGATAGGATTTTATTAACTAGGGACCATGGACTATTGAAAAGAAGTAGAGTAAATTACGGCTACTTTGTCCGTGAAGATGATCCGCGCCGGCAGCTGCATTCAGTCTTAAGCCGCTATGATTTATTTGGCAAAGTTGGTCAGCGAGGCCGGTGTACTGAATGTAATACGCTTCTAAAAGCAGTAGAGAAAGAAAAAATAATTGATAAATTAGAACCCAAAACAAAGCAGTATTATCAGGAGTTTTATTTATGTCAGCAGTGTAATAAAGTATATTGGAAGGGGTCGCATTATCAAAATATGTTAGCAGGGATTGCTGGTTTAAAGAAATAGCAAAAGATAAAAAGTAAATAGTAAGTTTAAAAAATCTCCTAGATTATTCTCGGGAGATTTTTATTTTGTATAAAGCAAAGGATTTAGGTAATAATAAAGAATTGAGCTTTGCAGGAATGCAAAGAATGGTATTTAAATACATATTATGAAAACTAATAAACCGATAGCTGCTATTTGTCATGGGATTCAAGTATTAGCTGCTGCTAATGTATTAGAAAATAAAGAGTGTACTGCCTATCCTGCGGTAAAAACAGAAGTTGTTAATTCTAAAGGAAGTTGGGTAGATAAAGATGTTGATGCTGCTCATGTAGATGATAATTTAGTTACTGCTCCTGCGTGGCCGGCTCATCCGGAATGGTTAGCTAAGTTTTTAGAGATGTTGGGAACAAAAATTAAATTATAATTTTTATTTCACATAAGTTCTCTCAATATATGACTTACTATAGTTGAAAAGATTAGAATAAAATGGTAAAATAAATTTAATGAACTATTCTTTGGGTAGCAAATTTAGATTCACTGCGAAACATGTTCACAGTAATTTTAGGAATCCGTTAATAAATGAGAGTCTGCTGTTAATTGAAGGGAGATAAAAAATTGGAGTAATGAGGTGATAAAGTGAAAGTAAATGGAATAAAGAAAATGTTGATTTTATTATTGTTAATGATTAGCATTATGGGCTGTAGTTTTCAACCAAGTGTCACCAGAAATCCTAAGCGAGATTATCCTGAGATATATCAACGGATAAAAGAAAACTTAGAAAGTGGTTATCATGAAAAATTTGAGATGAAAAAGATGAGATACATAAGTGAGACAAATGTTTATGTAGCTTATTGTAATCCAGTGGATGATAAAGAATTTGTATTTGAAGCTCGGACAGGCGGTCATAAATACGGTAATTCAGTTTGGGATAGATATGGGAGAAGACGAGTAGGGCACAATATTAATCAATATTACGAAAATATGATTGAAGACCTTTTTCCTTATGAAAAAAAAGTTTTTTATGTTAATGGGGGTACTTATTCAAATTGGGACCATATTCCTTCCCAAAAAGAATTATTTGAAGAAGATCACGAAAACACTTATATATTGCCGCATATTCACATATTTAAAAATGTAATAAAAAAAGATAAAGAAAATTTTTTAAGAAGTGTTTTACGACTCAAAGAAAAGCTAGAAGGACAAGATTTAAAGAGGTCAGGCATATATATTTATATATATAGAGGAGAATTATTTAAAGATATAGATGTAAATTGGTTACTGAATGCGACAGATGTATTTAGTAATGACATAGATTTAATGAAAGATGGTTATGATGGTCATGCAAAGTATAGTAGAGCTAGAATATACATGGCAGAAAAAAATATAACTTAAAAATTAGAAGTGAAGATTATAAAAAAATCAATTCTGTTAGTGATATTCAAGAGGATTGCATTTCAAAAACTGGTTGGGAGGGATATAAAAAAGAAATAGAAGAGATAAAAAATAGTTATAGAAATAATTATTTAATTACAGAGGAGGAGATCAATGAGTGGAAAAAAGCCAAAAGCAAATGATTATTTAAGTTTGATTTTTAGTGATATGGTTTATGAAGATTTTTATAATGGTAAAAAAGCGGATGGGGGAGATGAAAATTCTACTATAGAAGAAATATTTTTTAATTCAGCGGAAAATAGATTTAAAGATGATCCCAAATATAGAAAGAATAGATTGGAAGTTAATTATACTAACTATGATCAATTAAGTAATTGGAAATTTTTAATGAAAGATGGAGAAAATAATTTAGAAAGAAAAGAAGAGCCAAATAATTTATTTTATAAAATAAAATCTGTAATTATGAATTTTGTAATGGGTCAAGCAGGTCCTATGATCGATGCAGGAACTGACCCGGATGTATTATCATTAGTTATAAAACAAGTACCTCTGTTACCTGTGCTAGCAAAATTAAATAAAGCGGCAATTTCTTTTAATTTGACTAATTGGGCGTTGGTCAATCAATTAGAAGATTTAGTTTATAGTAAAATAGATAAGTTCTTGGAAGGAGATTTAGGTGCAGGCGATGGATTTTATGCAGCAGCTTTTGTAAATGAAGGTGATAAAGAAATAATCATTGCTTATCGGGGGACAAATGAAACTAGAGATCATACAATGACTAATTCTTTGATTGCTGCTGGTATTCCTAGTGAGCAATTTGATAAGGCAGAAAATTTTTATAAACTTATTTTAAAAGATCATTCGGAATATAAGAATTACTCTTTCACTTTCACTGGACATTCCTTAGCTGGAGGATTAGCTCAGTATGCAGCAGTTATGGCTCAAGGGAATGGTCATCATGTTTATTGTAAGACGTGGAATGGAATTGGAATTAAACATTTTAAGAATTTCTATGGTAATGAGTTTTTAGGCTATAAGGATGCTTTGCTCTTTTTAGTTAATAAAGTTTTAATAGGGGAAAGAGACTTAAGAGATGAACTTGATAAGAGGGTCTATCAGGAAATTCAAAAGTCAGATATTATTCAAGGAACTAGTATAAATTCTAAATTTGTAAAAAAGAATGAGGCAGGAATTCCGGAAATAGATAGGATTAAATTTATTAGAGAATTAGTAAAACATAGATTAGATATGATTGATGAAGCAGCAGATAAAGTAAAAAAGTTCAAGCAAGAAATCAAAGCAATTGAAGAGAGAATGGAAGCAGGAGATTATAATCAATTTACTTATCAGATGGAGTTGAATAATGATTTAAATAAAAAAAGTTTACTCCAAGGTAAGATTGACAACTTAAAAGATGAGTTGCTTAGTGAGGGTTATCAACAATTTGAAGATATTAGTGATACTGATCAATTTACTGAGCAGTTATTAGCACTGCAGAAAGATTATAAACAAGCATTAATAGAGGATAGTTTGATAAAAGAATCTGGTTTATCTTTAATTATGCCGATTGAAGAGGCTGAGGAATTAGAAGAGATAGCATTTGAACTTGCAAATAGAAAATTACGTTTTGCTGAAAAATATAAAAAATTGGATAAGTCAAATCTCCAAAATTATGCTAATTCTTATGATATTACGGGAACAATTTTTAAGCATGTAGGTAACTGCTATTTAGTAGATAAAGAATTTAAAGATAATAGCGAAATAAAATATTCGGATTTAATAGAAGAAGGTTCTCTTAAAGATGGGGCAGGTGAAATAGGAGGAGAAGAATTAGAATTAGCTAAGCAGCATGGTGTTAATATATTTTACCCTTATATATTATTAGAAAAGAAAGGTAACATAGGAGAACCAGAAAATTATAAAGGCGGGACAGCAGAAATCGGAGAGTTAACAGATAGTTTGAGTTATGATTATTTGCGTTCAATAATAAAATATATAATTTTAGAAATAACTGATGATGGTAATGATTTAAAAGAATTAGAAGAGTTATATTTAAAATATAAATCAGCTAGTAGAAAGAAGACTGAAGAAACTTTTCAAGATAATTTATTTAAATTATCTAAGGCAACTTTATTTAATAGTGTTAAACAGCAAGGTCGGAAGTTAGATGAAGTTACTAAAAATAATATTAACCAGGATTTAAATGAAGAATGGATAACAATAGAGGAGTCTTCTTTGCTAAAAATATTAATAACTATTTATAATGAATGTAAATATACAATAGTAATTGATGAAAATAATAGTGAGTATAGCTTAGATACTGCTATTTTAGCGCAACTAAAGAAAATAGATGAACAAGACAGGAAAAAATTATGGCGCTGGTCATCATCTGGAAACATCAAGCAGTTATTCTTAGGGACAGCAGGGGTAACGCAGGAGGAAGAAACAATCTACCACAGCACTCCAATTACTAATTCTTCCCAACAGATAAAAATGAACATTACGGCTCCACCAAATAGGCATAATTTATTTGGCAGCAGTAAACTAGAAGAGAATAGTAAGTCTCAAAGAGATCCGTTTGAGTTTGTGATGGGCATGGGCCAAATAGATACTTATAATCAAGACAGTGATCCCCAGACTGATATCATAATTAATGAAGTACAGTTAGGAAAGAAAATTGAGATTCAAGAGGAGTATTTAAATAATCTAAAAGAAGATGAAGATAAGTATTATGGCACTGAAATATATGAAGAAGTATTTGCAGAGCAAGATTTTAAAGTAGAATATCACTTACAGCCTAATTTTAGTCAACCAGAAGAAAACGTACTGATTGCTTATTACGGGCCAAGCGCAACTAAAGATGGTGTGACTGAATTTACGACAGAAAAGTTAAATAGGACAAGAATAGATGAGTTTGTGAATGGAGATTATGGCATCTATCTCCCGCGTGTACATAGAGTAGAAGGTAGTTTAGAGGCGGAGATAGTTGATGATGGAATCAGAGAACTGCAGTATTATGAGATTTATGCCCACCGCCAACAGGAAAACTCTAAAATTAGTGGTGATGGATTGAAAATTGCTCTACCGAATGGCGAGCAGAAGTTATTAGGTCAAGACTTAGAATTTAAAAATGAAGTAGAACTTATAGAGAATAAATTAAAGTATGAATTCACGGATAAGTTCGGCTTTTATTATGCTTATATTCCTGAAGAGTCTACTGTAGAAGTTAATTATAGTTATGGGGCAAGTTTTGGCAATAACAAACAGTACTTTTCTAAGTACGGCGGTAAAGTCATAATAGATAACTATCAATATGGTGACTTTGGTTTAGAATTTATCGTGCCGGAAGATGTGTTATACGGTAGTAGGAGAAGATACGATCTTGAAGATGAAGTAGTTAATTATGCCACAGTCCTCTACGGCAGTCGGAATTTGGTAGTCCAACTGGATAGAAGTAACTGTGAATATAAATTTACTGCAGGCAGCAGCGGTTTTTGGCAGCATAATAATACTGTAGAAGAGGAAAGTAACGGCAGTGGAAAGATACTGCTGAAGTTTGGAAAGCAGGACTATAGGGATGCAGCTAGTTTATTAAGTAAGACTGAAGTTGCAAAGGATACGCAAAAAAATGTCTGTTTAAATGGTGATAAGATCACTTTTACTTATCTAAAAGAGCTGGGCAATTTAGTAATTAATTTTGGTGACTATAACAATGCCTTATTAATTAATGGTTTTGAAAATGGAGACTACGGTCTGAACCATGCTAAATTCAAGTTTCAAGATAACCGAGGTCAGTCACCAGACCAATATATATTTTATAACGGAGAATCAACTCCAACTTACAAACGAGAAGATGAAGGAACAAGTAGTTTTAACGGCGTCGTTATGGAATCAGACGGCAGCGGCAAGATCCTACTAAAATTATTTGGACAACTGCATAATTTAGCTGAACTTAATTTTAAGCAGTTACCTAAGCTGAAAAGAATAGCTAATTCAGATGGTAATACTTATGGAATAAAGACTTTTTATGAAGTTAAAGTCAAGAAATATAAAACGGCCACTTTATATTGTGAGTATAGCCAAAATTGTTATGACGACAAGTATGATTTAGTAATTAAATATGGTTCGAATCAGCAGTGGAAGATAATGATTAAGAAGTTTCGGAACGGTGATTATGGAATTAAATTACCGCTTAATAGGATTGATGAAATAGCTGGAGCTAATTCTAAATTCAATCGTAAAGAAAGGGATAAACTAATTTGTTATGCTTAAAATTATTTGAGGGTGGGGTAAAATGACAGGAAAGAATGAATATCAAAAGACTAAACTAGCTAAAGATGAGCGTGAAATTAATATTGATTTAGAAAAAAGAAAAACTAAAATTAAGATTAATGGCAATTTGATTGGCCCGGGGATTAAAGAAACAGAGGAAGAAGATATAGATTATAAAGATCAATATGATAATAAATACCGTAAAGAAGATGGTAACTTAGTGATGTTATATTTAGATCAGAATAATGAATTAAATTGGGCTTTAATTGATGATTTTAAAGAAGGGGATTATGGTTTGTGGCTAGATAAACCTGCTCCTTATTATTTAGAGCAAGGAAAGATATTTGAGCAAAGTGCGGAAGAAGAAGATACTAAAGGTGCAGTACTAGGAGTGAAAGAAAATCAATACTTAAAAGAAGAAAAACGAATAAAAAATAATTTTTTATGGATTTACCGAGGCGATAAGATAGTCTTTCCGGAAGAAAAAGAAGAAAATAAAAAGCAGCAAAACAAAGAACAAAGTAAAGCTCAAGGTCAAGTTGCTGCTAGTGTTGGTAGCAGTAGTGAGAAAGAGAAAGGAAAACAAGGTGCAGCAACTAATAGGAACAGTAATAATAGAGCAAGTTATAGTCAGACGAGCAAAAATAATAGCGGCGGTAATAGTCAAGGAAGTTCTAGTGGAGGAGGTCAGTTGTATGTCTGTTCTGGTGCAAGGCTGAAATGTAGCGCTGGAAGTACCCCCAGTCAATTACAAGTAGTATCAGGACATAATTCTAAAGTCTGTGGTAATTTAATTGCAAATGTTATTGCATTAGTTGTCAGAAAACCCTAATGGGCTTGCCTTTGGGTTAAATGACAACATTTTAGAAATAATTGAATATTATTTCTAAAATAAGATATACTAAATATAAGTCAAAAAAATGAAACCCTACGATAAAGAGTAAGCGACAACCAAGCTGCTCTATAAAATTAGAAAAGGGTTAAAATATAATACATACCGTCGGGCTGACGGGAATTCAAGCTTCTGGAGGCATTGTAAGTTGCCTCAACCAGTCTTTTGGCTGGTCTAGAAACTGTAAGACCTGATTTGTCTTACCATTTCGGTAGGTTTAGATTAGGCTCGTTTCAATGAATGAAGAAACCTGAACGGGCTTGCCCTTCAAGTAGGTCATTGCAAAATTACTGAAAGCTCTTGTACGCCTAGTCTTCCCTCACCATGGACTAAGGTGAAAGAAAACGTGAAAGTTGGTCAACAGTCTGCTTTATTGGAAGGTTCTAAATTAATGTGTTCTACTGGCGGTCAAATAAAAATAGTTGCTCCTGGGCAAAGTATTCTTAAAGAATGAGAAACTGGTAGTGCCCAGTTGTAATTAGTGAAGAGTGACAATTAAAAAATAAAAAGTAAAGAGTAAATTCAAAATTTAAAAAGAAAAAACTAAAAAAAGATAAAAATGGGTAGACGAACATTTTTATTAGATATTAGCAGCTAAAGTAAGCAAAATAGTCCGTGTATTGTGCCAGTATTGTTCTAGGTTGTCAAAGGGTAAAGATTTATCCCCATTTTTTTCACCAATTTCAATAGTAAAACCAGGGCGTTTGAATTCTTTGATAAACCAGTCTTTATATCCAGCTGCGTACTTATCACTTTCTTGTGGTGAGACTAGTTTATAACCGGCAGCTTGGCTTAATTTCTGGGCCAACTGATAATCGTGGTGGTACTGCTGCTTGCTTTGATTATAGTACCAATAAATGACCTGCCCACTACTGTGAAAAGCAACTACTGCAGCAAAATCTTCTTGCCGCGTGAGGTTTGCTAAAGCTTTACTTTCCGGCTCGCTTTCAGGGCGTGGTCCTTTGTAATGAGCAAAATGAGGCTCTGTTTTTGATTTAAGTTCTCCCCAATGAGCTGGAAATTGTTTATTGAGGTCAACACCTCGTCCATTAGCTTTCCAACGTTGAAAGTCATTACTCCCTTCATTAGCTTTCAGATAAAATTCTTTGCTTTTTAAATTTATATTAGTGAGGCCCTGAGTAGCTATTTCAATCCCGTCGGGATTGAGCATCGGGATAAAATAAAAACTAATTTCTTTTAAAATATTATCTAATTTATAGTTAGCAATGTTGTCTTTTTGGATATGATCTTCAATTAATTTTAGAATCAGTAATGAAGTGATACTTTCACGACCGTGAACACCGCCGACAACTGTAATTTTTTTAGGACCTGTACCTAATTTGAGCAGGTATAGTTTTTTATTAGTTAGTGATCTACCGAAGGAACTTAGAGCTAGAGAATCGTAGTGTTTGCTTAGTTGTTTAATATCCTGCTGCATTTTTTGGTAGTTATATTCTTTTTGGGCTGTAATAATTTTAGCTGGTGTTTGTGGGGTAGGAGAGAGATTATTGTTTTTATTAGAATGATTAGGTGATTGATGATTAGAACAAGCAATTAAGATTATAGCAGTAAGTCCGCAAAGTAAAATTAAATTTATTAAAATTATTTTTTTGATTTTTGTTCATAAGGTCACTTCCTTTTTAATAAAGTTGTAAGGATAATAATAGTTTGAACAATTATTGCTTATTTTATTCGCTAGAGTAACAAATGTTCGTTATAATATAAGTAAGAAAACTATTTTAGAAAGGAGTTAGAATAATAATGAAAAAAGTATTAGTCTTTGGTGGAGTTTCTTATAATACTATGGTTGAGTTAGGAGAAACTGTAACTCTTAATCAAAGCTCGTTATCAGCAGCAGATTATCATGAAACAGTTGGTTCTACTGGAGCTGGAAAGGCTTTAGCATTAAATAGACTAGGAATAGATTTAACTCTCCATGGTGTAATTGGAGATGATCGTTACGGAAGAATAGTAGAAGATTATTTAATTGAGGAAGGAATTGATTTTATTTATGATATTGATCCCGAAGGAACAGAACGACATGTTAATTTAATGACTAACCAAAATACCGAAAGAACTTCAATCTTTTTACATACACCGCCATACGATATAAAGTTAGATGAAGCAAGAATAGAAGAAATGATTAAGAATAGTGATATCATATTATTAAATATAGCTCCCTATTGTAAAAGATTTATTTCGTTAATAGAAAAATGTGAGGCAGAAATTTGGTGTGATTTACATTCTTATGATGATCAAGATGATTATTGTGAGCCCTTTATCAAGTGTGCTGATAAATTAATCTTTAGTTCTGAAAAAGTTGATAATTATAGAGAAATTATGAAAAGTTGGATAGAGGAAGGGAAAGAATTAGTCGCCTGCACTCATGGAGCAGCAGGCTCAACTCTTTTGTCAGCTAAAGGAGAGTGGATAGAAGAATCTAGTTTAGATTATGAGGTAGTAGATACTAATGGAGCAGGAGATAATTTCACTGCTGGTTTATTATATGGTTATCTTAATAATTTCAGTTGGGCTGAAGGAGCTAAACTGGGAACCATTGCTGCTGGATTAGCAGTAACTTCTAAAGAATTGACTGCTGGAGAATTGAGTCCTACTAGATTAAAAGAAGAGTATAATAAATATTATAAATAGCCTTTATCAGCAATATAATAATATTAATGTAACTCCCTGCAATCATTGATTACAGGGAGTTATTGAATTTTTGCAGTAACTTAGATATTACTTGACATCTAAAATATTAAATGGTATTCTAAAAACAGTATATTTTTCAAAATAATGTAATAAAAGATAGGGGAGTAAAGTTGATTAAAAAATTGCTTATTCAAAAGTTGGTTCCAATTGTAGTGAGCGTAGAAATCATTTTGTTTGTTGACTCTCTGCAGCAGTTTGGATGGGGGATTTTAGCAGGTGCCTTATTAGTGGAGGTGCTAAATTTGTCGTTAAGCAATGGATATAAAAAAGAAGAAAAATTAAAAGTAGATATAGATGAGAGTAAAATGCGAACAGGTAATGTTTCTTATAAGCAGGAGATAATTTCCTTTATTGCTGAATTAAAGACTCAATTTAGTGATTTGACAAATACTAATCATTATCAGGAAAGTGCTCGTTTGGCTTTAAATCAATTATTAAGAGTGATTGAAAAGTTTGAAAAGTTTAAGAATATTTTAGATATCAAATTAGATAAAAACGGAATTACTTATCAAAAATTCATGAGGGTCACAGAAGAAGTATACTATAATATTTTAGATAATTTGGCCCAAGTTAAAGATATTTATCAATCGATAGAGGATATTAACCTTAATTATATTAATTCAAGAATTGAGTTACTAGAAACTAAAGATGAGTTAACTGCAGAGATGGGAGATGAACTTAACTCATTAAAAGAGAAAAAAGAGATGATTTTAACTGAATTGCAGGCAATTAATAAATATCTTTCAATTAATGAACAAGCAATTACAGACTTAGATAATATGAAAATAAAATTAGCAAAGTTAAAAACAATTTCCCAACATGCTGATAGTGAATTAGATTTAAGTATTGTCAATTTGAGAAAAATGGCAGCTAGTTTGAATAAATACGAAGGTAATAATAGTAATTAGTAATGAGTGACTAGTGAAGAGATAAAAGTCAAATACAAGAGTAAAGCAGAATAATAGTGATGAGTAATCAGTAACAAATAATCAGTAAAAAACACAAAAGACAGTGAAATAGAAAAACAATAATAAGTAATCAGTGAAGAGATAAAAAAAAGTGAGGAGTAATGAGTGATCAGTAAAGAGACACAAAATAAAAGTCAAGTGCAACAGTAAAACAGTGATGAGTAACAAGTAATCAGTGAAGAGATAAGATAAAAGTCAAATTCAAGAATAAAGCATAAAAACAGTAAAACAGTGATCAGTAAAGAGACACAAAATAAAAGTCAAGTGCAAGAGTAAAGCAGTAACAAGAAAAAGCAGTGACAAGAAAAGAGTAACAAGTAAAAAGTAACAAGAAAAATAATAATCAGTGAAGAGTAAAACAGAAAAAACAAAAACAGTAACTCCGGTTTTGTGGAGATTCTAACTGTTGTAGAGACTTTGCATTGCCAAGTCTAGGTTGTAGGTTTTATTACAATACTGCCAAGTGTAATTAAAACAAAAATAACAATGATGAGTTATGAGTAACGAGAAAGTTACACAAGAGAATATCATTAAGCCAAAAGGAGAATGAAGGTTTATGGAGTATATTGCATTTGCGTTTAGTGGGATAAATATACTGCCGTCGATGTTGTTAATGATAGTTATTTTTTATTGGCTGTCAGTGATATTAGGAGTCTTTTCAGTTAATGTGATAGATTTTGATCTTGATTTCGACCTGGATTGTTCTTCGAATCTGTATTTTGACGGCGGTGTTAAAATAATTAAGTTTCTTAATATTGGTGCGGTACCAATTATGATTTATGGGACTATTTTATTTCTTGTATTGTGGGTCTTAAGTATGTTAGTGTATTATACTAATATTTCTCCCCAATCGTTCGGGGGATTTTTAATTTTTGGGCAAAATATAATTATAGCAGTTTTGCTTACCAAGGCTTTAACTGAGCCGTTAACAGGATTTTTTGCCGCCATGGAAGATAGCAGCAGTGTAGAGATAGTGGGAAAAGATTGTGTGTTGAAATCTACTATTAATGCAGAAAATATAGGGCAGGCAGAAATTATGGTTGATGGCTATCCGATTGTGATTAATGTTAAATCTGTAGGAGATACAATCCTAAAAGGTAGTGCTGCGGTGGTAGTATCTAAAGTGGAAGAAAAGGATTTATATATAGTTAAAGAAAAATTGCTTAATTAAATTCTAGGACAAGAGTTAAGGTGATTCTTAATAAAACTAGAGTTTGAATATCTGTTAATAAGTTGATTTAATTTAATTATTTTTTTAATGTTAAATGGATAAAATATAAAAATATGCAAAATTATGTTTTAATAATTAAAGCAAATTTAAACCTTAAATAAATTGGATCAACTTAAAAAATAAAAGCTATATTATTATGAGGAGGAAAATTTAATGTTAGAGATGGTGTTGTATGTAGTAGGAGGTATTTTATTTCTTGTTTTTATTGGATTTCCTTTATTATTACTCTTATTTTACAAGAAAGTAGGTCAGGGAACAGCAATTGTCAGAAATGGAATTGGGGGAGCGAAAGTTTCTTTCACTGGAACTTGGATGGTTCCTATCCTGCACCGCTGGGAGACAATGGATGTTTCAGTAAAAAGAGTAGAGATTCATCGTGACGGCAAAGATGGGTTGGTCTGTAAAGATAATTTACGAGCTGATATTAAAGTAGCTTTTTTCGTGCGGGTTAACCATACTGAAGAAGATGTGCTGCGGGTAGCAAAGTCTTTAGGGACTAAAAAAGCTTCTGATACGGATACGTTAATGAGATTTTTTGATGCTAAGTTTTCTGAAGCTCTAAAAACTGTAGGAAAGAAGTTTGATTTTACTCAATTATATACAGAACGAGATACCTTTAAAGAAGAAATTTTACAGGTGATTGGCACTGATTTAAATGGTTATGTCTTAGATGATGCAGCGATTGATTACTTAGAACAGACAAAATTGGATTACTTAGATGAAAATAATGTCCTTGATTCAGAAGGAATTAAAAAGATTACAGAATTAACTGCTACGCAGGCTATGGAAGCAAATGAAATTCAGCGCAACAAAGAAAAAACAATTGTCAAACAGGATGTCAGTGCTAAAGAGGCAGTTTTAGAATTAGAACGCCAGCAGGCTGAAGCAGAGGAAAAACAGAAGCGAGAAATTGCTAATATGAAGTCTAGAGAAAGTGCGCAAATCAAGACTGTGGAAGAAGAAGAGAGATTAAAGTCTGAAAATGCGAGAATTAAAACTGATGAAGAAATCGCAATTGCAGAAGAGAATAAGGATCGTCAGATAATTGTTGCCAAAAAGTCTAAAGAGGCGACTGAAGCTGTGGAAGAAGAGCGGGTGACTAAGGAACAAGAAATTGAAAAGACGGAACGAGAAAAGGTAGTTTCTTTGGCCCAAATAGAAAAAGATAAGAACTTAGAGAAAGAAAAGAAAGATATGCAGGAAGTAATTCGCGAACGAGTGATGGTGGAAAAGTCGGTAGCTGAGGAAGAAGAAAAGATCAAAGATACTAAAGAATTAGCAGCAGCTAAGCGGGCTAAAGATGTGAATATTACTACTGCAGAAGGTGATGCAGAAGTAGAGGCACTGCAAAAGATTAAATTAGCGGAAGCAGAGAAGCAAAGTGAATCGGAATTAGCTGAAAAAGAGGTTATTAAGGCTGATACTGAATTAAAGACTTCGCGCAAAAAGGCAGAATCGATTAAGATTATGGCTGATGCTAATGCCGAAGAATCTGCTGTAGAAGGTATTTCTGATGCTCGAGTGATGAAGGCTAAAGCTGAAGCGTCTGAAAAAGAAGGTGCTACTCAAGCTAAAGTGAAAGAAATGCAGGCTGAAGCAGAAGCTAAAGCAATCAAGTTAACAGGAGAATCTGAAGCAGAGGTAGTTAAAGGCAAAGCTGTAGCAGAGGCAGAGGGGATTAATAAGAAAGCGGAAGCAATGAAACGATTAGACTCTGTTGGTAAAGAACACGAAGAATTCAAGTTGAGATTAAATAAAGATAAAGAAATAGAGTTAGCCGAAATCAATATCCAACCTCAAATTGCCCAAGCGCAGGCTGAAATCCTGAAAGACGGCTTACAGAATGCTAATGTGGATATTGTCGGTGGCGAGTCTATGTTCTTTGATAACTTAATTAATTCGATTACGAGAGGAAAACAGGTAGATAGATTAGTTGATAATTCTGATGTCTTAACTGATGTTAAAGATACATTTTTCAGTGGAGATAGAGACGAGTTTAAACAAGAGGTTAAATCTTTAATTGATAGTTTTAATTTAGATTCAGAAGCAATTAAGAACTTAACTATTTCTAGTGCAATTATGAATTATATGAATGACGCCACTGGTACTAAGAAAACTGTATTAAATCATGTGTTAAGTAAAGCTAAAGAGCTAGGGCTAGCTAATACTCCAATTAAAAAGATAATGGAGTAAGGTGGTTAAAGTGGCTAAAGAATCTACAACAGAAGAAAAACAGGATAGTTTTGCTTCTTATAATGTGATTAGAAACCGGTTAGTAGAACGAGCGGAAGAATTGCAAGAAAAATTAACTAAATTAGAAGAAAAGCGAATAGAAATCTATGGAGAAACAAAGAATAAATTAAAGAATAGTGAAGCAATTGTAACAGAAAATAGTTGTATACCGCGTGATATAGTTTCGGTTGGGGAGCAGGTTATTTTAGGTTATAATGTGCACTTAGGCCTAAAATCTGAAACTAAATTAAGCGATGTCTTTTCTCTTTATCAGTATAATGGGACTAGATTTGTTAAATCGGATTATACGCTGCTGGATGATGAGAGTTTTAAAGCAGACTTTAAAGAGTTGTATCAATACTATAAAGAAAGTTTTTTTGCTAAGTTTTATGAAAAGAACGGTTTTCTGTATATGGTCTTTCAAACCGGGGATAATGTAGATGATATTAAAAGTTTCAAGTGGTTAGTTAAAGATAATCAAACTATAGAATACTTAGGAAATAGATTTAGTCATGAGATCTCTTATCCACCTCAACAGGAGATTGAATGGATTGAAACGACAAGAGAAGACCAGGTGGCTGGTCTTTATCCCCATATTTCAATTGACGATCGTTTGTTTGTAGAAACTATTAATGGCGATGTAACCCTAAAAATAGAGAATAATACAAATTCAGGGAAGGGAATTTATTCTGATGAAGTAGAACGGAAAGACCAAAAGCTTGATGATGCAACTATCTTTTACGCTGTAGTAGGTAACTTTATTTTACTAAAGATTAAACCTTATCAAGAAGAGAATTATCGTTATATTGTCTTTAATGAAAAGACAGAAGAAGTAGAGCGCATAGACTCGATTGGTAAATCAGTGGTTTTATTACCAGAAGACCAAGGCTTGATCTTTCCTGACGGTATTTTTCTGCAGTCAGGAGAATTCAAGCGTTTTCAGTTAAATTATGCCAATATGGTTTTTCAAAATAAAAAGGCTTCGCTCAATGGAGAAGACTATCAGTATATTTTTTATGACCGCGTAACTGGTGAATATTCAATTCATAATTATAATATTATTCATCAAGATATTGAGACGCCGATTATGTGTAATGGCTACACTCATTTTGATAATGGAGAGATGATAATTTTTACTGCCGCTCAAGAGGCGAAACGGAACCATACGATCCAAATTTGGGAAACGCCTTTTGGTAAAGAAGTAGGCACTGATGCTGCAGAGAAAAGTGATGAATTTCTATATAATATCGGCAATAAGCAGATAGTTAGGGTCATGGCAGATTGTTATTCGCTGTATAATTTATCTAAAAAAGATGACAGTTACTATGGTTTGTATGTAGATATAGTTAATGATGCCGAAAATATTATTAATAACTATTTCTGGCTTGATAAACCGGAAGCTTTTAAGATTAAAGAGTCTCTCCTAAAGATTAAAGAAGCAGGAGCAATTGCGATTAAAGAGTTTGATAAGGTCAGCAAAATCAAGGAAAACACCGAGCAGCAGTATCAGCAAGTTAAGGAAAAAGTAACTAAGATTACAAAAGCAATTAGCTATGCTAGTTTTGAGAATATTAATGACTTTGTCAAATATCTAACGCAAATTAGACAGGTGAGAGGCGAAATAGCGGGGCTAAAGGACCTGCAGTTTATGGAAGAAGAGCAGGTGGAGGAATTAGCGGAAGAGATTAAGGAAAAGCAGGAGACCTTGGCCCAAGATTGTATTAACTTCCTGCTGCAGGAGAATAGTTTAAAACCCTATCAAGAAGAAGTACAAGAAATTAAGGATAAATTACCGGAGATTGAGAAAGTAGTAGATGGTGAAGAATTAAATAAAAAGATAAAAAAAGTCTCTGAAGAATTAGAAATGTTAATTAATATAGTTAATAATCTAAAGATCAAAGATGCGACTAAAACTTCAGTGATTATTGATAAAATTTCGGCGTTATTCTCTAATTTAAATCAGCACAAGTCACAGCTCAAAAACAAAATAGATAATTTAAGTGCGCAGGAGAAAGAAGCTGAGTTTTATTCTAAGTTAAATCTTTTAACTCATTCTGTAGCTAATTATTTAGAACTATCAACTACTGTTGAGAAAACTGAATCATATATGTCTAAAATTATTATCCAAATTGATGAGTTAGAGAGTAAATTTTCTGAATTTGATGAGTTTATAGTGCTACTGACTGAAAAAAGAGAAGAGATAGTATCTACTTTTGAAGCTAAAAAGCAGCAGCTAATGGAACAGAAGAATCGAAAAATTGATTCTTTAGGTAATGCGGCGGATAGAATTTTTAAAAGTTTAAAGAATCGGGTTCATTCTTGTGATGAAGTAGCAGAGATTAATGAACTACTATCTACTAGTCCAATGGTTGATAAGATAAGAGATATTATTGCAGAATTAATTGACCTTGGAGCGAGCACCAAAGCAGATGATATTGAAAACAAACTTAAATCGTTAAGGGAAACTAGTATCAAGCAGTTAAAAGATAAGCAGGAATTATTTTTAGATGAGAATACAATTAAGCTCGGCAATCATCATTTCTTAGTTAATAATCAAGAAGCTGAGTTAAGTTTAATGCGTAAAGATGACGGCTTTTATTTTCACATTTCCGGTACTGACTTTTGGGAAGCGATTGAACAAGAAGAATTTAGTGCTTACGAGCAGGTGTGGGAGCAGGAAGTAATTTCTGAAAATAAAGAAGTTTACCGAGCTGAGTTTTTAGCCTATAATATCTTTAAAAAATATGAGGAGCAAAATCAATTAGATAACCTCTATCAAAAAGATGAGCAGGCTTTAACTAAAATCATTAAAGATTATATGCAGCAGCATTCTAATGAATATTATACCACTGGAGTTCACGATCATGATGGACGAAAAATACTAAAGGCAGTAGTAGAGAAATACCGTGAATTAGAATTAGCAGCTTACAGTCCTCAAGTTAGAGCAGTAGCAAACTTGTTTTGGGAGTTTGGTTTAGCATCAGAGAAAAAAGAAAAGTTGCAGCGGAGATTAAAAACAGTTAATGTCATAGCTAAGTATTCGCAGCGGGAGTTAGTGGCTAGTTTTATCCCTATCTTAGCGGCTGAAATCAAATCATTTACAGCAGATAATGAATGGATTAAATGTAGTCAGTATCACAAAACAGCAGAATATTTAGCCAAAGAAATAAGTCAAAATGAGGCTTTTGCAATTAGTAAAGAAGCAGCAGAAATCCACCAGCAGTTTGCTGATTTTCTAATTGCTAAGAGTGCTAAAAGTGATTTTGATAGTTCAGTGGAAAAATTAGCAGATGATTTGGAAGGAAAGTATATTTTAATTAGTGAATGGCTGCAGTCTTATTTACATGAAGAAGAAGTGAGTTTTAATCATTATGTTGATGAAGTATTATCTATTTTAATGGTTGATGATTATGAGCAGCGGCGTATAATTAATGAAGAATCGCAAATTGAGATTGATAATTTAGTAGGTACTCATCCTCAGCTTGATAATGGGCAGTATCAAATTAGCTTAACGGATTTTTTAGCTAAGTTAGATAATTTTAAAAACAATATTGTGCCCCAGTATCAGGAGTTTCAGCAGTTAAAGTTTGCTAAAATTGCGGAACTTAAAAGTAGGTTTAATTTTGAGGATTTAAAGCCGAGTGTGCTGACTTCTTTTGTCCGCAATAAATTAATCGATAAAGTTTATCTGCCGTTAATTGGTGATAATCTAGCTAAACAGATTGGAACGGCTGGTAAAGATAAGCGGACTGATAACATGGGAATGCTGTTGATGATTTCTCCGCCGGGTTATGGGAAGACGACTTTGGTGGAATATGTGGCTAACCGCTTAAGTATGATGCTGGTTAAAGTCAATTGTCCGACAATTGGGCATGGGGTAACCTCACTTGATCCGGCGGAAGCTGAAAATGCTAGTGCGAGGGAGGAACTCGCGAAGTTGAATTTGGCCCTGGAGATTGGTAATAATGTGATGATTTATTTAGATGATATCCAGCATTCTAACCCTGAGTTTTTACAGAAGTTTATCTCTTTATGCGACGGTCAGAGAAAGATAGATGGTGTCTATCAAGGCCAAAGTAAAACTTATCAATTTAGAGGTAAAAAGGTAGCTGTAGTAATGGGCGGTAACCCTTATACTGAAAGTGGAGATAAATTTAAGATTCCTGATATGTTAGCCAATCGGGCTGATGTCTATAATTTAGGTGATATGTTAAGAGAAAATGAATCGGCTTTTAAACTTAGTTATATTGAAAATGCTATCACGTCTAATCAATATTTAAATAATATTTATATGAAAAATCAAACAGATATCTATCAACTATTAGAGGATATTACAACTAAGACGCAAGAAGAAATGAATTTGCAGGGTAGTTATACTGAAGAAGAGTTAGAAGAAGCCCAAAAGGTATTAGAAAGTTGTCTCCAGATTAGAGATGAAGTGCTAAGAGTTAATATGGAATATATCAAATCTGCTTCGCAAAATGATGATTATAGAACAGAACCACCATTTAAACTGCAGGGGTCTTACCGGAATATGAATAAAATTGTAGAAAAAGTAGTCCCGATTATGAATGAAGATGAATTGGATAAGTTGATAGTTAATAGTTATATTAATGATGCTCAGACCTTAGCAACTCATGCTGAAGCTAGTTTGTTAAAGTTTCATGAAATTACTGGACGGATGACAGCAGAGAAAGAAGAAAGATGGCAGGAAATAAAAGAAATCTACCGTAAGAAAAAGTCCAATCAAGACGGGCAAAAAGTAATCCAAGTGGTCAATGAATTAAATAACATTGGAGAAAATTTAAAGTTGATTGGTAGTAGTTTAAAAAATTAATAATTAATATGTAATTAAGAACATGTCTGAGATTAGATATGTTCTTTTTTTCTTGATAATAATTAAAAAAAGAGTAAAATGTAATTAAGTAAACTATTAGTTTATTTAATTACACTTTCATGAAAGGAGATAGATTATGGGCGTTGAATCAAGAAAAGAAAAAGCAAAAGAAATAAATAGAACAGAGATTGTTGATGCGGCAGAAAAATTATTTTTTGCCTACGGTTATGAAGATACTACCATGAGTGAAGTAGCCCAAGAAGCATAATTTAGTAAACGAACTATTTATGTTTATTTCAATAGTAAACAGCAGTTGTATTTAGCAGTGATTATTCGGGCTTTTGAACAATTTATTAAGTTGATAGAACAGAATTTAGAAGCTATGTCTGAACAAAATGGTTGGGTCAAGATTGAGACAATTGGCCGTAGTTTTTTAGAGTTGTATCAAGAATATCCCGATTACTTTAAGGCAATCGCTAATTATGAAACCCAAAAAGAAGATTTTAGTAGTGATGATCAGTTGATGCAGGAGTATTATCAAAAGGGAGAACAGGCTTTTGAGTTTTTAACTACTGCGGTAAAAGAAGGAATAGCAGATGGAAGTATTAGAGAAGATATAGATGTTACTGATACAGCATTAATTCTGTGGGCCAATATTATGGGAGTTAATAGTTTGGTGGCTAAAAAGAAAGCTTATTTAGAAGGATATCATCAGCGAGAAGTAGAAGAGATCATAACAGCTATGTTCGATTTTGCTAAGCGGTCTATTAGAAAATGACTGGAGGGAATAAAATGTTAAACAAAAATAAGATATTGTTGTTAGGATTGATGTTAATAATAGCTATTTTGTTGTTAGGAATGAGTAATACTCCCCCAGAAAAAGAAATAATTAAGACGAGACAAGAACTAGCTGGAAAAGAATTAAAATTAGAAATGTTGGAGTTTCAAGAAGGGGAGCCGATACTAAATTTTGTTTTTGCGCAGAACTTTGCGGAATTTGATTAACTGGTGTGCAGTTTTAGTTGAATCAATTGAATGAGAATTAAGTTTTACAGAGAAATATTATAGTAATTAGAGTTTTATGTGATAAAACTGAGAGGTGAAGTGTTAGGGGAAGAAAATTTAATTTTAGTAGAAGGGCTGCCTAGTGCAGGAAAGACTACTGTATCAAGGTCAGTTAATCAATATTTAGTGGAGCAAGAGGGGAAGGACAGAATATTTTGAGGAAGGTGCCTATAATCATCCGGCTAATTTTGAAGCAGTAACGTATTTTGATGAAAGAGGATTTCGTAAGTTGTTGGCCCAGAACAAAGAATAAAATATTAGTAAGGGAGAATAAATTAATTCAGTGGAATATATTGTTGCTTGGATTAAAAGTAATTAAATTAGTGGAGGTTTTTTTCAATGAAGACGAAAGAGCAGTGGTTTGAAGTACAAGAAATAACAGATGATATTTTAGCAATTGATGATAATGGTGATAATACTATTTATTTAGTTAGAGGTAGTAAGCGAGCTTTATTAATTGATACTGGCTGGGGTATAGGAGATTTAAAAGAATTAATTTCTGAATTGACAGAACTGCCAATAGTAGTAGTTAATACTCACGGTCATCCTGACCATGTAGGTGGAGCTTATCAATTTGATAATGTTCACATCACTAAAGCTGATGCAAAATTATTAAAAGGATGTTTTGAACGAGAAAGTAGGGAGTGGGCTTTAGAGAAAGCACAACGGGGACCTTATCCCCCACAATTTGATGTAGAGGGATGGCTTGAAGCAGATTATAATAATTTAATTTTCATAAAAGATGGTCATCAATTTGACTTGGGAGATAAAAATATTGAAGTAATTGCCCTGCCTAGTCATTCTGCAGGTAGTATTTGTTTGCTTGATAAAGAAGATAAAGCATTATTTACTGGAGATGCAATAGTAGAGGGGCACATTTGGTTGCAGTTAGGAAGTTCAAAGTCATTAAATACATTTTTAGCCGGACTCAAGAAGATAAAAAGTAGAATAGATGAATTTGATATGGTTTTACCAGCGCACAGAAGGACCCCTTTAGAAGCAGATATAGTTGATGAATTGATAATAGGAATAGAAGGAGTTTTAGCTGGTGAAATTAGTGGAAAAGAACATAGAACCTTTGCTGGTGATGGTTTGTTGTATGAGTTTGATAAGACAGCTATTGTTTATGATCAGGAAGGAAGAGAAAAAAGTAAATAAGGTAGTAAAATTAATTGAATAAAGGTGATCAATGATGCTAAACAAAATATTTTATTTTTCCGGAACAGGGAATTCTTTATTTGCTGCTCGTCAGATAGTAGAGAAACTTGATAATGTTGAGTTAGTAGCTATTTCTGAAGCTATGAATAATTGTGATAGTTTAGAAGCAGAAAGAATAGGTTTTGTCTTTCCAGTTTATGCTTGGGGTCTGCCGAGGATTGTTGCAGATTTTGTGAAACAGATTAAACTAAGTGGGGAAGAGTATACTTTTGCTGTAGCTACTTGTGGAGGAACACCAGGAAATACTTTGATTCAGCTAAAAGAGTTGTTGAATAAAAGTGGAGGAGATTTAAAAGCGGGATTTGCAGTAAGAGAGGCTAGTTATACTTTTTTAGAGGAAAATATTTTTATGAAAATAATGAGGAATATTGCAGGAGAACCGCCTCTTCCATTTGCAGAACGATTATCAGAGATTATTGAGGTAGTTGAGAATAAGCAGCAGCACAAATTAGAAACTAGCTCAAAATTAGCTAATTTTTTGGGGGGAATGATCCATAAAGGTGCAATTAAGCAATTCAAAGAAGCCGCAGCTGATTTTTGGTCAACTGAAGATTGTAATTTATGCGGTAAGTGCGTAGAACTTTGTCCTAGAGGTAATATTAGTTTAGTTGATGATAGTCCAGTCTGGGGAGACGATTGTGAATTGTGTTTTGCCTGTATACAGTGGTGTCCAGAAGAAGCAATTCAATATCAAGAAGTTAGTATAGGTAAACAAAGAGATCATAATAAGCAAATATCATTAGAAGATATGATAGAATAATATTTTTAGTAGTTAAAGGGAATAAATTAAAAACTTATCAAGTATCCTTAGTAACAAAACAATATCTATTTTTAAACTCAATTACCTTAATTCCACTAATTATTAGTTGAATATTATATAATTACAGATACTATATTAGCTATGTTTGGCCCTACTACTTAGATTTTAATTATGGTTATTTTTATTTTCACTGGAATTGTTGCTATTTTGTTAATTAATAAATCAATTCATTTAATAAATTTGGCAGAAGAAAAACAGGCTGAAGCTTTAGATTTAAGTCAGAATTTAAATATCATTATTAATAATATAAAAGAAAAAGTTGGAGAAGTTACTGCTACTAGTCAACAATTATCAGCTGCTGCTGAAGAAGGGAATGCCTCAATTGAAACTAGTTCTTCTTTGATTGAAAAAATGGCACTTAAAATACACGGTATATCTAATAGTATTAACGAAGTAGCAGAATTTGCTCAAAAAACTAATAAGAGAGTTCAGTTGGGTAGCAAAAAAGTTCAAAAAGCAATTGACAGTATGGAAGACATTACTGATTCTGTAAGTCAAACAGTAAAAACGATTAATCAGCTTGATCATAATTCTGAAGAAGTTGGGAAAATAATTAAATTGATTGATAATATAGCAGAACAGACTAATTTATTAGCTTTAAATGCAGCAATAGAAGCTATAAACAATTCCACCCAAACTTTAGCTGAAAATAGTGATGAAGTTTTGGATGTATCACAAGAAATAACTCATATGTCTGATGACATTGCAGCTTCTTCTCAGCAATTAGCAGATGTAGCTGAAGGTTTAAATCAATTAGTTCAGAAGAATGATGTTTAATAATAAATATTAATTTTGATTGAGTAACTTATTTGTTGTTGGCCCTAGTTTATAGATAAAAAAGAATATAAACTTTAATTTGCTATCAAAATTATTTTGATAGCTTTTATTTTTTTGTAAAAATAAGTAGAATAAATTGATTTTAACGATGAATGTGCAGGAAAATATTTTTTAGTGGAGAAAAATAAAAGTATAACTAGAATATGCTATAAATGTATATAATCAATAATATAATAAGAAAAGCTAGTTGCAAATATATTTTAATGTATATTAGCTCTTAAATTTGGTTATAATGTTATAAAATCTATTTTTTGTTAGATTTAATTTTATGCGTGCGAGAGAGGAGCTAATTTATGACATTAAGAATTGAAAAGTTAGAAGGACAACTAGCTGTTAAATTTGATTATTCGGAAAGAAAAATTAAAAAAATTAAAGAAATTAATAAGCGGGAATGGGCCCCTAAAGCTAGAGCATGGTTAGTACCTTATGATTATGATATTTTAGAACAGTTAAAAGAGAAATTTGTTAATGAAAGAATTATAATTTCCAGTGCTTTAGAAAATGAACTAGTAATTAATGAACTAAAAAATCAGTTAAATTTAGAAGGTTATAGTGAAAAGACGGAAAAAGTTTATATGAGTCATATTAGGCAGTTTGCACGATTTATTAATAAGAAGTTATCACGAGTGACTGATGCTGAGATTAAGGATTATTTGTTGGATTTATTAGACCAAGATTTATCACATTCATTTGTTAACCAGGGGATTAGTGCTATTAAGTTCTTGGCCCGGGAAGTATTGGATAATAAAGATATTTCAGTTGTTTTATCACGACCACAAAAAGAAAAAAAGTTACCGGAAGTATTAAGTAAAAAAGAAGTAGCGAAGATTTTAGATAGTCTAGATAACCCCAAACATAAAACAATTTTGTATGTAGTTTATTCTGCTGGATTAAGGGTTAGTGAAGTTGTTAAACTAAAAATGGATGATATTAATAGTGATAGAATGCTAATTAAAATTAATCAAGGGAAGGGGAGAAAAGATCGCTATACGATCTTATCAGAATCTTGTCTGAAACAGATAAAAATGTATCATCAATTATATCAACCCGAAAAGAGGTTGTTTCCTGGAGGCAAAGAAGGAGAACACTTAACTACAAGATCAGTACAAAGAATATTCAAAAAAGCCTGTAGAAAAGCTAATATTACTAAAGATGTTTCTGTACATACTTTAAGACATTCTTTTGCAACACATTTATTAGAGCAAGGAACTGATTTACGATACATCCAAAAATTATTAGGACATAAGAGTTCTACTACTACTGAAATATATACTCATGTCAGCAAAAGAGATATTGCAAACATAGAAAGTCCGTTAGATAATTTAATCAACTAATCTGATTTTAACGACACAATCATCGTAAATATAAGGAACAACTATAAATTATGATTTTTGTGTCGTTAAAAAATAAGTTATGTGAAACTTCTTATAAAACTTTTTATCTATATTGCAAAAGGAGAGCAAAACAATTATGAAAAAATCTAAGGATATTGATATTGAACAAAAAAATAACAAAGGAAAGATTAGGATTTCTAAAGAAGTAATAAAAATTTTAATTGGGGTTATTGTTAGAGAAATAGATGGAGTAATTGATACGCAGGGAAGTTTTTTTGATGATATTCGTGTATTATTAGGAATAAATAATTTATCTAAGGGAATAGAATATAGAATAATTGATGACGGATTTATTATTGAAATTAATGCAATAATAAAAGATGAAATGCAAAGTAATATAGTAGCCCAAGAAATAAGAGATACTGTAAAATATAGATTGAAACATAAAACAGGAATTGAAGTTAACAAGGTTAAAGTTAATATAAAAAAATTTGATTATACTGAACCAGATGATCCAAGTAATAGATTATTTCCTAAATATAAATTAGGAAATGAAAATAATATTGAATTGAATTCAATTAGTATTGAAGATGAAAAATATAACAAGATAGAAGAGTTAGTGGGAATAGTTGTTAGAGAGATAGATGGGGTAGTAGATACTAATGGAGGTAGTTTTTTGAATGCGCTTAAGGATATATTAGGTTTAAAAGATTTATCTAAAGGTGTTGAGATTGAAAGACAAGGTGAAAGAATTACTGTTAACTTAAATATAATTGTTGATTCTAGAAAAAAGTTTATAAAGTAGGGCAAACAATTCAAGATATTGTGAAAAAAGAATTAGAAAATAGAATTAGATTTAAAATAGAAAGGATTAATGTTTATATACCAGGAGTTGAGTTGCAAATTGAGGAGTAAAAGTAAGGTTGAATATAATATTAGTATAAAATAATTCGAATTATAGTTGTTTGATATGAGTATTTATTATTATGCTAAATTTTAATGAGGGTTTTAATTTTATTGGGGATTATTTTTTATTAACCGATCAGAAGCATCACATAACATGGGGTTAGCGACATCTAGGCTAGGAGGATGGGTGAAGGTAGAGATTACATATGAAAGTTTTATAGGAAGGACAAGTTATAAGAGGGTTGAGCTAGACGTCGCGAACCCCAGGGACGTTAGACGACATTTGCTTTTGTTATATTATATTTTTTAAAGGAGGAAATTTATTTGTGAATGATGTTCATAAAAAACCAACACCATTTCAAAAGAATATAGCAATTAAATTAGAAGTTGATATTTCTAATGATACTCGTAATGTAGCAAGTGCAAGGATTTATGATGCAGTTGAACCAGCAATTGATCCTAATATGGAATTTAATGAGTCTACTGAAAAACAAATTGAATTTGGAGAAGAATTGGGTTTAGATCTTAAAAACAATTCGTTGAGAGTTGCCTCAGCAAAAATTGAGGATAAATTAAAAGAAAATAATAAGCAAGCAATTGAAGAATTAAATTTAAAGCCTGGAGACAAAGTTAAAAAGAAAAGTAAAGTTGAAATTGATGGTGAAGAAAAGAAGTATATTACTAAACATGTTGTTTCTTCTATAGGAAAAAATTATAGAGTTTATTTTAAAGGAGGAAATGGTCAAGGAGCTTGGCCTACACAGTTAGAAAAAGTAAATTTGTGACAAGGGAAAAAGGGAGGTAAATAATGAAAAATGTTTGGTCTAAGATATCTTTGTATGAAAGCAAAGATTTAGTTTCAAAATTTTATGAAGAGAAGCATGATAGAGAACTTTCGGCTGGAAAAGCAGAGGAAATAGTTTCTCATATTACTCAAGGAAGAGAATATTTTTCCAGTGCAAAACAGGCTGATAATGTTGTATCTCCTCTATTGTTTTATTACGGAGTAGTTGCATTTTGTCGTGGATTAATTTTATTTTTAGATCCTTTTGCAAGAGTAACTAGCCTTAAACCATCTCATGGATTAAGAGTGAAAAATTGGACCCAAAAACTTTCAGATGGAATAGAAGAAGTACCTAATTTGAATGTTGAGATTACTTCTGGCACATTTTCTAAGTTATGGGAGGTTACAGAAAATATTGAGAGAAGTTCAATATATATAGCTCCATATCCAAATCGAACTAAAATAAAACAATATGGGGGTAAAGAAGATAGTAATAATTTAATTACTATTAAAGAAATATTAGCGAGGATTCCGGAATTACAAAATATATATGAGAATACTTTTGATGATTATTCTAAATGTTATAATGCAATTGTTTTTTGTTTATCTGAACAAACAGATATTGCAGTGTTAGAAACTAGTATTGGGTTACCTAATAAGGAATTAGTTAGAGATGACTTTGGTTTACCAAAAGACATTAAAACGAGAAAGAAGGAAAAACATAATTTTGCAGGTAATTTAGAAAATATATCTTTTAGAATAATTCATTCTTCTAATGAAGAGTTTTATAATAGAGTTCCGTTTGTAAAAAATGATAGAAAAAATAATATATTTGCTGTTGCCCCTTTAGCTGATAATTTAAATTTTTCTTCTTTATTAACTATTTACATTATTTCATATGCGATTGGTATGTTAGTTCGATATTATCCAACTCATTGGATGTCAATGATTACTAGTTCAAAAGGAGATTTTTCTTATCCGCTTTTAAAAGAAGCTATTGCTGTAATTGAATATAAATTCCCAAAATTAATAATTGAAGAAATAGAGAGAAGGTAATGATTTTTATCAAGCAAACATCGTCTAACATAGGGTTAGCGACATCTAGGTTGAGAGGTTAGGGAAGGTTAGGAATTGAATATTGAGTTTTAGAGGATGGACAAGTTATAGGAGGGTTTAGCTAGACGTCGCGAACCCTAGGGACGTTATCCGAAACCCGGCTTAGCTGCTATTTTTATTGAAAGAAATACATATTAAAAACATTAAAAACCATAATTTAGGGGAGGCAGATTATGAAGAAGTTAAGTGTTTTATTATTGATTGTATTGCTATTGGTTTTGACAGTGAATGTTTTAGCAGATGATGTAACTACTAAGTTAAATGAGGATTATGGTTTAACAGAAGAGAAACTAAAACAAGCTGAATTAAGTACTAATAAGGCTAAAACTAAATTATATGACGAATTAGAAGAAATAAGCAAATTAGAAGATAAATTTATGAAACCAGGAGAATTCGCAGAAAATTTAATTGAAATAGATATATTGACTAAAGATAATCTTTCTAATTTAGATTTAGCTTATAAAGAGTTGTTGAAATCAGAGAATAAAAGATTGAGAAAAGATTTTATAGAAGCTCCTAGTTGGGTTAAAAGCAAAATAAAAGAAATATTAAATGAAGGTGAGAGTAGTAAGGAAAGTACTGAATGGAGTGATGAAGAGTTAAGTGCATTAGATGAGGCAGTTGAGCAGTCTGATAAGAAATTACAACAAGAAAAGAAGGAAACACAACAAGAAAAGAAGGAAACACAACAAGAAAAGAAGGAAACACAACAAGAAAAGAAGGAAACACAACGGTTAAAACAAAGATTAGAAATGTTAAAAGAAATTGAAGAACAATTAGAGCAAGAGAATGAAGAACTAGCAGAAGAGAATGAAGAACTAGCAGAAGAGAATGAACAATTGGAAGAAAAATTAAAATCAGTAAACAATAAATTGAGAAATAAAATAGAAAGATTTATAGAAAAAATAGAAAATAGTAAAAAAGTAAATCAAAAATATGTAGACTGGGCTATAGAAACTCTAAATGAAGCGAAGGGTTTATATGATAATGAAACAAAAAGTGAATATTTAGATATATTAAAAAGTTACTAGGTTAAAAGAGGGATATATTTTTTATAGAAGCCGGGCGTCGGATAACATGGGCTTAGCGACATCTAGGTATAGAGGATAGGGCAGGGTTGCAGCACTGACTTATGAAATTTATGAGGATAAGCAAAAGTATAGGAGCAGTCCCGAGACGTCGCGAAGCCCAGGGACGTTATGTGACATAGTTAGCAAATGGGTTTGTTTGTATTAGAATAGAAAATGCTGCAGAATTCTATAACCGGTCAAGAGATAGAGTAGATGCTTTTTTATATTAAGGAAAAGAAATATAGAGTTAAGGCTTATATAAGTTATGTGGAAGTATATTTGTTTGAAGTTAGTCCAGTAGCGATGCCTAGGCTATATTTTGGGCGTTGGTATAATTTTTCGGCGAAAATGCTCAGGTTTAGAGGCAAATTTTTGAGTATAGTGAAGTTAAAAACACATTTAGAAACCATTTTAGGGAAGGATATCTACTCTATCTCTTTCGGTTTATTCTTTTTTTAAAGTTATAGAATTATAGTTGTAAGAGAACTCTAATTAGAGCTGTTTGGGAAGGATTGTGAAAGAAAAGTCTCATTAGCAAAGGTGAGTAGAATAGGTTTAGCATAGTTTAGAAGTGTTTGCATAGGTTTTGGAGAATATAGAAAATATCTTTTGCTAACTACATCACATAACATGAGCTTAGCGACATCTAGGTAAGAGGATAGGGCAGGGTTGTAGCACTGACTTATGAAATTTAGGATGATGAGCAGAATAGAGGAGCAGTCCCGAGACGTCGCGAACCCCAGGGACGTTATCTGACATAGCCATTTTGAAAAAGAGGTTATCCAAAGAGATTAAGATCAAATATAATTTTTCTTGATTTTAATCGATGAACTAATTTTATTTAAATTAGAAGATTAATTACTTAAATTGAAACGGGGGCAAAAAAAATGTTTGTAAGTGAAATAAAAGAAGTAAAAAATTTCAAGAATTTAAGCGGACTAAATTTTAAATTTGATGAGGAAATTAATTTTTTAGTTGGAGAAAATAATGTTGGTAAAACTAATGTAATGGAGTTGCTTAATTGTTTATTACGTAAGGGTAAATTCTATGAAGAACATTTTGATGATACAAAGAAGGAGATATCTGTTAAATTCACTATAAGTTACAATAAAGATGAATTGGGTTTTTTTGAAAATAATTTTGATATTGATGATGAATATAGTTTAACTATTATAGCAACTCAAGAAGATATTTATAGTCGAATTGAATATAAACATGCATCTCCGGCAGATACATATATAAATCCAATAACTATTAAAAAAATCAATTTTATTTATTATTCGTCATTAAGGAATCCTAGCAAAGAAATAGATTTTTCAAAAAACACTGGAACTGGAAAAGTTTTAAATTACTTAGTTGAAAACATTTTGGAGGAAAGAGATATAGAAAATTTAGATTTAATTAATATTAGTGATGTTAATGAAATTGTTGATGATTTAAATAAAAAAATATATAAAATAAATGGGTTAAAAGGAGAAGTAATTGAAGCATTTGTGGATGATGATGAGCAGAATATTGTTAGTCGAATTTTAGAGGTAGGAGACAATACAGGTAAAAGTTTAAATGAACTTGGTGATGGCTTACAATATTCATTTAATATATTTTTATATATTTTAGATTTGTTAATAAAATTAAAAACTAATAAGAAAGAAGAAAAATTTAATAATATTTTAATTAATGATGATGAGGGAAATAGATATTTACCAATTGTAATTGCTTTAGATGAACCTGAAATACACCAACATCCATATAGACAAAGAGCATTAATTAAAGGTATAAAAAGAATTATTGATAATAAGAATGAAGACTTTATCAAACTTCTCGAAGAATTATTTGAAATAGATGGTTTGATTGGACAAGTGTTTGTTGTTACACATTCTCCTAATATATTATTAAATAACTATAAACAAATTACTAGATTATATAAGGTTAATGATAAAGTTAATGTAAAGTGTGGTAGAAATATAGATTTTAATGATAAAACTCATAAACACTTAATAAGAAGTTTTATGTATATTAAAGAAGCTATGTTTAGTAAAGCTGTAGTTCTTGTAGAAGGTGATACAGAATTCGGAGCTTTACCAGTACTTATTGAAAGAATAGGATATGATATTGATGAAGAAAGTATTGGAATTATAAAACTTGATGGGGCTGGTAGTGTTCTTAGATGTATGAAACTTTATGATGCATATGATATTAGAGCTATAGCTATAATTGATAAAGATCAAGAAGAAAAATATAAAAATGAAGATGGAATATTTTTCACAAATGAAATAGATTTTGAAGCAGAAATATATAATAGTTTTGATTTTAATGATTATTTGCTTTATCAAAAGGAAGCAGATAAAATTACTCCTTTTATAAATTATTTAAAAAAGGAGATGGAAGAATTTAGTCCCAGACTTTTTATAGAAGCTCCTGAAGAATATGAGGTTCCTGAGGAAGTTAAAAATAGAATTATGCTAAATTATCAAGAAGAAGAAATAAAACAATTAAGGAATAAAAAAAATGCTTTAAATGGTTCTCTTTTAGCAAAATATGTTACTAATGTGCCTGAAGTTTTTAAAGATATTATAGAAGAATTAATGAATGGAGTAGAAGATAATGAAGAATAAAAAAGCTATTTCTAAATCAATTGAGGATATTCATGGAAAAGATGAAGAGCAACTTGATTTTATTTTCAGTCAAAAACAAAGAATAATTGTAACTGCTCCAGCTGGATATGGGAAAACCAAAACAATGATTAGTAAAATTGCTTACAAAATAGTTACAGATCCGACAATACATCATAAAAAAATATTAGCCCTTACATTTAGCGTAAATGCAGCTAATAAAATTAAAAAAGATACTAATGAATTATTACCTGAATTATTAGATGATGAAAATGTTGATTTATCCAAGAAACTTGATGTAGCAAATTATCATAATTTAGCAAGAATTTTGTTAAAAAAACATGGATATTTATTAAATAAAAATTTGGGGGCTATGGATTCTTTTAGAATAGTATCCGATTATTCAGCAGTGCTAAAGGATTATCTATCATCTTCGGAAATGGACATTTTATCAGAGTATGACAAATGTATTAAAAATTTTAATGGGTTTGAAAAAGAAAATATTGATAATGTTGAAAAGTTAGAAAGCAATTATTTTGAGATTTTAAACGAAATATTAATCCCTAATGAAGTTATTACATTTAATGGATTATTGCTTTTTTCCTATTATTTATTAAATAAGAAATCAATTAGAAATTTTTATCAGCAATATTATAAAATGATTATTGTTGATGAATTTCAAGATACTAATTATTTATCATATAGATTGCTTACAAAATTAATGGGAGAAAACGAAATTATTTTAATGGGAGATAAAATTCAGAAAATTTATGGCTTTATTGGAGCTATTCCTGATTTGTTTGACCATATGGCTGAGGAATTTAATATGGAAGAAATGAGATTCAAAACAAATCATAGATTTGATGATAATGAAAAGATGAAAAAATTAGACAGTTATATTCGTAGTATCTTTTTAAATTATAGTGAGATGGATTCTTTTGATAAAGAAGCTGAAATGAATTTTAAATTTTTTAAGAGCAATCATAAAGAAGCCGAGTTTATTGTAGAACATATTAAAGATAAGATTAGTGATTCTGATGATGTATCTATTTTGTGTCGAGCTAGTTATTGTACTAATGAGGTAATTGAAAAATTAGAAGAACAATCTATTTCCTATTTTAATGGATTATTCAATGATACTGACAGAGAATATGTAGCTTTTCATGAGAAAGCTTTAGATGTGTTTTTGGAAGAAAGTGGTATCAATCAATCTATTGCAAAACGTGTACTAAGTAGAGTTGTTGATAGAATGGAGGAATTGCTTACTGAAGATATATATGAAGATGATACAATGTATATATATAATTCCTTGTTAAGGTTATTAAAAAAATTGTTTCAAAAAACTAAAGCAGAAAATATATCAAAAAATAAAAAGTTTGAAAAGATTTCTTTTGTGTTAGAAAATGAATCTTTAAAGCATTTAATGAATGAAATTGATGAAAGGATAACAATAACTACAATACATGGTGCCAAAGGATTAGAATGGGATTATGTATACATTCCTAGAGTTACAGCATACTCATTTCCTACTTCAAAAGGACTTTGCAAGTTGTGTAGTGCTAAACAAGGGAAGGAAGAGTTTGATAAATGTTGTAAATTCCAGTTTTTGTCTTCTTTAAGAGAAGAATTTGAAGAAGTGCTTAGCATTTTTTATGTTGGGATTACCAGAGCCAAGAAGGATGTGTTTTTATTTGCTAATATGGGGCTTAATCGCTATGGATATCATAAAAAAGCAAGTTGTTTAATTGCCTTACCTAATCTTAATTATAACCAAAATTTTTGATGTAAGTACAGTAGTTTTTATTCGACAATGGCTACGTCAGATAACATGGGCTTAGCGACATCTAGGCACAGAGGATATGGCAGGGTTGCAGCACTGACTTATGAAATTTAGGAGCATAGGCAAAAGTATAGGAGCAGTGCCTAGACGTCGCGAAGCCCAGGGACGTTATGCGAAATGCTAAATCTTAGTTACATATTTTAGTGACAATTTTTTAGTTTGAAAAGGAAAGTGTGACATTGTATTTTTTTCCAGCTCTATGAACTATTGAATTGTCGGTATTGAAAAACTAAAAAAATTAATTGATCGCTTGATTGATTGTTTATTTATAAATAGTGAGGTGTGACATAAAATGACAACACGTATAGAAAAGATTCTTCAAGATGATGGTCCAATGGTTTCCGGAGTATTAGCTAAAAAATTAGAAGAAAAACATGAAATAACTAATGATGCAGCTAGAAAAGCTATTTCCCGGGCAAATTCTCCTGTGAAAAAAATGAAGACTATTTCTTTTAATAATAACCAACAATTTATTTATTTAAGTGATCATTTTAAGACTCAACTTTTTTATCAAAATTTAGTAAACAGTTTTGAAACTCATGCTAAAGCGTATCATTTTTTTATACAAGCAGTATTATTTCATGATGGATTTATAGATATGAATCAATTACCTAGTTATACTTGTTCTCCGATTAAAAAGTTAAAAGGACATAAACCGGCTAGCTCTATTATTGATGATTTGCTACAATTAGATGTTTTAGTTGAATATACTGATGATATATATCAGTTGAATTCATTAATAGAAGTTAGTTCAACTCATACCAGATTTAAAGCAATTGAGTTAGCAAAAGAACTAACTATTTCTAATTTTGAAGATTGGGCGAAAAAAATAAATTTCACTTCTTATAATGATGCAGAAAAGTTATCTAATAATGCGGAATTTTATAAATTTCAGTGGGGTTTTACAGCTCCATCTTATATTCTTAATTTAAGAAATGAAGATTCACCAGGATTTATTGTGGCAGATATTTTACTGGGAAAAGAAGTATTAGAAGAGCATGTTGAATATTTTTTAAATAAAATTGATATTATCAAACAGAATCATAATGTTTCTTCTTTTATCCCTATTATTATAGTAGAAGATTTAGAGAAGGAAGCTTTTCAGTTGCTTAAATCTCGAGGAATATTTATTGGATTTGTTAATGAATTATTTGATAACCAATATACTGAAGTATTGAAGTCATTAGTAAATGTAATCGAAAATGCTTCTGCAGTTATTAGTAAAAATCCTGATAAATATTTTGATTTATTTGATAAATTATCTGATTTAAGAGGAGCGTCTATTAATTTAAGAGGAGCACTTTTTGAATTGGCTGTAGGATATTATTATTCTCAATCATCTATATATATTAAAATCAATGAGGTAGTTCTTGATAAAGATAGTGGGGAAAGAAGAGAAATTGATGTTCTTGCTTATGATAATCCCGATAGATTAAGGATTGTTGAATGCAAGGGAAAGAAAGCCCCAATAGGAAAGGGGTTTGCTAAAAAATGGGTGACAGATAATATTCCTAAAATAAGAAGTTGGACTTTTCAAGAAGATGAACATAGAAATAAAGAGCTCATTTTTGAGTTATGGTCTACTGGTGGTTTTGAAAAAGAAGCAGAAGATTATTTGAAAGAACGCGCTCAAAGCACTAATAAATATCAAATAAATTATTTTTCCAAAGAAGAAATTCGAAATAAAGCCAAAGAGAAGGGAGTAAAGAAATTACGGAAAATCATTGATAATTATTTTTCAAGTGATATATAGTTGTTATCTGAGATTTAGCACTTCGCATAACAGCAGCTTAGCGACATCCAATTGTAGAGTATAAATGAGGTTAGGACTGACTTATGAAATTAAGGTTGCATTAGATTAGGTTATAGAGCATTGATGGGACGTCGCGAAGCTGCGGGACGTTATATGAAAGAGCTAAGATATTGATTTTCAGTTATAGAATCCAACCAGTAAGAGATCACTATTTTCGAGGGAAGGTTAGGAAATAGTGATTTTTTTATAGGTTTAAGATTTTTAATAGCAAATTAGGGAAAATAATAGAGCTTTTTTAGTTACTTATTTAAAAAGAAAACAAATTAGGGTTAAAAATCTTTCATTAAAACCTCAGGTAAAAGATTCAATTCAAAAAAAGCTTCAGCAATATTTTTATAACATTTCCTAACCTCTTTATCATTGTGCAAGTTTATTTATTTGGATTATTCTTAGGATAGAAGTGTGACTACTTATAAATTTTCAATGCAGAATAAAGAGCATAAGAGTTATTAAATAATCTGTGGTATAGCATGGCTAGATTGATGTAGTCAACTTCTATCTTGCAGAGAAAATTGGAAAAGGGAAAGGGGGCAGAAGAAAACCTTTCTTTATCCTTGATTAGGAATTATTAGGCTAGTCTTTTCGTTAGGAAAACCAGTGCGGTGCTGGACAGGAGTTAGGCTAAATGGAGAGCTTTTTAATTTGTTAGTAAAGAGCATTGTGATAGACGATAAAAAACTTGGAATAGCATGGCAAAATTGTATTAGCTAACTCCTTAATTTCATTTTGAATGTGAAAGTTGAAAACCCATTTTTATCTTTTTGAAAATTGGATTATTTTATGAAGGGTTTATACATATTAGCAAGAATTACATAATTGAGAGAAAAGATTCACTTATTAGGAAGATAGAAGTTTCGCCCCCTTTCCCTCAGGTAAATAGTTTTGGGCTAGGAATAGAACTGCTTTGTGATGCGTAAGAAATGATTTTTAGCTAAGATAATAGCAAAAGCAGAATTTTATCTTTGTGGTTCCGGGTCGCTCCATCATATAACATGCGATTAGCGACATCTAGGTCTAGAGGATAGTGCAGGGTTAAGCACTGACTTATGAAATTTAGGAGAATAGGCAAAGTATAGGAGCAGTAGCGAGACGTCGCGAATCGCAGGGACGTTATCCGAAATCCTATTTTAGAAGTTTTGTTTTTTATGTAGTTTTGAATATTTTTATTAATGGTTCTAATAAAAATTTTATTTTTAAAATATAATTTTAACTGTAAATTCATTAATATTTTTGTTATTATTAAAAATAAGAAAATAAAAAAGTTATCTATATATGCAGGAAAATATACTTATATATAGTATTACTTACATATGAGTATAGTTTATAAAAAATTCAAATTATAAACTTATGCGAGGAGGAATAATATGTCAGAAATTAATTTTGAAAAACAAGAAGAAATAGAAAATTTATTAACAGATAAAGAAAAGTGTGATGAAATTGTAAATTGTTTAGATGAAATGAATAAAAAAGGGATTATAGGATTGGATGTAAATTATATGTCATACGGAATAGGAGTATCAGAGACTTCATATAATGAATATATAGAAGAATATGATTTGAATGAATTTTATTTAAAATATACGTTACATATTTTAACTGAACTTATTGAAGCATTTATAGAGAAAAAATCTTTAGGAGAAAAGAATTTTGATAAAGATTTTATTGAATTAAATTCATACTTAATTGAAAAATTACGTGAAATTATTTTGACTGATGAATTCAAACAAAAATTATTATTTCATATTTCGTGTTTAAATGATAAGTTAAGGTCATTAAATTATCAAGTAATAAAAAAAGAAGAATTAGGACATAATATTACTACAGCTTTAATTGAATTAGATATCGCTTGTAATGATGGGGAAAGTAAAAAGGTTAATTTCGAAGTTAGTAAAGAAAAGGTAAAAGAATTAAGAGATAAGTTAGATGAGTTGTGTAATAAATTTTGAATTTAAAGTGAAATATAAGACGTCTTATGTCAAGTAAAAGTTTTACAAGTTAAAAAATGGAAACTAATTTGACCTAGCAATCCCCAAAGCAATAATTATAGATTTTTTAACTAATGGCAGCTAATTCAGAGATTATCAATTAACTGGCTTGATTTAAGACTTCGTACTCAGGAGTTTCAGGTAATTCATAGGTAGATTTGTCTCGCATCATAGCATAAATAATATCAACTAAGCGTCTTTTTAAGCAGACTAAAGCAGCTTTGCGTGATTTACCCTCAGCTAATTTTTTCTGATAGTATTTATAGGCAACTGGATTTTTAGGTCTGTTATTTCTAGTAGTGCCAATTTGTTGTAAAGCTAGTAGATAGAAAGCCCGGTTTAGGTTACGACAGCCGTATTTTTTCCTAGAACTTTGCTGAGATTTGCCTGAGCTGTATTCAGCTGGTGCTAATCCAGCATACCTAGCTAATTCATTAGCAGAATCAAAACGGTCAATATGACCGATTTCAGCAATGAATTGAGCTGCTAAAGTGTAACCTAATCCAGGTATAGTAGTTAATTGATAGGGGTTATCATCAATTTTTTCAGCTAATTGTTCTTTGATTTCTTCAATCTGTTGATTGATAAGTTTAAGGCGATTAATCAGCTGAGGGATAAGAGCACTTCTAGTGGT